>CAIPQN010000050.1 GCA_903867225.1 uncultured Pseudomonadota bacterium | reverse complement strand
TTTTAATTGACCCCCTATTGAAGTGTGGTTTATGACTTCAATCCATTGTCGTTATTGATTTCTACGATATTCTATTTTTCGTTAAATGGATTAGCTTATTCCGTTGCTAAGGGGTCAAATTTAAAGCGTTGGTAACAAAGGCGAAGTGCGCGTGAATAAAGGGCGCGTTGACGTAAATTATCGCTTAATGACAGGCGACATTATCCGAATTCCGCCGATTAGAATCGCTGAACACAACCGACGGTTCATCGCCCGCATTAGAAACGATTTGACGCAAAGGCTCTTCCATCGCACGACGTAAAATGTTCACGCCCACAGTTTGGTCGTGATTGATGCCTTGTAAATCTTTAATTGCCGCCAACGCACGAACCAACGCTCTACCGCCGCCAGCTACAACGCCTTCAACCGCCGCACGAGTTGAGTGCAACGCATCTTCAACGCGAGCTTTTTTCTCTTTCATTTCGATTTCAGTTGCCGCACCGACTTTGATAACCGCCACGCCGCCAGCGTGTTAGTTAAACGTTCTCGCACAATTCTTTGTCGTAATCAGAGGTTGATTCTTCGGCTTGAGCGCGGATTTGAGCAACGCGAGCTTTGATTGCATCTTCTGAACCGTAACCGTCAATGATGGTGGTGTTGTCTTTGGTGATTTGAACACGTTTTGCTGTACCGAGTTGCGCCAACTCAGCTTTTTCCAAACTCAAACCGATTTCTTCTGAAATCACCGTACCGTTGGTTAAAACAGCGATGTCTTCGAGCATCGCTTTACGACGGTCGCCAAAACCTGGTGCTTTTACAGCGGCAACTTTCACGATGCCACGAATTGTGTTCACAACTAAAGTTGCTAACGCTTCGCCTTCAACGTCTTCAGCAATAATCAATAATGGACGACCTGCTTTTGCAACGCCTTCCAACACTGGCAACATGTCGCGGATATTTGAGATTTTTTTGTCATAAATCAAAATCATCGGGTCATCTAATTCGACGCTCATGCTGTCTTGTTTGTTGATGAAATAAGGCGACAAATAACCACGGTCGAATTGCATCCCTTCAAAAATAAATTTAGTGACTTATAGTCCGTGGACTAATAAATCACATATCAACATCATTAGCACATGAATGCAAATAAAAAACTTGTACAAGCCGTAGCGGCAACAGTTCGTTATTTTCGCAAAAACAGCAATTTAAGCCAGGAAGAACTTGCTGCAAAAGCGGATTTAGATAGGACTTATATTTCTGGTGTTGAACGCGGTGTGCGAAATATCACATTAGATTCACTGGAACAAATCATCAATGCTTTGGACATTGATATTAAAACTTTTTTTTCAAAAGTCACGGACGCAACAAATGAATTATCTGATTAACAAAAACGCCGATACGAATTTCATTTCGGGTAATGGTCAACAACTACAATTCGACATTCAGATAATCGAAGATACTTTAATCGATGTTCACAAAGTCATTAAATTGATTACCGATGATATTCCTGTCGATATTTTTGCCATTTTGGGAATGCGTAATCTTTCAGCTTTTATCGGTGAGTTATTTGCAAAAAGTTTTGCGAAATCTTCAAACGGGCTTTTTATCAGTAACCCGCATCAAGACGGTTATCCTGATTTGTTGCTGATGGATGAAATCGGACTTTCTCAATTTGAAACATTAAAACAAAACGGACAGTTAAGAGATAAATCACCGTTTAGTCCATTTCCAAATGGCGGCATCGAAATCAAGGCAACGTGTGGTTCAGTTCCAACGCCAACTCAATGCACCAAACTTGGCATCACAAAACCTGATATGGGCGAAACCAGAATTGATGTTATGCGTGGCTACGATTGGAAAGCTCACCACCGCGAAACAAATAATTTGATTGGTTTGCTTTGGGATTTTGAAAATCAAATGCCACAAATTGTTGCGGTATTTTTTGGCAATAAACTTGATGAAAACGATTGGGGAACAATTGTTCAGCCTAAAGAAGGCGGAGGACGAACAACTAGCGTTTCCATTATGCCGCGTTCAAGCGTCAAAAAACTGTATAACAATTGGCTCGCGGTTAAAAATGACCAGCGATATGTCAATTTTTTAAACCATTACAACAACGATAATTTAATCGGCAAGTAAGCAAAATTGCTCTGCTTCTGTTTTTGTTTCAACACGTTGACCGTTTAAAATTTTGGTCAAATGCAAAAAAATCTTTTCCAACCCCGCAGGTGGGATGCTTTCACCAATCAATTCGCGTATTAACTTATCGCTGACTTTTTTACCGTCTGCACGTTTCCAGTCAAAACGATAATCCGAAATTGTGTGTAAAATCATTGCTTCATGCAGTGATAAAGTGCGGTGTTGTTCAGGGTGTAATTTTTTGTCACTACACGCATAAGATAAATTTCGCGTTAATGTTCCTGCGGGCGCATCCCAACTCATGCGTTTATATGCACTCGTGTATCCTTTCATTAACCTGTATTCATTGCCTGTTTTGACCCAAGGTCGCGGCAATAGCGAATTACATTTCACACAATATAACGGTGTTTCGGTACTCGATTTATTGATTCCGTCTTTATCTTTACTTGCTGAATGTGTCGAATTTTTATCGAATTTACACGTTGGGTTAATGCACTGATTATCAAACGCACCTTTTTCTTGTGGCGTGTTACTCACCCAAAAATACTTTTCTTCATCTAATAACGGCACTTTGTGATATTCGATTGAATCATCAAAAGACGTTTCTAGTGTGCCTGCGTTTAGTTTTGGCAAATGAGAAATGGCATCGCGTAGCGTTCGCCATTTTGGTAAAGATACACCGTCTTTGCTGTGTGTTGGATTCGGAAAAAGAGAACCGTATTTTTTAAAATGACTTTTCAGTTTTTCATTTCGGGTGAAAATCGATAATAAACGTTGGCGATTTTGCGGTACGCCATAATCCGCGAATTCAATGACTTGAACAGAACTGACAAAAGCATTGCTCAGTGACTGTTTAATAAAATCGAGAATTTTAATAAATTCGCCATCTTTATCAGGATTTGGAATGTAGGTGTTTTCCATTTCAGGGACATTTTCCATCACCAAAGTATCTGCGCCAATCTGCAAAAAAATTTCAATGGTTGGAATGATGAGTTGATTTCTGGGGTCTATCGTACTTTTTACACCTTTACGCATGGCATTCAGCAAATAACCACGCCCATTTTTAGACATGCCTTGACACGGCGGTGTTGCAAAAACTAAATCTAATTTTTGCCCATTGAGTAAGTTTTTCGTTGCGTTGATGATTTCGAGTTTTTTATCCCAAATATCACCGACAATCATTTGTGTAGCTGGGTGATTATGTTTGAATACTTCGGCGCGGTCTTCGAGTAATTCATTTGCGACCAAAATATCAAAACCAGCATGACTAACCGCTAAATCACCAATACCGCCGCAAGAAAAAAGGCTAATTGCTTTCATTTATTTTCATTTAATTATTTTTAGACTTATAGTCTACATTTTATGGGTAAATGAAGCAATCTGCATATTTAACAAAAAAGCCCCGACGGCGTGATGCAATCGGGGCTTTTGTTTAGCTAAAACCTATTTCAAGAGACGTAAATTTTGCTTCTTTGGTTTTTGCTGTTCTTCTATGAGGTTATTAACAGCAGTCTTCGCCACATCAACAGCAAAATTTTGCAACCAAGCATCAAAACCTCCATTTATACTCGTCATGTGCAGAATTGCCGCTGTTCCGTGAAGGCGTTTGCCATTTGGTGTTACTACTTTGAGGCTACATTTATTATCAGTCATCAAAATCTCCAAAATTCACACCACTATGGTGTTCCGTTTATCTGGGGGCTTAATGCAAAAACTCAAGAAATTACAAATATAAATTTAATCACCTTCCAGTAGTTTCAACACTTTGTCTATGTCAATATCTTGTTCACTGAATTGATAATTGTCATTTTGATATGTTGTAACAAAAACGTATCTTTTCCTTATCTTAGTTGGTTTTCTTGAGTAATCCATTAGTTCGGTATTTAACGTAAAAATTCCGCGTATACCACTCACAAATTTATCCACTTCGGTTGAAAAATCATCTTTTACTACAACATCATTAAAAGACGTACCAAAAGTTTTGATGTTTGAGCGTTTAATTCTTGTGTTGCCTATTTTGACAAATTCGCTGCTCATAATTTTATCTCTCTAAATTTTTATGGTGGTGGATTTAACGCCTCATATTATAAACAAAAACCTTCATCACTGACTGCACATCTGGGCTTTTTTCAATTCATACTACTAAAATCACTATTTAGGTTGTGTTTGACCTCTTTGCAATTTGGCAATTCGACTGCCACGTTCTTTAACTATTTCTTCTAATTCAATGTTTTTTGATATGAGTGCATAAAACGCATTGAATGCCTTATTATCGATTTCTTTAAGAGATTCAAGAATATGGCTCAACTGCATAAAATCATTGATTAAAACCGTCCCTAACTTTTCATCAAAAAATTCTTCATATCGTTTTAATGAATTTTTTATTTTTTTCTCTTTCGTTTTTTTCATATCACTAATTCCTTAAAATCCAAATAAACTCAATAAAAAGCCCCGATTGCTTTTAAAAAACAACCGAGGCTTTATGAAAAGTGAAAAGCCAAAAAAGACTTTTAAACGGCGATTACATCATGCCGCCCATACCACCCATTCCGCCCATATCAGGCATTGCGTGACCTTTATCATCACTAGGCGCGTCAGCAATCATCACTTCGGTGGTGAGCATCAAACCAGCAACAGAAGCCGCATTTTGCAACGCAGTACGAGTGACTTTTGCAGGGTCTAAAATTCCCATTTCAATCATGTCGCCATATTGACCTGTTGCCGCGTTGTAACCGAAGTTGCCGCTGCCTTTTTGAACTTCGTTGAACACAACTGATGGTTCATCGCCCGCGTTTGAAACGATTTGACGCAAAGGCTCTTCCATCGCACGACGTAAAATGTTCACGCCAACGGTTTGGTCGTGATTGATGCCTTGTAAATCTTTAATTGCCGCCAACGCACGAACCAACGCCGTACCGCCGCCTGCAACAACGCCTTCTTCAACCGCTGCACGAGTTGAATGCAACGCATCTTCAACGCGAGCTTTTTTCTCTTTCATTTCGATTTCAGTTGCCGCGCCGACTTTGATAACCGCCACGCCGCCAGCTAATTTAGCTAAACGTTCTTGCAATTTTTCTTTGTCGTAATCAGAAGTTGATTCTTCAGCTTGTGCGCGAATTTGAGCAACGCGAGCTTTGATGGCATCTTCTGAACCGTAACCGTCAATGATGGTGGTGTTGTCTTTGGTGATTTGAACACGTTTTGCAGTACCTAATTGTGCGAGTTCTGCTTTTTCTAAACTCAAACCGATTTCTTCTGAAATCACTGTACCGTTGGTTAAAACCGCGATGTCTTCGAGCATTGCTTTACGACGGTCGCCAAAACCTGGTGCTTTTACAGCGGCAACTTTGACGATGCCGCGAATTGTGTTCACAACTAAAGTTGCTAACGCTTCGCCTTCAACGTCTTCAGCGATAATCAATAATGGACGACCTGCTTTTGCAACGCCTTCTAAAACTGGCAACATGTCGCGGATGTTTGAGATTTTTTTGTCATAAATCAAAATCATCGGGTCGTCTAATTCGACGCTCATGCTGTCTTGTTTGTTGATGAAGTAAGGTGACAAATAACCACGGTCGAATTGCATCCCTTCAACAACGTCTAAAGAATTGTCTAAACCTGAACCTTCTTCAACAGTGATTACGCCTTCTTTGCCCACTTTTTCCATTGCTTCAGCAATGATTTGACCAACTGATTCATCAGAGTTCGCAGAAATTGTACCGACTTGTGCAATCGCTTTGTTGTCTACGCAAGGTGTAGCCGAAGAAACGATTGATTCAACCGCTTTCGTGCAAGCCAAATCGATACCGCGTTTTAAATCCATTGGATTCATGCCAGCGGCAACGGCTTTTAAACCTTCGTTCACGATGGATTGCGCTAAAACGGTTGCGGTTGTTGTACCGTCGCCTGCTACGTCAGACGTTTTTGATGAAACTTCTTTCACCATTTGTGCGCCCATGTTTTCGAATTTGTCTTTTAATTCGATTTCTTTTGCAACCGATACACCGTCTTTAGTAATCGTTGGTGCGCCGAAACTTTTGTCTAAAATCGCGTTACGACCTTTAGGACCTAAAGTTACTTTTACCGCGTTTGCTAAAATGTTCACACCACGCGCCATACGAACTCTTGCGTCATCACCGAATAAAACGTCTTTTGCTGCCATGTTTAAATACCTTTTTGTTTGAGAATGTTTGTTTAAAAAAGAATTAACCTAAAATCGCCATGATGTCGTCTTCACGCATCACGATTACGTCTTCGCCGTCGATTTTCACTTCGTTGCCTGAGTATTTGCCGAATAAAACTTTGTCGCCGACTTTAACGTGCATTGGATGGATTGAACCGTTGTCTAAAACTTTGCCTGTGCCGATGGCTAACACTTCGCCTTGGCTTGGTTTTTCAGCCGCTGAACCTGGTAAAACGATACCGCCAGCAGTGGTGGTTTCTTCTGCAACACGTTTAACGATAACGCGGTCGTGTAATGGGGTAATTTTCATGTAAAACTCCTAAGATAGATTAAAATAAAAAAATCCTACGTTTGTAGGGAAACTTTTGAACCACTTTCTGCCAATCTAAAAACCATGAATGACAACCAACTTCTTCGCTATTCCCGCCAAATTATGCTTCCTCAAATCGACATTGATGGGCAACTTAAATTGCTTAATGCCAAAGTCTTAATTGTTGGAGCTGGCGGTTTGGGTTCACCCGTTGCCATGTATCTTGCAGCGGCGGGTGTCGGTCATTTAGTCATTTATGATGATGACAGCGTGGATTTGTCCAATTTACAACGGCAAATTATTCATCACACCGCAGATATAGGGGTGGCAAAAGTCATTTCAAGTGCGAACACGCTAAAAAATTTAAATCCTGATGTGAATGTTCGTGCTGAAAAAGCAAAACTCGAAGGTGAAGCACTTGAAAATGAAGTCAAAAACGCCGATGTCGTTTTAGATTGCAGTGATAATTTTGCGACTCGATTTGCGATTAACGCGGCGTGTGTTCGACAAAAAACACCATTAGTTTCAGGTGCAGCAATTCGTTTTGAAGGACAAGTTTCGGTTTTTACGTCTGGAAAAAATGACAGCCCGTGTTATAACTGTTTATATCAAAGTGACGGCGAGGAATTACAAACTTGTTCAACGAACGGCGTGATTTCACCCATTGTCGGAATTGTCGGTAGTATTCAAGCGTTGGAAACAATTAAACTAATTACAGAAATAGGCGAAACGTTGATAGGTAAATTGTTGGTAATTGACGGGCTGACAATGGAATTCAATACACTTAAACTACGCAAAAATTCACATTGCCCAACATGTGGCAATTAACATTTCAACCCTCACTCTATTTTGGATAATAAAATGACCCTAAAAGCCTTTTCAATCGTTGTTGGAAATAGCCTGTTATGCACACTCGATGATGCAGATTGGCATTTTTTTATTCGTCGTTTAGACGGTGAAAATCATGTGCCATTTTCTAAATTTCACAGAAAAGAAATTTCTTCAGCGCAGGTGAATCAATTTATTCCTAATTTGAAAACACTGAAATGGATAAAAATTAAAAATAGCATTTTAGGAAAACATGAATCCTATGCCAAAGATGTTGAATTTGAAATCAACGTTTATAGTGCTGAATCTAGCCCTAAAAAACATAAAGAAGTTCTTGAAGTATTTTTAGAATTCATGCGTAGCGTTTAAAAATTTCCTCTCAAATTCTTTTAAAAACACCTTTATGAAAATCAATCAACTTTTAGCACAAGAATTAGCGGTCAATCTCAATCAAATTGCCGCCGCTGTCGAACTTTTAGACGAAGGCGCAACGGTGCCGTTTATTTCACGTTATCGAAAAGAAATTACAGGCGGTTTGGATGACACACAATTACGTTTGCTTGAAGAACGACTCGGTTATTTGCGCGAATTAGCTGCCCGTCGCGCCACCATTTTGGAAAGTATTGCGGCACAAAAAAAACTTACGCCCGCGCTCGAAGCAGCGATTAACGAAGCAGAAACAAAAACGTTACTCGAAGATTTGTATTTACCGTTCAAACCAAAACGCCGTACAAAAGCACAAATCGCGCGTGAAGCGGGTTTAGAGCCGTTGACGCAAGACATTTTAGCCAATCGAAATATATCGCCTGAAGAACTCGCGGCAAAATATGTCAATGCAGAAAAAGGCGTTGCCGATGTTGCAACCGCATTGGAAGGCGCACGGCAAATTATTATGGAAGAACTTTCTGAAAACGCGCCGTTGCTTGCTGATTTGCGTGAACACGTTTGGCAACAAGGCGTGATGAATGTCCACGTTGTCGCAGGTAAAGAAGCGGAAGCGGAAAAATTCAAAGATTATTTTGATTTTCGTGAACCGTTACAAAAAATGCCATCGCATCGCATTTTGGCAATGTTGCGTGGACGAAATGAAGAATGTTTGGTGTTGAATTTACAGCCCGCGACTGACGAAAAAATCGGTCACGAATTGTGCGCTCAAAAAGTGGCGCGACAATTAAATGTGGGCGACGTTTCAAAACCAGCGAATGCTTGGCTTTCTGAAACAGCGCGTTTAGGTTGGAAAACTAAATTGTTCACCCGCTTGGATTTGGATTTAAAAAATCAACTTCGTGAAGCTGCTGAAACCGAAGCGATTAAAGTTTTCGCCCACAATTTGCGTGATTTATTACTCGCTGCGCCTGCTGGCGCGAAAACAACAATGGGCTTAGATCCTGGCATTCGGACAGGCGTGAAAGTAGCGATTGTCGATAAAACGGGCAAAGTCGTTGCTACAGATGTGATTTATCCACACCAACCGCGCAACGATTGGGATGGTTCAATTGCGAAATTAGCCAAATTGATTTCGCAACACGGCGTGGAACTCGTCAGTATTGGCAACGGCACGGCTTCTCGTGAAACCGATGCGTTAGTGGCGGACGTTTTGAAGCGTCACAGCGAATTGAAATTTAACAAAATTGTAGTGTCAGAAGCAGGCGCGTCGGTGTATTCGGCTTCGGAATTAGCGGCAAAAGAATTTCCTGATTTAGATGTGACGTTGCGTGGCGCAGTTTCCATTGCTCGACGCTTGCAAGATCCGCTCGCGGAATTAGTGAAAATCGACCCAAAATCCATCGGCGTTGGTCAATATCAACACGACGTAAATCAATCGCAGCTCGCACGAATGCTGAATAACGTCGTGGAAGATTGCGTGAACAAAGTCGGCGTAGACGTAAATACTGCGTCGGTTTCGTTGCTCAAACAAGTGTCGGGTTTATCGGCAAGCGTGAGTGAAAATATCGTGGCGTTTCGGAATGAAAATGGTGCATTTAAAAACCGTAAGCAATTGAAAAAAGTTCCTCGTTTAGGCGAAAAAGCCTACGAACAAGCGGCAGGTTTTTTGCGAATTTTAAACGGTGATAATCCACTCGATGCGTCGGCGGTGCATCCTGAAGCGTATCCCGTTGTTGAAAATATCATTTCAAAAACGGGTAAATCGATTCGTGATTTAATCGGACAACCTGCCTTTTTGCGTGGCTTGAATGCGGCAAATTTTACGAATGAGCATTTTGGTTTGCCGACTGTGACCGATATTTTGCAAGAACTCGAAAAACCTGGACGTGATCCGCGCCCTGAATTTAAAAGTGTGGAATTTAAAGCGGGTATCGAAAAAATCACCGATTTAGAAGTGGGAATGCGTTTGCAAGGTGTGGTCACAAATGTGGCGAATTTTGGCGCGTTTGTTGATGTTGGTGTACATCAAGATGGACTGGTGCATATTTCGCAACTTGCCGACACGTTTGTAAAAGACCCGCGTGAAATTGTCAAAACAGGCGATGTTGTAACAGTTACCGTGACGGAAATTGACGCAACACGCAAACGGATTGCGTTGACGATGAAAAGTTCGATTGATCCAAACGAAATAAAACGTGAACCACGAAAAGTAGAATCTATGCAAAAAGTAAAATCGCAACCCGTGCAAGCCAATAATTTGATGGCGAATGCCTTTGCGAGGGCGTTGCAAAAATAACCGCGTTTTTTATCGGTTTGCAATTAACCACGGTATCTATTACTTTAATCACCATCCGTAACGGCTAGGGGTGCTTTGTAAAATTACAAAGCTGAGAAAAACCCTTATCACCTGATCTGGTTAATACCAGCGTAGGAAAGCCTTCAAAAAACTTCCCTGCGCTTTTTTTATATTTTTTAATTTAAAGAGAGCAACCATGACTGCAAGCAGTATCAAAATCGATTCTTATCCCGCGTCAGAAAAAATCTACGTTCAAGGCTCACGCCCTGATATTCAAGTTCCCATGCGTAAAATCACGTTGTCCGACACGCCTGTGCATTTCGGCGCAGTTGAAAAAAATGCCCCGCTTTATATTTATGACACGTCGGGCGTTTATACCGATCCGAATGTGGAAGTCGATTTGAAAAAAGGCTTAACCGCTATGCGTGCTGCCTGGATTTTAGAACGTGATGACACCGAAGAATTGCCTGAACCCAGTTCAGAATATGGCAAAGAACGTTTAGCCGATAAAAGTTTAGACGAATTGCGTTTTGAGTTGGTTCGCAAACCGCGTCGCGCCAAAGCGGGTAAAAATGTTTCCCAAATGTATTACGCGCGACAAGGCATTATCACGCCTGAAATGGAATTTATCGCCATTCGTGAAAACCAAAAAATGGAAGAAATGCGCGAATTGTGGAAAGACCAACATCCTGGCGATTCGTTTGGCGCATCGATTCCTGACGTGATTACGCCTGAATTTGTCCGTGATGAAGTGGCGCGTGGTCGAGCAATTATTCCGTGCAACATCAATCACCCTGAACTTGAACCGATGATTATCGGGCGTAATTTTTTGGTAAAAATTAACGGCAATTTGGGTAATTCTGCGGTTACGTCGTCGATTGAAGAAGAAGTAGAAAAAATGCTTTGGGGTATTCGTTGGGGCGGCGACACGATTATGGATTTATCGACAGGCAAAAATATCCACGAAACCCGTGAATGGATTTTGCGTAATTCACCTGTGCCGATTGGAACAGTTCCGATTTACCAAGCTCTCGAAAAAGTAAATGGCAAAGCCGAAGATTTAACGTGGGAAATTTTCCGCGACACGTTGATTGAACAAGCTGAACAAGGTGTGGATTATTTTACGATTCATGCGGGCGTGCGGTTGCATCATGTTCCGTTGACCGCGAAACGGATGACTGGCATCGTGTCGCGCGGTGGTTCGATTATGGCGAAATGGTGTCTCGCGCATCACACCGAAAGTTTCTTGTACACGCACTTTGAAGAAATTTGCGAAATCATGAAAGCCTACGATGTGGCGTTTTCATTGGGTGATGGCTTGCGTCCAGGTTCGATTTATGACGCGAACGATGCGGCGCAATTTGGCGAACTTGAAACGCTCGGTGAATTGACAAAAATTGCGTGGAAACACGATGTGCAAACCATGATTGAAGGCCCTGGACACGTTCCGTTGCACATGATTAAAGTCAACATGGAAAAACAGTTGGAAGAATGCGGCGAAGCTCCTTTTTATACGTTAGGGCCTCTCACGACCGATATTGCGCCAGGTTATGACCATATTACGTCAGCAATTGGCGCGGCAAATATCGGTTGGTATGGTTGCGCGATGTTGTGTTATGTCACGCAAAAAGAACATTTAGGTTTGCCGAATAAACAAGATGTGCGCGAAGGGATTGTGACTTACAAAATCGCGGCGCACGCGGCAGATTTAGCAAAAGGGCATCCTGGCGCACAAGCGCGGGATAATGGGATGTCAAAAGCGCGTTTTGAATTTCGTTGGGAAGACCAATTCAACATCGGTTTAGACCCTGAAAAAGCGCGTGAATTCCACGATGAAACCTTGCCAAAACAATCTTCAAAAGTCGCGCATTTCTGTTCGATGTGTGGCCCGCATTTCTGTTCGATGAAAATCAGC
>CAIPQN010000049.1 GCA_903867225.1 uncultured Pseudomonadota bacterium | reverse complement strand
TTCTTCTACACAGCAATACACATAAATGATAAAGTCTTCAAGCGGCATGGCTCTTCTCCTGATTTGAGTTGCTTTTGGTAGAACAACTTTGCAGGAAAATGGGTCATGCTTTCAACTAAAAAAGTCGAACATCGCGTAAAGTAATGTCTGTTGTATCACTGTACTTTATAACGGGAGTTGCAGTTGCTGTAATTGTTGCCATGATAAAAACCTCTGAAATTAGAAATAAAGGGGGTTATTTGTATGCTACAAAACATAGATTTAAGGTTTAGTTGTAGCGAAGCTAGACCCTTTTTACACGCTTTAAAATTTGAAATGATTGGGAGTAGTCTCCTGCCTCTTGTATCGGCAGAAAAAAGAAATATTTAATAAAACTTTAAAAATTAATCGTCATTTCTATACAGCGGAATCAGCGCAATGCGCCGACCAATTCAGATTTAGTTTTTCTGTCTTAATGTGGTATTTGGCTCGCTTTGAAATTCAAACTATGTGATATGCCGCATTAAATACAAAAACAGTTCTTTTTTATCGATCAAAAAAACTATTTCTTATTGATTTAGTTGACATTTTATTTTTTGGTTTAAAAACTGCATTTTATCGCTTAAATCCACTTTTTATTTTAATCAAACAGGTTTTAATGCGTTTCGTTATTCGGCAATTTTTCTTAGCAATTTTATTTTTTATGCTTCCCATTTCAAACGTGTGGGCAGCTGACGGAGAAGATTTGACTGAGTTTTTCACACCGCCTGAATTTGTACCTGAAATGCCGATGATGCCAATGCCTGTCATTACGCCACCTATTACAAAACCACCTGTTGTATCAACAGTTACAGCAAATCCAATTATTGGAAATACTGTTGATTTGCCCACGATTCACCCTGCCATTCCGTTATTAGATGAAAACGGAACACACGTTTTAGATTCCCAAAAACCTTACAGTTCACGCACAAGTTGTGGCGGCAGCGCGGGTTGCCACGATATTGATAAAATTTCTCACGCTTATCATTTTGAAATGGGACGCGACGAAAGCGACGATAAATTTGGTTTAAAACGTGGGTTAGCGGCGTTGACTTCGCCTGCTTATTTCGGTGGTTACAGTTGCCAAAACGGCAATAATCCTTCGTGGCTCAGTAAAAAAACAACGACAAAAGAAGCTGATTTTTTAGATTATGGCGCAGTCGGTTTGATTAAAAATTGTGAAGAATGTCACACAGGTGGTGGTTTTGCTGAAAAAGACCGTTCTGGAAAACGTTACGACAAACAACCTGAAAATGCCGTTTCATTTTTAGACGGTGATTATTTCGAGTGGAATAACAAAAAACTTGAGCAATGGGATTGGAAAAAAAGCGGTGTGATTGAACCCGATTGCATGGCGTGTCACGTCGATTTATCTAAATTTAAACGTCCTGTTTTAGAATGGAAAACGCAGCGTAATTTGCAAATTATTAAAAATGGTTGGTTTCGTTATGCAAATTCAGCGATTTTGGCGTTTTTAAATATGTCGCCAGATAACGCCGATGGTTCAACATTGGCAACACTTGAAACATCTGCCAACGCTGAACCGATTTTAAAATGGAACGAAGCTGCTTTTGATGCAAATGGTGATGCAAAAATTCCAATGTTGCGTTTTCCTGCGAGTGAAAATTGTATGTTGTGTCACTCGACTAGCGAACAACGGCGCGGGTTTTATGGTTTTGGTGAGGTGGCAAAAGTTGAAGCAAATGTTGTTGATGTAAAAGATGATGTTCACAAAGGCAAATCTTGGACAGAAAAAGGCACCGTTCGCGTCATTGATAATTGCAACGCTTGTCACGCGAAAAATTATTACAACAAAGCCTTAGATTTGAGCGCGGATCACCAATTTTTAACGGGTTTTTCAGATGAAGATGTGCGCCGTGATTTGAATAATCAGCCGAAGCCGCTTTCGTGTGAACATTGTCACGGTGGTAAAACTTACGGAAGCACTGAAAAACCTGCCTTGCCGCATTCGGGTTTATCAACGATTTTAGACGCGCATCGTGAGTTGTGGCGCAATCGTGGTGACATGGCAGGTTACGCCGAATCAACACTCAATCGCACGGTGCAAGTGCATTTCAACGCCGTCGCGTGCCAAACGTGCCACATTACAAAACTTAGCTTTCAAGATAAGCAACTAAAACCGCGTTTTCGTTATCGTCCTTCCGAAGATGGCAAATCACGCATCATGCCATACAACCCTGCGAGCCGTTATTATTGGATTGATAGCACAAATCAACGTGTTTTGACGCGAGCTGAACGTTTGGAAATTACCAACGGTGTGGATAGCGAACCGAAAAGTTATCAAGACGTGAAAAATTTAAAAACGCGATTTGATGATTTACTCAAAGCGAAAGGTTTTCAAAAGCCAAACGCGCAAATGATTTGGACGGAAACGAACGAGTATTTAATTAGTCACAACACGCGCCCCGTCACCGATACGATGCCTTGCACCGATTGTCACGACCGCAAACGTAACGGCTCAATCAATTCGGCGGTGGTTGGAATTTTAGGAAAAGAAAACGTCCGCGTAGTTGCTGAATTGAACGATAAAACCGCGTACCCTAAACTCATCAAAGAAGGCGTTGTGAAATTAGCGATGCCATATTTCAAACTCTCGGATGACGGCAAAATTGTCGAAAATATCGACGATGTTTTGTATGAAACCAAATTAAATCCGTTCACGTCACAATTGCAAAGTAACAAAATAAATGCAATTTCAGGTGAGTTTCAAGTGGTGGCGCGAGACGAGATTTTGAAAGATTTAGACGCTGATTTAAAAGCGACACTTTCAACGCAACTCACTCGAAAAGCGTTTGTGTTTAAAAATCCAGTGACGGGCGATAACGTCAAAAATATCTGGCTTGCCGCGAATTACACCAATTCAAACAAAGCCATTCTATCGAATTATCGGTTTGAAATTATCGCCTCCGATTGGACAGCATTTGCGTTTGCAGGCAACAAAAAAGTCGGCACATTGCCACAAGGTGAAGTTTCAAGTTCGCTATTTTATTTTGGCTCGCGTTGTTTGAATCCCGATTTAATTTGTTCATTTGGCAACGAAAAATTATTTTTGAAATTGCCTTACAACGGTTACGCCACCGCGTCGAATGAAGTGGGATTATTTGCGGTAAATTTGGTCAACGGCAACATTATCGACCCACCTAAAACAAAAATTCCTGCTGAAATTATCGCTGTGAAATCGAACTACGTTATTTTGTCGTTGTCGCAACTGCCCGAACGCGCGGTTTTGGTGGATTTAAAAAAATGAAAACGTCCGATTTAGTTGCTCAAACGTTGCCGTGGTTGACGGGTTCAGGCGTGGCATTAAGTCAGGGATTGCTGGCGACAGCTTGCACCGTGCCGAAAATTGGAACCTGTGCAGGTTGCGGAAGTTGCATTATTGCGGTGGCGACGTTCACGGGTTTGGCTTTGAAAAAACACCGTGAAAAACGTGAGCAAGGTCTTGAACCGTTTGAGATTCGCACCAAAAATGACTAAGCGATTTTGTCTATTTTTGTTCGTTGTATCGTCCACGAATGTTTTGGCTTCCGACCAAAACGACAGTTGGCGCGGCTCGTTGCGAACAAAATTGCAAACCGATAATCGCTACAACATGGAAGACGGCGATTACACGGGCGAAGCATGGGGTACGCTGGTTTATAACAATCCGAATCAAAAACTAAACGCCAATTTCAGCGCAGTCAGTCGATTAAGCTCGGATATTTATCGCGATAAACAACAGCTTTATCAGGCTTACGCCGAAAAGAGTTTTGAGTTTTTACCCGTGACTTTACGCGGCGGACGGTTTGAAAAAAGCGACAATTTAGGGTTGTATTTAGTGGATGGCGCGACGGCAAAATATCAGTTTTCAAATCCGTTAAGCGTTGAAATTTACGGCGGACGACCATTGCAAGTTGACCATGTTCAATCGTTGCGTGGCAATTTGGTTTCTGGCATTGAAAGCGCGTTAAATCTTTCTCCAAATTTTTCAACGTCTTGGTTTAAATTAGAAAAAACGGATTTGCGTATTGGAATGCAAGCGGTTCAACGTACCGAGACTTTTTTGCAAGATGTCATTCAACCAGTTTCGACAATAACAAACACGGTTGCGACTGTTTCGGATACGCCCGCCGTTAATCCAGAAAATCAATTACTTTCGCCGAGTTTTAACGATAATTTCGACGCAATTGAAACACCGCAACCCATTGGAGCAACAACAAATCTGCAAACGACAACACAACCTGCAAATGCAAATTTTGATGTATTAGGAATGCCAACGCAAACGCTGAGAAAACGCACGTTAACGACCTATCGTTACAACGCCGCGACGCATTTGACAGGCAATTTATTAGGCGAAAAAAAGCCGTTTGAAATCTACGTCAAAGGTTCTTACGCGAGTGAAAAAAGTCGGCTCGAAAATGTGTTTGTCGATGCGTGGTGGGATGTTTTTAAAAATGTGCGTTTGCGAAATTATTATGAAGCGTATCGCCCCGTTCAACCTTATGTCACGTTTCGAGACCGTTTTTATTCGGCTTACGCGCTGGGTGAACAGCAAATTTGGCGTGGCTCAGTTGAGCATCACTTTTCGAGTGATTTACGTTATTCAGCAGGCGTTCAAGTTGCCGACCGCAAAACGGGTTACAACGGTTACGGCGCGAATGCGAGCGTGAGTTATCAACTCAAACCGAATATCACTTGGCAAGGCACGCTCGATTATTTGGAATTAAACAGCGGTGAATATGCGACCAGTTTTTATGCTTCGCACACGCACGCGCTGGATAGCAAAAATCGTTACAGCATAAATTTAGCGTTTCGCGATGAGCAGAAAAGTTTGTATCCCAAAAATTTCGCCACAGGCATTGAAACCGAATGGCAAACCATGATTAAAAATAATTGGATTGTCGCGGTGAAAGCCAGTTATATCAACAATTCACAACTCACCAATGAATATCTAGGCTCGATGCAACTTACTTATTATTTCGATTATTTTCAGGCGAAAAAACCATGATTTGCCGTTCATTTTGGTTGATTATTTTATTCGTTTGGACAGGAACGGCGTTTGCAATGGATGCAAAAACGGACAATTCGTGGTGGGAAAAACGAAATCAAAAGTCCGACGTACATTATCCGCACAACGCGCATTTAGACGTGATGAAACAAGAAGGCGACAGCTGTTTGCTGTGTCATTCTTATGCGAAATCGGATGTCGTGGATATTAAAAAATTGAAAAATTTAACTGTGATTGCGAATGAAGCGTTAAAACCGATTTGCCACAGTTGCCACGTTGATGAACAGCGTGCGCCGTGGCGTTGCGACGTTTGCCACACCGATAAAGAGCGAATTCAACCGCCTGACCACAAATTTGATTACAAAAATCATCATAACGAAGCCGCGCGAAGCAATGAAAAGTATTGTGAAACGTGTCATTTAGATGTGAATTTTTGCACCGATTGCCATTTGCGCCGTGACACGTCTGGCGCGGGTTATCATCCGTTAGGCTATCGAACATTGCACGGTTTGGAAGCGCGTTTTGATTCGGCACGTTGCGGACGTTGCCACAATGAAAATTATTGCAGTGATTGCCATGCGACACGTTAAAAGTCTAATTTTGTTGATTTTGTTGATTTTTGCGCTGCCGATTCACGCGAAAACGGTTTCGCAAAATGGCAGTTTGCTTTTAACGCCGTCGCACGGAATGGGCAGCGCGTGGGGAAAGGCGAATTGCCAAAGTTGTCACGCGCTGGGGCGTTTGCATGAATCAGTGCCGAAAACCAAAGCATTAGTTGATAAAAAGAAATTCGCTACTTGCACAGGTTGTCACGGCGATAACGGCGCGAAGAAAACCGAGCCGCAATGTTTGGTTTGTCACAATCCGCAAGATATGCCCGCGAATCCATTTAGAACGGGAAAGCATCGCCACGACTTTGATGCCTCGAAAGATTTACCGACGATCAGTCGGCACTGCGTAGTTTGTCATGATGCGTCGAATATGAACGGTAAATTTGAGTTGGATATTGATTTAACGACGTTTAGCGACAAACCCAATAAACCAACTGAAACGCCAACGCCTTATAAAGACCAAAACGAATTTTGCCTACGTTGCCACAATCGCAATCATCAGCAAAAAAATTATCCGATTATTCACGCAGGACGGAGTGACCAGTCGATTGCAGCCGAAGATGATTATCGAAAAATTGATAAACACGGCGTTCCAGAAGGTTTAGGTGATGGAATTTATAACGGTTTGCGGGGTGAATATAATTATAAAGCGATTGTGGATTGCGTCGATTGCCACACCATGCACGGCACGACAAATAAAGGTTTGATTATTGATGATTCACGCAAAGGCGTATTTTTACTCGATTCTAAATTTCGTAACAAACCATACAGCGTGAATTTACTTGAAAACGACACAAATTACAGCCAACTTTGCGTGCTTTGTCACAACATGAAAACGGTTTCTGACGGCGGTGAAATCGACACGGGAAATGGTTTGAGTGGCGTGCATTTTAACAATGGTTCGGATTGCGTGACTTGTCACAATCACGGCGAACGTGTGCAGAAAGGCTTATGAAAATCTGGTTTTTTCTTTTGTTGATTTGTAATTTTGCCTTTGCTGATGAATCCACCGATTGGCAAACGCAATCCTATAAACAATCAAAACATTTGCCCGATTTGCATCACGCGGTTGATGTGAAACTGTTAGACGAAATGCAACCGCCAGCCGAATTCGTTTTAAAAGAAGATAGAAGAATCAGTTGTAAAACGTGTCATGGTTTAGAAAAAATCGACGAAACGCCTTACGACAAAATTGATAAGAACGCGCCTGATTTTTTACGCAAAGACGGCTATAAAAAATTAGAAACGTTTTGTGCAAATTGCCACGATAAAAAAGAACATGAACGCCCAAACATTCATTTGATGCTGAATGATGACGGTTCGATTAAAAAAGAAAACTGTTTGTTTTGTCACAGTGAAATAAACGAACAGCGCGAAAAACTACGTTTATTAGTGGATACCCATTTGCGTTTGCCACCTGAAAAAGTGTGTTTAGGTTGCCATTTAAAAACGCCACACTTCAACGCGGTTGAACACACTGATGCGAATTTGAAAACGTTAGAGCAATCGAAAAGTTCAGCGAAAAATATGAAAGCGCGTTTGAAAAAAGCCGAAACCGAACAAGGTGTGCATTTGCCACTTTCAGAAAATGATGAAGTGCTTTGTTTAACGTGTCATTCGCCACACGCAAAAGGGGTTTTAGGTGAAAAAAATCCTGCTAGCAATCAAGTGAATGGCGATATTAAAAAAGGCGTGGAATATGAAAAACACAGTTGGAATGAAGTGATGGAAGCGGATAAACACGCGCGGTTAGAAAAAATTGCCGCGACTTTACCGCCATATCAACGCTTAAAAAATGAAGTTTTATTACGTTTGCCCGCGAAAGACGGCACGTTATGTTTGAGTTGTCATGAGTTTGAGAATTAAACAATGAAAAATCCTTTTAAAACCGCTTTACAACGTTGGCGCGATGTTCCAAAAGTGCAACGTTTTCGTTACAGCACCATTTTTATTTCCTGCATTTTATTTTTAACGCCGCTCGCCATTTTGCCAAAACTTGCAGGCAACAGTGATTTATGTGGGCGACTTTGTATGCGGCGGTTTTATTTGTATTTTCCGAATATGTCGCTCGATGATTTTGCCACGCACGTTTCTGCGGCAATGATTGGTGTGATTGCATTCGGTTTAATTTTGCTGACGACGTTATTTTTCGGACGAATTTGGTGTGGTTATTTATGTCCCGTTGGTGGATTTAGCGAATTAGTCAGCCGATTATTAAATGATCGCTGGAAAATCGAATACCGCTGGTTGCCGCAATTTCAAATCCGTTACAGCTATTTAGGGACGTATTTAATCGTTTTGCCAGCCATCGGTGTAAGCGCGTGTACGTTGTGTAATTTCGTGACCGTGCCGCGTTTAGTCGAAGCCATGTCAGGCGGTGCAGGTGGACTAGCGTTTATTTTTTCAGCGGTAGGTTTGGTGAATTTATCACTCCTTTTGTTACTCGGATTCTTCTCAAGCAAAGGTCGGGCTTATTGCCAATTCATGTGCCCGATTGGTGCAATCGACGGCATTGTGAACAGTTTCGGCTCTCGTTTTCGTAGCACACACCGAATTCGCGTTGCAAAAGAACGCTGCACAGGTTGCAATGTTTGTGCGCGAAATTGTATGTGTGGCGCGATAAAAATGATTGATAAAGTCGCCGTCGTCGAACAATCGTCTTGCATGGATTGTCACGAATGCGTTGATGTGTGCGATTGGAACGCTATCGAATGGACAACCGCCTCACGTCACAAAGAACCGAAGCGCGTTAAAAAAGGCACAGAAATTTTCCCTGACCCAGATTGGCAAGTGATTACGTTTAAACCGCGTTTTGAACCCAAAGTAACGCCTGTTCAAACCATTTCATGGGCGCGAGTGATTAACGCCACAATGATTTTAGGATTTTTGACCGCGTTGACAATTACGGTGGTTGTGCATTGATGAACCGTTTTAAATTTTTCTTTTTGGCGATTTTGCTGGTTTTTTGCAACGCCACTTTTGCGGATAAACGCCAGCCTGATTCAGATGGCTGTTTTTCGTGTCACGGTTTGCCCGATTTGAAATATGTCGATAAACAAGGGCAAATTCGCAGTGCTTCAATTTTGAAATCGGATTATTACGGCTCATTGCATGGCTCTGTCCCGTGTAAAGATTGTCATCGAAAAATCACCGATTATCCGCATGAAGAAAAAGATGGTTTAGTGGATTGTGGCGAAAGTTGTCACGTCAAAGAACCTTCAAATGGCAAAGCATTCACGCACAAAGACATTGCCAAAGAATTTGAAAAATCCGCGCACGGCAAAGGTTTAACGAAAGATTTTGCGGCGGGAAATCGGATTCAAGAAGATAAAGATTCGGCGTTGCCGTCATGTCGGCGTTGTCACGATAACGCGCCGTATATTGCAGCAGCAAATATGGAAGCCTTCAAAAGTGAATTTGCTCACAACGATGCAGAATGCGGCACTTGTCACGAAGGTGATGCGTGGCGAAATCAATTTAGCGGTCACATTTTGCGCCGTTACATTGGCAATCATTTGAATAAAAATGTGTCTAATAAATTATGTATTGATTGTCACGGCAACATTGAAAAAATGGCGAAAGTTGAACAAGAAAACCCAGAAACACATGAGAAAAAACCAGTCAGTTTAGAGTTCATTCATTCGACAGAAAGTTATGATAAAACGTTGCATGGGCGATTATTAGCAGATGGAAATTTACATGGCGCGTCCTGTGTTGAATGCCATGCGCCAACAGGTTTGCATCACGGCATTAAACGTGACGAAGATTCAGAATCATCGGTGAATGCCGCTCATCTTTCGCAAACGTGTGGACAATCGAATTGTCATAAAGATTATTCAAAAAGTGTGGCAAATAATGGATTTTTAAATTCAGAAATGCACGGCGTGGCAACACTCGGTTTAGGCGTTGAAACGAAAGTTGATGATGTTTTAAAGCCCGATTTTGAAACATTCAAAAAATTGTCAATTTGGTACAAATTAGCGGCGCTTTTAGGTTTGCTCTCAATTCTGTTTTTCATTGGTAATATCGCGTGGAGTATTTTTGGCGATGGCAGTAAATTGAATAAAAACAACAATAATTCCATTTTAGGCGCAGAGAAATTTCAACGCATTATTATTGGTTCAAAACCGAAGAAGAAAGAAAGTTTGTGGACAAAAATTAAAAAGCGATTTGAAAAGCCTGTTGTAAAAAATGACGAGGAGAAATTATGAGAACGTTTATTTTGATTTTTCTGTTTCTCGTTAAATCCGCGTTTGCAACAGAAATTCCATTTCATCAACAGCAAATTGAAAATGTTACGCCAAATCAAGCTGCAATTGAGTTGTCAGCAAAAAAACTGCGTGAACATAAAGATGTTGAAATTGGTGAAAAACTGGTGATTCCACCGTTTCACAAACAAGCTGGCGAACTCGAAACCGCGCCACAAAGTTTTTGTCGAACGTGTCACACGCCATTGCCACATCAAAAAGCATTGCGAACTCGAACTTTTAACAATATGCACGTTAAATTTATTGCTTGTGAAACGTGTCATGTTGAAAATGAAAGATTGTCTTATCGCTGGTTTGATATGGAAAAATTGCAGTTTGTTTCAGGTGAATTGCGAATTGGAAAAAATCTCGATAATGAAAATGTGCGCCCTGTAAATCCAAAAATTGCGCCATTTTTAAATGATGAACGAATTTTTTTGCTGAAAAATGATGAGTTTGCAAAACAAATTTCCACAACATGGAAAAATGCAAATGAATCCGAAAAAGCCGTTTTGCACGCGAAAATTCACGCGCCGTTGAACTGGCAAAAAACCGAGAAAACCCATCAAGGAACGCCTTGCCAAGAATGCCACAACGACAAAAAATCAAAACTCGATTTGCCAAAATTGGGCGCGAATCCTGAGCAAGTGCAAGCGATTCAAACGCACATTATTCCGCGCTTTTTAGAGCATTACAAAAACGATGACCAACGGATTACTATTCGTGAAATGCTACGTTAAGTTATTTTTGGCGATTTTTTTGTTGGCATGTTTTGCCAATTCGCACGCGGTAGAAATTACGGCTCAACGTGTTTTAGCAGCAAATTTAGCGCAACCTGTTGGCGTTATTGCTGAAAAAACGATTTTTTTAGATGCACAAGGTTTGCATTTTGAAAATACCGTTATTGAAAATGAAAGCGCAGCGTTAAGCATTTTTGTTTATAAAAACGAAATTTGGACAGCAAATCCAATCAAACGCGAACTTTCACGTTTTGATAATTCGGGCAAACTCACGAAAAAAATTGATGTTTCGCAAACTGCCGAAAGTAAAAATCAGCCTGAACCTATTGCAATTGCTGTTTACGAAGATGTGATTTATTGGTCAGACCGCGCCAATCACAGAATTTGCCGTTTTGATTTGGTCAAAAATGCGCCGCTTTCGTGTTTTGGTGAACGTGGCGAAATGGACGGACAGTTTCAATATCCATATCAAATGGCATTTGACCGTGACGGTTATTTGTACGTTGTCGATATTATGAATTCACGAATTCAACAATTTGATAAAAACGGACGTTTCTTTTCGACAATTGGCAAATTCGGCACGGATAAAAATACGTTATTTCGTCCAAATGGCATTGCGATTGATACAAAAAACGATTTGTTATTTGTCAGCGACAGCTATTTTGGCACGATTAAAGTTTTCAAAAATGGCGAATCCTTCGGCGAATTGACTGATAAAAATGGGCAATCGTTACTTCTAAAATCACCGACTTCGTTAGCTTTTCAAGATGGCAAACTGTTAGTTGTTGAAACGCTCGGAAATCAAATTGTTGAATTTTCAATCAATCCAACATTCTCAACACCTGCAAAAAATAATGGTGCGCCGATTGAACCGTCACAAAAAAATTGTTTAGCGTGTCATTTGTCGTGGAATAAAGAAACCGCACAACCTGATAAACAAGGTCAATTACCCGATGGTGGTTTTGCAATGTGTTACAGCTGTCATAATGGTGCAATCGTAGATTCGCGTTTGCGAATTGGCACAAATAAACAGCACGCAACGGTTTACGACGATGAAAAATTAAAAAAAGAACGTTTCGTTGAAAAACGCGTGGATAAATTTCCTAACAATTTTCCACACGGTGAACATAACGAATTGAATTGCGCGACTTGTCACACGCCGCATACAAAAGATAATCCCCAACAAACCAACGAAACGCTTTACAAAGAACACGGCAATGCGTGGCTTCGTGTGCCTAATAAAAATGGTGATTTGTGCGAAAAATGCCACGAATCAAAAGGTAAAAATGCGCGTGAAAAAGAAGCTAAAAATCGCGGTGTAAATCATCCTTTAGCGATTAAATTAGGAATGCCGCCCGAAAAAAATGCGCTCGGTTTTGCAACAGAATCGAAATTACAACAACACGGTTTGCCGAATTCGTTACTCAAAAATGGCGGCGTTTTAGGCAATCAAAACGAGATGCTTTGCCAAACGTGTCATCAAATTCACGGCGGTTTTGATAACAGCGCGTTGACGGTTTTGGAAAATGAAAAAGCGTCTTTGTGTTTGGAATGTCACGAGCGGCAATCTTCCGAAAATGAAAAAGACGCGCACAAAAAAGGCGTGCATCCCGTCAACATCAAACCTGACCCGAAAAAACATCACAAACCAATGCAAAAAGACGGTAAAAACGTTGATTTTATTAGCTGTCAAACGTGCCACGTTGTTCACGATGGCAAATTGGGTTCTGCGTTGCTTGAGAAAAAATATCCAACTTCGGACGCGCTTTGTGAAACCTGTCACGATAAACAAGCCTCGAAAAATAAAGACGAAGCGCGTCACAAAGGCATTCATCCAACTAACGTAAAACCTGATGAACCAATGAAACAAAACGATAAGGAAGTGAAATTTGTCACTTGTCAAAGTTGTCACAATGTTCATTCGGGAAATCCAGAAACGGCATTGCTTGATAAAGGCATCAAAGACGCAGAATCACTTTGTAAAACCTGTCACAAACGCCAACACGCCAAAGATAAAGATGATGCCGCCGCAAAAGGTGTTCATCCTGTGAATGTGAAAATGGACGACGAATTTGAAATTGTCGCAGGTAAAAAAACCAAAAAAATCGGTTGTTTGACGTGTCACGCCGTTCACGAAGGCAAACCTGATACGCCCGCACTCGTTGAAAATCATCAAAATGGCGAACTCTGTTCGCATTGTCATCAAGGCAAACAGGCGATTGTCGGCAGTGACCACGATTTGCGAATCACGGCGAAAAATAAACCAAATCAATTTAACGAAAAGCCCGCTCAAAGCGGCGTTTGTGGCGCGTGTCACAGTTTGCATAAAGGCGATAAAAATCCATCGCATTTATTTTCAACGAAATCTGTCGTTGAAGATTTTGCTGACCGCGAATTGCAACATAGCAATTTTAAAGAAGACAAATTGTGCATTAACTGTCATCAAAAAAATGGTATTGCGGAAAAGAAAATTGTGAAATTTTTCAATCATCCGCACAAAGATATGGTTTTGCGTTCAGATAAAAAAGTTATGCCCCTTTTGAATACCAAAGAAAAAATTGATGACTTTGGTGAAATTGCTTGTAAAACCTGCCACGAGCCACATTTTTGGAGCGCGAAAATCAGCAAAAATGCGTTGCAATCTAAACCTACAACTATTTTATCGCTTGGACAAACCGAAAATGTTGAAGGTTCGCCGCTCAATAGTTTTCTGCGAACCGAAGGCGTAAAAGCCACGTTTTGTGTGGATTGTCACGGCATGAATGCGTTGCCAAAATTTAAGTATTTTCATGACAAAGAAAAAGTGCGTGACATCGTGGATTATTTGCAATGACAAAACCTGCCCCGCGTTTGCTTTTAGCGTTGCCGATAATTTTAGCTATTCTTTTGGGGTTGATGTATGGCTACGGTTTGACGTATGACCCCAATAAAAGCCCATCTCGTTTAATTGGTAAAAAAGTTCCGATCGTCAATTTACCTTCGCTCACAAATACGGAAATCATTTTAAACAGCGCGGATTTTAAAAAACCTGTGTTGATAAACATTTGGGCTTCTTGGTGTGCAGCGTGTCGGGCAGAACATGAATTTTTAAAACAACTCGCGGCTGACGGCGTGACAATTTACGGGGTGAATTATCAAGATGATTTAGAAAATGCACGGACGTATTTGAAGCAATCAGGAAATCCATTTGCCACAATTATGTTTGATTCTGAAATGGCAAGCGCAATGCCGTTTGACATTCAAAGTTTGCCGCAAACGTATTTAGTTGATGAAAAAGGCGTGATTCGCGCTCGGCATATTGGCGCATTAACGCCAAAAGTTTGGCAAAAAATGCAGCAAAATTTTAATTAACTCAAGGACAACAAAATGACTCTTCCAAAACATAATCTGTCAACAGCAATAGTTCGAACAGTTTCTTCAACCCGCTATGCCGAAATGACGAAGCTCGGAATAAGCAACCGATGATTTAATTGAATTCAGGTCGATTGCTAAGTTGCAAGAAATGCGCTCGAGTGCTGATTTAATTTAATGTGGAATTAGGCGTAAACTTGAGTTCCGAATTGATCTATCTTTCCCTAAAACTGCTGCCCATTTCGTGAAATAACTTCGATTTCTTACTCATGCTCAAAAGCCAAATTGTTCTCACGTTTTTTCCAATACATCCGCAATCGCATCTGCTGAAAGCCCATAACAGAAGAACTTGGCTGCTTGTTCATATTCTTTGAAACTGCCTTGTTTTCCCCTCAATCCACTGTAACTTGTTTCAGAATAACGATGTTTTCCACCACAGCAATACAGCATTTGCCTACGTTCTGAGTCATTTTTTGTGGTATAAAATCCACCTTTGGTGATTTTGTTTTTAGAATCGTTTCGATAGGGACATAATCTCGTGGTCAAAATAATTCTAGGTCTATGCTTAATTTTTTAGTCATGGTCAAAATTTCTCATTTTCTTTGAAATATTTTGAACCCAAACAGCCTTAAATTCTCACCTGCATTGGTTTGCAGGGACTATCCAAAATAAAGTCCAGTTGTAAAACTGGACTAGTTTATTGAAAATAATACGTCTGAATGCTATCATGGACCACATATCCGTGATTCACGGTGCATTTTTTAATTTAGTTGGTATTATGTATCAAGTTATTATTATTATTCATGTGTTATTAGGCTTATGTGTTGTTTTTCTAATATTAATGCAGCACGGTAAGGGGGCTGATGCTGGCGCAGGATTTGGTAGTGGTTCGTCGGGATCCGTTTTTGGTGCTCAGGGCAATGCTTCGTTCTTGTCGCGTTCAACAGCGATTTTAGCAGCTCTTTTTTTTACAACAAGCCTCAGCTTGGCTGTAATAAATGGTCAGCAATCAACTACGAAAGACTTGATTGTCAATACATCCAAACAAGTGATAATCCCAGTAAAGTCAGAACGTGCGGAAATACCTGTTCCTATTGAAAAATAAAAGAAAAGTCCTGACAATTTAAAGTTAAAGATTATTAAGCCGATGTGGTGAAATGGTAGACACGCCATCTTGAGGGGGTGGTGACGTGAGTCGTGCTGGTTCAAATCCAGTCATCGGTACCAAATAGGCACCTAGTAAAGTGCAAAGAAGTTCAACAGCCCGCAAGTTATCTAACTTAGCGGGTTTTTTTATTGTCTTGCAGTGTCTAATATGATCTATTGACATACCGCCATCAAAGGCGGTATTTTCGGCGACTGTTCCGCGTCAATTACTTTGACCGATTGACGACAATTACTTTGTCCGATTTTAGTTGGAAAAAATAGGTTACTTTTCTAGGCTCTGTTTTTTTCGATAACTTTCTCCTTCGATTTCAATAATAGTGGCATGGTGGATAATGCGATCAATAGCAGCCACAGTCATCATGGTGTCTGGGAAAATTTGATCCCATTCGCTAAACGGTTGATTAGACGTGATAATCAAACTACCACTTTCGTAACAGTGGGCAATAAATTCAAATAACACTTGTGTTTCAGCATCACTTTTTTTAACGTAACCGATGTCATCAATAACTAAAATTTGATATTTATCTAAGCGTGTCATCACAGTTATCAAATTCAAATCACGTTTAGCCTGTTGTAGAGATTGAACAAGAGCCACCGCTGAAAACCATTTCACCCGTACATCGTGTTCTATCAAATGACAGGCGATGGCAGCTGCAATATGTGATTTGCCTACACCAGAAGGTCCAATAAGCAACACATAACAGCATGATGAACCCATTCAGTTCGTTCTTTCAAATCAGTCAGTTGCTGTTGCACTGATGTTTTTAGCTCTGTTATCTTCAAATTAGCAAAAGATTTCCCTAGTGGTAATCCTGCTTCACGAGTCCAACGTTGAACTCGTTTTTGATAACGATCGGCAACTTCTTGTTCGCAAAGCCCTGATAAATAACGGATATGACCATACCCATTTTCAATGGCTTGTTCTTGATGGCGTTTGTAATGGCGCACAAACGCAGGCAATTTAAGTTCGCGTAATAGTGGATTAACGCAACTAATTCATCTCCCAAACGTTCTTCACAATCGTGGTCTGCTGCGATACACAAAACTCCCACTATCCATTTGCAAGCCTCGATCGATTCAAACTGTTGATTGCAGTGTTGCCATAATTCACGGTAATTGTCGCCAGGTGTTACCAACGCTTTAAATTTGACCCCTTAGCAACGTAATAAGCTAATCCATTTAACGAAAAATAGAATAACGTAGAAATCAATAACGACAATGGATTGAAGTCATAAACCACACTTCAATAGGGGGTCAATTAAAAACGATGTTTTTTGTTAAAAAGGGGTCAAAATTCAGCCGTTGGTAACAGCCGCCAGGTAATAATTCCTCACGGAACTGTAAAAAACGAAATGCCTGTAGTTTTGCCGACAAGCTATGAACAAGATGACGGTAATTCACACATCTTGCTCGATCCTTACCTGCCACGGGATAAATGCGTGCCAGTTTTAGCGTTAACGTTTGAGCCACAAAAATGGGTGAGTTATCTGATAAGTAGCGACTGTTACCAGCCGCCACTCTCCTAAGAACCGTGCGTGCAAGTTTTGATCGCGCTACAATTTTTAGGACACATTTTTAACAGAAGCCAAAAGGTGTGTCATGAAAACTGAAGAAAACAAAAACAAAAGCAGTTACACTCAGGAATTTAAAGATTCGATGGTTAAGTTAGTAACGGAATCGCGT
>CAIPQN010000048.1 GCA_903867225.1 uncultured Pseudomonadota bacterium | reverse complement strand
TTTTAATTGACCCCCTATTGAAGTGTGGTTTATGACTTCAATCCATTGTCGTTATTGATTTCTACGATATTCTATTTTTCGTTAAATGGATTAGCTTATTCCGTTGCTAAGGGGTCAAATTTAAAGCGTTGGTAACAACTGCCTGTTGATGCCAGTATTGGTGATTCAGAAAGCGTAGTAATGCCTAATATATTTGTATTAGGCTGGAGCGGTTGTGTTTGATTGAGTCGCCATTGGAAATCCGTAATAGAAAGTGAAATTAACCCATCTGCATTAAGTTGCGTGCGTGATTAATATCCCACAATTTTTTAAATTCCTTTTGCCCGAGCGTCTACAATCTTTTGACAATCCGTCTCAGAGAAAATTTAAAGTTTGCGAACCCAATCTTCAAAATGAAAATCACGTTCGTTTTGCGAATTGATAGTTGAATTATCTTCTGAGAGCATGTTTTAAAAGTCGAGTTAGACCACCGTTTCATCGTGGCTTTTGCGTTGACGATGTGAACAGATACTAGAAAACCATAGATTTTATGGATTTTCATAGGTTTTTAGTAGCGGACTATCGATGATTTAGCTAATTATTCGCGTGTTGTGATTTGTTACGCTCTGATTTTCATTTTTCGACTGCTTCAAAAGCGGCAAGTAACATATCGACGTAGAGTTTTCCCGTTGCTTGCATGATATAAATAATCCTGTCCAAATCACTCTGCGTTTGAATAATCCTGTCAACGCATTTATCCATCAATATATTGTGTGCAACATCAATAGTGACGTGTTCGTAAATAAAAGTCATAGCTTCTTCGGGAATACCTAAACTTTCCAAAAGCTGAATATAAATTTGACCGCTCAATGTTGGTAAATGCTCGAAAAAATAAAGATAACCCAAATACCCGACAGGGGTTTGCGTATAGACTTGATAAAACGCCAGCGCATTTAACGCGAGCGTATTCGGCAGAGGATTTGAGTTTCGGATTTGTTCCATTTCTCCGCCTAAACAAACTAAATCATTGATTATTAAATCGTCATGACCAATTTTAGAAGTCGCGTTTTGTAAAAACATTCGGAGCAGTTGACCGTCGCTGCCTCTAAAATAAGTACAAGCCAACGCCTGAAGCTGAGGATTCTCACGAGTGTAAAAATACGTTTCTCGCAAATAAGATTTGTAATGCTCAACCGTGAATTGTTGAACGTTTAAACGTTGCGTGGCGGGAACATTTTTAAAATCTTCTAGTATCTTTTGAAATGCTGCTTGTAGCTGTATTGATGGGGACATGATTAAATCTTATCTCTGATTATGTGATTAAAAACTGGTGACAATCGCAGCTTATACGATAACTCGAAATAACACATTCAAAACATCAAAAAATATTAAAACCGAGCGTGTAAAAACCATCCGCATTATTCGCCACTTTCGGCGATTTTTGAATAAGGCTCTTAAAACCAAAATAGAGCCTTAAAGTTTGCGAACCCAATCATCAAAATGAAAATCACGTTCTTTTTGCGAATTTGAAACAGCATTATCTTGTGAAAATATGGCGTTGCTGTAACGAACTTCCGAAGGGGTAAATATTTTTGGAGAATATGACGAGGAATAATTAAGTTAATATCTTCAAAATTAGTCGTTTTTAAGCTAAACGGTTGGCTAAAATCGATTAAGAAAATATCCCCTGGTCTTACAGTTGAATTTTGTTGCCGATTCCATTGCCCAGAAGACGACCCTTCAATAAACATTTGAAGCCAGAAGTGATCTAAATCATCTTGTGCAATCAATTTTTGTGAACGATTAAAATTTTGCCCTTGGCTTTTTGTGTTATTCAATAATATCGAAGAAAAATGCGTTGTCGTTAATTCCGCATTGAATACTTCGGGCTGTATTTTTGTTTTTGAATCGATGTCAAAAACAACAGAAATACTTTCACGCCACACTTCATAGCGTTCAGCAGGTAAAATCTCACTAAAATCAAGTGTCGTTGTTGTCGCTATTTCAATAGTCATTTTGTATTCAATGCGTTAAATTGTGCTAAAAAAAGCTGCAAGCCTATAATTTATGGGCTGAGTGGTAACTGACATTTTTTCATTACTAAATAAAAGATACAATAAATTCCTCACGTCGATGTGGTGTTGGGATTAGAAGTGAACATTACGGAATTAAAGGTGAATTAAATGTGTGGAATTTGTGGCTGTAGTAATCCGAGTGGCACGGGAAAATTTAGCATTGTGGATGCGTCAAAAGTGAGTTTATTAACGACACATCATCATAATCATGGGAATGAGCAACACAGTCAGGCGGATAATCAGCGATTGATTCAAGTTGAGCTGGATTTGCTCAGTAAAAATAACGCGTATGCCGCAGAAAATCGGACATATTTTCAAAATAATAAAATCTTTGTACTAAATTTAGTTTCAAGTCCAGGTGCAGGCAAAACGACATTATTGGTTGAAACAATTAAAGTTTTAAAAAATAAATTTCCAATTGCAGTCATTGAAGGTGATCAACAAACAGAACATGATGCGGATAGAATTCGAGCAACTGGCGTGTCGGCATTACAAATAAATACAGGGCGAGCGTGTCATTTGGACGCACACGGTATTGGTCGCGCAGTGCAAACGTTAAAAGTGAAATCAAACAGTTTTTTGGCGATTGAAAATGTGGGGAATTTAGTTTGTCCATCATCATTTGATTTGGGAGAAGCACATAAAATCGTTGTGCTTTCCGTTACAGAAGGCGACGACAAACCGTTGAAATACCCTGATATGTTTTATGCCGCCGATGTGATGATTATTAACAAAATTGATTTGTTACCGTATGTTGATTTTGACGTGGAACGCTGTATTGATTTTGCACGACGTGTAAATCCCACCATTCAAATTTTGCAATTGTCCGCAACGAAAAGTGATAATTTTTCGGAATGGACAGATTGGCTTATTGCAAAAATGCAGTAACGCATTTTACGAATTTGCGATTTTCAAACGATTTGAAAGTCGCGTCCCTAATCGCTGACACGGTATTTCAAAATATCGAAATGACACAGCTGCAAATCCAAATACCAATCCGATATAAACCAATGTTTGCCACCACGGTGTATTTGAATAATATGCTGTTGCGAGTTCTTGCCATAAATAAACGCTGTAAGAAATTCGCCCCAAATAACTCAAACTCATATTTTCAAAAACATATTTAATTATCGAAAATCGCGTCGGCGTGCCAAAAACAATCACTTGAATCAATACGGGATAACACAATAGTTTCAAAAGCCCATCTGAATCGTTTGGCGAAACACAGATTAAACTCGTCAATAGAATTATCGCGCCAAACCAAACCCAAAAAGGTAGCGTTCGTAAGCGTTGCATCGAATCCGACGATAATAATGCGGTAAAACATCCCATCAGTAAAAATAGAAAATAAATGCAATAATCCGCCCAAAATATCTGTTTAAAATAAATTAATGTCGATGCGCTTATTATTAATCCAATAATTGCCACTAAAATTCGTGAACTCTTACCGCCACGCCACGCCCATAAAAATAATAATGGATACAACAAATAAAACTGTTCTTCATAAGCGAGCGACCAAGTATGCCCAATCAACCACGGACAATTTGCCTGAAAAAAAGACAAATTACACAAAAAACTTACCGAAGTTAAAAGTTGCAGCGTGTTAATTTTATTGAGCAAAAATATACATACCAAATAAAACCACAACGGCGGAATAATCCGAAAAAATCGCCGTGTATAAAATGCACTTAAACAAATTCGCCCCGAAGAATGTTTTTCCGCATTCAATGCAGTACAAATTACAAAACCACTAATACTGAAAAAAATTAGCACGCCTAATTCGCCGAAGCGGTCTATTTGCAATGAATATGTTTCCACTTGCGACCAGTATTTATCCACGCCGCTGAACAATAAAAAGTGTTCTTGAATCACCAGCATAACGGCAAAAAATCGCCATACGTCAATGTGTTCAATCCGTTTAACCGACATAAATCCTCATAAGTTTAAATTTCTAAAATGTGCATTTTTTCGTTTGCGTAATCGAGCAATGCTTTTGTAATCGAAGCATCTGCGCCCTGCTCTTGTAATCTTTGAATACGCTGCAAATAATCATCTAGCAAGATATTTGCACCTGCCTCTGGGTTTTGTAATTGAGTCACACAAAATTCGCGCCACTTTTGCCATTCGTCGCCTGTCAACGTATTTGGAAAATTTCGCGCACGATAACGAAACAGCATTTCAGGCAAACGGACATCGTCATATTTAAACGAAAGCGTTGCCAAGTTTTCGGGTGCAGCATTACGAATTTGTGTCATTGCTTTTTTATCATCCGCCGAAAAAAAGCCACCGCTGTAAAGTGCCAAATCAACATTCACGAGCGATTCAGAATCGGTATAAGGCTTATCGAAAACGCTGGCGATTTTATTCACAAAAATGGACGGAATTTGTTTCAACACTGTTTCGATTTGTTTGCTATTTTTCAAACATAATTCAACCTCAATTCCCAAACGTTGCGCGTCTTGCGGACGTAAAACAGACATCGGTGCAAGCACAGGACATTTATTGATATGCACGGTTTTCAATGGAATTCGCGCCACATTTTCAGGCAAATTTTCAGTCGCGACAAATAATCGCTGTTGTATTTCTTCGGCAGATAACGTCAATAATGGCGTAGGGTCAACACTTAAATCATAAACAATAATTTCATTGGCATTTGTTGGATGCACACATAACGGCAACACAATTGCCAAACAATTTTTAGTCGCCGCTGAATACATACCCGAAATATGAATCAATGGTTTTCCTTCGCCAACAGCTAATAATTTCAAGGCTTGCGCTTTAGTTCGATGTTCAAACAAAAATTGGAACAAACGCGGTTGAGCTTGACGTAATAAATGCGCCAATGAAAGCGTCGCATAAACATCAGCAAGCGCGTCATGTGCGTTTCCGTGCTGAATCTGATTAGCAACCGTGAGCTGATCTAATTTAAAAATCGGCTTTTTTTGATCGTCATAAACCCAGTTAAAACCGTCGGGACGCAACGCTTGAGCAGCTCGAAAAACATCGAGTAAATCCCAACGCGAATTGCCATGTTGCCATTCACGTTCATACGCATCATAAAAATTTCGATACAAACTGTGGCGCGTCATTTCATCGTCAAAGCGAATCGAGTTATAACCCAAACTGCAAGTGTGAGGTTGCGTGAGTTGTTCATGGATTACACGGATAAATTCGGCTTCATTTACGCCTTTTTCATTGGCAGATTGCGGCGTAATTTTGGTAATTAAACAGGCTTCAGGATGTGGCAAAATATCCAAACTCAATTTACAAAAAATCGAAATGGGTTCATCAATCACGTTGAAATCCAAATCCGTTCGCACGCCTGCAAATTGTAACGGGCGATCTTTTTGTGGATGCGTGCCAGTGGTTTCGTAATCGTGCCAAAAAAGAGAGTGCGTCATGTTATTATTTTGATTTTGAAATGAACTTCGCACTTTAACCTAAAATAATATCTATGCAAAACGTTGACACCTTAATTCACGCCCGTTGGATTATTCCAATTGAACCCGAACACACTACTTATGAAAATTACAGTTTGGCAATTTACGCAGGTAAAATTTTAGATTTATTGCCAACCGAACAAGCCAAACAACGTTATCAAAGCGATAATACGCTTGAATTAAATTCGCACGCGCTCACGGCAGGTTTCGTTAATGCTCATACGCACGCAGCGATGACGTTGATGCGTGGTATTGCAGATGATTTACCGTTAATGGATTGGTTACAAAATCACATTTGGGTTTTAGAAAATAAATGGATGAGCGAAGAATTTGTCCGTGATGGAACAGACTTAGCGATTGCCGAAATGTTGCGTGGAGGAACAACGTGTTTTAATGATATGTATTTCTTCCCCGACGTTGCAGCCAAACAAGCCATTCAACGTGGAATTCGCGCTAGTTTGGGCTTAATCGTGATTGATTTTCCCACTATTTGGGCGCAACACAGTGGCGAATATATTGAAAAAGGTGTGGCGTTGTATCACGAGTTACTGGCTGCTGAATTGATTAGTACACCTTTTGCACCGCACGCGCCTTACACTATTTCAGACGAACCATTGAAACACATTAACGAATTGGCGCAAGGCTTTAATTTACCTGTTCACATTCATTTGCATGAAACTGCACATGAAGTGGAATCGGCTTTTGCTGAAAAAGGTCAACGCCCCATGCAACGCTTACATGAATTAGGTTTGGTAAATGATTCGCTGATTGCAGTTCATGCAACGCAATTAAACGATGAGGAAATTCAATTGCTTGCCGAAACAGGGGCAAGCATTGTACATTGTCCTGAATCAAATTTGAAATTGGCGAGCGGGTTTTGTCCTGTCGCAAAATGTTTGGCTGCGGGTATAAATGTTGCACTCGGCACGGATGGCGCGGCAAGTAATAATGATTTAGATATGCTCGGCGAAATGCGAACAGCTGCATTGATTGGTAAAGCTGTCGCTCAAGATGCTCGCGCCATTCCCGCGATGACTGCGTTACGCATGGCAACGATTAACGGCGCGAAAGCATTAGGTTTAGAACACAAAATCGGTTCACTTGAAATTGGCAAAACAGCAGACGTAATTGCGATTGATTTAGGTGAATTGGAAACACTACCGTTGTATTGTCCAATTTCTCAAATTGTTTATGCCGCGAGTCGCCATCAAGTGACTGACGTTTGGGTGGCGGGTGAACAGTTGTTAAGTTCACGCCATTTAACCACGTTTGATATGGCGGAATTAAAAGCGATTGCAGCAAAATGGCACAAACGTTTATCAGAGAAAAATTCATGACCGCTAACATTTTTAACGACATTCCTGCCAATCTACCCGAAGAACTTTTCACGATTTTGGTAGAAAATAAAAACGTGCGGATTGAACGAATTGTTTCCGATGGGCAACGTACACCTGCTGGCGAATGGTATGACCAATTACAACATGAATGGGTAATTGTGTTGCAGGGCGAAGCGGTAATCGAATATGAAAATACAGAACAGTTGAATTTAAAAGCAGGAGATTTTTTGTTGATTCCTGCTGGCACAGTACACCGTGTGGCATGGACAACGGCTGCCGAACAAACGGTTTGGCTGGCAATTCATTGGAATTAAATCGCAAAATCAGGAGTACAAACCGAAATTTGTACTCCCCAAAGCACTATTTTTTAATGATGACTTTGCCATCAACCACTAAGTCAGAAATTCCACCTAAAGAGGCTTTCAAGGTACAACTGGCTTTTTTGAAACCCCCATTGCCTGTGTTTTCGCCATCCCAATTTAATGTAATGTAAGTTTCTTTATCGGTGTCGATTTTGGTCGCGAAAAATACTTGTTCGCCCGTTGCAGATTCAACTGCTTCAGGACATTTTTTATTTGCCATACCTTGGATGTTTGCATAGTTCCGAATCATAGATTCAGCTTCCATGTCGGCAACTGTTTTTTGTTTGCTTTCACCGACCATTAAAAAACCTGCTGCAAAAACGCCGACAACGGCTAGTACGATTTTCATAGTGCTGTTAATCATTGGTTCTTTTACGTCTTCATTCATAAATAATTCCTCATTGTTTAAAAATCGATGCCCTGCTCTGCTTTTACGCCTTGTTCAAAAACGTGTTTTATTTTTGTCATTTCGGTCACGGTATCAGCAACTGCAATCACTTCGGGCGACGCATTTCGCCCTGTTAGAATCAAATGTAGCCACGACGGTTTTTCGTTCGTAATAAAATCAGCGATTTCTTGCCCTGAAATCCAACAGTAGCTGCAACAGTAGTTGATTTCATCGAGTAATACCACATCAAACTTTTGAGACAAAATCTGCTCTTTGGCAAATTTCCAAATTTCACGACTGGTTTTAATATCTTGCTCAGGATTTTTCGTGTCCCAAGTAAAACCATCGCCCAGTGCGTGCCATTCGATATTGTCAAAACGGGCGGCGGCTTTTTGTTCACCTGTTTGCCATTGCCCTTTAATGAATTGAATCACGCAAACGTTCATATCCCAACCCGCTGCACGGAATACCATACCGAATGCACTTGAGGATTTACCTTTGCCTTCGCCTGTGTTGACAACGGTTAAACCGTGGCGGCGTTCGCGTGATTTCATGCGTTTTCTTGTTTTGTTTTAAACGAATCCACCAACATCAACGCCACGCCAATCGTAATCGCTGAATCGGCTATATTAAACGCAGGCCAATGATATGTGCCGTAATATACATCCAGAAAATCAATCACATAACCATAAGCCAAGCGGTCAATTAAATTGCCAATCGCGCCACCTAAAATCAGCGATAACGCCACAGCAAGTAGCGTTTCGTGTTCTTTTAATTTGGTTAGCCAAATCGTCATAATTACGCTCATCGCAATCGCCAACGCAGCGAAAAACCATCGTTGCCATCCACCCGCTTCACTTAAAAAACTAAATGCTGCGCCTGTGTTGTGAACATAAGTCAGATTAAAAAACGGCACAATCGCAATCGATTCATAAAGTTGAAACGATTTATCGATGGCGATTTTGCTCGCTTGGTCTAAAACGAGTGAAAACGCCGCCAACCACAACCATTTTAGTTTTGGAAATTTAAGCATAAAGACGTTGCTCACCTTCGCCTGCGATATTTTCAACACAACGCCCGCATAATTCGGGGTGTTCAGCGTTTGAACCAACATCGGTGCGTTGATGCCAACAACGGACACATTTTGGCGCAGTTGAAGGCGTAACGGTGATTTTGAGTGCATCCGCTTTTAAAATTTTCGCGTCAGACGTGATGAATACAAAACGTAATTCGTCGCCTAATTTAGCAAGCGTTTCAAAGGTTTTCGCGTTGCATTCAACTTCCACATTTGCCGCCAATGACGAACCGATTTCTTTCGTGGTACGAGAATGTTCAAGAGCTTGGCTGACTTCTGCGCGAACTTCCATCACGGTTTGCCAGAAATCATGATTGAATTCGGCATCTGAATCTAACGCCGTTAAATCTCCATACCAAGTTGTTAAAAATACAGATGCCGCGCGATTTTCAACGGTCGGTAAATTTCCCCAAATTTCTTCCGCCGTATAACTCAAAATTGGTGCAATCCAACGGGTCAACGCTTCTAAAACATGGAACATTGCCGTTTGTGTTGAACGACGCGCCAGCCCATCCGTTTTCGCGGTGTATTGACGGTCTTTGATAATGTCGAGATAAAAACTTCCCAAATCAATCACGCAGAAATGATGCACTTTTTGGAAAATTGTTTGGAATTGATAAGTTTCGTAAGCAGCTTTAACTTCTTCTTGCAACGTAAAGGCACGGTCTAATACCCAACAGTCAAGCCGTAATAATTTAGCGGTTTCAACTAAATCTTCGGCAGGATTGAAATCATTTAAATTCGACAACAAGAAACGCGCGGTGTTTCGCAAACGGCGATAACCGTCTGAAGTTCGTTCTAAAATTTCGTCTGAAACACGCATTTCACCGCGATAATCGGTCGAAGCAATCCACAAACGCAACACGTCTGCGCCCAATGTTTTCATCACCGATTGTGGCGGAATGACGTTGCCTTTTGATTTCGACATTTTTTCGCCTTTCGCATCGACCGTAAAACCGTGCGTTAAAACGGTTTTATACGGCGCAACACCATTCATGGCAGTTGATGCTAACAGCGAAGATTGAAACCAACCACGATGTTGGTCTGAACCTTCTAAATATAAATCGGCTGGGAATTGGAGTTGTTCACGACGTTCTAAAACGCCTGCATGAGTTACGCCCGAATCAAACCAAACATCTAACGTGTCGCTCATTTTGTCGTAATTCGCTGCATCGTCACCGAGTAATTCGCTCGCTTCTAATTCAAACCACGCATCGATGCCTGATTTTTCAATGCGCTGTGCGACTTGCTCAATCAATTCCGCCGTTTTGGGATGCAATTCGCCTGTTTCTTTATGCACAAAAAACGCAATCGGCACGCCCCAAGTGCGTTGACGAGAAATACACCAATCAGGGCGATTTTCCATCATGGTTTCAATTCGCGCTTGTCCCCATTCAGGAATCCATGCGACTTTTTTCACTTCGGCTAATGCTTGTTCACGCAATTTATTTCGGTTCATCGAAATAAACCATTGTGGCGTAGCACGGAAAATAATCGGTGTGTGGTGTCGCCAGCAATGCGGATAACTGTGCAGAAGCGTTTGTTGATGCACCAAATTACCGCGTTCGTGCAACACTTCTAAAACGTGGGCATTGGCTTTGAAAACGTGTTCGCCTGCGAACATTTCCACATTCGGCAAGAACACGCCATCGCCACCGACTGGACAATCGACAGGCAAATCATAAACGCGACCGACAACGTAATCTTCCTGACCGTGAGCGGGCGCAGTATGAACAGCACCCGTTCCCGCGTCTGTGGTAACGTGGTCTCCTAAAATAATCGGAACGTGACGTGCATAAAATGGATGTTGCAAAAGCTGATTTTCTAACGCAACACCTTCGCATTCCGCCAAAATCGTGTAATCCAAGTTGCCGTAACGGTGCATTGCAGATTCGAGCAAATCTTGAGCAATTACTAAACGTTCTTCGTGATGTTGAACCAAAACGTAAGTTAAATCTGGGTTTAACGCTACGCCTTGATTTGCAGGCAATGTCCAAGGCGTTGTTGTCCAAATCACCACCGAAACTTTGCCGTGACCTTGTGATGAACTGAAATTTAACAAAAAGTCTGCGCTATCAACGGCTGAAAAACGCACATCAATCGCGGGTGAATGCTTATCTTCATATTCGACTTCGGCTTCGGCTAACGCTGAACCGCAATCGGTACACCAATGCACTGGTTTCGCGCCTTTGACAATGTGACCATTCGCGGCAATTTTTCCTAACGAACGCACAATGTCGGCTTCAAAGGCAAAATCCATTGTTAAATACGGATTTGCCCAATCGCCAAAAATACCCAATCGCACAAAGGCTTCTTTTTGGATTTCAACTTGTTTAGCTGCGTATTCGCGACACGCATTTCTAAATACTTGCGGGGAGACTTTCACACCTGCTTTGCCGACTTTCTTTTCAACTTGCAATTCAATTGGTAAGCCGTGGCAATCCCAACCTGGAACATAAGGTGCATCAAAACCACTCAAAGTTTTGGATTTAATGATGAAATCTTTTAAAACTTTATTGACCGCGTGACCAATGTGAATTTCACCATTTGCATACGGCGGACCATCGTGAAGAATGAATTTCGGGCGGTCTTTTGAAACTTCACGGATTTGTTGATACAAATCGGCAGCTTGCCATTTTTTGAGTTGTTCAGGTTCACGTTGTGCTAAATTGCCTTTCATCGCAAAGCCCGTACTCGGTAAGTTCAACGTTTTTTTATAATCGATAGTCATGTTTTTATATCCAAAATTTAAATTTTTATAATCAATCCGCCAGCAACAATTTCAAAAAATCATCGGCGGGTAATGGTTTGCTTTTAATATATCCTTGATAAATATCACAGCCTTTTTCTTCCAAGAAAGCGAGCTGTTCAGGCGTTTCGACACCTTCGGCTAAAACTTTGAAACCCAAAATTTTCCCCATTGCAATAATCGTCGCGGTAATTTCCATATCGTCTTTGAGTTGCGGAATATCGTCAATAAAACTTTTGTCGATTTTCAAAACATCTAACGGGAAACGCTTTAAATACGCTAATGATGAATAACCCGTACCGAAATCATCAATGGCAAGTCGAATTCCTTGCTCACGCAACGAGTTTAAAACATTGATTACTTTTTCTTGATTTTCCATCAAGCCGCTTTCGGTTAATTCGAGTTCTAATCGTGCGGCGGGAAAACCAGTATCGCGTAACGCATTCATCACTAATTCATTCAAATCACAACGCCGAAATTGAACGGGCGACACATTCACTGCAATCGTTAATTCGGTAATACCTAAATCCATCCAAATTTTACCTTGCCGACACGCTTCGTAAACCACCCATTCACCAATTTTTTCGATTAATCCTGTTTCTTCGGCTAATGGAATAAATGAATTTGGTGGAATCAAACCATTTTCGGGATCAATCCAGCGAATCAAGGCTTCTGCACCAATAATTTTACCCGTCGAAATTTCAACTTGCGGTTGATAATATAATCGTAATTCTTGATTAGTAATTGCACGACGCAAACGTGTTTCTAATTCTATGCGCTCACGCACCACAACAGTTAATTCTTCTGAAAAATAGGCAAACCGCCCACGTCCCGCATCTTTTGCATGGTAAAGCGCGGTATCCGCATGATCAATCAGTAATTCTGGATCGTTTCCATGTTCTGGATAAAGACTAATACCAATGCTTGCACCAATTTGTACATTATCACTTTGTATAAGTTGGAATGGTAAATTCAAATCATGCACAATCAATTCGGCGACTCGTGCTGCATCATCAACGTGGGCAATGTCTTTCAGTAAAATAATAAATTCATCACCCCCTAAACGCGCCACGGTATCCACATCACGCAAACGATGTTGAATTCGTTGCGACACTTGAATCAATAATTCATCACCTGCCAAATGTCCAAAATTGTCATTTACCGCTTTGAATTTATCCAAATCCATCATTAACAAAGCTAACAACTTTCCTTCACGTCTTGCAGATTCAATGCCGTAACGCAAACGTTCCGACATCAATCGTCGATTTGGTAATCCAGTTAATGGATCATAAAACGCGAGCTTTTGAATTTTTGTATCGTCGCGATAACGTTCAATCATCAACATGACTAAATTTGCATATTGTTCAATCGCCACTAATTCACTAGCTTTAGGAATAATCGGATAACGATGATAAACCGCAAAAGTTCCTAATACTTCATCTTGACTATTTTTAATGGGTTGTGACCAGCAAGATTGCACATTGGCACGTTTTGCCAATTCCCGATAATTTTCCCAATAAGGATGCGTGAAAATATCTTCAATAATAACGGGTTGACCACAAAATGCCGTCGTTCCACATGATGCTACACCGTCACCAATCGCTAAACCATCAATGGCATTGTTATAAAATTCGGGCAAACTGGGTGCTGCGCCGTGATGCAATGTCCCCTTTTCACGATTTAACAATAACACCGAACAAATCATATTCGGATATTGCATCTCAATACCATGAATCAATTCTGTTAACAGCGCGTGCAACGTGTGTAAATCGATTGTATTGCTGCCAACTTTTTTCAAAATTTGGTTGTGTAACGCTAAATCATTACTTTGTCGTAACAAAGCATTTGCGATTTTGTGTCGTTCTTTGTTTTCACGACGAATCGATTTATACGCAATTAACAAAATCAGAATAATAAAAATAATCACACCGCTCGCCACAAATGCGATACCAAAATAATTATGTAATTTCCCTTTATCAAATTTCACGTCAGAATCGTAAATAAAGTTTTCCAATCGTTCTGACACTTTCGACTTTTCTACCATCCCTGCTTTTACAAGTGTATCCGCCATACTTTGCCAACGTGCTGGATTCATGTGACCAATTTCGATTAAATCTGGAACAATCAGCGGACGAATTGCTTCGGCTTCATATTGCAAATGCCGACGCGATTTTTCAACGTAGTATTTGTTGATGATTAACTCAATAATTTCATCGGAATGTTCTAAAGCATAATTCCAACCTTCAATGCTGGCTTGGCGAAAGGCTTTAACTCGCTCAGGGTGTTGGCGAATTTCATTTTCTGTTGTGAACAAAATATCACTGTAAAAATCCACACCATAATTGCGCGGATTGATAACGGTAAAAGGGAAATTCTGCCATTTCAATAAATAGGCTTCATTCGTTAAATACGCATTGTAAGCATCAACGCGACCATCAATTAAATCTTGAAGTTCAAAGCTGCTTGGCAAAATACCCACTGTGTTGAGATCAACACCTTCATTCCCTAACATTGCCAGCAAATCGGTATCTGTTGATTTGTTTAGCATCATCACTTTTTTGCCGATTAAATCACTTGGCGATAAAAGGTCTTTTCGTGCCAATAAAACAGATGGTGAATGTTGATAAATTGCCGCTAATGCAACTAATGGCGCACCGTGCAAACGCTCATAGAGTAATTCGCTGTTTGCTTCACCATATTGTGCATTGCCTTGTAAAACTTCTTGAATGGGCGTTTTTTCGGGTGAACCTTGATGAATGACTACATCTAAACCTGCTTTAGCGTAATAGCCTTTTTCAAGCGCGGCGTAATACCCTGCGAATTGAAATTGATGATGCCAGCGCAATTGCAAATTCACAGTTTCATTAGCCAACGCACTTCCTGAAAGAAGCGCGATAAATAAACCCACTTTGATTTTCATAATTTCTACAACGAATTCACAATCGGAAAAAGTAATTTGATCTCAGTGAATTGCCCTAATTCAGAATTCACTAAAATATGTCCGCCCGAGGTATGTACCATGCCACTCACCGTTGATAAACCTAACCCCGTACCTTTTCCCACTTCTTTTGTGCTGAAAAAAGGATCAAAAATCCGAGTAATCATTTGAGGTTCAATGCCGCTGCCATTATCCATGACGCTTAATTCAATCAAATCGCCCTTAATAAGCGCAGCACACGCAATACACTGTGTATTCACATCTAATGCAGGTTTCAATGTAATCGTAATTTTTCCACCCCGTTCTTCCATGGCATCACGCGCATTCACTACCAAATTTGTCACGATTTGATATAAATCAATTGCATCAATATGGATATTTTCACAACAATCATGCTCCGCTTCTGGTAAACATTCGCAAACTAATTCTATTTCAACTCGATTAGTGAGTGCAGGTCGCAACATTCCTAAAACTTCATTGATAACATCTAATGTTGGTTTAGCGATAATTTCTTGTTTTTTGGTATCTTGACGGCAATATATCAGCATTTTTTCTATCAATTCAGCCGCACGTCTGCCCGCTATATCAATTTGATGCGTGTTATTTTCGATAATTTCCCGCAATGATTTATCAGTAATGTCTTCACCCATCAATTTATTCATTTCGTTAAAACCAAGCATACACGCCAAAATGTTATTAAAGTCATGTGCAATGCCCGAAGTGAGTCGCCCAATGCTTTCTAATTTTTGCATGTGATTTACTTGTCGGCATAAAAGTTGGTGACTTTTTTCCATTTCGCGTCGTTTTCGATTCTCACGTCGCATACCGTTAAAGGCAATGAGCAAAATAACCAGTACAAACAAAACCAAAATAAATATCAAAACGCCCGTTGTTACATAACGCTGTAACATGGTTTTATCCATAGTGACATCAAAAGAAGGCATAAAACCCAATAATCGCTTGTTTGCATCTCGTCGTGACACCAATTTATTTTCAACAAAAACATCAGCCATACGCTTCCATCGTGTTGAATTCATATTACCCATTTCAACCAAATCCGACATAAGTAGTGGGCGCATGGTGTGTGCTTCAAAAAGCAATTCGTCTTTGCTTTTTTGGGAATGATATTTTGTGATTAACAAATCAATAATTTCTTCAGGATGCTGCATTGCATAATTCCAACCATCAATACTTGCTTGCCGAAAAGCTCTTGCACGAGTCGGATGTTTTGAAATTTCATTTTCTGTTGTGAATAAAATATCGCTGTAAAAATCCACACCGTAAATGCGTGGTTCTAATACGTTAAATTTGATATTTTTCTTTATTAACGAATAGATCTCATCGGTGCTATAAGCCGCATAGCCATCAACTTTTTCATCAATAAAATCTTGGATATTTAAACTAATCGGCACAATTTCAATTTGTTTTTTAGAAACGCCCGCGTTGCTCATCATGCCTAAAATATCGTCATCGCCATCACTCGCCATTAACATCACTTTTTTGCCAATTAAATCGCGGGGGGATTTGATATTTTCACGAACCACTAAAACCGATGGCGAATGTTGAAAAATTGCCGCTAAAGCAACCAATGGCTCACCATGTAAACGCTCGTGAAGAATCTCACTGTTGTCTACACCATATTCAGCGTGATTTTGTAGCACTTCCTGAATCGACGTACTTTTAGCAAAACCTTCGTGAATCACCACATTCAAGCCAGCATCTTCGTAATAACCTTTTTCCAGTGCCGCGTAATAACCTGCAAATTGGAATTGATGCAACCAACGTAATTGCAAATGAACAGTGTCATTAGCAGTGACATTTCCTGAAAACAATGCCGCAAACAAGCACACACTTAATCGTGTTTTGCGAAAAGTTAGCTTAAAAAATTGGGTTCGTAATGTTTTCATCATGAGGTTATAAAAAGTCTAAAAGTTAGCGTGAACGACGATTTTTAAGCGTCGAGCCTTTGCCGAAATCCGTGTATTTTGTTTTAAATGTCTGTGTTTTTACAGGCGATTCAAAACCTTTTGGCTGATAACTTGGAATCAAATGATGTTTCCCGTTGCCGATTAAATCAGCCCTACCCATTTCTTTCAAGGCTTGACGCAATAAATCCCAATTTTTCGGATCGTGATAACGCAAAAAGGCTTTTTGCAAACGGCGTTGTTTCACACTTTTGGGAATGCTGATATTTTCGGCTTGGCGATTCACTTTTTTCAAACTGTCTTTACCCGAATGATACATTGCGGTGGCAATTGACATTGGTGATGGCAAAAACGCTTGCACTTGGTCAGCGCGGAAATTATTCCGTTTCAACCACAACGCTAGCTGCAACATATCTTCATCGGTTGTACCAGGATGCGCGGCGATAAAATAGGGAATCAGATATTGTTCTTTGCCCGCTTCTTTTGAAAAATCATCAAACATCTTTTTGAAACGGTCATACGTTCCCATACCTGGTTTCATCATGCGTGACAGCACATTTTTTTCAGTGTGTTCTGGCGCAATTTTCAAATAACCGCCAACGTGATGCGTCACTAATTCCTTCACATATTCGGGCGATTCCACCGCCAAATCGTAACGCAAACCCGAAGCAATAAAGATTTTTTTAATGCCTTTCAAACCACGAGCGCGACGATAAAGTTTGATTAGCGACGAGTGGTCAGTGTTTAAATTCGGGCAAATGCCAGGATAAACGCACGACAATTTTCGGCATGCGCTTTCAATCGCTTTATCTTTGCACGCGAGGCGATACATATTCGCTGTCGGACCTCCAAGGTCAGAAATATGTCCCGTAAATGCAGGTGACGTATCACGAATCGCCTCTATTTCTTGAATAATCGAATCTTCGCTGCGACTTTGAATAATCCGCCCTTCGTGTTCGGTAATTGAGCAAAAACTACAACCACCAAAACAACCGCGCATGATATTGACAGAATGCTGAATCATCTCGAACGCAGGTACATTCGCGCCACCGTAACTTTTGTGCGGCAAACGTGAATAAGGCAAATCAAACACACCGTCCATTTCGGGCGTAGATAAAGGAATCGGTGGCGGGTTAATCCACACTTCGCGGTCGCCATGTTTTTGAATGAGCGGACGTGCGTTGTATGGATTTGTTTCGCCGTGCATGACGCGCGAGGCATGAGCATAAAAAATTGGGTCATTTTTCACGGTTTCATAAGCTGGCAAACGAATCGCCGTTTTTTCACGCAATGTTTTAATGCTTTGAATCAGTGGCGCGACTTTGATTTCATCAGCATTTTCAGCGTCGGATTTATCGCACGGTGGTTCTTCTTGATACGGATTGATGGGCGGTGCAATCGCGCCAGGTTTATCAAAATCCGTTGAATCTTTCACCGCAAAATCAGCGGGAATTTCTTTTACAAAATGCGCGGTGCCACGCATGAATTTGATGTCTTGAATTTTTTCGCCTTTCGCCAAACGGTGCGCTACGTCAACAATCGCCCGTTCTGCATTGCCGAATAACAATAAATCGGCTTTTGAATCGAGCAATACAGACTTTTTCACGGTGTCCGACCAATAATCATAATGAGCAATACGGCGCAAACTTGCTTCAATGCCACCAATAATAATCGGCACATCTTTAAACGCTTCACGGCAACGGTGCGAATAAACAGAAGTCGCACGGTCTGGGCGTTTGGAGGCTTCGCCATTTGGCGTGTAGGCATCATTTGAACGAATTTTTTTGTCTGACGTGTAATGATTTACCATCGAATCCATGTTGCCGCTGGTAATCCCAAAAAATAAATTCGGACGACCTAATTTTTGAAAATCCTTCGCGCTTTTCCAATCGGGTTGAGCAATCATACCGACGCGAAAGCCTTGCGCTTCCAACATTCGCCCAATTAACGCCATCCCAAAACTAGGATGATCGACATACGCATCACCACTCACAATAATAATGTCGCAACTATCCCAACCCAATTCGTCCATTTCGGCGCGACTCATCGGTAATTGTGGCGCGACACCAAAACGGTGCGCCCAGTATTTGCGATAACTAAATAAATTCGGGGGTGTGATTGAAGATTGCGGCATTTAATATCTCGTAAAAATTGTTTATTTAGAGGGGAATTGTAGGCGATTAAACATTTTCATCGATAAGTTTTTTGTTCCTAAAATTGACGATTGTTGGTTATTGCTATTTTTGAATTAATCTATTGCTAATTTTCGTCGTGTTTCAAAATGTTACCAGTGTTAAAATGCTAACCACTCTTTAATCTAACTTTTCAAAATAAATATGCAACCTTACGTTCCACCTCCAGAAGAAATCGACGAAATCCAAGTCAAAGCTCCCAAATACATTCCACTCAAAGATCACGACACACCTGTTAAAGTTTTATTTACGGGTTATTTGTGTACGGTTGCTGTGGGTTATTTATTTGCCATTATTCAAATTTTATTCACGCACGGTATGGCGGATGGAAAATTTGGTTTATCCGTTGATGACATCGTTTATAGTTATTATGGCAACCGTTCTGGTACCGTTTTAGAAACAAAACTTAACGGTTCAATGAAAGATAACGCCTCAGATCAAGAGCGTTTTGACATCATTCAATGGGTGCGTGATGGCGCAGATAAAGATGATTATATCGACAACGGAATTCAAAAAATTGTCGAAAACAAATGCGTTATGTGCCACAACAAAGACGCTAGCGGTTTGCCAGATTTGTCAAAATTCGACAATGTAAAAGCTCTTAGCGCGGAAGATACGGGTGCGACTTTTGCGTCATTAACGCGTATTTCACACATCCATTTATTTGGTATCAGCTTTATTTTCATGTTTGTCGGCATCATTTTTAGTTTTGCTGAAACGACACAAACGCGCATCAAATGTATTGCAATCGGAATGCCTTATGTCTTTTTAATTGCCGATATTTTATCGTGGTGGCTAACTAAAATTCACCCAATGTTTGCGATGCTTGTGATTATTGCAGGTATGGGCATGGGGGCGTCATTTGTCTATATGTGGGTGGTTTCGCTGCTTGAAATGTGGCTGTATAAACCTGTTTTTGTCAGTGGTTTGGGCATTCATTACTTACAATGGCGCGACAACGTTAAATCTGAAACGGTTGGAAAAATTGCAGACTATCTTTTTAATTTGGTCAGAAAATTTCACCCGATTTATGTTATGCAAAAAAGCTGGGAAATTGCTCTGCCATTGTTAAAAAACTTGTGGGACTTTTTACTTAGTAAAATCAAAAAGTAATTCACATTTTTAACTGTTCATCTGCGTGGTAATCAATTCGTTGGTTATCACGCTTTTCTTTTTTGGATTTTTATGAAATTCGCTCTACAAATCAATTCTAGTCCTTATCATTCGTCTGCGAACTTAACGGCATATCGTTTTGCAACAACTGTTTTAGCGCAAAATCATGAGATTTTTCGTATATTTTTTTATCACGATGGCATTTATCACGCGTTTAAAACGACGAATCCACCTGATGATGAATTCTCAATTTTCAAAAGCTGGCGAGAACTAGCCTTAACGCATAGCATTGATTTAGTTGTATGTATTTCAGCGGCACAACGACGTGGTTTGATTAGTGAAAATATAGCAGCGGGTTTTCGTTTAGGCGGTTTGGGGCAATTGCTTGAAGCAACGATTTTAGCCGATCGTTTTTTAGTTTTTGGGTGAAATTATGACTAAAAGTTTTTTATTCGTACTTCGTAAACCTAGTTATGACGGGATTTATGTGCAGGAAATGCTTGATATTATTTTAACTGCCGCTGCGTTTGAACAAGAAGTGAATGTGTTATTTTTGGACGATGCGGTTTTTCATTTAAAAGCCAATCAAAATGCCCAAAATTCAGGCTATAAAAACACCGCTACGCTGTTTGAAATTTTACCGACGATGGACGTAAATGCCATTTTTGTCGAAATAGAATCGCTTGCCGAACGTGGTTTGAAAGCGGATATGTTGACGCAATCGGTGCAAATCAAATCACGCGCCACGATTGCTAATTTTATGGGGCAATTTGATGTTGTTTTTGCAAGTTGATTTTCTCGTAATTATACGCGATGTTCGACTTTTTTAGTTGAAAGCATGACCCATTTTCCTGCAAAGTTGTTCTACCAAAAGCAACTCAAATCAGGAGAAGAGCCATGCCGCTTGAAGACTTTATCATTTATGTGTATTGCTGTGTAGAAGAAGC
>CAIPQN010000047.1 GCA_903867225.1 uncultured Pseudomonadota bacterium | reverse complement strand
TGAATGCTAATATATCTTTCTGATCAATAAATATTTTTTGATAGATATTTGATTTTGTTTTGTTATTTCCAAACTTGCGATAACATGATTTTTTTTCTAAATCACATAACATCAATATTACCTTATCGATCTCATAATTTAAAAAATGACTTAGTTTGTATTGAAATCTAGAAAATGCGTGGTTGATATATGATTCATAATAATAATCGATCTCATCTTTTGTGAGACTGTAAAATACTTTGTGTAACTGTTTAAAAAGAGGTGATTTATGATAAACAGAGAAGAACTCGAAGCGTTTGCTAAAAAAGCAGCCAAAAGCATCAAAACAGAAAAAGATTTAAGTGATTTTTGCCAACAGTTAGCAAAAATGACGATTGAAACAGCGTTAAATGCAGAACTAGAGCATCATTTAGGCTACGCCAAGAATGAGATTTCTAATTCGGAAAATAGCCGTAATGGTTATTCGATGAAAACGCTAAAAACAGAAGAAGGTCAGCTCGAAATTGGAATTCCACGCGACCGTAAAGGTGAGTTTGAACCGCAACTGATTAAGAAGCATCAAACACGATTTTCATCGGTGGATGAAAAAATCCAGTATCTGTACGCCAAAGGACTGACTACACGCGAAATTGAAGACATTTTTCACGAGCTTTATGGCGTAGAAGTATCGGCTGGCTTGATTTCAAAAGTGACTAATGCGCTCACTGAACAAATCGTCGAATGGCAATCTCGCCCCTTAGACGCGATTTATCCGCTGGTTTATTTGGATTGCATAGTAGTCAAAATTAGACAAGATAAAACTGTCATCAACAAGGCGATTTATTTAGCTTTAGGCGTGAATTTGGAAGGACAAAAAGAATTATTAGGCTTATGGATTTCCGAGAACGAAGGAGCCAAGTTTTGGCTGCATACGCTTACCGAATTACAAAACCGTGGTGTAAAAGATATTCTGATTGCTTGTGTGGACGGGTTAAAAGGCTTTCCTGAAGCTATTCAAACGGTTTTTCCCAAAACCAAAATTCAACTGTGCATTGTTCACATGGTGCGTAATTCGTTAAGGTTCGTGGTTTGGAAAGATTACAAAGCTGTCACGGCAGATTTAAAGACAATTTATCAAGCGGTTACTGAAGAACAAGCCTTGCTTGAACTCGAGCGATTTTCCCAGACTTGGGAGGCTAAATATCCGCAAATTAGCCGAATTTGGCGTGACAATTGGCATAATTTGAATACCTTGTTCATTTATCCAAGTGAAATCCGAAAGGCGATTTACACCACTAATGCGATTGAATCGTTAAACAGCGTGATTCGTAAATCGGTCAAAAAACGTAAAGTTTTTCCCTCTGATGAATCCGCTAAAAAAGTAATTTTTCTTGCAGTACAACAGGCATCTAAAAAATGGACCATGCCTATTCACAACTGGAAACTCGCCCTTAATCGTTTTGCTATTGAATTTCCTGAACGCTTGATTGGCTATTTAATTTAAAAATACAGTTACACAAAACTATTTACAATCTCAAAGTATAAAGAGGATTTCAATTAACATAATTAATCACCTACTACCGCTATTTTCATAATTCAAGTATATCAACGCTTAATTATGTTCTTCTTGGGTCTCTTTTTGTTTTCTTTTTTGATAAACTTTTTTAGGTACTTGTACAGTTGGCTTTTTCAAGCTACCACGTAAATCAAACGCTGAAATCTCATACGCTTTGCATAATGCTTTAACTTTTTCCAAAGCTGCATCACGTCCCGCTCTTTTACACGCTTCAATCTTCTCAGCTAACTCAGCTTGCTCCATCTTCAACATT
>CAIPQN010000046.1 GCA_903867225.1 uncultured Pseudomonadota bacterium | reverse complement strand
TTCTTCTACACAGCAATACACATAAATGATAAAGTCTTCAAGCGGCATGGCTCTTCTCCTGATTTGAGTTGCTTTTGGTAGAACAACTTTGCAGGAAAATGGGTCATGCTTTCAACTAAAAAAGTCGAACATCGCGTAACGATGATATTCGATATGCAAATCTGATAATTAGATTTGCTTTTTAGATTGTCGATTTTGCTCGATAATTTTACGAATCAAAACGTCGGCATTTTCTAACTGATGACTATAAACATCGGTTTGATAATTCACGTTAGGCGTAAGCGGTTTTAAAACCGATTGTCCTTTTGAACGGGTATCAATTTGCACAAAACTCGATAACCCTTGGCGTAGCGGATTGGCTTGCAATTCTTCGGCTTTCAAACCAATTCTCACAGGAACGCGCTCGACAATGTGAATGTAATTCCCCGTTGCATTATCAGGTGGTAATAAACCAAAAACGCTGCCTGTTCCCGCGCCAAGTCCTAAAACGTCGCCATGATAAACCACTTTCGAGCCATACAAATCCACCGTGATTTCTACAGGCTGACCTGGTTGGACATTCACTAATTCATTTTCTAAAAAATTTGCTTCCACCCACAAATAATCCAGCGGCACGATAATTAACAACGACGTTTCAGGACGCACTTGATCGCCAATTTGAATACTGCGTTTCGCGACAAATCCTGAAACGGGTGCGACAATTTCTTGCCGTATTTTGTCTAAATACGCCTGTTTAAATTGAGCAATTGCCTGTAACACTTTCGGATTATCGGCTGGCGATGTGTTACGAATCAACGCTTCCGCGCCACCTAATTCCGCCCGAAGTTGTGCTACTTCGGCTTCTTGTTCGCGGACTTGAAACTCGGTATTTTCGATTTGCTGCGCCGACACCACGCCTTCATTTGCCACGCTGCGATAACGGGCTAAATCACGTTGTTGTCGATGAAAAAGGGCTTCTTTTGCCACTAATTTTTGCCGCCACATTTCTGATTTACTAAACAGCGTTTCCACTTCACGCACACTTTGGGCTAAATTCGCTTCAGCTTGTTCAAGCGCGATTTGTGCCTGCAAACCATCTAAACGTACTAGCACATCGCCTTGTTTTACAAACTGCGTGTTATCGACACGCACATCGACCACCGTACCGCTCGTTTGCGCTTTCAGTGGAACGAGATTTCCCGCGACATACGCATCATTTGTGACGACAAATTTGCTAGAAAAATGAAACCAATAAAATGCGTAAGCTCCCGCGATGAGCAATGCAATGACAGTGACTAAAATCAAATGATAATTGCGATGTTGTTGGAATTTTAATCGTCGCGGGGATTTTGCTTTGAGGTGTTCGTGATTCATGGTTTTTTATTCGGCAAAGTGTGATTTTCATAACCGCCGCCAAGCACTTCAATTAACCCAACGGCGGCTAATAAATGGGCGGCGTGTAATTTGCTGTCGGCTAGTTGCTGTTGCAGTAAATCTAATTCGCCATCAATCAAGCCGTCACGCGAACTTAAACCCGCTTGATAACGTTTTTGCGTTAAATTCAATTCAGCTTTTGCCACTTCGATGGCGCGTGCTTGAGAAGCATCGTGTTCGATGGTTTGCCGCCATTGCACGATGTTGTCTGCGACTTGTTGCGCAGCAGTGAGCAGCGTTTGATTGTAGGTTTCGACAGCGGCATCGTAAACGGCTTGTTGATTTTTCAATTCAGCATCTAAACGCCCGCCTTCAAAAATTGGCAATGTCACCGTGGGTCCCATGCCGTAAGCGACACTCGCGCCATGCGACAAAAATAAATCTTTCAGATTCAAACTTCGCAAACCCGCAAAACCGACTAAATTCACGTCAGGATAAAATTCAGTTTTCGCAACGTTAATCAGTTGCACGGCTGATTCAACGCGCCACAATGCTGCCACCACATCAGGACGATGCGCCAAAAGCCCAATTGATAAAACTTCAGGCGGTGGCAAATAGGCAGCAACGTGAGTTTCAGTGACATGAATAGTTTTTGCCCAATCAGTTTGTTTTCCCACCAATGTTGCCAGTCGGTTGCGTAATAGTTGCACTTGTGTTTGCATACTGGTTGCTTGTTGATTTAGCGTTTCGAGTTTTTGTTTATTTGCATGAACAGGGTCTTGATTGCTCAAACCTTGTTTCCAGCGCACCGTTACAAGTTGTAATTTTTCCTGCGCTTTTTCGGTTAATTTTTCGAGCAATTCAATATCCTCTTCCACCGCACATAATTCAATATAACTACGGGCAATCGCGGTGCTGAGTAGCAATTGTGTGACGGCTAATTCCGAAGCCTGCGCTTGTTCTTTACCTAACGCCGATTCTAATTTGGCTTTGTCTTTGCCCCACAAATCCAAATGGTAACGAAAAACAGCGGGGTCGATATACGCGCCAGTGAGTGTTTTTCCCCCTATCGGGCCATAAAAATCAGTTTCTGAAAAACGTCGCTGATGAAATTCTACATTCGAGTGAATACTGGGCAGCATTTCTGCTTCTTGAAAATCCGCCACGGCTTCGGCTTGCGTTAAACGTGCCGTTGCGGCGTGCAAACTGGGATTATCTTTCAAAGCCGTTTCGATTAAACGGTTTAATTCTGGATTATGAAAGTCGCGCCACCATTGTGGTTTTGCCCAATTACGAATAATTTTTTCTGCGTGGCTGTTGCTTGCTAGCGTTTGACTTTGCGGCGAAAGTTCCAATAATTCAGCACGTTTGCTGTCTTCGGGTAGCCAGGCACAACCGCTGAGTAATAACAAAATGAACAAGGCGATTTTCATGGCTACGGCTCCTCGATTAAGTTTTCTAATTCAACGCGCCGCTGTTCTTTTTTTTGCGTTAATTTTTTCGGTTTGGTCGGATGCGCGAACCAAACCAGTCCCGCTAAACCTAAAAATAACCATGCCGCTAAACGAAACGTATCGTTCAAACCCAAAATCACCGCGTGCTGATTGGCAAGCGCGTTCACTTTGGCAATCGCCAAAACATCGTGCAAGCCAGCATCACGCAAACGCCCCACCACTTCGCGGCTCAAGGCATCAACGGGTGCGAAATTATCGACTAATCGAATTTGATGTTGTGCGGCGCGGCGTTCCCAAAACACGCTCATTAACGGTGATGCGATGCTGCCACCTAAAACCCGCAACATTCCCCCGAGTTCGACGGCTTGCGTTTGCCGTTTTGAATTTAGACCAGACAAAAACAACGTCGTTAATGGCACGAATAAACCGCCTAAACAAAAACCTTCCAAGATTTGCGACCACAACGGTTGGTTAAAAAAACTGCCTCGTTGAAAAAAATCGTAACTACTTGTCCACCAACAATACAACGCGAACAACAACATATTGATGGACACTAACAATCGCGCATCAAATTTTGTCGCCAATTTATGAATCACGCTCGCCATCGGTTTGGCTAAAAAAATCAGTGGCAATAAAACACTGCCGGCAAGAAAGGAGGTATAACCCGCGACGGCTTGCAAACGCACCAGTAAAACCGATAACAATCCGTAGACTATCATAAACGCCACGCTCAACATCACGCTGCCAATGGCAAAATTGCGCCGTGAAAACAAACGTAAATTCAACAAAGGCGCACGCGCCGTCAATTCCCAAATCACAAAATACGCTAGTAACAAAACGCCTAAAATTGTGAGCCAAACTAAATATGGCGCGTTGTACCAATCGGAATCTTGACCCTGATTTAAAACGGTTTGTAGACAAACGAGTGTAGTGGCTAATAACCAAAAACCAATGCTATCGAATGGGATTTTGCGCGGAATGTGTATTTCTTCGCTAAGTAATGCCCACGTCAAACCAGCCGCTAAAAGTGGCAATGGAACATTCAAATAAAATAACCATCGCCAACCAAATTCATCGCCAATCCAACCGCCAACGGCTGGGGCAATCGTAAAAGGACTTAACGCAGCCATGCTCCATAAGGCAACCGCAAAGGATTTTTTTTCGAGTGGGTATTGGCGCATTAACAGCGTTTGAGAAAGTGGAATCGTTAAACCACCAAAAAAACCTTGGAAAGCTCGACCGAATAAAAACCAGAATAAATCGTCAGTGAGAGCGCAAAGCAGTGACGCTAACACCATGATAAGCAAGCCGCTCAAATACAAACGGATTTCGCCCACTTTCATGGAAAGCCAGCCGCTAATCGGCAGTGATAACGCTAACGTAATGAAATAGTATGTTTGCATCCAACCTGCGTGGCTTGGACTTACGCCCAATTCTCCCGCCGCGTGCAAGGTCACTGAGGCAAACGCGCCTGTGTTGAATAAAACAAGAATGTTCCCCAGCAACAAGCCGAAATTTAAAAACACAAATTCGACGTTGGTGAGTTTAGGTTTGTGGGTTTTTGAAGTGTTGAGGCTGTCGTGGTTTAAGGTTGCCCAAGCGACACGGTCAGTTTTTTCTGGTGTTTTCACGTTGCCATCGCCTCACAAAAATAAAATCCTATTCTGTGAATTGCAATCATTGTGCCGCGATTGGTCTATGAGAATTATTAAAATAAAATCAGACGGTTAAGTTTTTGGAGTTGGGAAATAGTTGAAATGACTGAACGAGAAATCACGATATATAGCTAATTTACGAAATATCGTGATTTAATTTTTGTAAATACCGAGTTTTAACATTCGTGAACGCAAGGTATTTGGATTCATATCCAAAACTGCCGCCGCGCCTTTAAAACCAGAAATTACCCAAGCCGTTGTTTCAAGCGTTTGTAAAATATGTTCACGCTCGACCGTTTCTAACGTTTTTAATTGGTTCGTTTGCGGATTAGATGTTGGCGATGTTAATAATGGCTCGATTTTCAAGACTTCACCTTGTGACAAAATCACCGCGCGCTCGATAACATTTTGTAATTCACGCACATTGCCAGCCCAATGATATTGCTGCAAATTTTCTAAACTTTTGGTATCAATACTCGTTAGCGGTTTGCCGAATTTTTTAGCATAACGCGGCAAGAAAAAATGCGCTAACAACGGAATATCCTCCACTCGTTCGCGTAAGGCTGGAACGTGAACGGGAAACACGTTCAGCCGATAATACAAATCTGAACGAAATCGCCCTAAACGCACTTCTTCTGCTAAATCTCGATTTGTCGCGGCAATCAAACGAACATCGGTTTTAATTGTTTCGCTTCCTCCAACTCGCTCAAATTCTTGCTCTTGCAACACCCGTAACAATTTCGTTTGTGCCGATGGCGATAATTCGCAAACTTCGTCTAAAAATAAACTGCCGCCGTGTGCAAGTTCAAAACGTCCTTTTCGTTGCTGAGTTGCGCCTGTGAACGCCCCTTTTTCATGTCCGAATAATTCACTTTCAATCAATTCCGCAGGCAAGACCGCGCAATTTATTTTCACCATAATCGAAGCACTGCGGTCGCTGAATTCGTGAATCGAACGTGCTAATAATTCTTTGCCCGTTCCCGTTTCACCCAGCAATAACACAGGTGTATCGGCATGTGCCACCATGCGAATTTGTTCTAAAACCCTTCGCATGATTTTTGAGCCACTGACAAAATCGCGCGGATTATGCTCATCGTTAATCACTTCTTGTAGATAACCTTTTTCTTGTTGCAATCGGTCGAGTTTCTTTTCGGTGATGTAACGGTCGTTCACGTCACGCAAAATCAGGGTGTACAGTTTTTGCCCATTGGTTTCGAGCGGCGAAAAAGTCGCTTCAATCGCAAATTCTTCACCGTTAATTCGACGTGCGCTCAAACCTTCGGACACCCAGGTTTGATTTTTCGACGCATTATCAAAGGAAATAAATTGTTTAAATAAGATGTAACAGTGTGGCGCGATAAAACGCTCAATCGGTTGACCAATCGCAAAATCTGCCGCACAACCAAAAATACGAACGGCGGAGACATTGAATAACGAAATTTCGTGCTGTTGATTAACGGTGATAATTGCATCCATCGCGGACGCTAAAATGGAAGAAATGCGTTGCTCACTTTCGGCGAGAGCTTGCATCATTAAACGTTGTTCTGTGCGGTCGCGTTGGGTTTCAACAATTGCTACGACTTCGCCTTGTTCATTACAAACCGTTCCAGCATCGATAACCAAATAAAGTCGCCGACCATCAGGCATTAAACACCAGTTTTCGGTGTGGCAAATATCGCTTGATGAATTGAAATCGCTCGCTTGTTCATACAATCGCGCCATGTCCCCAAGGGTACTATCGAGTAATAAATCTGCTAAACAGGGACGATTTTCTGTATAAAAACCGCGCCAATGTTCGCTTGTTCCCAACATTTGCAATGCTTTCAAGCCTGTCAATTGTTCACAGGCTTTATTCCAAATAACCACTTGATGCTGGACGTTTAAAACAAACGTCGATACAGGCATATTTTGCTTGACATCCTCACCGCCCTAAAGAGGCGGTGATTCCTACAGCTAGACGCTTATGTCCAAGCGCGAGAATGTTCTTAGCCGCATTAACATCTCTGTCATGCGTCGTGCCACACTCGGCACAAGTCCATTCTCTTATTCCA
>CAIPQN010000045.1 GCA_903867225.1 uncultured Pseudomonadota bacterium | reverse complement strand
TTTTAATTGACCCCCTATTGAAGTGTGGTTTATGACTTCAATCCATTGTCGTTATTGATTTCTACGATATTCTATTTTTCGTTAAATGGATTAGCTTATTCCGTTGCTAAGGGGTCAAATTTAAAGCGTTGGTAACAATGGAATTAAATTTCCCTATCAACCAGCTCCACATACGCCATAGGTGCGTTGTCACCTGGTCTAAAGCCACATTTCATAATGCGTAAATAGCCACCAGCTCTATTTTTATAGCGTGGTCCTAATTCATTAAACAGTTTAGTTACCATATCACGGTCACGTAACCGCGCAAATGCCAAACGTCTTTTAGCAACGTTATCTTCTTTAGATAAAGTTATTAACGGTTCAGCGTAACTTCTAAGTTCTTTTGCTTTAGGCAAAGTGGTTTTGATTAACTCATGCTTAAACAATGAATTTGTCATATTGCTAAATAGTGCCTTACGATGGCTACTATTCATGTTAAGTTGTCTGCCGGATTTACGATGTCTCATGTTGAAATAACCTAAAATTTAATGTGATATGGATTGATTATGCTCGGCGAGATGATCAGGTGGCCAATTTTCAAGACGCATCCCTAGTGACAAACCCTTCAACGCTAAAATATCTTTAATTTCAGTTAAAGATTTTCTGCCCAAGTTAGGCGTCTTCAGTAGTTCAACCTCTGTGCGTTGAATTAAATCACCGATATAAAAAATATTTTCAGCTTTCAAACAATTTGCTGATCGGACAGTTAATTCTAAATCATCAACTGGACGTAATAGCACTGGATCGATAGATTCGTCTGGTGATAAGTATTCAACTCTAGGCAGCTCACTTACTTTTTCAAAATCGACAAACACAGAAAGCTGATCGTGAATTATTGTCGCTGCAAGTTTAATAGTTTGCTCTGGGTCAACAGTACCATTTGTTTCTAAGTCAATAATTAACTTATCTAAATTGGTTCGTTGTTCAACTCGAGTACTCTCAACTTGGTAAGAAACGCGCATTACAGGGCTAAATGAGGCATCTAAATGAAGAGTGCCAACTGGAAAATTAATATCCGAATTCAATTTTCGAACGCTCGCTGGTTCATAACCGCGACCACGATCGACTCTGATTTTTATGTCTAACACACCAGCTTGTGTTAAATTGGCTAGCACCAAATCTGGATTTAAAATTTCCACGTATGGTGGTAGACTGATATCAGACGCAGTAACTACACCTTCACCGCTTTTCGACAAAATTAATTCGGCATCATCTTTGCCATGAACTATAATCGCCAGCTTCTTTAGGTTTAATAGGATATCAATTACATCTTCATGTACGCCTTCTATCGTGGTGTACTCGTGTAGGACACCAGCAATTTCTACTGAAGTAACTGCACAACCAGGAATTGTCGACAAGAGAACACGCCTTAACGCGTTCCCCAGTGAGTGCCCGAAACCACGTTCTAAAGGCTCGATAATAATCCTTGAGTGGTTTGTAGACTCACTTACAACTTCAACCAACTTGGGTTTAAGTAAATTAGGGATAGAACTCAGCATCTGCATTCCTCGGAACTACAATTATTTAGAATAAAGTTCCACAACAAGTTGTTCATTAATATCTGATCCTAGATCAACTCGATCAGGCAAACTAGTGAATGTTCCCATCATGTCTTTAGAATTAACACTAACCCAGACAGGAAAACCATATTGTTCAGTAACAGCGAGTGCATCAATAATTCGTTGCTGCTTCTTTGCTTTTTCTCTAATGGTCAATACATCACCAGGAGAAACTTGATATGATGGTATGTTGATAAGCGTGCTGTTTACTTGAATCGACTTATGGGATACGAGCTGGCGTGCTTCTGCTCTAGTGCTTGCAAAACCCATGCGGTATACCACGTTATCTAATCTCGACTCTAAAAGGTTTAACAAGTTTTCGCCAGTAGCTCCCTTTTTTAAGTCAGCAGATTTGTAGTAATTTCTAAACTGATTTTCTAGCACACCATAAATTCGACGTAAACGCTGTTTCGCTCGCAACTGGGTCGCATAATCGGAATTTCGAGCTCTTTTTGTACCATGCTGACCTGGGCGCTGTTCCAATTTACATTTATTTTCCAGAGATTTACCTCTACTTTTTAAAAATAAATCCGTACCTTCTCTACGACTCAGTTTACAAGTTGGTCCTAAATATCTTGCCATGTTAATACTCCAGTTTTCTACACACGTCGTTTTTTAGGTGGACGGCAACCATTATGAGGAATTGGTGTCACATCAATAATATTATTGATTTTAAACCCAAGGTTATTCAAAGAACGTACTGCGGATTCGCGTCCAGGCCCTGGCCCTTTAATTAATACATCAAGGTTCTTCATACCATATTCTTGTGCAACAGTACCAGCCTTTTCAGCTGCAACCTGAGCAGCGAAAGGGGTACTTTTTCGTGAACCACGAAACCCAGAACCACCAGAGGTAGACCAAGAAAGTGCGTTACCTTTTCTGTCAGTAATAGTAATGATTGTGTTATTAAACGATGCGTGAACGTGTGCTATACCATCAGCAACTTCTTTTTTTATACGTTTTCTTGAACGATTTTGACTAGCCATTAGTTCGAACTCTATTTTTTAATTGGTTTACGAGGACCTTTACGAGTTCGCGCGTTCGTTCTAGTGCGCTGCCCTCTTAGAGGTAAGCCTCTACGATGTCTTATCCCGCGATAACACCCAAGATCCATTAATCGTTTGATATTCATTGAGACTTCGCGTCGAAGGTCACCTTCAACCGTCATTTTTGCAATGACACCGCGAATAGCTTCTAACTTATCTTCAGATAAATCTTTGATTTTTATCGAAGGCAATACACCTACTTCGCTACAAATCTCATTTGCAGTTTGTCGACCTATGCCATAAATCGCAGTTAATGCGATAACGGCGTGTTTGTGGTCTGGTACATTTATCCCGGCAATACGTGCCATTTAATACTCCCCTGAGTACATATATTCTAAGATTGAATTTGGAATTATAGCATATTGCAATTATTGAGCAATCAATTAAGTTACCCTTGACGTTGTTTATGCCTGCCATCTTCACAAATCACTCTAACAACGCCGTTTCTTTTTACAATTTTACACTTTCTGCAAATCACTTTCACAGATGCACGAACTTTCATAGGAATCTCCAAGATTCTTGATATCAAAAAATTGACTAACCATCATATTATTTTTTGAGATTAGCCTTTTTCATTAAACCTTCATACTGTTGTGACATGATGTGAGTTTGCATCTGGGATATAAAATCCATCACGACAACCACAATGATTAATAAAGAAGTCCCACCGAAGTAGAATGGAACATTCCAATAGACGATTAAGAATTCGGGCAATAAACACACCAACGTAATGTAAAACGCTCCAATTAGTGTCAAACGCGTCATGACCTTGTCAATATAAACACTTGTTTGAATACCTGGTCTAATACCTGGTAAGAATGCACCTGATTTTTTCAAGTTTTCAGCGGTCTCCTTAGAATTAAAGACCAATGCGGTATAGAAAAAACAAAAGAAAACAATCGCAAGCGCATAAAACATAACATAAACTGGCTGACCAGGTGACAGTAGTGTCGCCACATCCTGTAACCAACCAAATCCCTCGCTTTGCCCAAACCAACCTGCAATTGTAGCTGGGAAAAGAATGATGCTAGAGGCAAAAATTGGCGGAATAACACCTGCCATATTTAATTTCAAGGGTAAAAAACTACTCTGACCAGCATATAATTTACGTCCTTCTTGCCTTTTAGGGTAGTTTATAGTGACTCGTCGCTGACCGCGTTCTACGAATACAACTAGCATAGTTACTGAAATCGAAATTAAAAATAATAAAACAATAAATGCACTACTCATCTCTCCAGTTCGCACAAGCTCAAATGTACCACCTATGGCTTTAGGTAAACCAGAAACAATCCCTGCAAAGATAATCATTGAAATTCCATTACCAATACCTCTCTCAGTTACCTGCTCACCCAGCCACATCAGGAAAATAGTGCCAGTAACTAGCGTAATAGTGGTAATTGCAACAAAACCTAATCCTGGATTTAAAACAACGGATAGCCCACCTGCTGTTTGATTTTGCAATGCCAAAGATATACCAATTGCCTGAAAAGTAGCTAAAACAACTGTTCCATAGCGAGTGAACTGAGAAATTTTACGCCGCCCAAGTTCACCATCTTTCTTCATTTTCTCCATTGAAGGAATTACAACAGTCATTAATTGCATAATGATCGATGCAGAAATGTACGGCATTATACCTAGCGCAAATAAACTCAATCGCATCAAGGCACCACCTGAAAACATATTAAACATATCCAGAATAGATCCGCCTTGTTGTTCAAACATTGCAGCTAAAGCTTTCGGATCGATTCCTGGAACTGGAATATGCGCTCCTATGCGGTAAACTATAAAAGCACCTAAAACAAAAAGTAGGCGTGCTTTTAATTCTGAAAAATCCCCTGTTTTATTTGCCATTTGCGCTCTTGGTACATTCACTTTACGCCTCTACTTTGCCACCAGCAGCTTCAATAGATTCTTTCGCACCTGCTGTCACCTTTACGCCTTTTACAGTGACTGCTTTCGTTAAAGTACCTGACTTAATAATCCGTGCAACTTTTGTAAAAATCGGAATAATATTTGCGTCAATCAACACTTTCAAATCAATTACATCAGCGGTTAAACCATTTAGCTCGCCTAAACGAACTTCAGACGAAAACTTAGCTTTATGAGAAGTAAAGCCCACTTTTGGCAAACGACGCTGCAAAGGCATTTGACCGCCTTCAAAACCCACTTTGTGAAAACCGCCACTGCGTGCTTTTTGACCTTTATGACCGCGACCGCACGTTTTACCCATTGTACAGCCTATACCACGACCAACACGTCTAGATTTTCTACGTGCGCCATCAGCAGCTTTAATTGTATTTAAAAACATTAAACCTCCTCAACTTTAAGCATATAAGCTACTTTGTTGATCATACCTCTGTTTTCTGGAGTATTCAGAATCTCAACCGTTTGATTGATTTTACGCAACCCTAAGCCTTTTAAACAAGCTCTGTGGTTGGGTAAGCGACCGAACCTACTTTTTGTCATTGTGACACTTAACTTATTACTCATCTGATCACCCTGTAATTTTATCAACAGATAATCCACGTTTAGCAGCAATTTGGTGAGCATTGTGCATTCCAGTTAATCCATTAATGGTTGCACGAACTACGTTAATTGGGTTATTCGTCCCGATACACTTTGCTAGCACATTATGTATGCCGACAACCTCAAAAACCGCTCGCATTGCTCCACCAGCGATAATTCCAGTACCTTCTGAGGCGGGTTGCATATAAACTTTTGCTGCGCCCGTTGTGTTTGTAATTGCGTACTGAAGGGTATCACCTTTTAATTCAACTTTACGCATATTTTTACGAGCTTGCTCCAATGATTTTTGAATTGCAATGGGTACTTCGCGTGCCTTACTAACACCATAGCCAACTCGACCTTCACCATCACCAACGACAGTCAGAGCAGTAAAACCAAAAACCCGACCGCCTTTTACTACTTTTGCAACTCGTCTGACGTTAACTAATTTCTCTTGTAAACCGTCAGCTGACCCTTGAGTAGGTGCTGTAGCCATTTTATTCTCCTAAAATTTCAAGCCAGCTTCACGAGCGGCATCGGCCAATGCTTTAACACGACCGTGATATTTAAACCCCGAACGATCAAATGCAACTTCAGTAACACCCGCAGCAAGAGCTTTTTCGGCTATGCGTTTACCTACGGCACTTGCAGCTATGACATTACTAGTTCCTTTCAAATCAGTTTTCAATTCAGTTTGATTTGTCGAAGCACTTGCCAAGGTCGTAGTACCATCTGCACTGATAATTTGTGCGTAGATGTGCTGTGATGTTTTATGAATTGACAACCTAATAGCGTTCAATTTTTTAATCTGACTACGTACTTTTAACGCGCGTTTCATACGAGTTTGTTTCTTATCCATTACGCTACCCTACTTTTTCTTAGCTTCTTTTCTAGCAACATGCTCATCCGAATACCGTACGCCTTTACCTTTATAAGGTTCAGGTGGTCGATAAGCTCGAATTTTTGCTGCAACTTGTCCAACAAGTTGCTTGTCACTTCCTTTTAGGATAATTTCAGTTTGGCTTGGTGTCTCCACTGAAACCCCTGCTGGAACTTCAAAATCAACAGGGTGCGAAAAACCGAGCGATAAACTTAGAATATTTTCTTTCGCTTGCGCTCTATAACCCACGCCGACTAGCGTTAATTTCCTTTCAAAACCAGCAGACACGCCGATTACCATATTATTTACAATCGCTCTAGCAGTGCCTGCTTGTGCGGTTGCATTTTTGTCATCTTTATTCCAATGCATCGAAATGACATTGTCAGCAATTTGAATGCTAACAGATGGGTCAAAATCAAATGCTAATAACCCTTTGCTACCTTTTACGGTAACGCTGCTGCCATCTACTTTAATTTCTACGCCACTTGGAATATTAACAGGTGCTTTAGCAATTCTTGACATAACTACGCCTTAACAAACAGTGCAAATGACTTCACCACCGTGTCCAATGGCACGGGCAGCCCTATCAGTCATTACCCCATTTGAGGTTGACACTATAGCGACACCCAAACCGCCGAGAACTTTTGGTAATTCATCTTTCGATTTATAAATCCGTAAACCTGGTCTACTGATTCGTTTTATTTTTTCAATTACGGGCGCACCTTTGTAATACTTTAAAACCACAGTCATCTCAGTATGACTGCCACTGGTTTCAGTGCTATATTCCGTAATATAACCTTCTTCTTTAAGCACTTTTGCAATCGATACTTTAAGTTTAGAGGAAGGTTGTTTTATAAATTTTTTCCCAGCAGACTGACCATTTCTAATGCGTGTCAGCATATCCGCTACTGGATCTGTCATACTCATCGCTTAATTCTCCAAAATTTTTCCAACACAAATTACCAGCTCGCCTTAACAACACCAGGTACGTCACCGCGCATCGTAGCTTCGCGTAATTTATTACGACTTAAGCCAAACTTGCGGTAGTAGCCATGTGGACGACCCGTTAAATTACAACGGTTACGCACCCGCGATGGACTGGAATCTCTAGGTAATTTTTGAAGCTGCAACTGAGCAGATTCTTTATTTTCAAAAGAAGTGTTTGGATCCCTAATAATTTCTTTCAAAGAATTCCGTTTAACACCATACTTTTTAACTAATTGTTTACGCTTTTCTTCTCGCGCAATCATTGATTTTTTTGCCATGATCAACCACCCCTTACTGTTTAAATGGAAAATTAAACAACTTCAACAACGCCAAACTTTCTTCGTTAGTTTGTGCTGTCGTAGTAATGGTGATATCCATACCGCGCAACATGTCGATTTTGTCATAATCGATTTCAGGGAAAATAATTTGCTCTTTTACCCCCATCGAATAGTTACCACGACCATCAAAACTTTTTGGATTCAACCCTCTAAAATCACGAACTCTAGGGATGGAAATACTAATCAAGCGATCCAAAAATTCATACATTTTGTGGCTACGTAACGTTACTTTGCAACCGATAGGCATATCATCGCGAATTTTAAATCCTGCAATTGATTTTCTTGCCAAGGTAATTACTGGTTTTTGACCTGCTATCTTTTCCATGTCACTTACGGCAAACTGCAATACTTTTTTATCTGCAACCGCGCCACTCACACCCATATTTAAAGTAATTTTAGTAATACGTGGTGCTTGCATTATGGACTTGTAGCCAAACTGCTCAATTAAAGCAGGGCGAACAGTTTCTTTATATACCGATTCTAATCTAGCCATGATTCACCTTACGCATCGATAATTTCGTTGGTTGATTTAAAATATCGGACTTTTTTACCATCATCTAAAAATCTAAAACCTACCCGATCTGCTTTTTTTGTTACAGGGTTGTACAATCCTACATTTGAGATTTCAATTGGCATGTCTTTAGTTATAAAACCACCCTGAATACCAGCATTAGGGTTTGGTTTTTGACTTTTACTAACCTGATTGATACCGTCAACAAGAATCTTATTATTTTTTAAAATCTGTGTTACTCGTCCGCTCTTGCCTTTGTCTTTACCAATGCGAACGATAACTTCGTCACCTTTCTTAATTTTCTGCATGATAGTTACCTTAACCCTATAAAACTTCAGGTGCTAATGAAATAATCTTCATAAACTTTTCACCTCTAAGCTCACGAGTCACTGGACCAAAAATCCGTGTTCCCAACGGTTGCAAATTATTATTTAAAATAACCGCTGCATTGCCATCAAAGCGAATAACTGAACCATCAGAGCGACGCACCCCTTTTCGAGTACGAACTACTAATGCGTTGTAAACTTCGCCTTTCTTCACTCTGCCGCGAGGAATTGCATCTTTTACACTGACTTTAATGATGTCTCCAATACCAGCGTAACGCCGATGCGAACCACCAAGCACTTTGATACACATGACCTTTTTCGCACCGCTATTATCGGCAACCTCAAGGTTAGTTTGCATCTGAATCATGATCTATTCCTACAAATATAAAATTTAAGCGTTCAATTGATTACTTGTTAGTACGTTCTAGCACTTGTACCAAATTAAACGTTTTACGTTTAGACATTGGACGGCAAGATGTAATTGAAACCACATCACCTTCCTGACAAGAATTATCTTCGTCATGTGCCATCATCTTCGTTGAGCGTTTGATGTACTTTCCGTAAACAGGATGTTTCACCACTCGTTCAACCAAAACGGTAATTGTTTTGTCCATTTTACTGCTGACAACGCGTCCCGTGATAGTTCGCAATTTAGTCGTATTTTCACTCATTCTACGCTCTCACCATCTCGTTTAACACGGTTTGAACGCGAGCTACGTCACGTCTTACCTTTTTAACTTGTGCCGTCTTAGACAGCTGCCCTGTACCCTTTTGCATTTGAAGGGTAAATCGTTCCTTTGCCAACTCGATTAATAAAACCGACAATTCATCGCGTGACTTTTGACGTAATTCACTTGCTTTCATCACATTATCGTCCGTACAGTAAATAGTGTTTTCAAAGGTAACTTAGCTGACGCTAAAGTAAAAGCCTCACGTGCTAACTCTTCAGAAACCCCTTGAATCTCATATAACATAGTACCAGGGCGTACTTGTGCAACCCAGTACTCCACATTACCTTTACCTTTACCCATGCGAACTGCTAGGGGTTTTTCTGTAATTGGCTTATCTGGAAACACACGAATCCAAATTTTACCACCACGCTTAACATGACGAGTTATAGTGCGGCGAGCAGATTCAATTTGGCGAGCTGTTAACCGACCACGACTGACTGACTTAAGCCCAAATTCACCGAAACTTACCGATGAACCACGAACAGCAATGCCGTTATTCTTGCCTTTGTGCTGTTTACGAAATTTTGTTCTCTTAGGTTGAAGCATATTTCTGTCCCTTCAACTATTTTTTAGGTTCTAAATTAATAGACGCTTTATGTGCATCTACATCAAACACTTCACCTTTGAATATCCACACCTTAATGCCAATAATTCCGTAGGTAGTATGTGCTTCGGCCGTTGCATAATCAATGTCAGCGCGTAGAGTGTGCAATGGTACTCGCCCCTCTCTATACCATTCACTACGCGCAATTTCGGCACCATTCAAACGACCACCAACATTTATTTTAATGCCTTCAGCACCCAAGCGCATAGTATTGGTAACAGCTCGCTTCATCGCCCGGCGGTACATAATACGCTTTTCAAGCTGTTGAGCAACCCCTTCGGCAACTAAATACGCATCTAATTCTGGCTTCCTAATTTCCTCAACATTCAGCTGTACAGGAACGCCAATCATTTTGGAAATTTCTTGCTTTAAAACCTCGATATCCTCGCCTTTTTTACCAATAACGATACCTGGGCGAGCAGTATAAATCGTAATTTGAGCATTATTTGCAGGACGATTAATTTGAATGCGACTCACCGAAGCGTGTGCTAGTTTTTTTCTTAAAAATTCTCTGACTTTTAAATCTTGATATAAAAACGTAGAGTAATCCTTGCTGCTTGCGTACCAGCGTGAATTCCAATCTTTAACGATACCAAGACGTATACCAGTTGGATGTACTTTTTGCCCCATGTTATCCCCTAATTGCTTTCTGCAACTTTAATAGTGATATGGCAGGTTCTTTTAAGGATATGGTTCGCACGACCTTTAGCTCTTGCCTTGAATCTTTTTAATGTCGCGGCTTCATTTACAAAAACTGTAGACACTTTTAACTCATCAATATCAGCACTCTCATTATGCTCTGCATTAGCGATTGCTGATTCTAAAATTTTTTTTACAATAAATGCAGCCTTTTTCGGACTGAATTTCAAAATATTCAGTGCTTTTTCAACCGGAAGCCCTCGAATTTGATCACAAACTAACCGTGCTTTTTGAGCGGATAAGGGCGCATTACTTAATTTTGCTAAAACTTCCATCGTTCATCCTACTTAGATTTCTTGTCCGCTACATGACCTTTATAGGTTCTAGTAGGTGCAAATTCGCCTAATTTATGCCCAACCATATTCTCTGTAACGAGAACTGGAATATGTAACTTACCATTATGTACTGCAATGGTCAGACCGAGCATATCAGGAATAATCATTGATCGTCTAGACCATGTTTTAATCGGTTTCCTACTACTTATTTTGATAGCATCTTCAATTTTTTTAATGAGATGATGATCAATAAAAGGACCTTTTTTAATTGAACGCGGCACGTTGATTCCCCTCTATTTTACTTACGACGTCTAATAATCATATTATCAGTCCGTTTGTTTTTTCTTGTTTTATAGCCTTTTGTTGGAACACCCCAAGGCGATACAGGGTGTCTACCACCTGATGTACGACCTTCACCACCACCATGTGGATGGTCAACTGGATTCATAACAACACCACGTACAGTCGGTCTAACGCCTCGCCATCTGGATGCTCCAGCTTTACCTAAAGAGGCTAGACTATGCTCTGAATTAGATACCTCACCAATTACAGCACGACAATCGGCTAACACTTTACGCATTTCACCAGATCTCAAGCGAAGAGTGGCGTGAATTCCATCACGCGCAACTAATTGCACAGATGTTCCAGCACTTCTAGCTACTTGCGCCCCTTTACCAGATTTCAATTCAACACAATGTACGGTGGTACCTACTGGTATATTGCGAAGAGGCATACAATTACCTGGTTTTACAGGAGCAATATCTGCCGATATGATTTCTTGCCCAGCTTCAAGGCCTTTCGGGGCGATAATGTATTTACGCTCACCATCCTTGAACAAAATTAAAGCGATATTAGCTGTTCTATTCGGATCGTATTCCAAACGCTCTACAACAGCAGGTATATCGGTTTTATTTCTTTTAAAATCAATCAGACGGTAATGCTGCTTATGACCACCACCGATATGCCTAGTAGTGATGCGACCATTGTTATTGCGCCCACCTGTCTTGCTTTTTTTCTCTAATAACGCTGCAAAAGGTTTTCCTTTATGCAAATCATCATTTTTAACTCGTACTACAAACCGTGATCCAGGGGAGGTCGGTTTTGACTTTACAATCGCCATAATTTTTACCGTGTCCTTTTCTATATCAATTAAGCAGATGCAAATTCAATGTCATGACCAGCTTTCAGCTTAACATAAGCTTTCTTCCAATCAGATCTCTGCCCAAGCGAGCGACCAAATCTTTTTTGCTTGCCTTTTACATTTAGTACACGCACAGCATCCACTTCGACGTTAAACATTGCTTCAACAGCACTCTTTACTTGTTTTTTAGTTGCAGTCTTTTGAACTTTAAATACGATTTGTTGATCTTTCTCTGCCACAACGGTGCTTTTCTCAGAAATCACTGGTGCTACTAAGACGCGTGTTAACTGGTATAAATTCGTACTCATGCTAAACGCTCCTCTAACTGCTGTAATGCACTAGGTGTAACAATCACCTTATCGGCAGCAACTAACAAAACAGGATTTAAATTTAAAGCTTCGACTACTTCCACATAAGGAATATTTCTTGACGCTAGAGCTAGATTCATGTCGACTTCACTTACAACAATTAGCGTGCGTTTCGAATTAAAAGAGTCTAGCTGTACACGCAACGATTTTGTCTTTGGTGTAGCTACTAATACTTCAGCACTAATAATCAAGCGGTTTTGACGTAACAATTCTGATAAAATGGAACGGATGCCCACACGGAACATTTTTTTGTTTAGTTTTTGATCATAATTGCGTGGTCTCGCAGCAAAAGTAGCACCACCTGTCCGCCATATCGGACTTCTAGTTGTACCCGATCTAGCTCGACCCGTTCCTTTTTGTCTCCAAGGCTTGATTCCACCGCCACTTACGTCAGAACGGGTTTTTTGCGCCTTTGTGCCTTGTCTTGCCCCAGCTAAGTAACGAGTTACTAGCTGATGTATAAGAGTCTCATTGTACGACTGCCCAAAAACAGCATCGCTAACTTGGATACCATTTTGTTCATTTAATTTAGGTATTTGCAATCCCATGACTTAACCCTTATTCCGCATTTTAGAAGCAGGTGTAATCACAACATCACCACCTTTAGCACCAGGAACAGCACCTTTTACTAAAATTAATTTTCTTTCTGCATCAATCGAATGAATCGTCAAGTTTTGAATGGTTGTTTTTGCAGCACCTAGATGCCCTGCCATTTTTTTACCTTTAAAAACGCGACCTGGTGTCTGACACATACCGATAGAACCCAATACACGATGCGACAATGAGTTACCGTGAGTTGCATCTTGCATACTGAAATGATGTCTTTTCACACCACCAGCAAAACCTTTACCGATGCTCTGACCTTGCACATCAATCACTTGACCTTCAGAAAAAATACTTAATGGCAATTCGGAACCTAAATTTAGTTCAGAACCCTCGCCATCTTCAAGTCTAAATTCCCAAAGACCGCGACCAGCAGTAACATTAGCAGCGGCGTAATGACCAGCCATCGCCTTAGTTACTTTTGACGCTTTTTTATCGCCAGCAGCAACTTGAATTGCGCGATAACCATCTATTTCAAGACTTTTAACCTGTGTCACTCTATTTGAGTCAATTTGCAATACGGTCACCGGAATCGATGCTCCATCCTCACAAAAGACTCTGGTCATACCACATTTACGACCAATAAGACCTATTGACATTTGCCAATTCCTCTATTCTTAATTCAACTTAATTTGAACATCCACACCAGCTGCAAGATCTAATTTCATTAAAGCATCTACTGTTTTATCAGTAGGCTCAACAATGTCTAGCAGCCTTTTGTAGGTTCTTAATTCATATTGGTCACGCGCATCTTTATCGACGTGCGGTGAAACTAATACGGTGAAACGTTCTTTTTTAGTAGGCAATGGAATGGGACCCTTAACTTGAGCGCCAGTTCTTCTTGCTGTTTCTACTATCTCACTAGCCGACTGATCAATTAACTTATGATCGAATGATTTCAATCGGATTCTGATAGTTTGATTAGACATAATTTTTACTCGATGATCGATGCAACAACGCCGGCACCTACTGTGCGCCCGCCTTCACGAATTGCAAAACGCAACCCTTCCTCCATAGCAATAGGTGAAATCAATTTCACTTTTACCGAAATATTATCACCAGGCATTACCATCTCAACGCCTTCTGGCAATTCTACTGCCCCCGTTACATCAGTTGTTCTGAAATAGAACTGTGGACGATAACCATTGAAGAATGGGGTATGACGACCACCTTCATCCTTAGACAAAATATAGATTTCAGAATTAAAATAAGCGTGTGGCTTGATAGTACCTTTGTGCGCTAAAACTTGACCACGTTCAACGTCATCACGTTTTGTACCACGCAACAATAAACCTACGTTATCGCCAGCTTCACCTTGATCCAACAATTTACGGAACATTTCAACGCCAGTACAAGTCGTAACAACAGTTGGACGAATACCTACAATTTCAACTTCTTGACCAACTTTAATTACACCGCGTTCGATACGACCAGTAACAACAGTGCCGCGACCTGAAATTGAAAATACGTCTTCGATTGGCATTAAGAATGCACCGTCAACGGCACGTTCTGGTAATGGAATATAAGAGTCTAACGCTTCGACTAATTTTACAACTGACGGAGCCCCGATCGGACTTTCATCGCCTTGTAACGCTAACAACGCTGAACCACGAATAATTGGGGTATCGTCTCCTGGGAATTCGTACATATCCAATAACTCACGAATTTCCATTTCAACCAATTCAATCAACTCTTCATCGTCAACCATATCTGCTTTGTTTAGGAAAACAACAATGTATGGAACACCAACTTGGCGTGACAACAAAATATGTTCGCGAGTTTGTGGCATTGGACCATCAGCAGCTGAACAAACCAAAATCGCGCCGTCCATTTGCGCTGCACCTGTGATCATGTTTTTTACATAATCGGCGTGACCTGGGCAGTCAACGTGAGCGTAATGACGCTGTGTTGATTCATATTCAACGTGCGAAGTAGCAATAGTGATACCACGCGCTCTTTCTTCAGGAGCGTTATCAATTTGATCAAATGCTTTTACTGCACCACCGTGCAATTTAGCCATAACAGTTGTTAATGCCGCTGTTAAAGTAGTTTTACCATGATCAACGTGACCGATTGTGCCAACGTTAACGTGTGGTTTGCTACGCGAAAATTTTTCTTTAGCCATGAGTTACACCTTAAAAATAATTCAAATTTATAAAAATCTTTTAATGATTGTTTCAGCAATATGCAATGGCACTTCACTGTATTTTTCAAACTGCATACTGTAGGTCGCTCGCCCTTGCGATAAAGAACGCAAATCGGTGGCATAACCAAACATTTCCGACAACGGCACTTCGCAGTTGATCATTTTTGCAGACGCGCTATCTTTTATTGACTGAATAACACCACGTCGCTTACTAATATCACCAACAACATCTCCCATGTAATCTTCAGGAGTAATAACATCAACACTCATCATTGGCTCTAATAAAATGGGGTTGGCATTTTTAGCACCATCTCTAAAACACATCGCCCCAGCTGTACGAAAAGCAGATTCATTAGAATCAGTATCGTGATAAGAACCATCAAGCAATGTTGCCTTTACATCCAAAACAGTATAGCCCGCTAAAATACCACCACGAAGCTGATCTTGAATTCCTTTATCCACAGCCTGAATATATTCAGTGGGTACAATCCCTTTTGGAACATCACTTACAAACTCATAACCTGAGCCACGAGCTAATGGCTCTAATCGTAATTTAATGTGAGCGTATTGTGCTTTTGCACCCATTTGACGCGAAAATTCGATTTCTTGTTCACAAACTGAATCAATTGTCTCACGATAAGCAACTTGTGGTGAGCCAATACTTGCATCAACGTTAAATTCACGCTTCATGCGATCTACGATGATGTCTAAATGTAACTCTCCCATTCCAGAGATAACTAATTGCCCCGAATCAGCATCGACACTGGTTTTAAAAGAAGGATCTTCTTGCGCCAAACGCTCTAAAACAGCCGTCATTTTATCTTCGTCTGCTTTGGTTTTTGGCTCAATTGCAATTGAAATAACTGGTTCGGGAAACACAATTTTTTCCAAAATAATCGGCTCTTTCATATCACAAAGTGTGTCACCCGTAGTGACATCTTTTAAACCAATAACTGCCGCAATATCACCTGCAAAAACTTCCTTTACCTCTTCACGGCTATTAGCATGCAATTGAACAATTTTTCCAATCCGCTCACGCCTCATTTTTGTAGAGTTAAAAATGGTATCACCTACTGCTAAAACACCAGAATAAACCCTAAAAAATGTCAACACGCCAACAAAAGGATCAGTTGAAATTTTGAAGACTAATGCAGAAAAAGGTTCCGAATCACTTGCAACCCTGACAGATTCTGAAACACCGTTTGCTAAAAGACATCGAGTAGGTTTTATATCCGTTGGTGCTGGTAGATAATCAATCACTGCATCAAGTAACGCCTGAACACCTTTGTTTTTAAAGGCAGTTCCGCAAAAAACAGGAACAATTTTATTTGCAACTGTTAATGCACGAATACCATATTTAATCTCATCATTAGTCAGAGAACCAACTTCCAGATATTTATCTGTCAACTCCTCATCTGCATCGGCTGCAGCTTCAATGAGAGCCTCTCGCCACTTTGCAGCCACCACAACCAACTCAGAAGGAATGTCTAACTCGTCAAACGTAGTACCAGTGTTGGCATCATGCCAATAAATAGACTTCATACTAACCAAGTCAACAACTCCTTTAAACCCTTCCTCTTTGCCTATTGGTAATTGCAATAAAACGGGGTTTGAAGCTAAACGAACCTTTATTTGCTCAGTTGTGCCAAAAAAATCAGCCCCAGTGCGATCCATCTTATTAATAAAAACCAATCTAGGAACTTCATATTTATCAGCCTGTCGCCACACCGCTTCGGATTGTGGCTCAACACCACCAACAGCACACAATACGGCACAAGCACCATCTAAGACTCGTAGTGATCGCTCAACTTCAATAGTAAAATCAACGTGTCCAGGTGTATCAATAATATTAATACGATGCTGATCGTACTGCCCCCGCATCCCGCTCCAAAAACAAGTGGTCGCAGCTGACGTAATCGTTATACCACGCTCTTGCTCTTGCACCATCCAATCCATAACGGCAGCACCATCATGAACCTCACCCATTTTGTGGGAAACACCTGTGTAATACAAAATTCGCTCGGTCATTGTAGTTTTCCCAGCATCAATGTGAGCCATAATGCCAATGTTGCGATATTTTTCTATCCGTGTTTTACGCGCCACAAAAACTAATTAACCTTACCAACGATAATGCGAAAACGCTTTGTTGGCTTCAGCCATACGATGGGTATCTTCACGTTTTTTTACAGCCGAACCGCGACTTTCAAACGCATCCATCAATTCACCAGCCAATTTAGCGGCCATCGTGCGCTCATTTCTTTTACGTGAAGCATCGATTAGCCACCGCATTGACAGTGCTAAACGGCGAGCTGGTCGAACTTCAACAGGAACCTGATACGTTGCACCACCAACACGACGCGATTTAACTTCAACACGAGGCTGAACATTTTCTAATGCCTTAGAAAGAATATCTAATGGTGTTTCATGACCTTTACGCTCGATTGCATCCAAAGCACCATAAATAATACTTTCCGCCACCGACTTTTTACCGCTTTCCATAATCATATTCATAAATTTAGTCAGCATAACACTGCCAAACCTAGGATCAGGAATAATTTCCCTCTTTGTAGCTACTCTTCTTCTTGACATTTACTTACCAATTAACCTTTAGGGCGTTTAGTGCCATATTTAGAACGACCGCATTTTCTATTACTTACACCAGAAGCGTCCAGACTACCACGAACGACGTGATAACGCACACCAGGCAAATCTTTAACACGACCACCACGAATCAATACTACAGAATGTTCCTGCAGATTATGACCTTCACCGCCGATGTAACTACTAACCTCGGCTCCATTAGTAAGCCTAACGCGAGCCACTTTTCTAAGTGCGGAGTTTGGCTTTTTGGGTGTTGTAGTGTAAACACGCGTACAAACACCTCTTCGCTGTGGGCATGCCTCCAATGCAGGCACATTACTTTTTTCAACTTTCTTAGCTCTGGGCTTGCGAACCAACTGATTGATTGTGGCCATACTTTTACTCCGAAATATTTTTTAACTGTCAGATCAATGAAATAACCTACCAAAACGCAACTAACTAACTTCATCTTAAGCGAAGTGCGGTGGCTGACTTTAGTAGGTAATGATACTGGCTATTCTACATTAGGTCAAGCCTAAATATTCAACGCTTGTTTAAGAGCTTCTTCAACATCATCTATATCGATAGACGTAATCAAATCTCCCTCATTTTTAACTTCAGATAACATAAAGCGTTGCCTTCTATTTTCATGATACGCTAAACCTGTACCAGCTGGAATCAATCGTCCAACAATTACATTTTCTTTTAAGCCTTGCAAATTGTCACTTAGCCCACGAACTGCTGCATCGGTAAGTACTCTTGTAGTTTCTTGGAATGAAGCAGCTGAAATGAAAGATTCTGTAGCTAATGAAGCTTTTGTAATACCTAACAACACAGAATCGTAACTGGCAGGAATTTTACCATCTGCTTCAATACGATCATTTTCTTCACGCATTGCTGCACGTTCTACCTGCTCACCTTTCAAGAAACTACTATCACCTGAGGCAGTAATCTCAACTTTCCGCAACATTTGTCTAATAATAGCCTCAATGTGTTTATCGTTGATTTTAACACCTTGCAAACGGTATACATCCTGAATTTCCTTGACTAAATAGTTAGCCAATTCTTCCACACCACGTAAACGCAAAATATCATGAGGTGTTAATTCACCTTCTGCAATAGTTTCACCTTTTTCTACCTGTTCACCTTCAAATACAGTGATATGTCGCCATTTAGGAATTAAAGTTTCAAACTGCTCACCACTCGCATCTGTGATAGAAACTCGTTGCTTGCCTTTAGTTTCTTTGCCAAACGAAATAATACCTGTAGCCTCAGCGAGAATAGCTGGATCTTTCGTTTTGCGAGCTTCAAATAAATCGGCAACACGCGGTAGACCACCTGTAATATCACGAGTTTTACTAGATTCTTGTGGAATACGAGCTAAAACATCACCAATTTTTACTTCACCACCGTCTTTGATACTGGCAATAGCACCTGTTGGTAAAAAGTATTGTGCTGGAATTTCAGTGCCGGGCAAATAAATTGTGTTACCACCCACATCGAGCAATTTTACCATTGGACGCAATTCTCTGCCTGCACTACCCCGCTGCTTAGGATCGATAACTACTAAATCTGTCAAACCCGTTATTGCATCTAATTGTGATTGAACAGTGACACCATTAACAAAAGCATTTAGCTCAACAATCCCGTCCACTTCTGTAATAACAGGATGTGTAAATGGATCCCAATTAACGATAACTTCGCCTGCTTCAACTCTTTCACCTTCTTTTTTAGAAAGTACCGCACCATAAGGGATTTTATAACGTTCACGTTCACGACCGTATTCATCCATTACAACTACCTCGCCTGAGCGAGAAACCGCAACTAAATTTCCTTCGCGATTAACGACACTTTTTAAATTACTTAAACGAACAGTACCTTCAGATTTTACTTCGACCTTACTAATAGCAACGTCTCGAGAAGCAGCACCACCAATATGGAACGTTCTCATTGTTAACTGTGTACCAGGTTCGCCAATTGATTGCGCTGCAATAACACCAACTGCTTCACCAATATTAACTAAATGTCCACGACCTAAATCACGTCCATAACAAGCGGCACAAACACCGTGACGATTTTCACAAGTGATAATTGAACGTACCAAAACATGATCAATACCCGCTTTTTCAAGCACTACGACCCAATCTTCATCAATTAAAGTGCCTTTTGGTGCAACGATATTTTCACCTGACTTATCCATAACATCGATAGCAGCAACTCGCCCCAAAACACGCTCAGATAACGATTCAACTACGTTTACGCCATCAATAATTGGAGTCATTGCTAGCCCGCTAGTCGTACCACAATCTTGTGCGCTGATAATTAAATCTTGTGCAACATCAACTAAACGACGGGTTAAGTATCCAGAGTTTGCTGTTTTCAAAGCCGTATCAGCCAATCCTTTTCGCGCACCATGCGTTGAAATAAAGTATTGCAATACGTCTAAACCTTCACGGAAATTCGCAGTAATTGGTGTTTCAATAATAGAACCATCAGGTTTTGCCATCAAACCACGCATTCCAGCTAATTGTCGAATTTGAGCTGCAGAACCCCTAGCTCCAGAATCTGCCATCATGTAAATTGAATTAAATGATTTTTGTTCTTTCGTTTCGCCTTGTGCATCGATGTAACTTTCTTTACCTAAACCGTCCATCATTACTTTAGCGATTTTGTCGTTTGCGTGTGACCAAATATCAACAACCTTATTGTAACGTTCACCGTCAGTAACTAAACCCGCCGCATATTGACTTTGAATTTCGTTCACTTCTTTATTTGAATCCGCCAAAATGACATTTTTTTCATCTGGAATTTCCATATCCTCGATACCAAATGAAATTCCCGAACGAGTAGCGTATTTAAATCCTAAATACATTAACTGATCTGCCAAAACGACAGTATCTTTGTTGCCCATGTAACGATAACTATAGTTAATCAAGCGTGAAATGTTCTTTTTCGTCATATCACAATTGACTAAATCGAACGGCATCCCAACAGGAATCATTTCCCAAATTAACGAGCGACCTACCGTTGTATCCACACGATGTGTTTTATGGCTAATAACTCCAGTTTTGTCAGTTACTTTTTCGGTAATACGCAATTGAATTTTGGACTGCAATTCCACCGCTTTTTCTTCCAAAGCTTTATGTACTTCACTAACACTGACAAAAATACTGCCATTACCAACAGCATTCATTTTTTCACGACTAATGTAATACAACCCCAAAACCATATCTTGTGAAGGATTGATGACTGGTTCACCATTAGCTGGCGATAAAATGTTATTCGTTGCCATCATCAATGTTCGTGCTTCTAATTGCGCTTCAATCGATAACGGAACGTGAACTGCCATTTGATCGCCGTCAAAATCCGCGTTGAAAGCACTACAAACTAACGGATGTAATTGGATTGCTTTACCTTCAATCAACGTGGGTTCAAATGCCTGAATCCCTAATCGATGCAATGTGGGCGCACGGTTCAAAAGAATTGGATGTTCACGAATCACTTCTTCGAGAATATCCCATACTTCCGTTCCTTCACGCTCAACCATTTTCTTCGCAGCTTTAATAGTTGTCGCTAAACCACGGAATTGCAATTTGCTAAAAATAAATGGTTTGAACAATTCTAATGCCATTTTTTTCGGCAAACCGCATTGATGTAAACGCAATGAAGGACCAACCACGATGACAGAACGACCAGAATAATCCACTCGTTTCCCAAGTAAATTTTGACGGAAACGCCCTTGTTTACCCTTGATCATATCGGCAAGCGATTTCAACGGACGACGATTTGTCCCTGTAATTGCACGACCACGACGACCATTATCAAGCAACGCATCGACTGATTCTTGCAGCATTCGTTTTTCATTACGCACAATAATGTCAGGCGCACTCAAATCCAATAACCGATTTAAACGATTATTACGGTTAATTACACGACGATATAAATCATTCAGATCTGATGTCGCAAAACGCCCACCATCAAGAGGAACTAACGGACGTAATTCGGGTGGTAGTACAGGTAACACTTTTAAAATCATCCATTCGGGACGATTTTTTGAAGCTAACAACGCACTCATGACTTTAAGGCGTTTAGCATATTTTTTGATTTTTGTTTCTGAGCTAGTTGCGTTAATTTCCTGTTTTAAAATTTCAACTTCAGCTTTTAAATCAATAGATTTCAACAATTCGTAAATCGCTTCTGCACCCATTTTAGCGACAAAATCGTCACCATATTTCTCTTGTGCATCTTGATACTCATCATCTGTCAGTAATACCCCTTTGACTAAAGGTGTATCACCAGATTCTAAAATCACAAACGATTCAAAATACAACACGCGCTCGATTTCACGCAAGGTCATATCAAGCAACAACGCGATACGCGAAGGCAATGATTTTAAAAACCAAATATGTGCAACGGGGCTAGCTAAATCAATATGCCCCATGCGGTCACGACGTACTTTAGAAAGTGTGACTTCTACACCACATTTTTCACAGATAACACCACGATGTTTTAGACGTTTATATTTACCGCATAAACATTCGTAATCACTTACGGGACCAAAAATTTTGGCACAAAATAGTCCATCCCGTTCTGGCTTAAACGTACGGTAATTAATTGTTTCTGGTTTTTTTACCTCACCATACGACCATGAACGAATCACATCTGGCGAAGCGAGACCAATACGAATACCATCAAAATCTTCTGCGCGATTTTGACGTTTTAAGAAATTCATTAAATCTTTCAAGAGCTTGTCCTCTTTAAAATAAGTTTAAAAGCACAAGGCGCAAGACGCGCCTTGTAGACTGGCCTGTGCCTAAGATTATTCTCGTTCTAATTCAATATTGACTGCTAATGAACGAATTTCTTTAATTAACACATTGAATGATTCTGGCATTCCAGCTTCCATTTTGTGATCACCATCAACGATGTTTTTATACATTCGAGTTCTACCAGTAACATCATCCGATTTTACTGTAAGCATTTCTTGCAACGTATAAGCAGCACCATAAGCTTGCAATGCCCAAACTTCCATTTCACCAAAACGCTGACCACCGAATTGCGCTTTACCACCCAACGGTTGTTGCGTCACGAGACTATAAGGGCCCGTTGATCGAGCGTGCATTTTGTCATCAACCAAATGGTTCAATTTCAACATATACATATAGCCAACAGTGACTTTGCGTTCAAATGGTTCACCTGTTAAACCATCATACAAAATAGTTTGCCCATCTTCAGGTAAATCAGCTAGACGAAGCATTTCATGAATATCTTCTTCATTTGCCCCATCAAAAACAGGAGTTGCCATCGGCACGCCACTAACTAAATTAGTTGCCATTTCCAAAATTTCGGCATCACTAAACGAAGCTAAATCTTCTTTACGTCCATTACAGTTGTAAATTTTGTCCAAATACTCACGAATTGCCTTCACTTTCGTTTGAGACGCATCGTATTTCGCTTCTAGCATTTTACCGATTTTAATGCCTAAGCCTTTCGCCGCCCAACCTAAATGAGTTTCTAGCACCTGCCCGACATTCATTCGAGATGGTACACCTAATGGATTAAGTACAATATCAACAGGATTACCATCAGCGGTATACGGCATATCTTCAATCGGACGAATCATCGAAATAACCCCCTTATTTCCATGTCGTCCTGCCATTTTATCACCTGGTTGAATGCGGCGTTTCACAGCTAAATAGACTTTCACCATCTTCAAAACGCCAGGTGGCAAATCATCACCCATCGTAATTTTGCGTTTTTTATCTTCAAACTTTGCATCAAAATCTTTGCGTTGCTGCTCAATTTGCTTTTCTGTGACTTCTAACAATGTATTGAGTTCATCCTCTTTCATTTTGAGTTTGAACCAATCAGATGGTTTCAAACCCTCTAAATACTTCTGCTTAAGCACATCGCCAGCACTCAAATCCTTACCAGCTTGAGCCACTTTACCAACTAAATCTTTAGCGATTCGCGCAAAAATATCGCCTTCAAGAATCTTAATCTGATCATCCAAATCTTTACGATAACTTTTGATTTGATCTTGTTCGATGTCTAACGCACGTTTATCTTTTTTTACGCCGTCACGAGTAAAAACTTGAACGTCAATCACGGTTCCTTCGATACTACCAGGGACACGCAACGAAGTATCTTTCACATCTGCGGCTTTTTCACCGAAAATCGCACGCAACAATTTTTCTTCTGGAGTAAGTTGAGTTTCGCCTTTCGGTGTAACCTTCCCAACCAAAATATCGCCACCTTTTACTTCGGCACCAACGTAAACAATACCGGATTCGTCCAGTTTCGATAATGCTTCTTCACTAACATTTGGAATATCAGCGGTGATTTCTTCTGGACTATGTTTCGTGTCGCGAGCTACACAAGTTTTTTCTTCGATGTGAATAGTTGTAAAGCGATCTTCTTTAACAACACGTTCAGAAACAAGAATCGAATCTTCATAGTTGTAGCCATTCCAAGGCATAAAGGCAACCAGCATATTTTGCCCAAGTGCCAATTCACCCATATCAGTCGAAGGTCCATCTGCCATAATGTCGCCAGATTTCACTTTGTCGCCAACTTTAACCAATGGTTTTTGGTTAATGCAAGTATTTTGGTTTGAACGGGTGTATTTAATTAAGTTATAAATATCAACACCAGACGTGCCATTTTCAGTTTCTGTATCGTTCACACGCACAACAATCCGAGCGGCATCAACCGATTCTATTTTTCCACCTCGTGTTGCCACAACAGTTACACCAGAGTCTTTTGCAACAGTACGTTCCATACCAGTACCAACAAGCGGTTTTTCCGCCCGTAAAGTTGGAACAGCTTGACGTTGCATATTTGACCCCATCAAAGCACGGTTCGCGTCGTCGTGTTCTAAGAACGGAATAATTGAAGCGGCGACTGAAACAATTTGTTTTGACGATACGTCCATATATTGCACGGTATCAGACATCGCTAAAGTAAATTCATCTTTATGACGGCAAGATACTAAACCATCAATTAATTTGCCTGTTTCATCAACGGGAACACTCGCTTGCGCGATAACAAATTCGCCTTCTTCAATAGCAGATAAATAATCTACTTGATTGGTTACTTTGCCACTTACTACTTTACGGTAAGGTGTTTCCAAGAAACCATAATTATTGGTTCTCGCATAAACGGACAGCGAGTTAATCAATCCAATATTTGGACCTTCTGGCGTTTCAATCGGACAAACTCGACCGTAATGCGTCGCGTGTACGTCACGGACTTCAAAACCTGCGCGTTCACGAGCTAAACCACCTGGTCCTAATGCAGAAACACGACGTTTATGCGTTACTTGCGACAATGGATTATTTTGATCCATGAACTGCGATAATTGACTAGAACCAAAAAATTCTTTAATCGCTGCTGAAACAGGTTTCGCATTGATGATTTCTTGCGGCATTAAGCCTTCAGAATCTGCTAACGTTAAACGCTCTTTAACTGTTCGTTCAACACGCACTAAGCCGACACGGAATTGATTTTCAACCATTTCGCCCACAGAACGCACGCGACGATTTCCTAAATGATCAATGTCATCAACGATGCCATTGCCATTACGAATAGCAATTAACTCTTTCAATACGTCGATGATGTCTTCTTTTGTTAAAGTTCCTGTACCTACAATCGCTTCGCGTCCTAATCGCCGATTAAATTTCATTCGTCCGACGACAGATAAATCATATCGTTCATCTGTGAAAAATAAATTTTGAAATAAATTTTCTGCTGACTCGCGGGTTGGTGGCTCACCAGGACGCATCATGCGATAAATTTCAACTAATGCTTCTAAATTGTTGGTAGTAGTATCAGAACGCATAGCATTAGAAATGTATGCACCACGATCTAACTCATTGACATACAAAGTGTTTAATTCACTAACACCAGATTCTATACAGCGATCAATAATGTTACCTGTTACTTCTTCATTAACAGATGCGATTAACTCACCAGTTTTTTTATCAACTACGTTATGTCCTAGAATTTTACCAATCAAATACTCTCTAGGAACTTCAAACGCTGTTAAACCTACTTTATTGATGTCACGAATATGTTTTGCAGTAATTCGCCGCCCTTCCTCAACTAAAACTTGACCGTCATTTTTAATATCAAATGCAGCAATTTCGCCTCGTAAACGTTCAGGAGCAATATGCAAAATACAAACATTTTGATCTATAACAAATTTATTAGTTTCAAAAAATATGCTGATTATTTTTTCATTATCAAATGTTTTATCCAAGGCTCGTAATAAAATAGTAGCTGGAATTTTTCGCCGACGATCAATACGTACATAAACGCAATCTTTATGATCAAATTCAAAGTCCAGCCACGATCCACGGTAAGGAATTACGCGGGCATTAAATAATAACTTCCCAGATGAATGGGTTTTGCCTTTATCATGATCAAAAAAGACACCAGGTGAACGATGTAATTGAGATACGATTACACGTTCAGTACCGTTAATTACAAAAGTTCCATTGTCTGTCATTAATGGCAGTTCACCCATATAGACTTCTTGTTCACGTACATCTTTAACTACTTTAGCTGAAGCCGATGCTTCTTTGTCATAAATCACTAAACGCACTAGGACACGTAAAGAAGCCGCATAAGTTGCACCACGTTGTTGACATTCCCTAACATCAAAAACTGGATCACCTAAACGATAACGTACATATTCCAACACCGCGTATCCGTTATGACTTTCAATCGGGAAAACGCTTGAAAATGCAGCGTGCAACCCAAGAGTTTCACGTTTATTTATATCAACACCAGACTGTAAAAAATGGGCGTAAGAATCAATTTGAGTGGCTAGAAGATAGGGAACGTCAAGTACTTCAGTACTTTTCCCAAAGTTATTTCGAATACGCTTTTTTTCGGTAAAAGAGTAGGACATATCGCTTTAAAACCTTTTGTCGTAGAACGCTTTACTATGCAATAAGTGCAAGCAACAAAAGGCCGATGACAAAAGCCACCAGCCCATTCATAAATCAGGCAAAACCTGAGCAGTGAATCAAAATTTATTTGATTTCGACTGTTGCGCCTGCTTCTATTAAGTCTTTTTTAAATGCTTCAGCTTCGGCTTTAGAAACACCTTCTTTCAACACAGTTGGTGCACCTTCAACTGCGTCTTTAGCTTCTTTCAAGCCAAGACCAGTGATTCCACGAACAACTTTAATTACTGCAACTTTATTTTCGCCAAAGCCAGTCATAATTACATCGAATTCAGTTTGTTCTTCAGCTGCCGCTGCTGCTGGAGCTGCTGCTGCTACAGCAACCGCTGCAGAAACACCAAATTTTTCTTCCATCGCTGTAATCAAATCAACGATTTCCATAACAGTCATGTTTGCAACTGCGTCTAAAATATCCGCTTGTGAAATTGCCATTGTGTATTCCTCTAAAATAATTGGTTTTAAACCAGTAAATAAAAATTAGGCGGCTTCTTGTTTTTGATCTCGAAGTGCAGCCAACGTCCGAACGAATTTTTCGGTTGGTGCTTTCATCACAGACATTAACATTGCAATACCTTGATTGCGCGTTGGCAAACGAGCCAAGCGTGGCAACTCTGAACCGTCGAAAGCTTGCCCGTTAATGGCAACAATCTTTGCGATAAGTTTATCGTGCGTTTTCGAAAAATCACTGATTAAACGACCTGCCGAACCTGGATCTTCCATTGAAAATGCAATCAGTAACGGCCCAACAAGCGCGTTTTGCATACATTCAAATTCAGTTCCTGCTACAGCACGTTTTGCTAACGTGTTTTTAACAACTCGCAAATAAACGCCTGTTTCCCGTGCAGTTTTACGTAATTCAGTTAATTCGGTTACGGTCAATCCACGATACTCAGCGGCAACTGCGGAATGCGCTTTCGCGGCATATGCAGCAACTTCTTCTACGACAACTTTTTTGCTGTCTAAATTTAGAGCCATAGCTTACTCCGATAATTCTGAAAATTTTCAGCTTGAAAATTCACACGCTGAAAGTGTGTTTACGGTACGAATCAATTAGATTACGTCCGCCTACGCAGGAAAATTAAGTGTAAACACCCCTGCGGTCTTTGACGGCTACAGAACTAAAGTTCTGCAACTCAAAGTCTTGTCAGATTACAAACCACTCATATCCAACCATAAGCCTGGACCCATAGTTGACGAAAGCGTAATTTTTTTAATATACACACCTTTTGAAGTGGTAGGTTTCAATCTTCTTAAATCTGCCATCAATGCTTCTAAATTACCTTGGATTGAAGCTACATCAAATGCTACTTTACCCAATGTGCAATGAATAATACCGCCCTTATCTGTTCTGTATCGAACCTGACCTGACTTTGCATTTTTAACAGCTGTTGCGACATCGGTTGTAACTGTTCCAACTTTAGGATTAGGCATTAAACCACGAGGTCCTAAAATTTGCCCTAATTGACCAACAACTCGCATAGCATCTGGTGAAGCAATAACAACGTCAAAATCCATTTCACCTTTTTTGACTAACTCACCTAAATCATCCATACCAACAATGTCTGCACCAGCTTCTCTAGCAGCATCTGCATTTGCACCCTGTGTAAATACCGCAACACGAACAGTTTTTCCTGTTCCATTTGGCAATACAGTTGCTCCACGAACATTTTGATCTGATTTACGTGGATCAACGCCCAAATTTACGCTGACATCAATTGATTCTGAAAATTTTGAAGTTGCTAATTCTTTTAATAGAGCGACAGCATCTGCAATAGAATATTGTTTTGCTATATCAATTTTTGTAGCAATTAGCTTTGCTTTTTTTGTTAATTTAGCCATTTTACAAACCCTCCACAATTAAGCCCATGCTTTTTGCACTACCAGCAATTGTCTTCACTGCACCTTCTAGGTCTGCAGCATTTAAATCTTCCATTTTAACTTTCGCAATATCTTCCAACTGCTGACGAGTTACCGTGCCGATTTTTTTTGTATTTGGGTTACTACTGCCACTTTTTAAACCTAATGCTTTTTTCAACAAAATAGATGCTGGTGGTGTTTTAGTAATAAATGTAAAACTACGATCACTATAAACAGTGATAACTACAGGCAAAGGCAAACCTTTTTCAACATCTTGAGTTTTTGCATTAAACGCTTTGCAAAATTCCATGATATTCACACCACGTTGTCCTAAAGCTGGACCAACGGGTGGACTTGGATTTGCTTCACCTGCTTTAACTTGCAATTTAATGTAGGCGGTAATTTTTTTAGCCATAACTTACTCCAAAAATGGGTTAAACGCTTTTCAGCTCCCCTTAAGACAAAAAATCCCCAACTTTTTAAAAGCCAGAGATAATTAAAAACTTATTAAGTTTTTTCAACCTGATCAAAATTTAATTCAACAGGTGTTGCACGACCAAAAATCAACACGGCAACTTTCAGTTTACTTTTCTCGTAAAGAACCTCTTCGACCTCTCCATTGAAATCTTTAAAAGGTCCATCAATAATCCGAATAACCTCACCTGTTTCAAATAACACTTTATGGCGTGGTTTATTTACACTATCTTCAATGCGACTCAAAATGGCATTAGCTTCCTTTTCAGAAATCGGAGCAGGACGATCTGATGTACCACCAATAAAACCAAGAACCTTTGGTGTATCCCTTACTAAATGCCACGTTTCATTGGTTAATTCCATTTGTACCAAAACGTACCCTGGAAAAAACTTACGATCACTTTTTCGTTGCAGACCCATTTTCATTTCAACAACTTCTTCAGTTGGAATGAGAATTTCACCAAACAAGTCATTTAATCCTTCGCGTGTAACGCGCTCCTGTAATGCAAGCTTAACTTTATTTTCGAAATTAGATTGCGATTGAACTACATACCAGCGTTGTGACATATTAAACTTGCCCTGTAAGTAGGTGCACACCCCAAAAAAGGAATGTATCCAGCAACCAAAGTACTAAACTAACAACAGAAACCATCGCAAATACCAACAATGTAGTGCGTGTAGTTTCGTCACGAGTTGGCCAAACAATTTTCCTGACTTCGACTTTTGAGTCGGAAATAAATCCACTAACGACACCACCCCAAGCAGTTGTTGCCAACATTGCGATGACACCACCCGAAATAGCTAATAAACCTAAAACACGATAAATTAATTTAATATCGGAAAAATAATAAAATGCCGCTATTCCAGCAATAACAAAGACGACGGAAAAAACTTGTTTGACAACATCAAAGATATTTACTGATGCCTCGGCTTGCGTATTCATAAGTGCGGACTTTTAAGGTGATCTATAAAAATTAGATATTTTGTGCTGGCAGGCCAGGAGGGGATCGAACCCCCAACCAACGGTTTTGGAGACCGCCATTCTACCAATTGAACTACTGACCTATTCAGACAAACTTTTGATACTACTAAAACACCATACGGTTTAATGTACGGTAAAAAATTTTATTCAATAATCGATGCAACAACACCTGCACCTACTGTGCGTCCGCCTTCCCGAATTGCAAAACGCAAGCCCTCCTCCATAGCGATAGGTGAAATCAATTTCACTTTTACCGAAATATTATCACCAGGCATTACCATCTCAACACCTTCTGGCAATTCTACAGCACCAGTTACGTCTGTTGTTCTAAAGTAAAACTGCGGACGATAACCGTTGAAGAATGGTGTGTGACGACCACCTTCATCTTTAGACAAAATATATATCTCAGAATTGAAGTAAGCGTGAGGTTTGATCGTACCCTTGTGCGCCAAAACCTGACCTCTTTCAACGTCATCACGTTTTGTGCCACGCAACAATAAGCCTACGTTATCGCCTGCTTCACCTTGATCCAACAATTTACGAAACATTTCAACGCCAGTACAAGTTGTAACAACAGTTGGACGAATACCTACGATTTCAACTTCTTGACCAACTTTAATCACACCACGTTCGATACGACCAGTAACAACAGTACCACGACCTGAAATTGAGAATACATCTTCGATTGGCATTAAAAATGCACCATCAACAGCACGCTCGGGCAATGGAATGTATACATCTAAGGCTTCAACCAATTTAATAACCGAAGGCGCACCAATTGGACTTTCATCACCTTGTAAAGCTAACAAGGCGGAACCTCGAATAATTGGCGTATCGTCGCCTGGAAACTCATACATATCTAATAATTCACGAATCTCCATTTCAACCAATTCAATCAGCTCTTCATCGTCAACCATATCCGCTTTATTTAAGAAAACAACGATGTATGGGACACCAACTTGGCGTGACAACAAAATGTGTTCGCGAGTTTGTGGCATTGGACCGTCTGCTGCCGAACAAACCAATATTGCACCATCCATTTGTGCTGCACCAGTAATCATATTTTTTACATAATCAGCATGACCTGGGCAGTCAACATGAGCATAATGGCGATTCGGTGATTCATATTCGACATGTGACGTTGCAATAGTAATACCGCGCGCTCTTTCTTCTGGAGCATTATCAATTTGATCAAATGCTTTTACCGCGCCACCGTGCAATTTCGCCATAACGGTTGTTAATGCAGCTGTTAAAGTAGTTTTACCATGATCGACGTGACCGATTGTGCCGACGTTAACATGAGGTTTGCTACGCGAAAATTTCTCTTTAGCCATTTTTATTACACCTTGAAATATTTAATATTTGGAATATGGAGCTCATAACCAGATTCGAACTGGTGACCTCTTCCTTACCAAGGAAGTGCTCTACCTACTGAGCTATATAAGCTTTAATCCTGGAGCGGGTGATGGGAATCGAACCCACGTGATCAGCTTGGAAGGCTGGAGTTCTACCATTGAACTACACCCGCTATTTTATTTGGTGGAGGGGGGAGGATTCGAACCTCCGAAGGTAGAACCAGCAGATTTACAGTCTGATCCCTTTGGCCACTCGGGAACCCCTCCTAAGCAGCTTTCAATTATCTATAAAAGTAATATATTTGTCAATAAATAACTTTATTTTTTATATTTAATATATTCATTGCTTTTGAAATGTCTTTAAAAACAATTAAATCAAGATGTAAATGCACAAAATCAAATATATTAAGCATATTCTCGCTTTCAAATTTACTCATCCCAGATAATACATAACTTGCCACCTGATTGCTTGATGATGGACGATCAATACCAATGCGTAAGCGATAAAACCCATTATTATCTAAATGTGTGATGATATCTCGCAATCCGTTATGTCCACCATGACCACCACCTTTTTTTAGTTTAATTATTCCGACTTTAAAATCTAGCTCGTCATGCACAACCAAAATTTCATCAGGATTAATTTTGTAATAACGAGCAATATTTCCAACGGAGCATCCACTGCGATTCATAAATGTAGTTGGTTTTAGCAACCTAATCGACTCATTGCCAACTTGAAAAATAGCGGTCTGCCCACAAAATCGAGGTTCATTTAACCACTTACCAGAATGCAAATAATCTAAAAACAAAAACCCAGCATTGTGCCGGGTTTTTTCGTATTCCTGCCCTGGATTACCCAAGCCAACAATTAGCTTAATCACAATGATTATTCAACTGGTACTTTCGCAGCCTGCATAGAAACCACGGGCAAGTCATGATTTGCACCATGTGTTAATTCAATAATTTGTACGTTTGCAGGCATATTTAGTTCTGATAAATGAATTGAACAACCAACATCAAGGCGAGCTAGGTCAACTACAATAAATTCAGGTAAATATGCTGGCAAGCAAAAAACTTCTACACTAGTCATTGCATGAGCTGCTACACCACCTTTTTTACCACCAATGCCAGAATGCTCGTTAATAAAGTGTAAAGGAACATGAACTTTTATACGATCAGCTAAGTCAATACGTAAAAAATCAAGATGCAATACCCGCACTTTTGCAGGGTGACGTTGAACACCTTTTAAAATGGCTTTTTCAGTTTTTCCATCAATTGTTAAATCCAAAATGTGTGAGTAAACTTCTTCGTGAGACAAATGCTTTACAACTTCATTGTGATTAAGTGATAGCATCTGCGGCTCACCATGCCCATAAATTACCGCTGGAACACTGCCGCTACGACGCATAGCTCTCGAGGCTGTTTTACCATTAGTAGTACGAGTTTCTGCAACAAATTCAAATACGTTAGACATTTTTCTTACCTTGTGCTTTTGCACGTTATTTTAATTTTTAATCCACATACATCGAGCTAACTGATTCGCCAACCGAAATGCGCCTAATTGTTTCTGCGAGCATCTCAGCTACGCTTAATTGTCGAATTTTTCCTAAATCTACTGCTTCTTGACTCAATGGAATCGTATCTGTAACAACAAGTTCATCAAGCTCTGAATGACGTAAGTTAGTCATCGCTGCACCCGATAAAACAGGATGCGTACAGTACGCCACAACTCTTATCGCGCCGTGTTTTTTCAATGCACTTGCCGCATGACAAAGCGTGCCAGCAGTATCAACTAAATCATCAACAAGAATACAAGTTCGCCCTGAAACATCACCTATGATGTGCATAACTTCTGAAACATTAGCTTTCGGACGCCGCTTATCAATAATAGCTAAATCCGCATCACCTAATCGTTTTGCTAATGCTCTAGCACGAACAACACCACCAACATCTGGTGAAACTACAATTAAATTTTCATACTGTTGTCGCCAAATATCGCCAAGTAATAGTGGAGACGAATAGACATTATCAACAGGAATATCAAAAAAACCTTGTATTTGATCTGCGTGCAAATCAATCGTCAATACACTATTTGCCCCTGACTGTTCAATCATTTTAGCAACCAATTTTGCACTAATTGAAACCCGTGCTGAACGTGAACGCCTATCTTGTCTTGCATAGCCGTAATATGGCATTACAGCTGTAATTTTTGCGGCAGAAGCTCGCTTAAGAGCATCAATCATTACAAGCAGCTCCATCAGATTTTCATTAGTTGGAGAGCAAGTTGGCTGGATAACGAAAATTTCTTTTCCGCGTACGTTTTCCTCGACTTCAAAAGCAATTTCACCGTCACTAAAGCGACCAAGTGTTGCCGTCCCGAGACGCATGTTGAGTTTTTTTACTATGCCTTCAGACAAAGCCAAGTTAGCATTTCCAGAAAACACCATCAAGTTGGTGTCACTCATAAATACTCCATGAATCGATTTAGCGTAGTAGGTTGGCTGGGTCGCAAGGATTCGAACCTTGGTATGCGGAGATCAAAACCCCGTGCCTTACCGCTTGGCGACGACCCAATTTTAGTTTTCTGTAAACTCAGGAATGGAGTTAAACAAATATAGGTGATTTATTACAACTTTTAGTTAGATAGGTTTGCCACTTATCCTTAAGTTTAAGCTCTGCCTCAATAACAAGATGTTCAGAATCAAACACTGCAAAAATGCATGCTCCAGTTCCCGTTAATCTCGCCTCAGAAAAAACATTTAAATTATACAATGCTTCTTCAATTGCTTCATAATGCTTACAAACCACGTCAAGACAATCGTTTTTAACTTGTCCTGCGTTGAATTCGTCTATTGTTATCGATTTGCTATTTCGTGTCAAATCATTCGCTGAAAAAATTTCTTTTGTATTCACATGACAATCGGGCTTTAAAATCAAAACCCATTGTTCTTTAAGATTTATTTTTGTTAATTTTTCACCAATACCTTCCGCCCAAGCAGCGTGTCCAAACACAAATACTGGCACATCAGCACCCAACAAAAGCCCTAATTCCATCAATTTTGCACGCGATAACTGCAAATTCCACAACGAATTCAAAATAACTAACGTCGTCGCAGCATCTGAACTTCCACCACCTAAACCACCACCCATCGGCAAATTTTTTTCTAAGCGAATTCGTACACCACCATTAAACCCAGTTTCAGATTTCAATAAATTTGCCGCTTTAATAATCAAATTATCCGAATTTTCAACGCCCGAAATTGCATTTTCTAATACAATTTTGCCCGAATCATTCGGTAAAAATGTTAACCAATCACATAATTCAACAAACTGAAATACCGTTTGTAACAAGTGATAACCATCTTCACGTTGCCCAACAATTCGCAACATTAAATTCAATTTCGCGGGCGCGGGATATTTTTTATCCCATTCAAAAATCTTATTTTCGTTTGTCATCTAACATCCATTGATCAATAAAAAGTTTTAATTTCACCGAATCTTTCGTTACCGTCATATTGCGCGGCAAAACGTGGCTACCAACTGGCTGCATCGCTTTATATTGATTGCGCCAACCCGCTTGCTCAAAACCACTTTCAATTGTGATCACTTCTTGCGATTTTTCTGGCACGCCAACCACCCAATAACGCAACGATTTTACAGGAACAAATAACCCAACTTGTTGATTGATAAATTCTTCGGGATTATTTGAAGTTTTCACATCACCACCGCCACGATCAATCGTCACACCTGTCGAATTCAATTGAATCGTCACTGCGCCCTGCCCTAAAGGACCTGATAATTTAATTAAATCTTCTTCAGGCGAATGCTCCCAATTGATACTCGCCTGTGCGACATCATTTTTGCTAACCACCGCAATGCGCCCATCAAATCCCCAATGTTGCAACTCGTATAATTCACTTTGTGCGCTAGTTGGCTTATAAGCGATTTCAGGCGTAGTAGATAACATCGAACACGCAGGTAATAGTAAAACGCTTGCGAATAAAAAAATTTTTTTCACGCGCCACTACTCCAAAAAATGCTTTTTAAAATTCAACAAATCTATATCTTCTGGTGCCGCCTTTAATGCTTCATCAAAAAACTTTTGTGCATCTTCTTTTTTGTTCATTTCCCAAAGCACTTCGCATAAATGCGCGGCAATTTCACCGCTGTTTTGTTTTTCATACGCAGTTTGTAGGTATTTCAAAGCTTGCGGGTAATTACCTAACTTAAATTGCAACCAACCAAAACTATCCATAATCGCAGGCTCATTCGGTTGTAATTTAATCGCTCGCTGCAAATACTTTTCTGCTTCGTGATACCGTTTTGCATCATTCAATAACGTATAACCAAAAGCATTCAATGCCTGAGCATCATTCGGATATTTTGCCAAAATCTTTTTTAAATCCGATTCTAATACGTCTAATTTACCCAAATGTTCTGCAACTAAAGCACGGGTATAAAGTAAATCTTTCTCTTCGGGCAATTCAATTAAGGCTTCGCTCAACAAACTGAATGCTTTTTCAGCCTGATTTTGCTGATTGTATAAACTCGCTTGCATCAACACAAAACGCAATTTTTGCGCAGGGAACTTTTTTACTAAAACATCTAATCGCGCATCAATTTCGGCATATTTTTTGTCTTTAGCCAACAAGTTAATTACTGAAACACCTGCATCTAAGGCAAAATTCATGTCATTTACTTTATCAAATAAAATAATAGCAGCTGCGGTGTTATTCCTTTTTTCTTCGATTTTTCCTAGATAAAAATTCGCTTGCGATGCCCATTCAACTTGTTCAGCGAGCGTTTTTAAAATCGTTTCAGCGTTTGCATCTCGATTTAACTGCAAATTGATTAACGCTAAGGCAATATAATTTTCACCGTCTTTAGGATTTTGAGTAACTAACGTTTGATAAAGTTCTGCGGCGGCTTCGTATTCAGTCGTTTTAATCAGCGTTTGCGCCAACATTTTTTTAAATGCGGGATTATTCGGATGTTTCAAAACTACCGAATTTAAAAGCGTTTTTGCACGCACCAAATCATTCGCCATAATCGCTAATTGTGATTGAATCAATAACGGATGCTCCCAATCTGGCTGCAACGCTAATGTTTGCTCAATTTTCTTTTCTGCCTGCACATTATTTTTCATTTGCATCGACAATAATGCCTGCACAAAATAAATGACAGGTTTATTGCTTGTGGTTTTTGTTGCCAACGATTCAAGCGTATCGTAAACAAATTTTTCTCTGCCCTCTTTTTGTAAAATACTACTCAATTCCAACAGCGCATTTTCAAAATTTTCAGGTTCGGCGGTCAGCAACGCATTTAATTCTTTTACCGCCGCTTTTTTGTCATTCCCTCGCAACGCATTCAATGCGGCAACTTTTTTAGCGGTCACATTTTTCGGTTCTTGATTCATCCATGCAGAAACCGCATCTGTTGTTTTGCGAGAATCTTTAATTTGTAATGCCATTTTTGCAGCAAGTTCTGCAAACTTTGGGTCTTTTACACGCTTCGTTAATTCCATATATGCTTCATACGCCAAACCATATTGTTGTCTTTGCGTGGCGAGTTCGGCCGCTAATAACAAATACATCACATCAGGCTCAATCGCTGTTTTCGCTTCAATGGGCGGCAAATCTGATTTTTTTATAGGTTTAATTTCTGCGAGTGTTTCTGGAGTTGAAATTGTTTCGGGTGTAATCGCTTCTGCAGGAGAAAGTTTTTCGGGTTCGACGGCACAACTGCCTAATAAAATAACGCTAATAACAGATAAAAGTGGGAGCTTTAACACGCTTGTTCCTAGTTCGTGACGGAAGGTGAATTTGGTTAATAGCGTAGCAGAAAACGCGCCTAAATTAGAATTCTGATTTTTTACAGTTGGACAACACCGCTAGATTTCTTAGAATAGCTACAATTACAAAGTCGTATCAACATTTAATCTTCTCACTCAATGACACTTCTCGCCCTTGGTATCAATTACACCACAGCCCCCGTTGCTATTCGTGAACGCTTGGCATTTCCAGCTGACATTTTGCCGAATGCGTTACAGGATTTGCTGATTGTTAACGAAATAAATGAAGCCGCAATTTTATCAACGTGTAACCGTACTGAATTTTACTGTTCGACACAATCGGACAATCAAAAAATTTTAATTGATTGGATTGCTCAAAATAAACAAATCAACGCACAGGATTTAACACCCTATTTGTATTGCCACACCGATAACGCCGCGATTCGTCATATTTTTCGCGTTGCGTGCGGTTTAGATTCGATGATTTTAGGTGAGCCGCAAATTTTAGGGCAAATGAAAACTGCGTATCAAACAGCGTGCGATGCGGGAACGATAGGTAAATTACTCGGCAAATTATTTCAACATACCTTCACTGCTGCCAAAAAAGTGCGTACCAATACGGCAATTGGGTCAAGTCCCGTTTCAGTTGCTTTTGCAGCGGTGCAATTGGCGCGACAAATTTTCGACAAACTCAGCGAACAAACCGCATTGTTAATCGGTGCGGGCGAAACGATTGAACTTGCGGCACGACATTTAAGTCAACAAGGTATTGGGCGCATTATTATTGCCAATCGCACCTTTGAAAAAGCACATACTCTTGCCGCACAATTCAACGGTTACGCGATTAGTTTGGCGGAAATTCCAAATCATCTCGCCGAAGCAGATATTGTAATTTCGTCAACCGCCAGTCAATTGCCAATTTTAGGCAAAGGTAGTGTTGAAAGTGCATTAAAAAAACGCAAACGCAAACCCATGTTTATGGTGGATTTAGCCGTGCCGCGTGATATTGAAACGGAAGTTGAGCAATTAGATGATGTGTATTTATACACCGTCGATGATTTACAGCACACGATTGAACAAAATATGAATTCGCGTCGTCAAGCCGCTGAACAAGCAGAAGAAATTATTGATACGCAAGTCGATTATTTTTTGGCGTGGTTACGCGCTCAAAGCGCACAAACATTGATTAAAGATTACCGCTCACAAGCTGAAATTTTGCGTGACGACGCATTACAAAAAGCACTTACTTCGCTCGCAAATGGCACATCTGCCGAAATTGCATTGCAACGTTTAGCGCACACATTAACTAATAAACTTATTCACACCCCTAGCACTCAAATCCGCGTCGCAGCAGAAAATGAACGTCATGATTTGCTTGCGGCGGCTTTAGAAATTTTTCAACTTAACCCAGCTTAAAAATGAAACCATCGATAGAACAAAAATTACAAAATTTATGCGAACGTCACGACGAAATTTCAGCCTTACTTTCGGAACCCGATACACAAAGCAATCAAAATAAATTTCGGGCATTAAGCCAAGAATACGCACAAATCAGCCCATTAGTGGAATGCTACAAACGTTACGAGCAGCTGTTGGAAGCGTTGGCTACCGCGAAAGAAATGGCAAATGATAGCGATCCAGAATTGCGTGAATTAGCCGAAGACGAAATTACAGACGCAGAAAATCAACTCGAAGCATTGGAACATGAAGTGCAATTATTGTTATTGCCCAAAGATCCAAATGACAATCGCAACATCTTTTTGGAAGTTCGAGCGGGAACGGGCGGTGATGAAGCTGCAATTTTTGCAGGTGATTTGGCGCGAATGTATCAACGCTATACAGAACGCAAAGGCTGGCAAACCGAAATTATCAACGAAAATCAAGGTGAACACGGCGGTTATAAAGAAGTAATTTTGCGTGTTTCAGGGCGTGATGTGTATTCGCAAATGAAGTTTGAATCAGGTACACACCGCGTGCAACGTGTTCCCGAAACCGAATCTCAAGGGCGAATTCATACGTCGGCGTGTACGGTGGCGATTATGCCAGAAGTGGATGAAATTGATGCGATTGACATCAATCCCGCCGATTTAAAAGTCGATACATTTCGTGCATCGGGCGCGGGTGGTCAGCATATCAATAAAACGGAATCCGCGATTCGGATTACGCACATTCCAACGGGAACGATTGTGGAATGCCAAGATGACCGTTCACAACACAAAAACCGTGCGCGAGCGATGGCGTTATTGTCGTCGCGGATTCTTTCGGCTAAACAAGAAAAACAACATTCTGAACAATCTTCGTTGCGAAAATTACAAGTCGGTAGCGGCGACCGTTCGGAACGTATTCGTACTTACAATTATCCGCAAGGGCGTTTAACCGATCACCGTATTAACTTAACGCTCTATAAACTCGACGACATTATGGAAGGCGGTTTAGATCAAGTATTACAGCCGTTAATTAGCGAACATCATGCGGAATTGTTAACACAATTGGGCGATGATTAGATGACAAAACCCCGATTAGCATGGGCAATTACAGGCTCTGGGCATTACATTGAAGAATGCGTTGAATTTTTAATAACGCTTGACGCGGTTGATTTGTACATTAGTCAAGCAGGTGAAGAAGTCTTAAAAATGTACGGTATTCAACTCGCTGATTTGCGCGAAAAAATGCCTGTTTACCGAGATAAAAACGCTTCGTGTCCGCCTGTTGGATTATTCTACAAAGGCTATTACCACACATTTGTGCTTGCGCCTGCGACTTCAAACACGATTGCAAAATGTGTGTTAGGCATTGCCGATTCATTGGTCACAAATTTGTATTCTCAAGCAGGAAAATGCCGCGTGCCGAGTATTGTTTATCCGTGTGATATTGCACCCGAAATGGAAACGACAGCACCAAGCGGCAAAGTTATGGTTTATCCACGAAAAATTGATTTAGAAGGCACGGCAAAATTGCGCGAATTTGAATATACAACCGTTGTAGAAAGTGCTGATTCATTGATTTCAACCGTTCAAGAACGTTTAAAAAATCTGTCATGAGTGAAGAACGTCTTTTATTTTTAACAGGTTCACTCGCTGAAAAACAGTTGCGTAGTATTTTAGAAAAAATGCAGCCTGATTTCTCCTACAAAGTGCATCAATTAGGGCTGAAAGTCGCGGCGTTAATGACGGCTGACATGATTGAACGCAAACTAAAAGATACGTTTGGCGCAACGAAAATCATCGTTCCTGGTCGGTGTCGTGGTGATTTGGACGCGCTTTCTGAAAAATTAGGCGTTCCCGTTGTTCGTGGTACGGAAGAAGTGAAAGATTTACCGTTATTTTTTGGTAAAAAAATTCAGATTGCGAATTTAGATAATTACAGCGTGAAAATTTTTGCTGAAATTACCGACGCGCCTAATTTAACGGTGCCTGAAATTTTGAATCGTGCGTTGTATTATCGAAAAAATGGCGCGGATGTGATTGATTTGGGTTGTTTGCCGAGTACGCCATTTCCGCACATGGAAGAGGCAATTGCCGCATTGAAACAAGCTGGTTTTTTGGTGAGTTTAGATTCACTTGAAACGGAAGATTTATTGCGTGGTGGCAAAGCTGGCGCGGATTATTTATTGAGTTTGCATGAAAGTACGTTATGGATTGCGGACGAAGTGACATCAACGCCTATTATTATTCCCGAAACGCATACCGATTTAGACTCGCTCGACCGTGCAATTAAAATCATGCAGGTGAAAAATCGTCCGTTTATTGTTGACCCGATTTTAGACCCAATTCATTTTGGTTTTACTACGTCGATTGTGCGTTATCACGAAGTCCGAAAAAATCATCCCGATGTTGAAATGATGTTGGGTGTTGGCAATATCACCGAATTAACGCACGCTGATACCGCTGGTATGAATGCGTTATTGATGGGCATTTGTTCGGAGCTGAATATCAATCATATTTTGGCGACCGAAGTCAGTCGCCATGCAACACGCGCCATTAAAGAAGCTGATTTAGCACGACGGATTATGTTTGCCGCCAAAGAACATGACACATTGCCAAAACATATCAACGCAGGTTTGATGGCGTTGCACGAACCGACGGCATTTCCGTATTCATTGGATGAAATTCAAGAACTTGCGACGCAAATTAAAGACCCCAGTTATCGAATTCAAATTAGTGAAAGTGGCGTCCATATTTTTAATCGTGACGGCTTTCACAGCGCAATCGACCCGTTTGAATTATTCCCAAAATTAGGCGTTGAAAATGATGGCGGTCATGCGTTTTATTTGGGCGTGGAATTGGCGCGTGCTGAAATTGCTCAAAAATTAGGCAAACGTTTTAATCAAGATCAAGCATTGGATTGGGGATGTGCCGTGGATTCACAAGAATCTGAAGTCGATGTGCATACGTTTAAAGCCGCTGGCACTACGTTTAACAAGGGACCAAAATCATGAAACAAGTCGCTTCGCTGCAATATGGCGTAATTTTCAAAAAAGCCTTTTCACAAATCGACGTTTTCAAAGCGTTTGTGAAAGACATCACGGGCATTGATTTAAAAATAGACAAAGTTGAAACTGAAAAATCGTTTGAACAACGGATTGGCAATGTCAGAGTTGAATTCGATTTATACGCCGAAGATTTAGAAAATCGGGTGATTGTCGAAATCCAACATCAAAACGGCTCGGATTATTACGACCGTTTTTTACATTATCATTGCGTCGCTTTACTTGAACAGGCAGCAAATTATCGCAATTACAAACCCGATTTAACAGTTTATACGATTGTGGTTTTAACATCGGCGGACAAACATAAAACTGACATTGCCACAATTGATTTTGACCCCAAAGACCGTTACGGCAAATCGCTCGGTGAAATCAAACATAAAGTGATTTATTTGGCGGTGAAATACGTTGATGAAAATACGCCTGAAATCTATCGCGAATGGTTGAGCGCGATTAACGAAAGTTTGTCTGAGCAAATCGAAGAAACGAATTATCACCGTCCCGAACTTCAAACCGTCATCAATTCCATTGCTAAAAATCTCGTTTCACCCGAAGACAAATACGCCATGATTGATGAATATAATTTTGAAAGTGATAAAAAAGAAAAATTTGAGGAAGGCATTAAAAAAGGTGAAAAAGCCAAAGCCTTAGCTATTGCAAAAAATTTACTGGTTGCCATGAATAACACCCAAATTGCAGACATGACGGGCTTAACGATTGAAGCCGTCGCTGAATTACGAAACAACGCACAATAAAATCACATTTTAATAAGGACAAAACAATGCAAGTCGTATTAGCAAAAGATTTTGTAATGGATAATTCGCACAGTTTCTTATTGTCTGATTTACCCATTTCAACAGGTGAAAAATTTACGGTTATTATTGTGCGAGACGAAACTATTCCCATTGAAAAGCCAGCTCGTAAAGTCTTTGCACACCGTATTGCAGTTAATAGCATCGACTTACCAACGCGAGACGATTTGCATGAACGATAAGGCTTTTATTGATACCAACATTTGGGTTTATGCCCATTTGCAAGACACGAAAAATAACAAATGTGACACTGCATTGGAATTACTGGAAACCTTGCCGCAACTGATTTGTAGTACGCAAGTTTTGAATGAATACTACAGCGTCATGCTGAAAAATAAAATTGCGGATAATTTAATTCAGGACAACACGGAAATTATTATTGCGGTTTCCAACGTTCAAGTTATTCAGATTTCGACAATACAGCAGGCGCATAAAATCAAACTGAAATACGGTTTTTCTTATTGGGACAATAAGATTGTTGCAAGTGCGTTAGAGGCAAATTGTGAGCAACTTTATTCTAAAAATAATTGCAGTTGCATTATCGATAGCAAATGACATATCGGAAAAACTTATGGAATTGCTTACATTCTTTTTGGTTGTAAAAATGCAACCCAGAAATTAAGCCGTGTTATTATTCGAATCAAATTTGTAGAATTTTACCAATTAAAAAGGAGATAGAACATATGGTTATGTTGTCCACTTTGTGATGCAATTTACGATAATTTAACTGAAAAATGTAATTGTGGTTATATATTTGCCGTCGAAAAAAACGAAGATATTACACAAACAAACACCGTCTCTATACAAAGATATATATTGAATTTAGTTGTTAGAACTTTATTTTTCTTTGGCTTGTATCCTATTTTTTATTTAGTTAATTATCCTTCCATTCCAAGCCTACAAGATAAAAGCATATTTTTATTATTACCGTACGGTTTAATTATATTTGTGGTATTTGGCATAATCGGAGCTATCCTCGATATAGTGCTTCCTAAGAAGTTTTTAATCGGAGGCAGAATGGCTGTTTGGGCATTTAATTTTAGTACGTTGACTTGGTTTGAAGGTATGGAATTTAATGTGTCTGTTAATACTGGATTTAGAGGGAAAGGAGTATCAATAAAAGATGAAAGAGAATGATGTTTTTAGAGCGGATATCTGGTGGTTTTAACTTTAACGCTGTTTATGAAAAATTGAATGCAGAAAACATTGTAAAAATTACTAAGCAAAAAATAACTAAACAAAAGGATTTGTTTTAATTTTAGAAACCGCCCGTTTTTCAAAAAAACGGGCGATTTTGTTCTTTCATTTCCTCAATTTTTGAATAACCCGTGAAATTCCTAGAACTACCATGATTCAAGAACTTATTGTTACCACTCAAAATGCCAACGGCATTCCACATCTCGCGCCAATGGGTGTTCATGTTCACGGCGATGAAATTCACATTTTGCCGTTTAAACCGTCAACCACGTTAACGAATTTACTCGAAACCAAAACCGCTGTTTTAAATTATTGCGACGATGTGCGAATTTTTGCAGGCTGTTTAACGGGACGGCGCGATTGGAATTTAAATGGTTTGGTTTTAGAGGGCGCGTTAGCACACAGCGAAGTCGAATTAGTACGAATCGAAGACGACGAAATGCGCCCGACGTTGATTTGTAAAATTTTAAACACCGTTAATCACGCGCCATTTAGGGGATTTAATCGCGCTCAATACTCGGTTTTGGAAGCCGCAATTTTAGTCAGTCGTTTAAAAATGTTGCCATTAGAAAAAATCGACAGCGAAATCGCCTATTTAAAAATTGGGCTAGAAAAAACCGCAGGCGAACGTGAATTGGAGGCATGGGGCTGGATAATGGACGCGATTGAAACATTCAAAAAGGAGAATTTAAAATGACGGGAATGTTAGCCAGTGTTAAAAATTTAGTCGAAGCCGAATTCGTATTTAATGCAAAGGTCGATATTATCGATTTGAAACAACCCGAATTTGGTGCTTTGGGTGCATTGCCTGTCGAATTGGTTACGAAAATTGTTGAAAAAATAAACCGACGTTGTCCTGTTAGTGCAACGGTGGGCGATTTGCCAATGAATGCTGAAATCATTTTTAACGCCGTTTCAGAAATGGCAAAAACGGGCGTGGATTTTGTCAAAATTGGTTTTTTCCCTGACGGGGATTGGATTTCGATTGTGCAGAAACTTGGTGGTTTAACAGAAAATAAAAAATTGATTGTGGTTTTATTTGCCGATACGAAACCTGATTTTTCGATTATTCCCGAATTGAAAAAGGCGAATTTTGTGGGCGTAATGCTCGACACAATGCACAAACAAAATGGTTCGTTGACAGAAGTTATGTCGAAAGAAACGATTGCGAAATTTGTCGAACTTACTAAAAAAGAAGCCTTAATTTGTGGTTTAGCAGGTTCGTTGCGGTTGGAAAATATCACCGAATTGTTGCCGTTTGACGCAGATTATTTGGGCTTTCGGGGCGCGTTATGTAATCAACATAATCGTGTCGGGGAATTGGATTTGAATGCACTGGAACAAATTCGCACAGCTATTTTTCATCACGCATAATTTTTCTCGTTTAATGTCTATTGGTTGTCATTAATCATGTGTATATTTTTAATTCAACTCAATTTTAACTTCGGGGGAATGTATGAAAAATATATGTGATTCAGGTGATTTAATTAAAAGTCACGCAAAATGGAAAATGAAATTAGCGATTGCTATTGCCAACAAAGAAAAACTTAACATAGGATCGATCAGCGATGACGGGCGTTGTACTGTTGGTAAATGGTTGCATAAAAAAGAAATCTATTCAAAATTCAAACAGTTGCCAAGTTTTTTAGATTGCATAACAAAGCACATGAAATTTCATATTGAAGCGGGTAAAGTGGCGACGCTTGTTAACGCCAAAAGATATGAAGACGCATTGCAGCTATTAGACAGCAATACGTCTGATTTCAACCGTGCGTCTGATGACGTTACCTTATCAATTACCCACTTTTTACAAGAATTAGATAGCTCGGGAATTGCTCATTAAAATGGGCGACGTGATTTAAGCGAATACGCCACGAATAACATCACAAATCTCGTGAATTTCAGCATCCGTCAAAAACGGACAAATTGGTAGTGAAAAACAATGTGCTGCAACGGATTCTGTCATCGGGAAAGTCAGTCCCGCACAGTCTTCTTTGAACGCATTTTGTTGATGTAAAGGCACAGGATAATATACCGCACAACCGATTTGTTTGGCTTGCAACGCAGCCATCACATCATCGCGTCTATCACAAAGTAACGTATATTGATGATAAACGTGTTCGCCACAACCATCTTCAAACGGTATTTCGAGTGGCAAACCTGCCAACAATTCGGCATACAATTTCGCCACACGACGACGACCCTGATTGTATTCGTCAATGTGTTTCAGTTTGGCGCGTAAAACCACCGCCTGCATTTCATCTAAACGACTGTTGTAACCAATTACATCATGATAATAACGCACGTCCGAACCGTGATTGCGAAGTTGGCGAATTTTTGCTGCCGTTTCATCACTATTTGTCGTCGCTAAACCGCCATCACCAAACGCACCCAAATTTTTGCTTGGAAAAAAACTAAATCCCGCTGCATGACCGATTGCGCCTGTTTGTTTGCCGTTGATTCTCGCGCCAAACGATTGGCAACAATCTTCAATTAACTTCAAATTATGTTGTTCACACAACGCTAAAATTGCTGTCATATCGGCGGGTTGTCCAAACAAATGCACGGGCATAATGGCTTTTGTTTTTGGCGTAATCGCAGCGGCAATCGCTTTGGGACAAATGTTAAAGGTGCGCGGGTCAATATCCACAAACACAGGAATCGCGCCGACATATTTAATCGCTTCGGCTGTCGCAATAAAGGTAAATGGCGTGGTAATGACTTCATCACCAGCAGTAATACCTTCAGCGATTAACGCTAAATGTAACGCATCCGTGCCAGAAGCCACGCCAATCGCGTGTTTTACACCAAGATATTCGGCGGCTTCGCGTTCAAAGGCTTGCACATTCGCGCCTAAAATGAAGCTGCAATTTTCGATAACATCCGCTAAACCGCGTTCAATTTCGTCTTTGATTTCGGCGTATTGCGCTTTGAGGTTGACCATTGGGATCATATTTTTGTTTCCTAAAAGTTGAGAATTTGAAAATTTTTATAGCACAAAATCACTCGCAATCAAACTGCTCACGCCATTGAATTGAATCGAAAACTCAGGGGCAATATCAGCATCAGTGCTGCCGTAGAGAATTTTGCTTGTTACATCGAAACGTAATTGTCCCGCTGCGTTTGTTTTGCTGAATGCCGCGTTACCAATAAACGCAAAGGCTTGGTCGCCTGCTAATTTTTCGTTTGCATCAATTATCGAAAGGTCAATTTTGTCGCCGTCTTGGTGTGAAAAATCTGAAATCGTGTCGCGCGAATTATTGTTGTCGATGATAAAAACAAAAATATCAGCCCCTTTCCCACCAACTAATAAATCTTTTCCAGCTCCACCGTTTAACGTGTCATTGCCCGTCGCACCTGTGAGCGTGTCATTGCCCGCCGCACCTGAAATTTTGTCGCTGCTATCGGTTCCCGTTAAAAAATCTGCTTTTGCTGTACCACGAATAATTGAAGTAATAGCAACAGGTATGTTTACTTGACCTGTAGCAGGATTGTAGGCTTGTTGACCTTCAGGCAGCCCGATACTTTGACTGAATGACGGTATATTGTTTGACATAACTAACTGGGCTGGTGGGTTTGGGCTAGGATTGCTCGCAGTTGTGAATATCTGTTTCGCTGCGGCGTTTAGTAACAGCTCATAGTATGGCGCGAGTTCTGATTTGTACATATTTCTGTGTCCAAGTTTTATATATTCATGGTTTAAGCTAAAAATTATGTTTGCCATTTACATCAAATAAGCCACCCCTGAGAAAATCAAGTTTTAACATAGCCTTTTGATTTGCGACCACATTGCTTTGTTGGGTTGATTATATCTAGCCTTTGCATTGCATCATTGAGATATTTTCGATCTGATTTGTGTTCACTGATTTGTTGTTTTGATTTTTATGTTCGTTCCACTCAAAGTTCATTCTTTTCCATGTGTCGTTTCGTAATTCAGTTCAAATGAGCGAAGTTTTTAGCAGGTGCGATTTGTAACTGAAAACCCAACGTTTTAATCAAACGAAACACGCTATCAAAACTGGGTTTTTCTGTTTCGTTTGCAACGGTTAAATGTTTGGCTTTCGCTACATCATTCAACGCTTGAGCAATAAAATCGGAATCGTCGCCTGCTTCTTCAAAACATGCTTCCAAATATAACGTGATGTCTTCCTCTGTTTTTAAATGATCTAAAATGTTCCATTCTTTGAGTGCAATCGTCATAAAATCAGCCTCTTTTTAGTTCGTGTGAAAGTTGCAATGCGTTTTTAATATCTGTCGATTGCGTTGTTTTATCGCCGCCTGCCAGCAAAATGACAAGCTCTGTGCCGCGTTGCACAAAATAAACGCGGTAGCCTGCCCCATAATCAATTCGCATTTCAGAGAGTCCTTCGCCGACGGGTTTGCAATCGCCAAAATTACCATTTCTTGCACGTTGAATTCGCATTTCAATTCTGGCTTTTGCTTTCAAATCACGCAAATTTTCAAGCCAGTCATCAAATTTTTCTGTGGTTAAAATTTTCTTCATTTTTGCTTATTCAGATTGGTTATGCGTCGTTTCGCAATCCAGCGTCAGTTTCAATCGTTAAACCGCTACTTCAACAATTCTGTAATTTGAATTGCGGTTGCTAACGCTAAACGCGCTGCTTCGCCAGTCACTAAAGGTTGTTCACCCGTTTGAATACAGCCGACAAATTGTTGAATTTCTGCCATCAATGCGTCACTGGTTTCAAACGTCGCTTCTTCGCTCAAAATTTCAGGCACACCAGGAAACATTTCTTTTTCACCCGTGCGGTATTTTTGTAAAATTCGATTTTGAAAATCGACCGAAGCGTAAGAAGTCGGACGAAATAAACGCATTTTGCGTTCAAGTTTCATGCTGATTCGACTTGCTGTCACGTTAGCAACGCAACCATTCGCAAACGTCAAACGTGCATTTGCAATGTCAGTGCCTTTCGTCAAAACCGCTGTACCGCTTGCATCAATTTTCACAACTTCTGAATTCACCAACGCCAAAATAATATCAATGTCGTGAATCATTAAATCCAAAACAACGCTGACATCATTCGCACGCAGATTAAATGGCGATAAACGATGCGATTCAATAAACAACGGTTTTTCATCTTTATCGAGTGCAAGAACGGCAGGATTAAAACGTTCTAAATGTCCAACTTGCAAGATCAAGTTTTTCTCTTTGGCAATCGCAATCAATTCATCTGCTTGCTCAACGGTTGTCGTGATGGGTTTTTCAATTAAAACGTGCGAACCTGCATTTAAAAAATCTTTCGCAACCTGATAATGCAACGTTGTTGGAACGACAATGCTTACCGCATCGACTTTGCCTAAAAGTGGCTCATAATCCGTTAAGGCTTGTGCGCCATGTTTATCTGCAATGGTTTTTGCCGTTTCGGCATTTATATCCACGACGGCGACCAATTCACATTCGGCTAAATTCGCGTATTTTTCCGCATGAAATTTTCCTAAATAACCCGTGCCAATGACGGCACATTTTAATTTTTTCATTTAAAAATCCTTAAAATAATTCAATTTCACCGTCGTCGCTATGTTCATATTCTTCAGCGACTAATTCGGGCGTAGATTCAAATAATACTACCTGATTTCGTCCGTGTTCTTTGGCGTAATAAAGTGCTTTGTCGGCACGATCCAAAAGCATACTTGGCATCGCAGAGTTATCAATGTGCGTTACGCCGATACTCACCGTGACTTTGCCAACGGTCGGAAAATGATATTCTTCAACAGCGGAACGAAAACGATTAAACACAGTCATCGCGGCTTCTTGGGTTGATAAATTTAAAACGACAACAAATTCCTCGCCCCCATATCGAAATAGAAAATCGTTATAACGAAACTTTCTATCCATGATTTGACTGAAAATAAGCAATACTTCATCGCCGTACAAATGCCCAAAATTGTCATTTACACGTTTAAAATGATCAATATCTAAAATCGCAATCCACGAACATTTGTCGTGCATTTTATCGACAATCGGATGATTAGAATAATGTTGGCAAACCTGCATCAAACGTGAATCTAACGATTGGCGATTTGGCAAAGTCGTTAACAAATCCCGTTCTTTTATGTCGTGCAATATCACCATATTTTGGTAAATACCACGCAAATGTTTCAGTATTTCTATTGTGGAGGCGTTTAATTTCCCTTCAACCAATATCGAACGATCAGGTCCACTGCCGCCTTTGACAGTTAAAACGCTCCAAGAAAAATCACCATTTGCATCTGCATCGCTAGTTGCAACGCCAATAATATGAGCAGAATCACTCACGCGCACGTTGTCAGAAATATCATCTTCTTTGGTGAAATCCAGAGGAAATCGGCGAATTAAACGTTCATCAATAATAACTTCGCCCGAAATTTTAAGTTTGTGATTATAGATTTCATAACCACTTGCTTCATTGACCTGCGGATTTTCTTGGAGAATGTTTAAAAACTCGTGCGTTAATGTTTGATAATCTTGTTGAGCAGACAATCGAAACATCCACGAAAAAATTTGGTTTGGTGTTAAAAAACTCATAATTTAATGTTCAAAAAGTGCTTCATCATTGGCTAATTGTAGCAGTTATCAGTTCGTTGTCAGTGCAATGTATTGCAAGTAATTTTGAAAATTCAGAACGCGAAATTTCTTCCGCGCCCAAGCTCACTAAATGCTCACTATGAACTTGGCAATCAATGAGCTGAAAACCTAATGATTGCAAATGTTGGACGCAATGAGCAAACGCCACTTTTGATGCGTCGCTCATTGTATGAAACATAGATTCACCAAAAAAGACGTTACCTAATGCTACGCCATACAAACCACCCACTAATTCCCCGTCAAACCATGCTTCAAATGAATGCGCGATACCTTGTCGATGTAATTGAGAATATGCTCGTTTAATATCGTCACTAATCCAAGTTCCTTCTGCGTCGGTGCGTAATTCACCACATTTTGAAATAACAGAATCAAATACTTGATTTATTGTCACATTGAATTTTTTTTGCCGAATCGTTTTCGCGAGTCGTTTTGAAACGCTTAATTTTTCGGGGAATAAAACAAGGCGAGGATTGGGCGACCACCACAAAATCGGTTCTTCGCCACTAAACCAAGGAAATGCACCGTGCCGATACGCATTGATTAATCGCTCGCTTGATAAACAACCACCTACAGCCAACAAACCATTTGGTTCACGCAACGCATTTCGTAACGCAGGAAAAGGCTGCAAGGGATTATTTGCATCAAGAAGAACGAGCTTCATTTTTATTTATGTAAATCCAAGAATTTTTCGGCATCAACTGCCGCTTTGCAACCTGTAGCAGATGACGTAATCGCTTGTCTATAAACTGAATCCATGACATCACCTGCTGCGAAAACACCTTCAACACTTGTTGCGGTTGCATTGCCTTCGTTGCCACTTTTTACTTTGATGTAACCGTGATTCATATCGAGCTGCCCTTCAAAAATATCGGTATTTGGTTTGTGTCCAATCGCAATGAATACGCCATGTACATCGATTTCTTTGGTTGAGCCGTCTTTATTGTTTTTGATACGAATGCCTGTCACACCCATGTCATCACCTAAAACTTCGTCGAGTTCACTAAACCATTCGATTTCAACATTACCGTTTTTAGATTTTTCGAGCAATTTATCAGACATAATTTTTTCACTGCGGAATGTGTCGCGACGGTGAATTACTGTGACTTTTGAAGCGATATTCGATAAATATAATGCTTCTTCAACTGCTGTATTACCACCGCCAATAACAGCAACAGGTTTATTTCGATAGAAAAATCCGTCACACGTCGCACACCCTGAAACACCACGTCCTTTAAAGGCTTCTTCAGATTCCAAACCTAAATACTGCGCCGATGCGCCTGTTGCAATAATAAGCGCGTCACAAGTGTAGTCGCTGTTATCTCCGCTTAATTTGAATGGGCGTTGTGATAAATCGGTGCTGTTAATGTGATCAAAAATAATTTCAGTATCGAAGCGTTCAGCGTGTTGTTGCATTCTCGCCATTAACTCTGGACCTTGAATACCTTCGACATCGCCAGGCCAGTTATCAACTTCGGTGGTGGTAATCAATTGCCCACCTTGTTGCATTCCAGTGATAATCACTGGATTTAAATTAGCACGAGCTGCATAAATTGCAGCGGTATAACCTGCTGGTCCAGAACCTAAAATCAACAATGAATGGTGTTTTGTAATGGTCATAAAATATCTCCGAAATGAAAAATAAAAGAGTTAAACAGTAGGAATTATCGCGCTGAAATCGTAATTGGTAAATGTTTATTACGCTATAATTCGCGCTACTTTAAACGATTTAAACAAGAAAGGAGTATGAAATGAGTACGAATTATGACGATGTGCGTCACAATTTAATTTCGATGTTGGAAGAATTAGATGAGAGATTAACAACAATTACGGAAGATATGCGTCATGCTGATGGAGATTTGGAAAAAGATTCCGAAGAGCAAGCGATACTAAATGAAAATAATGAAGTGCAAGATTATTTGGGTAATTCAGCGATAGTAGAAATTGCAGCAATTAAACAGGCAATAGCGCGAATTGATGCGGGAGATTATAACGTTTGCCAAGAATGTGGCGAAATAATTAACCCAGAACGACTCAAAGCAGTACCGTATTCATTGAATTGTATTAAGTGTGCGAGTTCAAGAAAAACGAAGTAATAATTAACAAAAAAGCCCCGTAACGTTTGTTACGGGGCTTTAATTTTGGCTCCCCCGGACGGATTCGAACCGCCGACCCAATGATTAACAGTCATTTGCTCTACCGGCTGAGCTACAGGGGAATAATAAACTCTTTAGTGGTGCGCTCGGAGAGATTCGAACTCCCGACCAATCGGTTCGTAGCCGATTACTCTATCCAGCTGAGCCACGAGCGCAATGTAGAGTGGTTATTATTATTTTTAATCGAATTCTTGTCAAATGTTAATTTAAAATTTTTAACCTTTAAGTCTGTTAAACAACATAAATAAAAATAAAATCAATTAATTATGAAAATCTACTCAATGACTTTTGGAACTAAATACAAACCATCTTCGGTTTTCGATGCGATAGTTTGAAAATAATCACGCTGATTCGTTTCAATAACAATATCAGCACGCAAACGTTGCACTTGATCCATCGGATGCGCCATCGGCTTAACACCATCAGTGTTTAATTCACTCATTTGTTCCATTAACGTTAAAATACCATTCAAATCAGCTGCGTAAGCTTCTACGTTTTGTTCTTCAATTCCTAATCGTGCTAAATGCGCTATTTTTTTTACTTCTGTCGATGACAACATTCTCGCTAACTCCACTGAATTTTTTTTAAATTTTGTATTATCATATTACCTACACTTTATCACTTGCTCAAGTATGTAATTGATTGTTAAAGTAACTCCATATTTATCGCCCACACAGGATACAGCTAGAAATGTTCAAAAGAATTCGCGGTCTTTTTTCCAACGATTTGTCCATTGATTTAGGAACCGCTAATACACTAATTTACATCCCAGGACAGGGTATTGTACTTAATGAACCTTCGGTTGTAGCAATTAAAGAAGACAAAATTCGTGGTGCAAAAACAATTGCTGCCGTCGGTATTGACGCAAAACAAATGTTAGGGCGAACTCCTGCTAACATCACGGCAATTCGACCACTAAAAGATGGCGTGATTGCAGATTTTGCCGTGACAGAACGAATGTTACGTTTTTTTATCGAAAAAGTTCATAAAAGCAAATTTCTTCGTCCAAGTCCGCGTATTTTAATTTGCGTTCCATGTGGTTCAACACAAGTTGAACGTCGCGCAATCCGTGAATCAGCAGCAATGGCAGGAGCAAGAGAAGTTTATTTAATTGAAGAACCTATGTCGGCTGCGATGGGCGCAGGCTTACCCGTCGATGAACCGTGTGGTTCGATGGTATTAGACATTGGTGGAGGTACGTCTGAAGTAGCAATTATCTCAATCAATGGCATCGTGTATTCAAATTCAGTGCGAATTGGCGGAGATCGTTTTGATGAAGCGATTATCAATTATGTTAAACGTAATTACGGCACGCTCATCGGTGAAACAACCGCTGAAAACATAAAAAAACAAATTGGTACTGCCTACCCTGGCAGTACGATGCAAGAAATGGAAGTCACAGGTCGGAATTTAGCAGAAGGCGTACCACGCAGTTTCACACTTAATAGCAATGAAATTTTAGAAGCCTTACAAGAACCGCTTTCTGGAATTGTTGGTGCGGTAAAATTAGCCCTCGAACAAACACCACCTGAATTAGGCTCAGATGTAGCAAATCGTGGTATTTACTTAACAGGTGGTGGCGCGTTACTCAAAGATATTGACCGTCTTATTGCAGAAGAAACTGGCTTGCCTGTTCACATTGCCGATGATCCACTTACTTGTGTTGCTCGCGGCGGTGGTATGATTTTAGAAATGCTGGATAAAAAAGGTGTTTCTGCATTTTCATTAGAATAATTCTGTCCTTTATAAAAATCACAGGCTTTTGTTATTAAACTCTTATTTGCAACTGGATCATCGATTAACATACGGCTGTTGATTGCAATTCTAGCGTCTGTGGCGTTATTGATTACCGAATATCGAAGTGAACGCTTAACGCCAGTTCGTGCTGCATTGTCGATGTTAACTGACCCCCTGAAATACCTTGTTGATTTACCTGTCAGTTTATTTGAAAATGCCTCGAATGCTTTAACTAGCTACGAGGTACTAAAAACTGAAAATGCACATTTACATGAAGAGCAACTCATTCATAAAACACAACTTCTCAAATTTGAAGCACTCGAAAAAGAAAATATCCGTCTTCGCGCCCTACTAGAAAATTCATTTAAACTTGGCGAACAAGTGTTAATCGCCGAATTACTCTCAATAAATCTCGCGCCTTATGAGCATATTATGGTCGTGAATAAAGGCACGCGCTTTGGTGTACATTCACAGCAACCTGTTTTAGATGCAAATGGCGTGGTCGGGCAAGTATTTCGTGCTTTGCCGTTCAGTTCTGAAATTATGTTAATTACCGATCCAAACCACGCGATTCCTGTGCAAGTAAATCGAAATGGCTTGTTAACGATTGCTGTCGGTAGCGGAATTGTTAATCAACTCGATTTACCTTATTTACCAAATAATGCGGATATTCAACCTGGCGATTTGTTGATTACTTCGGGGTTAGGAGGCACATTTCCAGCGGGCTATCCTGTCGGAATTGTTGATAATTTCCCACAAACATCAAATAAATCCATTACACATATCACTGCCACACCGAAAGCCTTGCTCGATCGCAATCGTGAATTATTGATTGTTTGGAGCAATAGCACGCTTTTACCATTGACAGCTCCCGCAATTAAAACCTCAGCACCACATGAATAACGAATACAGTAGCATTCGTATTTTCGCGACACTAATTATCGCCATGTGTTTACGCATCATGCCATTACCTGAAAGTTTAGCTGTATTAAATCCCGATTGGGTTTTACTGGTACTGGTATATTGGAGCATGGCGATTCCTGAACGCGTTGGCATCAGTTACGCATGGGGATTTGGCATTTTGACGGATGTTTTAATGGGACGTTTATTTGGGCAATATGCGTTGGCGTACTCGTTAATTATTTATTTAATTTTATACCTGCATCGACAACTGCGACAGTTTCCATTAGCACAGCAAAGTGTCGTTATATTTGGCTGTTTATTGATTTCGCAATCACTTTTATTTTGGTTTGAAAATCTAAAAGCTCCCGCTCAATTACATGGCACGTTTTGGCTACCAGTTCTGAGCGGAACAGCGAGTTGGTTTATTGTTTATCACATTATGCGTGTTATTCGCCGCTGGTAATTTATTCCGCAAATTTAGGCAAATGGACAGTTACTGTCGTTAAATTCTCCGTATCTGAAACAGTGAGTGCAATTTTACTGTGTTGTGCTTCTACCATAAGTTTTGTGGCATACGCCCCACCCCATTTCGTACTGATACTATCCAGATATTTTTCAAAAAATGGTTTTCTCAATTTTATTGGTACAACGCCTTGATTTTTTATTGTCACTTTCACTAAATCTTCATTATTCATTGACACTGTGACACTATTTTTTTCGTCGGTGTATTCGCAGGCGTTATTTATCAAATTATGAAATAACGAATAACATAATGCTGAATCCCCTAAAACAGCAGGCATTGAATCACCGTTTGAGGTATCCGTTTCAATTGAAATAGTCAGGTTTTTATCTCGAAATGTTTCACGCGCAATTTCAACCAACTGCTGCAAAATAACATCAATTTTTACAGGCTGTGGATTTAATTCAAAATTTCCTGTTTCTATTTTATAAAGTTCGGTCGAAACATTAACTGTTTGTATGGCTTGCAATGCAATTTCTTTTGTCATTTTCAGCTGTTCGAGTTGCGTACCATTAAACGCGCCATCTTCCAGCATCGTTTCGGCAAGATGAACAATTTTCATCAATGGAGCTTTCAAATCGTGGTGTGTGATATTTTCAATTACTTCCCGTAAATGCACGTTTTCCAACATTTCATCATGATCCGATTGCAATTGTTTGTGCAATTCGACGTAACGCATAAAATTTTGAACTCGGATTTTGAAAATATCTGCATCAATTGGTTTCGTTATAAAATCAACGGCACCTAGATTTACACCTTTTAGCTTTTCGGTATCACTCATTGATGAGCTAATAAAAATTACAGGAATATGCTGGGAATTTGAATGTTCACGCATTTGACGAACCATCTCAAAAACATCCGTATCAGGCATATCGACGCTTAATAAAACTAAATCAGGAGGCACATCTGAAATGCAAATTTCGATAACATTCCACCCATTTTGAGCAACCAGCAACTGATATTTATCTTCAAATAATTCCGACAAGAATTCCCATTCGTTGGACGCATTATCGACAACTAAAATTGAAAATAATTCGGGCAATTTAGTAATTGCACTTGGAATAACATTTTTGACAGTCAAAGGCACAGCGGTTTTCAATGGATTTTTAAGGGCTTTTTCAATATGTTCAGCCAATCCATCAAAAGTATAGGGTTTAACTAAAACACTGCTCACCCCGTATTCAATCATATCTAGTGAATACTTACGGCTTGATTCATTTGTAATCATCACAAAAGCGATAGAACAAAGTTTGGCATCCGTTCGCACCATTTTAAGTAAATCTAAACCAGACATGGGTGAAATATCGCTGTCGGCTAAAATTACGTCAATGACTTGTTGATGTAAAATAACTAACGCTTCTTCCCCGTTTGAGGCTTCTAAACAGCGTTGTGCGCCAGATGCGCGTAATTTCTGAATAAGTGCTTGGCGGATAGCTTCTGAGCTATCAACTACAAGGAATATGGTAGCAACTGAAATGGACATAATTTCTCCAAAATTTTTTAATTATTGTGTAGTGTGCTTTATTTTTTTAGTAATTTTGTCATAAATTTCCTTTTACGAAAAAGAATTGCGAAAGAATGTCACACAACAGACTTCAAGATTATGAAGCCCCTGAAATTGATATAGCCCCTTTTTTAATTTGACATTTTAGCCAAAATCGTTAAATTTACCCGCTTAGAGCGGCTTGTGTGTGAACGTTTCGCCCTCTGAAAACTAACGTTAGTTGTATAAAAAACATAATTACCGTTCTGTCATGTAACAGAATATCAGGAGAACTCAATGAAGAAATCTTTTAAAAGTTTGTTGCTCACAGCAAGTATTGCTACGTTGTTAGCAGCACCAGCTATTTCATCAGCGAATGCTGATTTAGAAAAATTAACACAAAATCCAGCTAACTGGGCAACATGGGGCGGCGATTATGCTGGCACACGTTTCAGTAAATTAAACCAAATTAACACTGACAACGTTAAAACTTTACAACCTGCTTGGTCTTTCTCAACAGGCGTTTTGCGTGGTCACGAAGGTGGTCCTTTGGCAGTTAATGGCGTTTTATACATTCACACGCCGTTCCCAAACACGGTTTACGCCATTGACCAAAATACACAATCTGTTATCTGGGAATTCACACCAAGCCAAGACGCTGATGTAACGATTCCTGTTATGTGCTGCGATACTGTAAACCGTGGTTTAGCTTACGGTGATGGCAAAATTTTCTTACAACAATCTGATACTGTTTTAACTGCGTTAGACGCAAAAACAGGTAAAAGAGTGTGGAGCGTTCAAAACGGCGACCCAAAATTGGGTATGACTAACACTAACGCGCCTATCGTTGTTAAAGATAAAGTTTTAACTGGTATTGCTGGCGGTGAATTTGGTGTGCGTGGTTTCTTAGCTGCGTATGACATCAACACTGGCAAGTTAGCTTGGAAAGGCTACAGCATGGGTCCAGATAAAGACACATTGATTAGCCCGAAAAAAACCACTGCATGGAAAGACGGTAGCGTTCAAGTTGTTGGCGAAAATTCAAGCACAAGCACATGGCAAGGCGACCAATGGAAAATTGGTGGCGGTACGACTTGGGGCTGGTATTCTTACGATCCAAAATTAAACTTGGTTTATTACGGATCAGGCAACCCATCAACTTGGAACCCAGTACAACGTCCAGGCGACAACAAATGGTCAATGTCATTGTGGGCGCGTGATGCGGACACAGGTGAAGTTAAATGGGTTTACCAAATGACTCCACATGACGAATGGGATTTCGACGGTATCAACGAAACTGTTTTAGTTGACCAAGAAGTAAAAGGCAAAATGCACAAAACGATCGTGCATTTCGATCGTAACGGTTTCGGCTACACATTAGATCGTGAAACTGGTGAATTGTTAGTTGCTGAAAAATTCGACAAATCAGTTAACTGGGCATCACACATTGACATGAAATCAGGTCGTCCAGAAGTTGTGTCTAAATACTCAACACAACAAAATGGCGAAGACACTAATACAGCTGGCGTTTGTCCTGCTGCGTTAGGTTCTAAAAACCAACAACCTGTTTCTTACTCTCCACAAACTGGCTTGTTCTACATTTCAGGCAACCATTTGTGCATGGACTACGAACCATTTGAAGTAGCTTACACAGCGGGTCAACCGTATGTTGGCGCGACTTTGACAATGGGACCCGCTGGCGCAGACGTTTTAACTGGCAAACCAGACGGTTCAACCAACTTAGGTCAATTCACTGCGTATGACGCAAAAACTGGCAAAATCGCTTGGTCTAACAAAGAAACTTTCTCTGTTTGGTCAGGTTCAGTTGCAACAGCTGGTGGCGTAGTGTTCTACGGTACATTGGAAGGTTACTTGAAAGCAGTTGATGCAAAAACAGGTAAAGAATTGTACAAATTCAAAACCCCATCTGGCATCATCGGTAACGTAAATACTTGGGAATTCAACGGCAAACAATACGTTGGCGTTCTTTCAGGTATCGGCGGCTGGGCTGGTATCGGTATCGCAGCTGGTTTAGATAACGGCGAAGCTAGCACAAACTCTGAAGGTTTGGGCGCGGTTGGTGCGTATAGAAGTTTGAGTTCATTCACCAAATTGGGTGGAACTTTCACTGTATTTGCATTACCAAGCAACAAATAAGCATTGCTTTTTTAGTTAGCTAAAAAGCCCTGACCGACTTAATCGGTTGGGGCTTTTTTATTGAGGTTTAAAAAAATGAAAAAATCTGCTGTTATTTTGGGATTAACGTTAGGTGCAACAATTTTTGGCGCGAATGCTGAAAAGTTCAAAGTGTGTGCCGACCCTTTAAATCCACCGTATTCAAGCAATAAAGAAGACGGTTTTGAAAACAAAATCGCCACGCTTTTCGCCAAATCACTAAATCAAGAATTGGAATACTTTTGGTTTCCGCAACGGATTGGTTTTATTCGCAATTCACTCAATGCGTTCACCGATGAAAACGCGGTCGAGAGCAAAGATTTCAAATGTGATATTGTCATGGGAATGCCTGCAGGGAGCGATATGGTTTTGACCACGCAACCTTATTATCATTCGACGTATGTGTTATTAATTGCAAAAGGTCGCGGTTGGGACAACATTCAAACCGCTGAACAGCTTGCAAAACTGCCTCCCACGCAACAAACTAAATTAAAAATTGCGATGTTTGACCGTGGTGCGGGAACGGATTGGTTGCAAAAACACGATTTGCTCGACCAAGGCATTCCGTATCAAAGTATGACGGGGGATAGCGAACATAATGTAGCGATGCAGATGTCTGACGATTTGAAAGCTAAAAAAATCGACATGGTCATTTTATGGGGCGTTTTGGCAGGTCATGTCGTGGCGCAAAATCCAAATGGTTACAACGTTATTCCCATGAAATCCGAAGTGGGTCTAAAATTTGATTATCAAATGTCGATGGGCGTTCGTAAAAATGATAAAGCCCGCCAAGAACAGCTCAACAAATTGATTACCGAAAAATCAGCTGACATTGAGGTGATTTTGTCGCAATATCACATTCCACTTTTGCCTATTGAAGCCCCGCCTTCTAAAAAAGACTAAACATGAAACTCACAAAAATCGGCGGCTTACACGCCGCACAGTCCGCATTAACTTATTCACCACAAAAAATTTCTCGCGCTTGGCTGAATACCGAACGCCACGATAAACGTTTAGAAACTTTGCTCGAAACGTTGACCGAATTAGGCGTGACAATTGAAAAAGTTGACCGCAAAAAACTCGACAAACTCGCCGATGGCATGAATCATCAAGGCATCGTTTTGGAAGTTTCGTTGCCTGAAGAATTATCTGAAAATGAATTAAAAACGGCTGTCGAACATTTAACTGAACCAGCATTATTTTTGGTTTTGGATAATGTGCAAGATCCACATAATTTAGGTGCGTGTTTGCGAACGGCAGACGCTACCAAAGTTCACGGCATTATTATCACGAAAGATAATGCAGTTGGAATTACGCCGACGGTTTGTAAAGTCGCGAGTGGCGCGGCAGAAACCGTGCCTGTTTATATGGTGACGAATTTAGCGCGAACGTTGCGCTGGTTGAAAACCGAAGGCTTGTGGATTATCGGCACAGCAGGTGAAGCTGAACAAACGCTTTATCAAAGCGATTTTACCGTACCGATGGCGTTAGTGATTGGTGCAGAAGAAAGTGGAATGCGTCGTTTAACTCGTGAACAATGTGATGTGTTGGTGAAATTGCCGATGCTCGGTACGGTTGAAAGTTTGAATCTATCGGTAGCGACAGGCATTTTACTTTATGAAGTATTGCGTCAACGGCAACCATAAATTTTTAAGCGTTGGCAATGACAAAATCTTTACGACTTTCAGCCAACTTTTCAATAATCGCTAACGCTTTTGCCTCATCTGCCGTCATGTCGTGCAAAAACAAATCATTATTATCGCGCAACCACGTCAACGGCATTTCCCACCACGCTAAATTGACTAAGGCTTCACGCACTTTTTCAGAAAAACGAAATCGAATTAACCGTGCTGGCGAACCCGCATAAATGCCATACGGTTCACTACGAAAATTTGGCGGTAAAAGTGAACGCGCTCCAATCACGCAACCATTTTCAATAATGCCACCCCCCAACATCATCACTTCGTCGCCCAACCACACGTCATTTTTTATAATAGAATCAAGGTATTGGGGGGGGGTAGCGTTTTTTAAACCCATTCCTAAGACAGAAAACATGGCTGTCGAAATCGTCCGCATTTCATGTTGTTACCAACGGCTGAATTTTGACCCCTTTTTAACAAAAAACATCGTTTTTAATTGACCCCCTATTGAAGTGTGGTTTATGACTTCAATCCATTGTCGTTATTGATTTCTACGATATTCTATTTTTCGTTAAATGGA
>CAIPQN010000044.1 GCA_903867225.1 uncultured Pseudomonadota bacterium | reverse complement strand
TGTGGTGGTGCACCTTTATCCGTTCTGAAACAGTATATTGAACAACAGCAACGCCCTACTTAAATTTTAAAGCGGGGCTACGCCGATATTCCTTACATCCCCGACCTGAAGAGACGGGGCTTTGCGGAATTTTTGGTAAACAACAATCGTTTTACCGTGAGATGCAATCACGCCTTTGAGTTCTAGTTCTTTCAATACGCGCCCCGCCATTTCACGCGAACACCCGACAATCCGCCCAAGTTCTTGTCGTGAAATATGTAACTGCATTCCATCGGGATGTGTAATGGCATCGGGGGATTTACATAAATCCAGTAATGCACCAGCAATCCGTCCTTCAACATCAATAAATGCTAATTCACATAATTTTCGACTAGTTGCTAACAATCGCCCTGATAATTGTTCGCCGATTAAATACAAAATATCGGGCGCACAGTAGAGTAATTCTTTACGCAAAAGCTCTTTAAATCGAACATAACTGATTTCAGCTAACACACACGGCTCACGGGTTCGCACATTGACTTTGCGAGTTTCTAAACCTTTGAAAATTCCAATTTCACCAATAAATTCATGTTTGTTCAAATAGGTTAAAACTAACTCATGACCTACTTCACCATCTTCATCTTCAGCAAGAATAGCGACTGAGCCTTCAATGATAAAAAATAACCGATCACCAACATCCCCAATTCTAATAATGTCTACTTTGCTCGGGTATTTTTTTTGATGACAGAATGTGAGGAAGGCGGTGAGAGATTCTTGATAAGGTAAGTGACTATAAACAGATTTCATAATGGAGAGTGACTCTGGAAACGGAAATAATACGGCGCGTTGCTTTTTTTCGTGGTTCTAGCATAATGCTATTTTACCTATTTTCTGTGACTTTCTATGAAAAAATATCCTATTAAAAAAATGTACGTTGCTGTTTTAAGCCTTGCGTTAATTGTTGGCTGTTCCGATGAAAAAGCACCTGTAACAAATAAAGTAGCTCAAAAAACACCGATTAGTCACACATTGATTGGTGCAAAGGTAAGTGATGACGACAAGCAAAAATTTGAAAAAACATTTGAAAATCAATGTGTACAACGTGAGTTAAAAAATTCAGCTAATCCTGATAATGATAAATCAAGAGTTAGCAAAGCCTGTGAATGTATTTCAACATTTATGATGAAAGATTTAACCGCGATTGAAGCTGAAAAATTTTTAACAGAGCATGAAAATGCTCAATCGTTAACGATTAAATATGAAAATGCTGCGTATCATTGTTTACAGCAAAAAGCACCACCTCAAGCCGCGCATTTATTTGGTAAGCAGTAACTTTCTGTTAAAATGTTCGAGTTCAAATAATTTTCCCTTTTATCCTTTTTAGAGACCAGAATTATGGCTTTTGTTGTTACTGAAAATTGCATTAAATGTAAATTTACCGATTGTGTCGATGTATGTCCTGTTGATTGCTTCCATGTGGGTCCAAATTTTTTGGTAATTGATCCCGATGAATGTATTGACTGTACTTTGTGTGAACCAGAATGTCCTGCAAATGCGATTCATGCTGAAGATGAGTTACCAGAGGGTCAAGAACAATTCGCAGCGTTGAATGCTGAATTATCAAAAATTTGGCCCATCATTACTGACGTTCAAGATGCGATGCCAGATGCTGATGAATGGAATGGTAAAGAAGGTAAATTAGAGTTACTCGAAAGATAAGTTTTCTAATTTTCAAAACAAAAAATCCGCTTTTATAAGCGGATTTTTTTATTTACGATTTTTGGTTATATAACGCCATGACTTGTTTGACGTAGTTTTGCGTTTCTGGATACGGTGGAATCGAATTATTGTGACGTAACACTGAATTTTCGCCCGCGTTATATGCTGCTACGGCAAGATCTAAACTATTAGGAAATAAATCCATTAAGTGTCGCAAATAACGAGTTCCTCCGTTGATATTTTGCTCTGGATTATTACTATCTATCACACCAAAACGAATGGCGGTCGCTGGCATCAATTGCATTAATCCCACTGCCCCTGCTGATGAAACAGCATCAGGACGGTAAGCTGATTCTGCTTGAATAACGGCGTGAACCAATTTTGCATCGACTTGATGACGTTCTGCCGCTTGAGCGATTAAATTATTGAATTTAGCTTTATTCGGATTACTGTAAAACGAAGTGACCGTTGGTGGATACGGTGTATTGAAAAAAAGTGGTGGCGCATTTTTCGCTGGTACGGTAACTTTCATTTTACTTAATAATGCTACGTCGGTACGCGGTTTATCCGTGTAAATAACGTGCTTTTCAGTATCTTGATATTTGTAAAAATAGCCTACTGTTGGTGTGGCTGGTCGTGGGGCAGCTGTTTTTATAATTGGTTTTTCTGTCGTTACGACAGATTTGTTGGTGTAAGTAATTACGCCATTACTGCCAACTACTTTTTTATAAATATCAGCGGTTGCCTCACTACAACATCCTATCATCAAAAAAATCACCACACCGTTACGCATACCAATACCTTTAACTCGTCTTTATCACCACTAAATTTGCGGCTTGAACCGCATTCCTGCGAGCTGTATCGGCAGAATTAGCAATTGCTAAAGCTACTCCCATGCGACGATTAACAAATGCTTCGGGCTTTCCAAATAAGCGCACGTCGGTATGCGGGACACTTAAAGCGTGCTCTAAACCTTGATAAATGACACCTTGTGCGTCGATGGGACTTAAAATTACAGCACTCGCTCCAGCAATTGTTAATTGCGTATTAACTGGCAAACCTAAAATGGCGCGAGCGTGTAAATCGAATTCAGTTTGCACTTGCGTAAGTAACGTAACCATACCTGTATCATGTGGACGCGGACTAACTTCACTAAACCAAACGTCATCACCACAAATAAATAATTCCACGCCAAATAATCCTAATCCCCCCATTGCATCGGTGATTTTTTTTGCAATTTGTTGAGAATTTTTAATTGCTTGTTCAGTCATGGCTTGAGGTTGCCAACTTTCACGATAATCACCGTTTTCTTGAATGTGACCAATCGGTTCACAAAAATGTGTAACGACTTCACCATCTGAATTCAAAGCACGAACCGTTAATAATGTGATTTCAAAATCAAAATCAATTTTACCTTCAACAATGACTTTGCCCGTATCAACACGCCCACTATTTTTCGCGTAATCCCATGCAGCGGTTAATTCTTCTGGTGTTTTCACCATAGATTGCCCTTTGCCTGATGACGACATCGTAGGCTTAACAAAACATGGATAACCAATGCCATTTTCAACAGCCGTTTTCAATTCTTCAAACGATTCGGCAAACGCATACGATGAAGTCGGTACAGATAACGTTTCGGCAGCTAATGTGCGAATACCTTCTCGATTCATCGTCAATTGAATGGCGCGAGCATTTGGAACAACGGTGCAATTACCCTGCGCTTCAATTTCTGCCAATGCGTCTGTAGCGAGAGCTTCAATTTCAGGAATAATAAAATGAGGACGTTCTTTGGCGATTAAGGCTTTTAATGCTTCGCCATCTGTCATATCAATCACATAAGAGCGGTGAGAAACGGCGTGGGCAGGTGCATTTTCGTAACGATCAACAGCAATAACTTCCACGCCTAAACGCTGTAACGAAATCACTAATTCTTTACCTAATTCTCCACTGCCAAGTAACATCGCTTTTGTTGCAGAAGGCGTTAACGCGGAACCTAATTTCATATTTTTGACCTTGGATTTTTTGAGTGAAAAAGAATATGGCTTACAAATTGTAAATTTAGAACATCGACATTCATTGCAGGGACTATCTATTTTTTCAGTGCATGACCTGCCAAATTTTTACCTAAATCCCAAATCGCCCCGCCCATTTTATGCGTTTCACCAATCGTTTTATCGAATGCGCTGATAATCGTGCCGTGGTCTTTTTGAGTTAAATTCAACGGCGGCAACAATTTCACCACGTTCATTCCGTGTCCTGCGACTTGGGTCAAAATATGGTGTTCTTTGAATAATGGAATCGTCACCATTTGGCAGAATAAACCTTTATTTGCCGCTTCAAGCATTGCCCAACCTGCTTTGAGTTTTAAACTTTTTGGTGATTGGAATTCGACGGCAATCATCATACCTTTGCCACGAGCTTCTTTAAGTAATTCATAACGTGGTGTCATGGCGTTCAAATTGTTAATGATGTCAGTGCCGATTTTTAGGCTGTTTTCGACTAAATTTTCATTTTTCATGACTTCCAACGTAGCTAAACCTGCCGCCATCGCCATGTTATTTTTGGCAAAGGTTGAACCGTGAACGACAGCTCTGTCCATACGGTTGTAGACGGTATCCATAATTTTCGTAGTTATCGCTACGCCACCAACGGGAACAAATCCGCCTGATAACGCTTTTGCCATGCAAATCATGTCAGGTTGCACATTCCAATGGTTAACTGCCCAGAATTTCCCCGTGCGTCCTAAACCTGTTTGTACTTCGTCTGCGACAAACAGCGTGCCGTATTGTTTACACAAGCGTTCGACTTCGGGTAAATAATTATCGTCTGGTAAATTCACGCCTTTACCTTGAATTGGTTCGACGATAAATGCCGCCACATCTTTATTACTCAAGGCTTTTTCTAATGCAGCTAAATCATTGAACGGAATCGCTTCGCAATTTGGCAATAATGAACCGAACCCTTCTTTAAAAATGTTCTCACCGTTGAGCGACAACGCACCCATTGTTAAACCGTGATAACCATGGTCGCAAAACACAATTTTGTCGCGTTTGGTCGTGAAACGGGCAAATTTAATCGCCGCTTCAACAGCTTCTGTTCCCGAATTACAGAAAAACATTTTGGTTAAATTTTCAGGCGTGGTTTTAAGAATTTCTTTTGCCAACAAACCGCTCAAAATTGATACGTCGAGTTGCACTAAATTCGGTAATTCCAACGTCAGAGTTTCTTTTAACGCTTCAATGACGGTCGGGTGATTTCGCCCAATCGCAAACACACCAAAACCGCTCAATAAATCGAGATATTCTGTGCCTTCTTGGTCGTAAAGATATTGTCCAACCGCTTTTTTGTAATGGCGGTCATAACCAATGGTTTTTAAAACACGCACCATTTGGTTGTTTAAAAATTGTTCGTGTAAATCGAATTTATCGTTGCTGTGTTCGTTTAAGAGGGTTTCGATGCTAAAGGTCATAGTATTTTTTGTTTGTGAAAATGATGTTATTTGAGTTGCTTATTTATTTTTCAATTTGGCTTTTTCAAAAGCTAAAGCAACAGTTGTTTTTTCAATGTTTTTTGGTCAAGAATTTTTTACTTTGGCTTGAGGAAGTGGGATGGGGATTTTTCTTGTAAATTGCATCAAGGTAATTTAAAGCATCGTATTCTTTTGGAATTACATTCAAATCTTTATCAAAAATGAAGGTTGAAACCTTAAATTGATATTTTTCAATTTGTTTAACTTGTACTCTAGGCGGGTGCTGCCCTGCTTGTAATTCAAATTGCTTTTGTAAATCACTAATTAAGCTATTAGCTTTTTTACGCTTAGAAAATAATTTCAATTTTTTTCCTTTATAAACACCTTCAATTTTGTCAAAGCCAGAATCTAAAATTTTAATTCCCATTAACTTAAAAGGACCCCAACCATTTTTTTCCCACGCAAATGTGAGAGGGCTATAGCTAAGGCTAAGGGGTTTCACAAAAGACATTTTTTGCTTTTGTAAATCCCAGCATGGATGTTTTGTCCAAGGCGGACCTAATTCATCAAAAAAAACTTTTCCGCCATTTTCTAACTGACAAAAAAAGACTCTCTGACCACAAAATTGACACTGAGCATTCGGATTGATGTAAGTTCTTTTGAACTCTTCATAATTGTGCTTGTCTGGATTTGAACGACCAAGTTTCATCGAACCATTTGATATTTCTCGAACAGATACTTTAATTCCGCCTGATGCGCCATATAAACTTTGACTGCACCAATTACAAGTACAATCATACGAATGTCCATTACCTTTTGACATTATTTCTCCTGCAAAATCTATATCTATGCGTTAAAAAATCTAATTGATTAACGAATCGAAACTCGGAAATGTGCTTTTTGTTGTTTCTTTACTTATCATTTTTATAATCTTCTATTCCAAGGTTAAAATTAGTCACTAACGCAGAATTGCTGTTGTTTTTAGGAATAAAAAATGGAAAAGGTGCTTGCTTCATTTTTGATTTTTATTCAGATAATTTCGCCGCGTAAATCTATAATTTTCCAACCTTCTGTTTCTGAAAATTGGCGCAATTTATCATCGGGATTCACCGCAATCGGATTATCAACCAGTTTTAATAATGGCAAATCATTGTGTGAGTCACTGTAAAAATAACTCCCCGTTAAAGATTCGCCATTTTTTTCTAACCATTCATTCAACATTGTCACTTTCCCTTCTTGAAAACACGGGATACCAACAATTTCTCCTGTGTATTGCTCATTAACTAATTCTGGGGTGGTCGCGAGTAAATGTTCAATACCGTACATTTCAACAATCGGTGCGGTAATAAAGCGATTTGTTGCGGTAATCACTAATAACGTGTGACCTAATGAACGATGTTTTTCAACTAATTCGGCTGCCGCTTTTAATATAATTGGTGAAATAATTTCGTTTAAAAATTGTTCGCGCCAAAGGTGTAATTGATCAATAGGATGATCAGCAAGTGGCTTCAAAGCAAACCGTAAAAACGCCATCATATCTAACGAACCTTGTTGATAATCTTCGTAAAATTGAGCGTTAACTTGTTTATAAATCGTGCGATCGACAATTCCCTGATCAACCAAAAACTGCCCCCATAAATAATCACTATCATCTGCAATTAACGTATTGTCTAAATCAAAAATTGCTAAAGTCATAAAGCTCGCCTGTAAAAGGGTTAAAAGAAAATGGTAGTGGTGGTTGCAGTTTTGGTTTTTTACGCATCTTTTCACTGAAATTGCAGACGAACTCGTTTGCCGTCGTTAATTGCTTCCGTCAAATCATCTCTAATTCTCGTGAGGTATTCATCAACCTCCTCTTCGGTTTCGAGATAGATTTTGCCATTGGCAGGTTTGATGTCGATTACTTTGACTTGTTTTTTAGCGGGAAGGTCGGCTTGATAAACAAAGGGCTTTTCTTTCTTTTTAAAAAAACTTGCTCGAGGTGGCGGCGAGTAGGACGATGACGAACCAGAGCTGCCGCCACTTGGAGCGGATCCCGCTGTTAAACATTCAGGCGGAATTGAAATGTTGCTATTACATGAACCACCGTTCATCGCATCACGAACACAATCCCAATACTGTTCTTTTATCTCTGAACAAGAATCTGCTTTTGAAAGTGTAGGCACACCAGCTAAAGATAATGTGCTTAATAACACCAATGCTATATCTCTTTTTTTCATGAGTATTTTCCTATTGATAAAAATTGAATTATTTTTGCTATCTACTTTTATTAAGTAGTTAACCACAAGTTTCTTAACACTATCAAAAAATAAAGTCAGAAAATTATTTTCGCCTATATCGATAGTGAGAATCAAATTCTCTTTCCGCTCCACGCAGGCAAGACTATTAACGAACAAATTACCGTAAAAAACAAACCTATCGACAACAACAACCCCATGCTTGCCATGCCTTGATGATGCGTAAATGACAAACTCGAAAAACTACATAATGTCGTAATAGAACTAAAAATAATTCCGCGTGTCGTGCTGCTATGCAACAAATTTTCGTCTTCATTTTTATTAAAATGTAATCGGTGCATAATCAAAATGCTGCTATCAATTCCAAGTCCCAACAATAATGGTAACGCAATCACATTAGCAAAATTGAATGGATTATCAAGTAACACGTTTGTCGCGCCCGTTAATAATGCAGCCAACATGAGAGGTGCAATAACTAATGCAGTATGTTTGAAATTTCGATAAATGATTAAAAGCAAAAGTGTGATCGCGATAAATGCACCGCCAAAGGCTTGAATAAACGCTTCAACTACTGCATCACCTCCCGCTTCATTCGCAATTGGCAAGCCTGAAACTGTGTCGTCTACACTTTTAATTTGAGCGACAAATTCTTTCATATTTGCTTCGATATTTTGATTTTTTTCAGGCGTAATCAACACTTTATACAAACCATCTTGGCTCACCCAACGTGAACGAATATCGTTAGAAATATCATTTAATCCAAATGCTTTCGCGCTTAAACTGATTCGCAAACGGTCAAGCGTATAAGGTAATAAACCCAATATATTTTTTTCTAATTGTGTGTAAATTTCGGGTTCAGAGCTGTGCGCGTGTAAAAGAATCTCAACGTGACTTTGTAATTTTTCAAGCGTTTCGATGGGCGCATTCAGCGTTTTATCTGCAATCGAACGTTTTAATTGTTCATTAAATTTCACGAATGCTGTGCGTTGTTCATGATTTTCTGGCAATTTAACATTGAAATTATCTAGTTGATTTCCGAGCATTAAATTTAAATCTTCAATAATTGCTAATTTTTCATCTTGGTTTTCAGCGACCAAACTTGCTAACGTAATGACTTCATGAACCCCAGACAATTTCTTCATTTTTTCTGCTAAGGCTTGCGCGTCATCTAAATTATTTGCCAAACCAGTTACCGCAAATGGCGAATCATTTTTCGATTGCAATAATTCCTTAATTGTTGAAACAGACTCACTTTGCGGATCGCGCAAGTTAATCGGATTTGCATCAAATGTTAAATTAGTTAACACGCCAATTGCGCTAAATGCCAATAAAATTGAAACGATACGAATCGATTTATTGAAATGAAATGGGAATGTCACAATAAATTGTGGCGCGAATTTAGAATGAATCGGTTGCGGATTATTGACAGGAAAAATACAAAATAATGCAGGTAAAACGGTTAATGAAATAAATAAACCGATAAAAATACCACCGCCTGAGATAATTCCTAATTCTGAAACACCCGAATAATCTGTAGGAATAAATGCTAAAAAACCTAATGCAGTGGTTAATGCACACAAAAATAATGACGAACCCACGCCACTAATACTGTGATGAATAGCATCTAAATTTGAATACCCCCGAACTTTACGTTCGCGATAATACAAACAAATATGCACGGCATAATCTACCCCTAAACCGATATATAACGTCGCAAAAGCGATTGAAATAACGTTTAAATGTCCAACGGTAATCGCTGCAAAACCTGCTGTCAAAATCAAGCCCATGACTAACACGACGTAAGTAATCACCACTAATCGTAATGAACGCACGCCAATCCATTGTGCGCCAAAAACGAGAATAAATGACACAATGCCAGAAATTTCAGCTCCCGAGCTGACACTTTCTAACTCTTCATGCTCTAAAGCCGCTTCACCCGTAATCCGAACTCGCACACTAGAATTTTCTTGCATGATTTTTTGTGCGACATCTCTTGCCGACGCTTGTGCAACTTCGGCTGGCAACATTTCGTCAAAATGTAACTTTGGTTTTGCAATAACTAAAACACGATTTGCATCTTGAGAAAATTTATTATTCGCCAATAAATTTTGCCACGAAAGTGAATTCGATTTACCGTCTAATTGCGTAGAAATAGTTTTATCCACAGCCTGTAATAACGGGTTTAAATCCATCGGTAAAACATGTTCTTTTTCATTTAATGCTTGTTGAATAATGTCGAATAAACCATCGAGCGAATAATTTTGGGCTAAATGACCAATAAATGGTTGTGCGTCTGTCAGTTGTTTTGCGACCAGTTCTAAATCAGGCGTATCCAAATATAGCAATGCTTGTTGGCGAAAAAAATCGCTATCCGTTGGAATATAAACCGAATCAAAACGATCGGTTTGAGTACGAATTACATCGACTAATTTTGTCGCACTTTGGCTTGCTTCTTCAGGAGAATTCGCATCGATAACAAACAATGTTGTGTAAGCATCTTGTGGGAAGGCTTTATCAATACGTCGTTGATTTTGCTGAAAGGGTAAATCAGGCGACAACATTTCTGCACTATTGGTATTAACAGTTAAATTATTAAAAACGTAATAACTGGTGCCAATGCAAAGAAATATAGCAGTTAAAACAATAACCCAAGGAAAGTGAACAATTTGTTGTTCGCACCAATGTAAGAAACGCGATGGAAAACGGGGGGAATTCATGAATTAGTAACAATTAAAAAAGGGGAAATTATTCTGAGGATTATAATCTATCCCCTGTTCTTTCAAGGTGTTTTTTACAGATTAGCAGCAATTATCATTAAGTCGCTGCTGATGTTCGGTTTCGGCGATTCAGCGTTGGGCATTAATGTCACCCGCTAACTTTGAAATCTTTCAAAAATTGGCTTAACTTTTTTATCCTAATTACAGTTATTTTTAACAGAATCTTTACACATTTGTTTTATTCCTAACTGCATTAACCGCAAAAAATTACGCTAACCGATACACGCACAATTAAAAACTATAATACAATGCACTGATTACAATTTTTACCGAGTGAGCAATCATGACAGAACTTATGAGCAGTGGCATAGAATTGATGTTTGCAGGCATGGGCATCGTGTTTTTATTTTTGACCATGTTGGTTATCGTGATTAACGTAATGTCGAACTTGATACAGCGTTATTTTCCCGAGGAACCTGTAGCAAATATCAGCATTCCTGTTGTCAAAAATAGTGCAACGGATAAAAGCCACATCGCCGCGATTACCGCTGCAATACACCAATATCGTAGTACGCATTAAATTAACCCACTTTTCAACCCTGCCAATCAAACGCTGAACAAGTTATTTAAAATAATAACTACATAGCAAAATAGGAGAGATATAAGAATGGCTATTAACACCAAAAAATTAGGCATTACTGAAGTTGTTTTGCGTGATGCACATCAATCTATTTTAGCCACGCGCATTCGCACTGAAGATATGTTGCCGATTTGCGCTCAATTAGACGACATAGGCTATTGGTCAATTGAATCATGGGGCGGTGCGACATTTGATGCGTGCATTCGATATTTGGGTGAAGATCCTTGGGAAAGATTGCGTACTTTAAAAGCAGCGATGCCGAAAACGCCACAACAAATGCTGTTGCGCGGTCAAAATCTGCTCGGGTATCGTCATTATGCTGATGACGTAGTAGATAAATTTATTGAACGTTGTGCGATAAACGGGATTGATGTGTTCCGTATTTTCGATGCAATGAACGATATGCGTAACATTGAACATTCGATTAAAGCAGTTAAGAATTCAGGCAAACACGCGCAAGGTACGATTTCTTACACTACAAGTCCTGTTCATACATTAAAAACTTGGTTGGATTTAGCGAAAACCATTGAAGACATGGGTGCAGATTCAATTTGTATCAAAGATATGGCGGGTTTGTTGAAACCGTATGAAGCCTTTGAACTCGTGTCAAAATTGAAAAAAAGCACGTCAATTCCGATTCATTTACATTCACACGCCACAACAGGTTTAAGCGTTGCAACGTTAATAAAAGCGATTGAAGCAGGCGTTGATAATGTTGATACCGCAATTTCTTCACTCAGTATGACTTATGGTCACAGTCCCACAGAAACGATTGTTGCAAGTTTAGAAGGTGAAAAACGCGCCACAGGTTTGGATTTGGTAAAACTGGAAGACATCGCGCATTATTTCCGAGATATTCGTAAAAAATATGCCCAATACGAAGGCGGTTTGAAAGGCGTTGACGGACGTATTTTGGTGTCACAAGTGCCTGGTGGAATGTTGACAAATATGGAAAGTCAGCTGAAAGAGCAAGGCGCGGCAGATAAATTCGACGAAGTGATGAAAGAAATTCCGCGTGTTCGCGAAGATTTAGGTTTCATTCCATTGGTCACGCCGACTTCGCAAATCGTTGGCACGCAAGCTGTGATGAATGTCATGAATGGCGAACGTTATAAATCCATTACTAAAGAAACCGCTGCTGTTTTAAGAGGCGAATACGGCGTGACTCCTGCGCCCGTGAATGCTGAATTGCAGGCGAAAGTTTTAAACGGTTCGCAACCGATTACTTGTCGCCCCGCCGATTTAATCGATGCGGAAATGGATAAATTGATTGCTGACGTACAAGAAAAAGCTAAAGCTGAAAACGTCACACTTGGTAAAAATGTCGAAGAAGACGCTTTAATTAACGGTTTGTTTGCACAAATTGGTTGGAAATTTTTGGCAAATCGTAATAATCCAAGCGCGTTTGAACCAAAACCTGATGCAGCAGCGTTTGCAGCGGCAAATGCACCGAAAAAAGACGCTGGCATTGAAACGTACACTGTCAATGTCGATGGCAAAAACTTCAATGTAGCAGTTGCTGTAGGGGGAACAGAATTAAACATTCAACCTACAATTTCAACCGCTTCACCATTAGCGGCTGTAGCGGGAAGTGGCGCGACGATTGACGCGCCAATGGCGGGCAACATTTTAAAAGTGTTGGTTCACGCGGGTAGCGAAGTGAAAGAAGGTGACGTGGTGGTGTTAATGGAAGCCATGAAAATGGAAACTGAAATTCGTTCGAAATTCGCAGGCGTAGTTAGCGCAATTCATGTCAAAGAAGGTGCTGCCGTCACAGGTGGTTCTATTTTAGTGTCGTTGTAAAGGAAGGTTTTATGGAAAATTTAACCGCTTTATGGCAAAGCACTGGTATTTATAACTTCACCATTGGGCAAGCATTTATGATGCTGGTCGGATTTTTGTTGTTATATTTAGCGATAAAAAAAGGTTTTGAACCGTTGTTACTTTTGCCAATTGGTTTTGGAGCAATTTTAAGTAACATACCTGTTGCAGGCATTGCAGAAGAAGGCGGTTTGCTTTATTACCTTTATTTCGGTATTAAACTTGGCTTGTTCCCATTGCTGATTTTTATGGGCGTTGGCGCAATGACCGATTTTGGTCCTATGTTGGCGAATCCAAAAACGTTGTTACTGGGAGCCGCTGCACAAGTCGGTATTTTTGCGGCATTACTGGGCGCATTAGCGTTGAATGCCATTCCAGGTTTAGAGTTTTCGTTAAAAGAAGCCGCCGCGATTGGCATTATCGGCGGTGCAGACGGACCAACTGCGATTTATGTAGCATCGAAACTGGCACCTGATTTATTAGGGGCGATTGCCGTTGCAGCGTATTCATATATGGCGTTAGTGCCGTTGATTCAGCCGCCAATTATGCGAGCATTGACCACTGAAGCGGAACGCAGAATTGAAATGCAGCAACTTCGTCATGTTAGCAAAACGGAAAAAGTAATTTTCCCGTTAATGTTGTTGGTGTTGTCTATTTTATTATTACCTTCTGCAACGCCATTAGTGGGCGCGTTTGCCTTTGGTAATTTGATGAATACGTCGGGCGTTGTTGATCGTTTAAGTCAAACGGCACAAAATGAATTGATTAACATTGTCACGATTTTCTTAGGGCTGGCGGTAGGTTCAAAACTTAGTGCCGAGGCATTCTTGCAAGTTAAAACGTTGGGGATTTTATCGTTAGGCGCGGTAGCGTTTGCGATTGGTACCGCATCGGGTGTGATGATGGCAAAATTGATGAATCGCTTTAGCGATACACCGATTAACCCGTTGATTGGTGCAGCGGGCGTATCAGCTGTTCCGATGTCGGCGCGTGTTGCCAATAAAGTCGGTTTAGAAAGTAATCCGCATAACTTTTTGTTGATGCACGCAATGGGACCCAATGTCGCGGGTGTTATTGGTTCGGCAGTCGCAGCGGGTGTGCTATTAAGTTTAATTAAATAATTTTTCACTCCAAAAAAAGGCGCAAGGTAAATTTACCTTGCGCCTTTTTTATTGCCTTAATTTTTTAAGGCAACTGATTCAATTCCGAAACTTTGTCATAATCCACACCGATACTGACGATAAAACTACTCGCTTCTTCGATGTTCATTTGTGATTTAATCACTTTGCTTTTATCCACAATCACAGTGAAACCAGATGTTGGGTTTGGTGACGTAGGAATAAACAACACATATTTACCTTCAAAACGATTAGTCACATACGCTGGAACCCAAATACCTTCTTTGGGATATTCAACGTAAACAACTTCTTTGGCAAACTGTTTATCGCTGCTCGAAAACATATTGATTACTTTTTTAAGTACGCGATAAATCGTGTTTAAAAATGGAATCTTTTCAATCGCGGTATCAATCAACGTGATAAACCAGACACGCCCTTCAGCGGCTAATTTATTTCCAATTGAAACTAAAACCACAAAACTCAAAGTTAAAAACAAAATCGTGTAAATCGTATTGTCTGCGTAGCTATAAACAAAACGCACCATATCTGCGAGCAAATCTTTTGTAAAAAACAGAATTTTAATCACAAGTGCAATCGGAATAACCGCAAAAATTCCGATTAAAAAATTGTTAAAGAGTTTTTTTATTTTTTCTTTCATAACGCTATTCTTCCTCATAGTGACGTGAAATAACATCATTCGCCTAAACGCTGAATTGGAAAAGTACATTGGAAACAACTGCCCTTCCCTAATTCACTACGAATAATGAGGTGTGCATCATGCCGCATTAAAACGTGTTTCACAATCGCTAACCCTAAGCCTGTGCCATTTACTTTTTTGTCGCGTTTGTTTTCAACACGATAAAAACGCTCTGTGACACGCGAAATATCTGCCGCTGAAATCCCTTCACCTTGATCGATAACATCAAGTAAAATCGCGTCCGAGGTTTGATACCAATGAATTTTTACAAGCGTATTTTCAGGTGAATACTTCAACGCATTACCCAATAAATTCGTAAATGCACTGCGTAATTCATGCTCTTCACCCACTACTTTAGCATCGGAATCTAACGTGAGTTCAATTCGCCCCTCACCAAGCAATTCCTCATTTTCATGACAAATTTGCGTGAGTAAAGCAGGAACATTAACAACTTCATGTTTTCTACTTTTGGTTTCCAAATGTGCCAATAACAACAAATCATCGACTAAATACTGCATTCTGTCGGTCTGTCCCAGCATATTTTTGAGTGAATTTGTAAGTAGTGGAGACATTCCCTCATCAACATCTTGCAACGTCTCCAAATAGCCTTTAATAACAGTCAAAGGCGTGCGAAGTTCGTGGGATACATTCGCCACAAAATCTTTTCGCATCCGTTCCATTTGTTTTAATTGCGTCACATCTTGTGCTAACAACAACCGTAACCCTGCGCCGTAATTGATAATTCTAACGGCTAAAGTGATTTTATTATTTATCGGTGACGGTAAAATAACGGGGTCGTCGTATTGCTTGGATTTTAAATACTGAATAAATTCGGGAAAACGAATTAAATTTGGAATGCGCTGCCCTTTGTCGGATTGCTTTAAACCTAAAACATCACGAGCAGCTTTATTTGCCCATTCAATTTCATCAGTGGCGTTTAATACCACCGCAGCATCGGGCAAGGCTTCGGTCGATTGTCGAAATTGATCGACCATTTTGCTGAGTTTCTTTTTACGGCGTTTATTATTTTTTTTGATGCGATAAACGTGATAATAAATTTCTTCCCAGACTCCTGTTGTTTTTGGGTAGATATTTTGTCCGCCCATACGCAACCATTTTTCAAAGCGGTGAATTTGATACAAATGGCGACACAACAAAAAAATCATCAATACTAAAAGCAGCGGTAAAAATAGTTTTGTAAATAAACCAATCACACAAACTGCAAAAAACAACAATAAGAAAGTAATAATTTCGCGTTGCCAAATTGCCATTCGTTAACTCCGTTACTGCGTGACAGAAAACCGATAGCCAAAACCGCGTACAGTTTGGACTAATTCTTCACGTCCATAAATTTCTAAAATTTTGCGTAAACGGCGAATGTGAACATCAACCGTTCGTTCTTCAATATAAACGCTACGCCCCCAAACTTGGTCGAGTAATTGCGTGCGATTGAATACTTTATCAGGGTGCGTCATGAAAAACTGCATCAAACGAAATTCAGTTGGACTGACTTCAACTAACTTATCGCCAATTGTAAGACGATGCTGTTCAGTATCAAGAATTAAATCACCCACAATAATTTGTGGCGACCATTGATGTTTGCTGCTGCGGCGAAGCACTGCGCGTAATCGCGCCACCAATTCACGCGGTGAAAATGGTTTCGTCATATAATCGTCAACACCACAGCCAAATCCACGAATTTTGTCTTCTTCTTCGCCGCGTGCGGTCAGCAAAATAATCGGCAATTCTTGATAAATTGGCTCTTTACGCAAACGTCGCGCCCATTCCACACCGCTAACATTTGGTAACATCCAATCCAATAAAATTAAATCGGGTAACGTATCATTCAAAAAGCGTTGCGCGTCTTCGGTGTTCGATGCTGCTTTCACAACAAAACCAGCTTGCTCTAATACAACGACTAACATTTCTCTGATGGCATCTTCATCTTCAACAACGAGAATTATAAAATTGGGCATATTTAAAAGTTAAAAATAAAAATAAAATAAAAATTTCAAAACCGTTTTTATATTTTGAAATTGTGAATCACAACGGCTAAATTCTGCGATTGTTCTTCGAGTGATTCAGCGGCAGCCGCTGATTGTTCAACTAATGCCGCGTTTTGTTGTGTGACGTTATCCATTTGATTTATCGCTTGATTGACTTGAATAATGTCCGAATTTTGTTCCGCAGATGCGTCACTAATTTCGCTCATTATCTGCGTGACACCTTGAATCGAATCAATGATTTTATTCATGGTTTGTCCTGCTTGTTCTACTAATTGACCACCGTTATTTACTTGCGTCACAGAATCGGCAATCAATTTTTTAATTTCAGCTGCTGCTAATGCAGCGCGTTGCGCTAAATTGCGAACTTCGACCGCAACGACCGCAAAACCATTACCTTGTTCGCCAGCGCGAGCCGCTTCAACGGCGGCATTCAATGCCAAAATGTTAGTTTGGAAAGCAATATCATCAATCACCGCAATAATATCTTCAATGCGTCGTGATGATTGATTGATACCTTCCATCATTTCAATCACATTTTCAACGACTTTACCGCCTTCCATTGCGATGTTCACGGAATTAGTCACCAATTCATTTGCTTGTTTAGCATTACCGACATTATTTTTTACGGCTTGCGTGAGCTGTTCCATACTCGCAGCGGTTTCTTGCAAACGTGCTGCCTGCATTTCAGTTCTATGTGATAAATCATTATTACCTGATGCAATTTCTTTTGAACCGCTGTAAATACTGTCCGTCGAACTTCGGATTTGCTCAATCATTATTTTGAGTTTTTCAACCGTCATGTTGGTGTCGTTTTTAAGTTTTCCAAACGTTCCTTCATATTCCGTTTCGATTGTTTTGGTTAAATCGCCCTGTGAAATCGCAAATAACACTTCCGCAATATCGTTCAAACCCGCTTCACAAGTATTCAATAATTGATTTAAACCTTGTGTTAAATCGAGTAAAAAGTCTTCTTTGCCTTCCAAATTAAAACGCTGTGAAAAGTCGCCGCGACTCGCTGCTTTAACAATTTCAGCTACTTCTTGTTCAACAACTGTTTCCGCTGTGCAATCGTACCATTCGGCAACCGTGCCTAAACGTTCACCACGTTCATTTAATATCGGACTGGCAACAATCGTCATGGTTCGACTACCCAATTTTGCATACGAAAAAACACTGTCTGTAAGCGAGTTCAGTAATTCCATTTGATGCCCAGAATTTTGGTGAAACCGATCGATATTTAATCCAATCAAATTTTCAACATCAAAATACGGTTCTTTGCCTTCAATTTCAGAGGCGTATTGCTGCAATATCTTCTTTGCCGCATCATTCAAATAAACTAAATTTCGATTATTATCCGCCATCATAATTCCTTTGCTGGCGTTATCTAATCCAATTTTAATACGCAAAATTTCAGCTGCAGTTTGTCTTTCTTCGGTTCGACGAACCAATAATTTTTCCTGCATATTTTTAATCGAATACAACAAACTGTCTTTATCATCTTTACGAAGGTTAATTTCACGCGACAAATGACCGTCTGCGATTTCTTTGGCGATACCTTTCGCGTGATATGGGTCAATACCTAATTGTTTACTCAAATAATAACTAAGTAACAACGCAATCGTAACCGCCAAACTAATAATCACCGAAGCCATTAGCCACAACGTATTTCGCATTTTATGCGTGTCATCAAAAATGTTTTGAATGCTGGCTTTTGCACCGTTAGATTCGCTATTTCTAAGTCGAATCATTTGCGATGATAATTTGCTGGCGGCGTGATCAAAATCGCCCATAATTTGATTACCTGCTTCTGAACCTTCGTTCAAATAGGCTTCTGTCATACGTTTACCATCGACATAAAATGCGTCAAAACTCATTTCAAGTGTATCAATCGCTTTTAATTTGACCGTATCGTTTGTGGCAAATTGTCTATATTGTTCTAACCCATGCTTGAAATCTTCACGCGAGCGATCTGCATCAACATAAGCAGCTGGATCGTGAGTGGCTGAAACATTGTTTAAAAATTGCTGCACTTGCACAATGTCACGCGCCATTTGCCCTGACAATAATGCGTTTGGCAAAAAAACATCTTTAATTTTTTGCAAATCTTGTTCAGTACGGGCGTAGTTGACCAGTGTAGAGATAATTAGAATTACCATTAAACCGATGATTGCAAAGAAACCTAATACAATTTTTGATTTGAAACTGACTCTATTAGCTTTCATTTTTAATTATCACTCGCTAGCGACGACATAACTCATCCAAATAAACACAAAATTAAAAGCGCAAATACCGATTGCTGTATAAATCATTCTAACAACCGTTTTATGACTGTTTGATGACAGGGTGGCGTGCGAATTTGTTTATGAATGAAATGGAAATGAATGTGCCATTGAGTGGCATTTTTGGAAATTAAACCCACCAGCGCAAAATTAGTTGCATTGATGGGTCTAAAGTTTTGATTGGTAATTTCTAGCGTACCATGAATAAGCTATAAGCCACTTCACCCGCGACTTTACTTTTCAATAGCTGCCAACTTTCAGGCAATTCAAGTTTTAAAGTTGTTTCGGTTTCGATATAAATTTTCGCATAAGGCGCAAGCCACAAATTCTTTTCAAGTAATTCACAACTTTGCACCACCAAATCTAACCCAAATGGTGGATCAATAAAAATCACGTCAAATTGGTTTGGCGGTGTTTTTGCCAAATATGCCAACGTGTCGGATTGCACCATGTGAACGTTTGTCGCATCTAATTTTTGGGCATTGGCTTTCAATGCGGTACACGCTGCCAAATTATTTTCGATTTGTACCACATTTTTTGCACCGCGTGATGCGGCTTCAAAACTCAACGCGCCACTGCCTGCAAATAAATCCAAACACCGACTGTTAAAAATATCGGCTTGTAGCCAATTAAATAACGTTTCTCGTACTCGATTTGGCGTAGGACGTAAACCGTCTGCATCGAGAACATCAATTTGCCGACTGCGCCATTGTCCGCCGATAATTTTTAACGTGCCGCGTTTTGAAGATACGTTTTGATTTGCTTTATTCAACCGAAAACTCCCGCATCATACCCATATCTTCGTGTTCTAAATTATGGCAGTGGTACAAAAATAAACCTTTGAAATCTTGGAATGGCTTGATAATTTTTACCCGTTCCATCGGCATCACAAGAACCACATCTTTTAAACCGCTATCGATAAAGCCTTCTCGAACCGTATCATAAGCAGTCGAATCACCACTAAAACTACGACTGACTGTTTGAAATTGTTGACCGTGTAAATGAATTGGATGCGCCATTGATAAATCCATCATGCCCCCGCCCATTCCTCTACCCATGCCACCACGTTTCATTTCGCCACTTTCGTGTTTCGCACCCTCATCCATTTTCATTCCACCTGCACCATGTGCGTGGAAAATTTCAATTTGTTGAATGCTACCCACTTTTACACGTTCAAAAGGCAACGGATTATTAAACAAATACGGCGCACCATTAAGCAACATCGACATTGGGGCTTCGGAAATACCAATCGGCAATGGATTATTTGGATTAGCTGTGTCACTGATTTCGTAGCGTTTAAATTTCGATAATTGCATGGGTAATTTATGCGTTTCGCTGACTTTTTTCGTAACACGAATTCGGCAAATTGGATATTCGCTACCTACAGGAATCGCGCCTTTATTCATTCCCATGCCCATTTTTGGCAATACACCTGCAAATGCCAAACTTTTCAATGTTAATTCTGAACCTTCATTACGACCACTAAAATCTGCCCAAACATCCAAACGTTCACCTGGTGCAAGCATCACATACGATTTCACTTCGGGTTGTTCAAGCAAACCACCATCTACACCAATTACCGTAACGGGCATTCCGTCATCCCACGCTAATTTGTAAATGCGCGATGTTGAACCATTCATTACGCGTAAACGATAAGCACGACTCGACACATCAAAATGCGCGTTCGGACGACCATTTACCAAAATTTTATCGCCTGTAAATCCTGTCATTTTGCTGTGCATCATTGATGAATAAACGAGCTGATTATCACTGTCGAACTGTTTATCCTGAATTACGAGTGGTATTTCAAATTCACCTGAAGGTAAATCTAATTTTGCTTCTTCTTCGTCATTGACAATTAACGCGCCACCCAATCCAAAATAAAATTGTTTTGCGGTCGCACCGTGTTGATGCGTGTGATAAATGTTCATGCCCGCACGATTCATGACTTCAAATTCATAAACGAGCGTTTCACCTGGATCAATGAAATACATTGGATGCCCGTCCATCACTTGCGGAACGTGTAATCCGTGCCAATGCGTGACGCTAGGTTGTGACAAACCATTATGTAAGTTAATACGAACTTTTTGTCCTTTTTGAAAGCGAATAATGTCACCCAAATAAGAGTTTGGCAGACTGGTCAAAGTCTCTTTTGGACCTTTAATTAACCGTGCTGTGTATTGCAACATATTGGTTTTGCTACCATCTAAAATTTGAATGGCATTCGGTTTACAAAATAAATCCAACTCAACATCGGCGTGAAAATTTGGTGAGGCTTTATTAGGTGTGATTTTAGGCATCGTCATTTCGTCCGTATGCCGATTGTGCATTCCCATACCTTCCATCGCACGCGCTAAATTTGGCACGGCAGTAAGCCCCAATAAACCTAAACTTGATTGTCCCAAAAAACGACGGCGGGATTCATTAAATGTAGTCATAAAATTTCCTCAGACGAAAAAAAGTGCGACAAACTGTCGCGTTCGGTTTTGAGTTTAGGTCAGAAGTTAAGCGTATTCAAGTTAAATTCACGCGCTATCAATACAAATCTACTGGATCAACATCAAGTGACCAACGTACTTTTGCCGCCAATTTTAGCGTCGAAATTTGTGGTACAAGTTGATGCAATAAATGATGCAACGCGGTACGATTTTCGTGTTGAAATAATAATTGAAAACGATACTGCCCTGCCCTTCGCGCCATCGGTGCAGGAATCGCTCCTAAAATTTGTACATTCTGTGAATTTAAACTTTGTGCCAATTCTGCTACGGCTTGTAAAAACGTTTGTGGCAATTCTTCATTTTCATGATGAGCGCGTAATAACGCCTGATAACTAAACGGCGGCAGGCAAGCCATTTCACGTTCTGCCAAAGCCAATGCCGCAAACTTCGCGTAACCATCACGCAATAATTCTATTAAAAGTGGATGTTCTGGTTGGCGTGTTTGTAATAAGACTTTGCCTTGTTTAAGTTCGCGTCCCGCTCGCCCTGAAACTTGTACAATCAATTGCGCTAACTTTTCACCCGAATGAAAATCGGTGCTAAACAAACCGCTGTCTACGTCCAAAATTGCAACTAATGTAACGTTCGGAAAATGATGACCTTTCGCCAACAACTGTGTGCCTAAAATAATATCCGCTTCACCGTTATGAATTTGCGCCAGAAAATCATCTAACGCGCCTTTTTTTTGGGTTGAATCACGATCTAAACGCAACACGGTTTTGTTAGAAAATAAGCGCGTCAAAATCGATTCCAGTCTTTCCGTGCCTAAACCTAACGAAGTTAAATCAGACGATTGACAGGCGGGACAATTTGAAATCAATTGATGTTCTGTGCCGCAATGATGACAACGCAATAGATTTTTATTTTTGTGAATCACCAAATTAGCATCGCAATGAACACACCGCGCCACCCAACCGCAACCGTCACAAATTAACGTCGGTGCAAAGCCCCGTCGATTTAAAAATAATAAAACTTGCTCATTTTTCGCCAAAGTTACTGTGATTTCTTCGAGTAACTTTACTGATAAACCACCTTGTAATTTTTGCTGTCGAATATCAATAATTTGCACTAACGGCGGTAACGCATTTCCAGCGCGTTCGGGTAATTGCAAATACTGATAACGCTGGTTTTTCACGTTGTACAAACTTTCAAGCGAGGGCGTAGCTGACCCCAAAACGACTGGCACATTCGCCAATTTTCCGCGCATTACGGCAACATCTCGCGCTGAAAATCGAAAACCTTCTTGTTGTTTAAACGAACTATCATGTTCTTCGTCGAGAATAATTAGCCCGATATTTGGCAACGGTGTAAATAATGCCGAACGAGTACCGAGCAATAACGAACACGCGCCACTTTGCATCAAAAGCCACGCATTTTTGCGTTGAATGTCGGTGAGTTTGGAATGTGAAATGGCAATATGTGTACTGAAACGCGCTTGAAAACGCTGTTGTAATTGCGGTGTCAATGTAATTTCTGGTACGAGAACGAGAACTTGTTGATTACGTTCTAAAACGGTTTGAATTAACTGCATATAGACTTCGGTTTTACCACTGCCTGTGACACCATCGAGAACAAAAACGTTGAATTTGCCAAGCGTCGCGCTAATTTTATCAATCGCGTTTTGTTGCGCTTCGTTGCAAATGAGTTGAATTGTTTCAGATTCAGATTCAGATTCAGCAATTTTCGGTAATTTTTTAATCACCGCTTCTTTACCTTGACGCAATGCCACAGGAAATGCTGCGCTCATTACTTCGCCAATCGGATGATGATAATAACCAGCCACCCAATGCAACAATTTCAAATCTATTTCTGCCAACAAAGGTATGTCGTCAATAATGCGTGTAATGGGTTTTAATTTTTCAATCGGGTAATCGCTTTCAAAACTGGTGGCAATTAAAAAACCGATTTTTGAAGTTTTGCCAAACGGCACTTCGAGGCGAATCCCCGCCTTTAAATTTTGTGAATCTTCGGGGGCGAGGTATTCAAAATGTTGAAAAAATGGAACAGCGGGGATGGCGACTTTTAAAATTAACGGTTTAATCGTCATCGCCACACGATTCAAATACGTCTATTAAATCAATTTCTAATTCGGGAAATAATTGTGGCACTGCAAAACCGTCTTCTGCGTACATTTTTTTGAGTTGATAAACGTTATTTTCATCAAGAACAAATTGTTCAATAGCTCTATTTTCAGGGAAAACAATCCAGTATTCACGCACGCCAGCTTCTTGATAAAGCGCGTATTTCGTTTCCATTTCTTTTTTGGAATTTCCTTTTGATAGAATTTCAATAATCCAATCGGGCGCACCATTACAGCCTGTTTTATCTAAAAATTCAGAATTACAAATCACGCATAAATCGGGCTGTACAACGGTAAAAACGTCTTTATTTAATAAAACCGATTTTCGACGATCGTACAAACGCACATCGAATGGAGCAAAAAATAAACGGCATTTTTTTCGATAAAAATAGTTCGCTAAAATACGTCCTAAGTCTGTCGAAATAGATTGATGTCGTACATTTGGTGCAGGCGACATTTTCATAATTTTGCCTTTAATTAGCTCCACCATGTCATCAAATTGCCACGTTAAATAATCTGCGTAGCTGTAAGTTTTATTTAAATCGAGTTGTGATAAATCCGTAATTACCGTCATTTTTGAGCCTTTAGTCGTGATTCCAAATTTGTACCAAACTCAACGTTGCCAACATTAAAAACGCCAACAATGTCCACACTGGCATACTGAATCCCAACATTGTCCAATCGACTTTTGCACAATCACCCGTGCCAGAAAGCATCAATTTTAATGTGTCCATCAAGGGGAAATGTTCCAACATATATTCCAACGCAGGACTGCATTCTGGTATTTTATCAGGTGGTAAATTTTGAATCCAAATGTGACGCGTCGAAATTGATGCACCGCCTAACGCTGTCAATGCACCAAAAATTGCGTAACGTTTAACGTCTTTTTGAACAGGATTATGCACAACTGCAAGCATGAAAACTAAGCCCGTCAAAAAAATCGCAATGCGTTGTGAAATGCAGAGCGGACAAGGATCCAAACCTTGATTGAATTGAAAATACGCGCCCATACTAAGTAAAAACACACAGCCTAAACTTCCCAATAAAAACCAAAATCTTGGTCTTATGATTTTTAATTTTTGAATCAATTGCATTGATGTTCAACCTCATCTCTAAATAATCGACAGCCGCGACTGGGTCCCATCACCACTAATACGTCACCTGCATTAAGTTCATGATCTGTTTCGCCATTGGTAAAATGTAACTGATCGCCTAATTCTTTATCTACTACGCCAATCAAAATCAAATTATATTGTTCATTGTCTAAATCTAATTCGCTCACCATCACGCCTTCTAAAAAAGATTCGGCTGGAATTTCAATTTGTGCGATGTTTAAATCATGCCGCCCAAAAACAGTATGGTCAAGAATATCGCTAATGTCTGGTTTCGTCAGCATTTCGTGTACTTTTCGCCCACAAATTTCATACGGATCAATAATTTTGTTGGCACCTGCGGCTAATAATTTTCCTTCAGATTCCGAATCGTCCACGATGGCGATAATAATTAAATCTTTATCCATCGCACGCGCTGAAATAGTCAAAAATACATTATCAGAATCTGTCGGATAAAAACAAAAAATGATGTCAACATTTGTACCAATACCCACTAAAAACAAATCATCGTCATTTTTAAAATCAATTATTTGCGTTTCAAAGCCTTTTTCAGAAACAGATGCTGCTTCCGCTTCATTTGCCGCAATAAATAAAATGCTGCAATCTTCTTTTGGTAATCGGCTCATCGCTTCTAACGACATCACGCTATAACCAAACACTACGATACGTTTCATTATTTTGGGCTAGTGAAAAACGGTTTAACAACAGGTTTCGTCGTTGTACAGCCTGTTCCAAAACAGGGTTTTGCTGCTGCATTTGTCACAGCTTGCGTTGCAGTTACTCGTTTAAGTTGATATTGCGATTTATCAATTGCACAGGTTTTATCATCAATTTCGCACGCCGATTTTACAATCAAATAATAGGTTGATGAATCTTTCGTTAAAGGAATTGCGTAAGCTCCAGAATCACCAGCTTGCCCGATTCCACACGAACTGCCGTTAATCATTGTGGTTGATTTCAAGTTCTTTGCACTGTCATAAATCAACATTTTCCAATCATTTTGATAACGTACCGCCTTGTTACAACCAAACGTTAAATTTGCGTCTTCAGTTCCTGTATCAACTTGATAAATTTGCGTGTCATTAACAGCGTTAATTTGTCCCGTTTGCAATGTCGCGCCAAGATTCTTTTTCGTTGTGAGCCAATTGCGATCAAAAGCATTAGGATCAACGGGGACAGGTGTATCTGGTAGTGGTTGAAATGTGTCTTCAAGTGAAATGTTGCTGTACGTCGCGCCAGTGCCTGACGCATCGGGTGTGATATAAAACACTTCTTGAGTTTCACATTTAAAATCACCAATGTTTACTTTGATTGGAATAACAATTGAATCGGTTGTTTTATTTGGGTTGAAATTCACTAAATCTAATTTTGAACCAGTTAACGTAACTTTTGCATTGCTACCTCCACAATCGCCAAGCGTGATATTTGTGCTGTCTTTAGCGATTGCACTTGAATCAATGATTTCAGACGAATCAATCACGCTACCAATAATCACATCTTTTGATGATAATTCTGGCGTTAAAATCCTACATGCAGTGCTACCGATTTGAACGTTAATCGGTAATTTACTCGCTCCAAGTTTTGCCGTTTCGGCTAAATCGACGTTTTCAACCTTAATCGAAATGACCGCGTCATTATTCAAACCGCAATTTGTTAATTTCAAATCTGCGCTTGTGGCAGTTATTTTAGTATTCGCAGCGGTTAATCTGCCTGAATACACTTTATCAACGTCACGCAAAATGCTGTATTCCGCCGTATCAACTGCACAATCTTTTTTCGTTGAAGACGCGCACGCCGATTCCACTGCTAAATAATAACGTTGTGAACCTTTTGGCAATTTGAAACTGTAACCACCTTTGTCGCCAATAAATACCGAACCGCATGAACTTCCGTTAATCAATGTTGAACTGACTAAACCGTTCGCATCGTTGTAAATGCTCAATTTCCAGTCATTCGTTTGTCGTGCTGCCAATGCCGAACAAGTGAACAATAATGGCACTTCGGTTGTGCCATCACTATCGACAACGTAAATATCTATGTCATCGATTGAACTGATTTGTCCCGATTGTTCTAAACCGAGGTTTTTTTGTTCTTTCGACGCAATATCTTCAAGGCGTTTAATTTCGTTGTCTGGATTGTCTTTGAGCGTGTAAATGCCGACGTTGTAATTATCTTTGCACGCCGAATCAAAACGTTTGCCTAAATTTTCAGCGGTATTCGCTGCAAGAATGTTAGCGTTAATCGTATCATTTAAAGATTTAACCGCATCGTCTACAGCTTTTAATGCGTCGATTAATTTTGTTTTGGCTTCGTCATATTTTGCCTTTGCATCTGTGAAAACCTTATCAGCGGCAGTTTTAACGTTATCAGCTTTTTTCTTTGCATTTTCTGCGGCGGTTTTGGCATTGTCTGCAGTGATTTTTGCACCATCTGTTCCAGTTGTCCCAGTTCCAGTATCGTTACCAGTTTTTCTAGTATTTGCAGCCGAAATAGCAGTTTGTGCAGCGGTAATATCTGCATCAACTCGTGGATTCCCAGCTCTCGCAGTCTTAAGATCTTCCTGAGCGTCACCTAATGCTTTATCTGCCGCTGTTGCCGCTGTTGCTGCTTGAGTAGCATTAGTTGTTGCAATAGCAAGGGCTGCATCGGCAGCTTCAATGTTTGCCGCAATAGTTGGATTTTTTGTTGCGGTTTCTGCATCAAGCACAACTGACCAAGTATAAATTGAGTATTGCATTGCAGAACCAGCAATCCCAATCGCCTTGGTTGCCGACATTGCAGCAGATATATTTGTTGCGGGTGTTAAGGTGATTGAAGCAAGGCTTGAAATGTCAGTTGTTAATGCAAGCGCATCGGTCAGTTTTTGAATGTTTGCATTTGAATTGATATATGAAAATGAAGGGGAAAAAATTGAATCTAAATTATTAGAAGCATTAGTCAGAAGATTTTTTATTTCCTCAGTAGAGGCTTCTAAATTCTTAACTTTGGTAATTTCACTTTGAACAGCATCAATACTGTTTTTAAAAATAGCTTTATCTGTATCTGTTTTAGACGTTAAGTCGATAGCCTTAATCGCAGTTTCCACAGAAGTTAAATCAGAAGTAGGACTCAATTTTTTTGCGGCATCAATATTCTTTTTTGCAGCAGTAATATAGTCATTGTAATAAGGCGATATACCCATCTCTGTCAAAATCAAATCATTTTTTGTTTTATCAATCGCAGTTTGCGCTAAAACATTTTCTGCTTTGACTGCATTAATATCGGCTTGTTTTGTGAGTGCAGCCGCAACAAATTTATTGACGTTGACGATGGTTTTTGTGGGGTCTTTTGGGTCGGTAACGGTGTTATAAATTGGGGCTTGGCAATCAGCAACCACTGAAACGTAATAATTTGGGCTGTCTAAACTTGAGAACTTGAAATTAAATGCGCCTGATGTTTTGTCACTAATAATGCAATCATCTGGTTTGACGGGATAGGTTTCTTGCAATTCGCCGTTTGAATCATGAACACCTAAAAACCAACCGCTGGGACTTGCCGATGATTTATTGCTGCAAGTGAATGAAATAGATACTTCTTCGCGGCGTTTGTTAGTACATTTTTTTGCATTATCTTTTATACAAGAATCGATTTTAAAAAAATCTACGTCGCTGGCGCGATTAAGTTTGCCGACATTTTCTGTTCCCAATGGATTCGCTTTGCTTGAATCATTATTCGGTTCAACTTCAATGCCCAAAGCAGACTTTGCCAATGCCAACAAAATGGCTGCGGATAATAATTTTTTGTTGTTCATTGTTTGTCTCGTCTACTTTTTTGAATTAGAGAATTTTGTGTTGAGTGGGGAATTCAAGCCACCTGTTGTCGTTGCATCATCAGTTGTCGCATTTGAGCGAGTTGCTGGCGAATTTGAATACTACGTTGTTTAAAGCGAATGACTTTGGGTGCAATTATTTTTAATTTTCCTTGGTATTCTTTTTCATTTTGTATTTTTTGCTGTAATTCGTTTTGCAAATGCTCTGCGTCATCAGCATCAAAACCTAATTCTGAAAAGATGTTCGCTCCAGACTTTGTAATGTGGTTAATTTTTGTATCAATCATTTCATTCCCCTTCGCTGAATAACAGCTTTGTAGCGTTCTGTGGCAATTGCTTTATCTTGTTTTGTTGTTGTCTGTGTTTTCTTTTGAACGCAGTGCAATACATAAATGGCTTCTTCAAATTTAGCCACATACATAACGCGATAAATCCCCGTTGAATCACGAAATCGTAATTCATTTGTACCAGCACCAATCGCATTAAAGGGTTTCCAATCATCAGGCTCAAGACCAGCTTGAATTTTGCCTAATTGAAAACCCGCTTCTTTTTTAGCATCAACGGGGAAGTTGAGAATGTCTTGATACGCGGTGCCTACCCATTGAATTTCTTTTTCCATATTCAAATTAACCTGGCGACCACAACATTTGTCGTCCTGCCAATAAATGAATATGCAAATGATAGACCGCTTGCCCACCAAGTTCGTTACAGTTGATAACGGTACGATAACCCGCATCGGCAACGCCCAATTTTTTAGCTAATTGCGCTGTGGTTTGCATGAGTTTACCTAACAATAATGTATCTTCGGCATCATTCAAAGTTGAAATATGTTTTTTCGGAATAATCAAAATATGAATCGGGGCTTGCGGCGCAATATCGTGAAAAGCCAAAATATCGTCATCTTCAAAAACTATATTTGGCACGATTTCACTCGCCGCCATTTTACAAAATAGACAATCACTCATAATTCAATTCCAAAATTAAAACGGCAAACTAAAACCTGCTGGCAAAGGTATTCCAGCGGTAATCGCCGACATTTTTTCTTTTTTCATTTTGTCGGCTTTATGAACAGCATCATTGATTGCAGCGGCAACTAAATCCTCAAGCATATCTCTATCTTCGCCAACCAATGACGGATCAATCGTGACTTTGCGTGCTTCGCGTTTTCCTGTCATCACGATGCTAACCAAACCACCGCCTGATTCGCCAACGACTTGCATTAATGCCAATTCGTCTTGAACTGATTTCAAATCTTCCTGCATTTTTTGAGCTTGTTGCATCAAATTACCTAATGCGTTTTTCATTTATTTTTCCTATTTTGAAAGTTAATAAAGTTAATACGGTTGAATCGTTTCGGGTAAAACTTGTGCGTCAAAATGCGTTTTAGCATAAATTACATTTGGATCTTGATGAATTGCGTCAACTGCCGCTTGTTGACGATTTTCCTGTGCATGAACAACTTGCTGCGCGGGCGTATGTGTTGCGAGTTCTTTCACGTCAATCGTTAATACAATTGGCTTGCCAAACATTTCGCGCAACGCCGATTCAATTTTTGCAGTGACATCTGCATCAAGCAAACTGTGTTGATTCGGATCTAAATTCAAACGACATTGTGTTTCGTCGAGTGATTCCAAAACACAATGTTTCGCAATTTCTTTAATCATTCGCCCCACTTTCAAACTCACCAAAATCGTTTCCCAATTGTCGGAAAAATTCGGCGTATTTGAAACCATTGATGCAGTTTGTTTTTGAATCGGTTGTGCAACTTGTGGCGGTTGAATTTGCGCTTGAGGACGTACTTGCGTTTGCGGAACAGGTTTCTGTACTTGAACGGATTGCACATTGCCATTTTGCACGGGACGGAACGTCAACATTCGCAACATCACCATTTCAAAACCGCTGCGTGGATCGGGCGCAAGTTCTAAATCTTTTTGTCCCAGCAAACCAATTTGGTAATAAAGCTGCACATCTTCGGGTGTCATCGCTTTCGCTAAATGCGCCACTACTTCAACATCTAAATCATGTGTGAGCGTGGTTGGAACGTGCTGAACCAACGCAACGCGATGTAAAAATTGCAAAATCTGCTGTAATAAATCGCTGAAATCGGGACTGAGCTGACTTAAATCGTCGATTTGATTCAAAATTGCACCCGCGTCGGCTTGCGCCAAAGCGTGCAAAATGGATTCAACAGGCTGACTTGCAATCGAACCGAGCATCGCGTGAACTTCGTCGTTATTCACCGCGCCATTGCCATACACAATTGCTTGATCAAGCAAACTCAATCCGTCGCGCATGCTGCCATCTGCCGCGCGGGAAATCAATTTTAACGCTTCGGCTTCAAACGAAATGCCTTCTTGCCCTAAAATAAACCCCATTTGCGTAAAAATTTCGCTCGGCAAAAGGCGTTTCAGATTAAGTTGTAAACAGCGAGATAAAACCGTGACAGGGATTTTGTGTGGATCCGTTGTCGCGAGCAGGAATTTAACGTGAGCGGGTGGCTCTTCGAGGGTTTTGAGCAAGGCATTAAAACTATGCCCCGATAACATGTGAACTTCATCGATGAGATAAACTTTGTAACGTCCTTGATTCGGCGCGTATTGCGCGTTATCGAGTAAATCGCGGGTATCTTCGACTTTGGTACGCGAGGCTGCATCGACTTCAATTAAGTCTAAAAATCGCCCTTCGTCTACGGCGCGGCAAATGTCGCATTGTCCGCAGGGATTGAAATCTTGCAAATTTTCACAGTTCATCGCTTTCGCTAAAATTCGCGCCAACGTGGTTTTGCCTACGCCGCGTGTGCCTGTAAATAAATAGGCTTGATGCAGACGTTGGTGTTTTAACGCATTGGTTAGTGAAGTTATAACGTGAGCTTGTCCGACGACTTCTGTGAAATTATGCGGTCGCCACTTTCTAGCTAGAACCTGATAATTCATGACGGGATATTCTGATTGGGGAATTTTGGGTGGCAATTGTACCAGCTACATCTCGGCACACGAATCTGCTGTTACCGTTGCTTACTTCCGTACCTGGCGGAGTTCACAGCGTATCGTTGCGAGAGAACCGATACAACTACCATAATGATGTCAGCCGATTGGCTGAAGACCTGCACATTATAACCAATAACTGCATGATGACAACAAAATTCATGATTTTTGTTACTTTTAGCGGCTGTTCGATTCAAATCGCGTGCGTTTAGATTGTTGGTATTTTCAATAACGCTGCAATCGCCAGCTTCAAATTTTTATATTTTAAATTGTCTCTGAGCAATCATTTTCAAAGCACAAATAAAAAAAGCTGGTTTTTGCCAGCCTTTTTTGTATCAGATATGTGAAAATTTCTTTTGATGAACAGCTAAAAAAATTAGTATCGAAGATAATGCCGCAAAAAAACACCAAACGGAAAACCTAGCGGGATTAAAAAATAAAGTTGAAACGATAAAGAAGATTAAAACCGATGCACCAAAAAGTTTAAGGTATAAATTTTTCATCAAAAATAACGGAGCTAACACAACGGTCGAATATAGATATTCTAAAAATACGGAACTTGGTACAGATAAAATGTATTGAATTTGATTTGTTGATAAATCAATTCGCAAAGGAAATGACAAACTATATGCCCCATAACTACTAAGGTATAAGCCGAAAGGTAATAATAACAACATCAAATTTTGTTTAACTTTGTCTGTTTCAGAAACAAATGTTGCAATCGGAATATAGATTGTCCAAAAGCAAAACGCAATTGTTATAAAAATAAAACCACTAAAGTAACCAAATCCTTTTCCTTCAAATAACCAAACGAAACCTTCTATTATTTGCTGTATGCCAAATAAAAGAGGAATTGCAGCAATCAATAAATCTTTTTTGTTTGCAATACGCAATGACATCGCGCCTATCGCAGAGCAGACTAAACCTGCACCAAAACTTGCTTCAGCAGAAAAACACATTTGTTAGATCCTTATTCTTCTATTTTTTTATTTTTTTTACTAATTCCACCAAGCACATAACCAGCAACACCACTAAGAATTGATGCCGCTCCCTCAGATTGCAACTTATCAATGGCACTCAAAAGGATAGTAGCTTGGATAATCAAGACGGTTGTAATTATTCGCAAAAAATTACCTCGTTCAAAAAGCAGTCCGAAAGATTTAGCTCCGCCTTGACCTGTTTTATAAAACGCAATTCCTGCAATTATAGTAAAAGCAAAGATTCCAACCGTACATAAAAGAACAGAAGAATAAATAATAAGCTCTGTATTTATCATATTATTCATCCTCTGCCATTTCAGTTTTCTTATCTTGATAACGCAAAAGTTTTTTTATGGCATCAAATTTTTTATTTTTTAAAAGCTCTTCTACAAGCTCTTCTATTAGCTTTTTATATTTTTTTCAATTTTTTCACTATATGCACCTTAATTTAAAATTCTACTTATTTGTTTCAAGTCGCTAAGTCTCTTCCATTTGTCTGATTCAAATTCCTCCGAAATTTTTAAAAGTGGACTGGATATTTTTGCAAAATGCTCTTTATCATCCAACAACAACAACGACTGCTGCTCTCCAACGCCTTCTATGTAATATGATTGTCCATAAGTCAAAAATCCTAGCTTTTTGAAAAACGGAATTAACTTTGTGTCGCAATGGGAAAAACAAGCTATAACACCTCGCTTTCTTGCCATTCGATAACCTTCAAGAAATAGTTTCAAAACATGTGTTTTGTAATTTGGCAACGTCATTAGACGAGAACAAAACATCACATCATCATCTGAAAAACAGTGTTGAAAAAACGACAACTTCATAAAATCGCATTCAATAAAATGCTTATAACCCCAATTTATTCGCATTGTTGAAACCACATTGCCATTTTTATCTGTTGTATAAAGTAGGGCGGCTGAATCGTCATCAGCCGCATCAAATAGAAGTCGATTTTTATGGTCAGCTTCGTATGATTTACCTTGTTGCTCGATATAAATTGAATAACGAAATTGAAAAATTCTTTGTCGTTCTTCGTCGGTGTTAGCAACTTTTACAACAGTCATAATTGTTGTTTTCCATTATTTGCCAATACAGATAAACATTCAGGATTGAATACCCACTCAATCATCCGAAGAAACATAACAGTTGCTTGTTTTGCTCCTAAAACTAAATCTTGTATATGTTCTTGAGTTAAAGAAACTTGTTCTAATGCAGAAAATATCTGATCTCCATGCGGTAAAACTTCATGCTGATGGATAACGATAAATTTTGTATTTTCTTTAGTGAGGAAATCAGCTTTCAATGCTTCATGTGTCCATTTATTAGCATTTCCTCCTGCTAAATTTTCTAACACACAAGCTGCTCCTAATCTCACAAACGGTTTTTCTGTAACAATTGATTTGAAATGAGCGTGCCACAAAGTGACATCAAAAGGCATTGGAAGTATTGGCAAATTAAGTTTGTTTAAATCGCTTTCTGCAATTAAATAGTGATGTTCTTCTTCATCAGAAAAATTCACTAACCATGCTCGAAGTGATTTCATTTTTGCTAAATCTTCATGCGCGGCTATGTTCATAAAATATCGCTGAACACCTTTTGTTAAATGGTATTGCATTGATAAATATCGCTGATAAGCATCTACAGTTAGTGATTGTTTTGATAAATAATCACCTAACATTTGAGCAAGTCTATTTTGACTTTCAATAACTACATTTTTGATTTCTGAAATATCGGACATAAGCATTTCCTAACTTTTTAAAAGACAATAAAAAACCCGCTGTTGCTCAACGCACCAGCGGGTTCAAAAGGTTTAACTTCAATAAAATTTAAGGCAAAAAACGCCTTGACAGCATTTAAACTGAATTCACAATTTTTGCTTGCTTGCTTGCTTGCTTGCTTGCTTGCTTGCTTGCTTGCTTGCTTGGATCATTTTTTATCCCTTGAGAATTAAATTTATATTTGTGTGGATTTTATACCGCTTTTTCTAATTTTCCAAAGCATTTAACAACTCAGAAACAAACTTAATCTTCCCGTCAACACCTTCAAACTTCTGCACAAAACGTAACTTATCCTGCCCGTCTAATTTATAACAAGATGGCTGTGATTGAATCAGCGAAATCAATTTGCCTAAATCGATATTCGGTTTAGGCAAAAATAAAATGCGTCCACCTTCTGAATGCACGTCGATTTTTCTAATGCCTAAAAGCGTTGCTTGTTGTTTGAGTTTTGCGACACTAAACAACGTTTTCGTCGGGTTAGGCAACAAGCCAAATCTATCAATCATTTCAATTTGTAAATCACGCAAATCATTCGCCGTTTGAGCATTCGCAATACGCTTATAAAGCACCAAACGTTCATGCACATCGAATAAATAATCTTCAGGAATTAACGCCGTCGCTTGTAACTCAATTTCTGCACCCGTTGCCGTCGTTTCGAGTTCGGGCGTTTTACCTGCTTTTAATGCTGAAACTGCACGTTCTAATAATTCGGTGTAAAGCGTAAAACCAATTTCTTGAATTTGTCCGCTTTGACCATCACCAAGTAATTCACCTGCACCACGAATTTCCATATCGTGCGTCGAAAGCATGAAACCTGCGCCCAATTCGCCAGCCGCTTCAATCGCATCGAGGCGTTTAATCGCATCAGCTGTCATTAGTGCTTTGGGTGGCACAATAAAATACGCATACGCCCGATGATGCGAACGCCCGACTCGACCGCGTAATTGATGCAACGCCGCCAGCCCTAATTTATCCGCACGATTGATAACAATCGTATTCGCGCTGGGAATGTCGATGCCGCTTTCAATAATCGTGGTACTCAGCAACACGTTAAAACGCTGATGATAAAAATCGAGCATGATACGTTCGAGTTCTTTACCGTGCATTTGCCCGTGTGCAATTTCAATGCGTGCTTCGGGAATCAATTTACTCAACGTTTCCGCCATTTTTTCCATGCTTTTAATATCGTTGTGCAGGAAAAAAACTTGTCCACCCCGTTTGATTTCACGTTGACAGGCTTCCCGAATTTGTTCGTCTTGCCATTCGTTAATAAACGTTTTAATCGGATGTCGATTCGGCGGTGGACTGGCGATAATCGAAATATCACGCAGCCCGCTCATTGCCATATTCAATGTGCGCGGAATCGGCGTGGCGGTCAGCGTGAGCAAATCAATTTCAGCGCGTAATTTTTTAAATTGTTCTTTTTGACGCACGCCAAAACGGTGTTCTTCATCAATAATAACTAGACCTAAATTTTTGTATTTCAACCCTTCGCCTAGCAATTTATGCGTGCCGATGACAATATCAACCGTGCCTTTTTCGAGTTCTTGTGCGATTTGTTTTTGTTCTTTTGGTGTAACGAAACGTGACAATAATTCAATTTTCATCGGCAAATCGGCAAATCTATCGCAAAAATTGACGTGATGTTGTTGCGCTAATAACGTGGTTGGCACGAGAACCGCGACTTGTTTGCCACTTTGCACCGCTAAAAATGCTGCTCGCATCGCCACTTCTGTTTTGCCAAAACCCACGTCGCCACAAATGACTCTGTCCATCGGTTTAGCTTGGTTGAAATCGTTGATAATATCTTCAATAGCACGCGCTTGATCAGGTGTTTCTTCAAACCGAAAACCCTGTGCAAAACTTACATATTCGTTCTCATCAATACGTTCAAATAATGGCACAGCGGAATGTTCATGTGCGGCACGTTTGGCATGAATTTCCAACAATTCAGCCGCAACATCGTGAATTCGTGAAATCGCTTTTTGTTTGGCTTTTTGCCATTGGTCAGAGCCTAATTTGTGCAGCGGCGCGTTTTCTTCGCTCATTCCCGTGTAACGTGAAATGACGTGCAATGCCGCGACTGGTACATAAAGTTTGGCATCGTCCGCATAACTAATGGCTAAAAACTCACCTTCCAAACCACCGATGGTGAGCGTTTGCAACCCCAAATATCGCCCAACACCATGTTCTAAATGCACGACGGGCGCACCAATCGTGAGTTCATTTAAATTCGCGACCAATGTTTCCAATTGTCGCGCTGACGTTTTGCGTCGCCGACGTTGCGCGACTTTTTCACCTGATAATTGGCTTTCGGTAATCAACGCTAACACTGGTTTTTCAAGAATCAAACCCGCGTCCAACGATGCAACAGTGATGCAATGCGTGTGTTCAGAACTTAAAAACGCCTGCCAATCGGTGACGATTTTTGGATAAATTGATTCGCGTTTTAACGTTTGCAATAAGGCTTCACGATGTCCCGCTGATTCGGCAACAAATAAAATTTTGCCTTCAAAATTGGTAACAAATTGCGTTAAAGCGTGTGCAGGCTGTTTGGAATGCGCGTTAAAACTAATGTCGGGAAGTGGTGAACAAACGTCGAAAACAATTTGCTCGCGTTTTTCAAATTCACCCGCTAGATTCTCAGGTGATAAAAATAATTTTTCAGGCGCAAACGCGTCGTTTTTTCTTAATTCAAAACGACTTTTTACAACGTTGTCAAAATCAGAAATCGCATTTTGTAAATTTGGCAACGTAACGAAAATCGCATTTTTCGGCAAATAATCAAACAAGGTTGCCTTTTTCACTTCATCTAATGGAAATTCACGCGCGGGTAAAATCGTTAATGATTCAATCGTTTCGTCAGTGGAAAAAGCCCGCTGACTTTCGACATCAAAAGCGCGGAAGGATTTCAAAACCCCATTTTCAATTTCCAGCCGCAACGGCACACGATTTCCCATCGCAAAAATATCTAAAATTCCACCATGCCGCGCAAATTCACCGTGTGTGAAAACTTGTGAAACCGCTTCATAACCACGTTGTTTCAAATGTTCGGTGATGTCCGCAATCGAATCACCTATTTTTAAAACAAATGTTTGTTGTGCTAAAAATTCAGGCGGTGTTATACGATTCATTAACGTATTTACTGCCACGATTAACGCGCCACTTTTCACTGTTGGTAATGTCGTCAATGTTTGCAAGCGTTCCGACACGATTTCGGGCAACGGCGAAAAAACGTCATAAGGCAACGTTTCCCAATCAGGAAAGTGCAAAATTGGCTGTGAGTGATTCAAGAAAAATGCGAGTTCATGTTCCAAGCGTGATGCGCTATGAGCATCGGGCGTGACGATAATAAATAAACGTTGGTGTGTTTGAATCGCCGTCGCTAAAGCTAAAGCGTCAGCACAACCGCGAAAACCAGACCATGTGACAATCGGTTGTTTAGGTGTTGGAAATGAAAAATTAAATGTAGGCATAACGGCGTGTGCGAAATTGGAATGGCGGTTATTTTAAACCGAATTTTGAGCTGCGTTATAATGACGACACTTTTAACAGTGATTTTTATTGGAGAAATTTAACTATGACACGCATTTTTAATTTTAGTGCAGGGCCTTCAACGTTACCCGAAGCCGTTTTACAACAAGCTAGAGATGAAATGCTCGATTGGCGCGGCAGCGGTATGTCGGTCATGGAAATGAGTCATCGTGGCAAACAATTCATGAGTATCGCCGCTGAATTAGAAGCCGATTTACGCGCGTTAATGAGTATTCCTGAAAATTATCGCGTATTGTTTTTACAAGGTGGCGCGTCGGCACAATTTTCGTTTATTCCGCAAAATCTTTTGGGCGACAAAACAAAAGCCTGTTACGTCAAAACAGGCGCGTGGTCAGAAAAAGCTATTAAAGATGCACAATCATATTGTGACGCGATTGTCAGTGCGAGTTCAGAAGACAGTAATTTCACGACAATTCCAAATGTTGCGGATTGGAAAATTGACCTAGAAGCCGCTTATTTACATTGCACGTCGAACGAAACGATTCACGGCGTAGAATTCAACACTACGCCTGACGCAAAAGGCTTGCCGCTAGTGTGTGATATGTCGTCGAACATTCTTTCACGCCCAATTGACGTTAATGAATTTGGTTTGATTTACGCAGGTAGTCAAAAAAATATGGGTGCAGCAGGTGTCACCGTCGTGATTGTGCGTGATGATTTATTGGGTAAATGTTCAAAACTTGTACCGCCTGTTTTCAATTATGCTGAACAAACCAAAAATCAATCGATGCTCAACACACCGACGACTTACAGCTGGTATTTGATGGGGTTGGTGTTGAAATGGCTTCAAGCACAAGGCGGCGTTGCGGCAATGGAACAACGTAATATCGCTAAATCAGCAAAACTTTATCAAGCGATTGATGCGTCCACTTTGTATCGTAATCCTGTTGAAATCGTGTCACGTTCAAGAATGAATGTGCCGTTTATTTTAGCGAACGAAGCGTTAGATAAAGAATTTTTAACGGCTGCTGAAGCCGCTGGTTTGAATGAATTAAAAGGACATCGTTCTGTCGGTGGAATGCGTGCAAGTATTTACAACGCGATGCCTGAAAGCGGGGTTGATACGTTGGTTTCCTTTATGCAGGAATTTGAACGTACACATTAAAAATTAGCCGCGACTGTTTTCAAAATGGTCGCGGTTCACATTTTATCGACTGACCCACATTGCGTCACCATAACTGAAAAAACGATATTTCTGCTCAATCGCGTGTCGATATGCCTGCATCACAAATTCATAACGAGAAAATGCCGACACCAGCATTAACAATGTCGATTCGGGCAAATGAAAATTCGTCAACATCGCATCAACGGATTTGAATTCATAACCTGGTGTAATAAACAAATCAGTGTCACCAAAGCCTGCGTGTAACACACCCGAACGTGAAGCAGATTCCAATGCACGAACTGCAGTTGTCCCAATCGCAATCACACGCCCTCCCCGTTTTTTAGTTTCATTAACAGCATTCACGGTTTCTTGCGGCACAGCGAAAAATTCTTTGTGCATAATGTGTTCAGACAAATTTTCGACTCGCACGGGTTGAAATGTGCCGCTGCCAACGTGCAATGTCACAAATGCTGTTTGAATGCCTTTCGCGTGAATTTTTTCTAACATTGTTTCATCAAAATGCAATCCTGCCGTTGGCGCAGCAACGGCACCTAAATTTTTGCCGAAAACCGTTTGATAGCGCGTGAAATCGTTTTCATTGTCGGCGCGTTCAATGTATGGCGGCAATGGAATGTGTCCGATTTCAGCCAAAATTTCTAACAATGGTTTTTCATTATCAAAACGTAATTGAAACAAATCGTTATCGCGCCCTTCAACCTCGCAAAAATAACCATTATCTAATTCAATTCGCGCTCCCGCTTTGGGCGATTTATTCGAACGAATATGCGCCAGCGCGTGCTGTTCATCCAAAATGCGTTCAATCAAAATCTCAATTTTTCCGCCCGTCGTTTTCGTGCCAAACAAACGAGCTGGAATGACGCGTGTATCATTGAAAACGAGTAAATCGTCGGCTTCGATGAAGTCGAGTAAGTCGTTAAATTGTCGGTCTAGCGTGTCGCCAGTTTCTCGATTTAAACACAATAAACGGCTGGCGGTGCGTTCAGATAAAGGCTGCTGCGCGATTAACGCTTCGGGTAGGTGGTAATTAAAATCGCTTTTTTTCATGGTGGTTTAATTTGAATAATGTAAATCTGCTCACTTGCATTCACTGCAATTGGGGCTTTTTTATGATTTGTTTTTCATCAATTCGATAATTTCTTTCAAATATGCAACTTCCATTTGCAATTTTTCAACTTCACATTTTAGTTTTATGTTCTCGGATGAAGTTGAATCAATACTACAATAACTTTGAGTTCCTGAATCTGTTGTAATTAAATTGAAGACGGTTTTATCACCAAATTCGATTAAATCTGACAAATTAACGCCGAACAAATCTGAAAGTTGCTCAAGCCTCGACAACTTAATATCCACTTCACCGCGTTCAATTCCACCATAACCATTTGTTGTCATTCCCAATTTTTCTGCAACTTCTTCCTGTGATAAGTTTTGCATTTGACGCAAATGTTTAATTTTTTCGCAAACTTTCATAAATACAAACTCCTACAGGGAAAATATCAGTTTCATTTGGTGGTTAATTTCAAGTTTGCAATCTAACATATTCAGCTAATTTTTTGATTATTTTTTACTGTTGATTCAGTGGGGGTTTAAAATGGGGTTTTTTAGTTCTGTAGCGAAAGCATTTAGCATGAGCGAAGATGATATTGAAGATGCGTGGCGGCAATATAATAGAATGAATAATCTTGAACAACTGCAATATATTTACAAATCACAGTTCCGCAGCCCGAAAGGAATTTTAGCGTTGCTCACGATTTTTCAGAATTCCCGCCAAGATGCAACTTCAACTATAGGAACACACACACCAAATGATGAAAACCGTAGCCCCGAATTGTTAGTTGAGGATGTTTATAGACGTTTAAAGAGCTTTTCTAAAAATGAAGCTGTATGTATGGGACGCGGTAGCGCATTCGATTCAATTAGAAATTTGCTTACTGAATTACTTGATAAACCTGATTTAGATTTTAGATATTAAGCAAATTAAAGCCCCGATTGCATCACGCCGTCGGGGCTTTTTTGTGTTGTTAAATTCAATAAGCCGCTTGCCTTAACGTATCAACCGCCCATTGATTAAGACTTTTTCCTGACGCACTCGCTGCAATCGAAATCGCGGCATGGTCTTCGGGTGGAATTCGCAACACAAATTTTCCCGAATACGATTTAAACGGTTCAACGCCATCTTCTTGGCACGCTTCCAGAAAAACTTTGAGTGAAATCGCGCCTTCACGTCTTAATCCTTCGGCATCTTTCGCATAAAAATCTGCGCCGCCATTCAAACCTAAAAATTCGCCGCGAAACATATCAATGTCGGAATCGTAAGTAATGACCGCTTTCACGCCGTCAATCGTCATTTGGTTAATCATGGTTTTACTCCGTTGTTAAATAACCAATCACGCAAACTGGCTAACGCGCCTTTATCGGTTGTTGGTGTGGGATGTGGACGATGAAACACGCGCCGTTCGTCAAATAATTTAATCAATACCCGTGAACCTTCACGCTCTTCAATCTTTGCGCCGAGTTCAAGCAATAAGGTTTCAATATCCAACCAACGTACATTTGCAGAAACTGGGCGAGCGTAAATGAGTTCGAGTGTTTTTTGATGTTTTCTTTTCATTGTGAAATAGTATCGCTATCCAGTATCGCGGTCAAAACAAAAAAGCCCCGACTTGCATTCACTGCAAATCGGGGCTTTTTTATGCTCAACGCCTTACTCAAAATCCAATCAAGAAATCAAACTCGCTAATTGATACAACGGTGGCAAAATCAACATTTCAGCAAGTTGTAACCCCAAAATCGCTAAAATCACCGACAAATCTAAACCACCTAAATTTGGCAACATTCCACGACAAACACTCAACATTGGTTCAGTCAAACTATAAAGCAACATCGAAACATTATTAAAACTACCTTGATTAAACCAGCTCAACAACGCCCGACCAAATACCGCATAAAACAAAACATTGAGCAACAACGCTAAAAGATGGGCGAATGAAATCAAAATCAAACCGCCAATGCTTATCGATGCGCCTTGTAATAGCTCCAACGAACCATCCGCGAATACTTGTAACGTCATCATCAATACCAACGAAGACGTGTCGATATTTCCAATTGACGGAATAAAACGCCGCATAATTTTCAGTGGCGGATGCGTAAGCATAATCAAAAATTTCGAAATCGGATTACGAAAATCTGCTCGACACCATTGCAATAAAAAACGCAGCATCACCGCGCCGATATACAACGAAAAAACGGTGTTCAAAACCAATTCAATTGGATTGGTAAAATAATTCATGCCCATGATTTAAACCTCTTGTTTTGATAATTCAATCGAACGATCACGCGCTGCGTTTAATGCTTTGGCAACTAATTCGACAAAACCGCCTGCTTGAAATGTTTCAATCGCTTTTTGTGTCGTACCGTTTGGTGACGTGACACGTTCGCGCAACTTTTCAGGGGATTCGGCAGATTCGAGTGCAATTTTCGCCGCACCTAACGCTGTTTGTTGAACTAATAATTGCGCGGTATTCGCATTTAAACCCATTTCCAACGCCGCTTTTTCCATCGCTTCCATCAATAAAAAATAATACGCGGGACCGCTACCTGAAACTGCTGTGACGGCATCAAGTTCGGCTTCGGTTTCAACCCATAATGCAATTCCCACGGAACGCAAAATGTTTTCGGCTAAATCACTTTGTTCATCGGTAACATTGGAGTTTGCGTGCAAACCCGTTGCACCTGTTAAAACTAACGCGGGCGTATTCGGCATACAACGCACAATCGCGGCTTCGTCGCCCAACCATGAACTCAAACTGGCTTGTGAAATGCCCGCTGCGATTGAAACGACCAACGATTTTTTTGTTTGAATTGACTCAGCTAATGATTCCGCCACGCTTTTCATTACTTGAGGTTTCACGGCTAAAACGATTACATCCACTTCATCAATTACGACAGTATTATCTAACGATGTATTGATATGTAATTGTTCGGCTAAAAGCGAAAGAGTGTCAGCATTCGTATCTGAAACCCAAAGGTGTTGCGTGGGATGTCCGCTCGCAATTAAACCTTTGAGTAAGCTAGAAGCCATATTTCCGCCACCGATAAAACCAATTTTTTGTGTATTCATGAATTTCCCTCTGTTTGAATCAATAGAATTTGTAAGTCTGCGACGTTTGTTCCCGTCGCGCTAATTATCAATAAATCGTTTGAGCTTTTCAGCGCGTGGTAAGAATCGTTATTTTCAAGTAATTCGGCGGGTTTTACACCTGCATTTTTCATACGTTGTAACGTTCCCGCATCAACAATTCCACCAGCTGCGGGACTTACGCCGTCAATGCCGTCTGTGCCACCGCTTAGAAATGTCCATTTATTTGTTAAACCGTGTTTTTCAGCCGCAATAGCAAATGCCAATGCCATTTCTTGATTGCGTCCGCCTTTCCCGTTGCCGCACAATGTAACGGTGGTTTCGCCACCTGTTATGAAAGCAATTTTTTCATTTTCAAGGCGAGTATTTTTTACCACTAAGACAAATTTTTCTGCTGCATCACGCGCTTCGCCACATAATGGGTAATCATAATGAATGACTTCGTAACCAAATAATTGTGCGGATTTTACCGCTGCTTCAACACTCATCAAATTGCTACCGATTAACGTATTTTCAACATTTTCAATAAATTTCGGTGTTTCACAAATCGCATCTTCTAAATAATCTCGCACCGATTTTGGCGTGCCATTCCACACATTTCTTTCTTTCAAAATGGTGATAGCTTCGGCAAATGTGGATTCATCAGCAACTGTTGTACCGCTCGCAATCACACTCAAATCATCACCTAAAACATCCGATAAAATCAGCGCGTGACATTTTGCAGGGGAAATCATTTTGGCTAAATGTCCGCCTTTCAACTGAGACAAATGTTTACGAACACAATTGATTTCATGAATGGTCGCGCCACACGACAGCAATAAATTTGTCGCAGCAATTTTTTCTTCAAGCGAAATCGAATCGACAGGATACGGAATCAACGCTGATCCACCTCCGCTAATTAACACCAAAACCAATTCGTTAAATTTGGCATTTTTGGCGATTTCAGCAATGCGTTTTGCGGCTTCAAAACCAGCTAAATCAGGTAGCGGATGTGACGCGCCAACCACTTCGACATTTTCAACAGCGACAACATTTTCATAATTTGTTATTGCAATCGCGTCACCCAATAAATTGACGGGAATCAATTCTTGAGCAGCATTTGCCATCGCACACGCAGCTTTTCCAAAAGCAACAATGTGAATTTTTGAAAATTTTTCATTCAAAACGAAATGTTTTTTGACGGCTTTGTAAGGATTTGCAGCAGCAATTCCAGCTTGAAAAATTTGGTTAGCGTGTTGGCGCAACTTTTCTACATTCATGCCATTTTTTTCGCCAATGCAAAGATATTTTCAGCGTCCAAAACGTGCTTATTATCTTCAAATAATTGCGCGATACACGCCCGATGCAAAGCTAATTTCAATGCGCCAAATCCAATCGCGCCCCAAACAATTTTGCCCTGACAATCAATGCCTTTATCCATCACACCAATACCGCCAATTCCCAACGGTGGCGTGGCGTTTGCATCGGCGAGCATTTCTAATGCGGCATTATTTTGCCAATGTTCAGGTTTCAATAATTCAACGCCCGTTGCGCCCGTTGCAATCACAATGTTTGCGTCTTGAATTGCGGCGGCGCGTTCATCAAAATCTGCCGCTGCTTGTGCATGAATGTGAACATTAAAACGTTTTTGCATCGCTTCACAGGCTTTTTCGGCATTCCATAATTGCCGTGAAGTGATAGTCACTTCAGCACCTTCCATTGCTAACATAGCGGCTGCACGTTGCCCCACAGGTCCTGTTCCAGCCAAAATAACCGCTTTTTTTCCAGTCAAAATACCACTCGACGCTAACTTTGCAACACACGCAGCCGCTGTCGTATTGCTGCCATTACTATCTAACATTACCGAAACTTGAAAACCTGGGAAAAAATGTTTTTGTACTGCCTCAAATAAAATTTGTCCCGCCGCCATATCACTACCACCGACAAAAATAGCGGTATTTTTTTTGTCTTTAGGCGCACGAGTAAAAATGGTGCCATCAACTAATGCGGCGATATTTTCAGGCGTTAAACTTCCGTGACCAATCACATGATCTGCCCCACCGTCATAACCCACCACCGTGTCAAAAACGGAAGGATGTAAATCGGTGTCGAATTGGAATAATAATTTTTTCATAAAAGCTCGTTTGATTAAATTTAAAAATACAGTCGCTAACATCAATCAAATAATCTATACAGTTTGAGATGTTTCATTTTTTTGTACCCGATAAAGATACAACAAAGTTTCGCGACGATCGTTGATGTAAAGAATTCTTTCGGGGTGCCAGTTTGGCGCAGGAAATGAAGAAGATATAAACAGTGTTCCTACTCGCATTTCACGTTTTATTTTTTCGCTAACTTCGGGCATTGCTAAGGGTGACAGAAAGGCAAAAATAACATCATATTTTGAAAAATCAGTGGTAAAAAAGTTGTGCCGTGACGCAGTGAAATTCGATAAATTTCGACCGCGAAATGCACTGATTAACCACGGTAACGGCGCACGTTCTGAGGCTTCAACTTGCACAGTTGGTAATTTTTCTGCAACTGGGATGGCTACTGAACCGACACCCGCACCTAAATCTACAAATGTTTGAGCATTTTCTTTTTTTAACAATGCAATTACGACCTCCGCGACTTCTGATGATGATAAAAATAACGGCACATCGCCACGAATTGTTCCCCAAAAAACTAATGTTAATACGATTACCGTGAGCAAATAAATCCAAGCAGGTAACGCTAACGTAAAACAAATAAAAACGCTGGGCAAAAATAACAAATGTATCGGAATCCACCACGTCGGTTGGCGTAGCAAAAACGAATTACCAACCGCGAAACTACTTTGTGTAAATAGAAAAACAATCGGATTGTGGAAAATAGGCTGCAAATAAGCAAGCCCTAGCGTCAGTAATAACGCGAGAGTTTGACAAGCCAGAGCGCGTAAAATAGTCATTTATTCAGTATCTTTACGGAATTCGCCTTCCAACACATTGTCATTTTTATTTGGCGGTACAAAAAAATGTTGCATAGCATAAGTAATTATTTTGCTGCGTAACGAAGGCAATAAACAAATTAGACCCACCGCATCTGTAATAAAACCTGGCGTAAGTAATAACGCACCACCAAGTAAAATTAAAAAACCTTCCGCCAATTCATAGGCTGGTGTTTCTTGCCGCTTGATTGATTCTTGAAAACGTTGCCACGTTGCCAAACCTTGTTGTTTCAGCAAAAAAGAACCTAATGCCGCACTCATAATAATTAAAAAAATCGTCGGAAATGCACCTAACACACTGCCAACTGCAAGTAATACATAAAGCTCTAAAAAAGAAATCACGATAATCGTGATAAAAAGGGAGCGAAAGATATTCATAAATAAAAACGAATTGAAGGTAAGAATGTTTCGACAATATAAAGGCAAATTCGCTTATTTTCTATGATAATGTTGTCGAACACGCCTAACTATTTAATTTTGGAGACGCTTATGTCACGTTATCGTTTAATTTTAATTGTTTTCACTTTATTCAGTTCCCCCCTATTCGCAGCAGATTCACTTGAGCAATTAGTTCGAGATACAGCCGCATTAAAATTAAATCTTTTTGGCGATGAATTATTGCAACCCGAACAAGCCTTTGAGTTTTCTGCCAATGTTAAAAATGGCAACACGATTTATGTGAATTGGGAAATTGCGCCAAATTATTATTTGTATCGCGAAAAAATAAAGCTCGAATTAGTCAACAGCGACGGCGTTAAACTTGGTGATTACACGATTCCGAATGGTTTGCCAAAACATGATGAAGCCTTTGGCGATGTTGAGGTTTTGTCCGAAGACTTGAATTTCAACGTGCCGTTGTGGCGCGAAGATCATGGCGCACAAACCGTTAAATTGCGGGCGTATTTTCAAGGTTGCGCGGAACGTGGCGTGTGCTATCCACCGATGACAAAAGATGTGATGTTGGATTTGCCCGTCGCGCATTCGCTTGAAGCGTTGCCTGAAATTGAGCCAACTGAATCACAAAATATCGGTGTGCCAATGACAATTTTGCTAATTTTTTCAGTCGTTGTGCTGATTTTGTCTGCGATAATTGCAATCCGTTTAAAAAAAATAAATTTCTAATTTTAAAAATTCATAAGGAAAAATCATGGAAAAAACTTACGCCCCACACGATATTGAACAACGTTGGTATGAAAACTGGGAAAGCAAACAGTATTTCGCACCATCTGGCGAAGGCGAACCGTATTGCATCATGATTCCGCCGCCAAACGTCACAGGCAGTTTGCACATGGGACATGCGTTTCAAGACACGATTATGGATGCGCTCACACGTTATCACCGAATGAAAGGTTGCAATACGTTGTGGCAAGCGGGAACTGACCACGCGGGGATTGCCACCCAAATGGTGGTGGAACGTCTTTGCAACGCTGAAGGCAAAACGCGCCACGATTACGGACGTGAAAAATTCATCGAAAAAATTTGGGAATGGAAAGAAGAATCGGGCGGCACAATTACCCGCCAATTACGCCGCATGGGTTCATCGCTCGATTGGTCGCGTGAACGTTTCACGATGGATGACGGCATGTCTGGCGCGGTGCAAGAAGTTTTCATCAATTTGTACAATGAAGGTTTGATTTATCGCGGCAAACGTTTGGTGAATTGGGATCCTGTTTTGCACACGGCGGTTTCGGATTTAGAAGTTTTATCCGAAGAAGAAAACGGTTTTATGTGGCATTTGCGTTATCCGTTGTCGAATGGTCAAGGGCATTTAATCGTTGCCACAACACGCCCTGAAACCATGCTCGGTGATGCCGCTGTCGCTATCAATCCGAAAGATGAACGTTATCAGCATTTGCTCGGCGAATTTGTGGAATTGCCTTTAACAGGTCGTCGAATTCCAATTATTGCTGATGAATACGTTGACCCCGAATTTGGCACAGGTTGCGTAAAAATCACGCCTGCTCACGATTTCAACGATTACGAAGTGTGGACGCGCCACCGTCATACGTCGGCAATTCAAGATTTGCCACACGGCGGTTTGATTAACATTTTAACCGTCAACGCCAGCATCAATGATGATGTGCTTGTACCTGAAAAATATCGTGGTTTAGACCGTTTTGAAGCTCGCAAACAAATTGTTGCCGATTTTGAAGCGGCAGGTTTGCTTGAAAAAATCGCTGACCACAAATTGATGGTGCCACGCGGCGACCGTAGTCAAAGCGTAATCGAACCCTTTTTGACTGATCAATGGTATGTGAAAGTCGCACCACTCGCAGCGCCTGCGATTGCAGCAGTTGAAAATGGCGATATTAAATTTGTGCCAGACAATTGGAAAAATACTTATTTCGACTGGATGCGAAACATTCAAGATTGGTGTATTTCACGTCAAATTTGGTGGGGACATCGCATTCCTGCGTGGTACGACGACAAAGGTAATATCTACGTTGGCGAATCAGAAGCGGCGATTCGTGAAAAACATAATTTGCCTACCGATTACGTTATAAAACAAGACGAAGACGTTTTGGATACTTGGTTTTCGTCAGCGTTATGGCCGTTCTCGACATTGGGTTGGGATGGCAAAAATGAACCTGATTATTTAAAAACCTTTTATCCAACCAGCGTTTTAGTTACAGGTTTTGACATCATTTTCTTCTGGGTGGCGCGGATGATTATGATGGGCTTGAAATTCCGTGGCGAAGTACCTTTCAAAGAAGTTTATATTCACGGTTTAGTACGAGATGCCGAAGGGCAAAAAATGTCCAAATCAAAAGGCAACGTGCTTGACCCGATTGATATTATCGACGGCATTGATTTAGAAACGCTCGTTGCCAAACGCACGGCTGGCATGATGCAACCACATTTGCAGAAAAAAATCGAACAAGCCACACGCAAACAATTCCCTGACGGCATTCAATCTTACGGCACAGATGCGTTACGTTTTACGTTTGCATCGCTCGCGTCAACAGGTCGTGATATTCGTTTTGATTTGGCTCGCACAGAAGGTTATCGCAATTTCTGTAACAAACTTTGGAATGCGGCGCGTTATGTTCTGATGAACACCGAAGAACACGATTGTGGTTTGACGGGCGAATGTGAATTTTCGCACGTTGACCGTTGGATTGTGGCGCGATTGAATCAAGTGATTTCAACGACCAGCCACGCAATCGATAACTACCGTTTCGATTTGGCGGCGCAAGCAATTTACGATTTTACTTGGAATGAATACTGCGATTGGTATTTGGAATTAACCAAAGTAGCGTTGCAATCGGATAACGAAGCCTTGCAACGTGGCACGCGCAAAACCTTGTTGCATGTTTTGGAAACGATTTTGCGTTTAGCTCACCCGATTATTCCATTTATAACCGAAGAAATTTGGCAACGTGTCGCGCCACTTGCTGGCATCGAAGGCGATACGATTATGTTGCAGCCGTATCCGATTGCTGACGAATCGAAAATTGATAACGATGCGGTTCAAAATACAGATTGGCTGATGGCGGTAATTTTAGGTGTACGTCGAATTCGCGGCGAAATGAACATTGCACCGAGCAAACCATTACCTGTTTTATTGCAACATGGTTCGCCGCAAGATGCGGAACGTTTAGAAACGAATCGTGTTTATTTGAATCGATTGGCGCGTTTGGAAACGATGACGTGGTTGAATGCGGACGAAGTTGCGCCTGAATCGGCAATGGCGATTGTGGGTGAAATGCAAATTTTGATTCCAATGGCTGGCTTGATTGATAAAACTGCAGAATTAGCGCGTTTGGACAAAGAAATCTCTAAAATTCAAACCGAATTGGAACGCATCGACGTGAAATTAAGCAATCCGTCATTTGTTGAAAAAGCTCCAGCGGCTGTTCTCGAAAAAGAACGGGCGCGTTTAGCGGAATTGCAATCGACGCTCGGTAATCTACAAGCGCAACACGTTAAAATTAGCGCGTTGTAAGTTTCTAAAAATGAGCTTGTCATAAAAATGGCAAGCTCATTTCGTTTTAAATTTTAAAGATAAATCGTCATCAACCAGCGTGAATCGCCTCGAAATTTAATTAACGCTCTCTCCTTTTCACCCTCACCTTCTATATTTAAAATCTCTCCGTTTCCAAATGTGGCATGATTTACCTTTTGTCCTATTTGATAGTGGCTGTCTGTTTTAATTTCAGATGGTAGTGTGGTTGCAGAAAAAGTAGATATTCTTGCAGTCACTGGTCGCGATACATTACTTTTAGGACGAATCTCATCGAGTAATTCCTTCGGTAACTCGCCTAAAAAACGCGACTTGCTTGGTGTAGTTTCACGTCCATATAAAAAACGTTTTTCAGCGTGTGTGATGTACAACTTTTTCATCGCTCGTGTAATGCCGACATAGCACAATCGACGTTCTTCTTCCAATCGACCAGCCTCGTAAATTGATTGTTGTGCTGGAAATAAACCTTCTTCTACACCAACCAAAAAAACGAGCGGAAATTCCAAACCCTTTGCTGTGTGTAATGTCATTAATTGCACACAATCCTCAAATTCATCTGCTTGTGGTTCACTCGATTCTAAAACTGCATAACTTAAAAAAGCAGCTAATTCCGACAAATTTTCTTCTTCATTAGGCTTGTATTTAAATGCGGCAGCGGCATTCACTAACTCTTTTAGGTTTTCAACTTTGTCTGCACTTTTTTCGACTTTGTCTTGTGAATAAAATGCCATTAAGCCGCTTTGTTCAATTACAAACTGGACTTTTTCACCCAAAGATAAGTCCATTGTTTTATTCTCAAATTGCATGATTAAATCTAAAAAACTAGATAGCGCATTTGCGGCGCGTGCGCTTAATTTTTGTTCTTCTGATAATGAAACAGCAGCTATCCACAATGAAACGTGTTTTTCATTTGCTAATTGACGTAACGCATCAATTGTTTTTGCTCCCATGCCGCGTGTGGGCGTATTTACAATGCGATCGAACGCCGCATCATCATCGGGATTTGCCAATAAACGTAAATAAGCCAGTGCGTTTTTAATTTCTGCACGATCAAAAAAGCGTAATCCACCATAAACGCGATATGGTGTTTTGGTTAACATCAATTGCTCTTCAAACTGACGAGATTGCGCGTTAGAACGATATAAAATCGCTACATCATTGCGTTTATTTCCAGCTTCGACCCAATTCTGAATCCGTTCCACAACATATTTTGCTTCGTCTTTTTCATCATAGGCGGCATAAACCGCAATTTTTTCGCCGTCCGACATTTCTGTCCATAAGGCTTTGCCCATGCGTCCTTTATTGTTAGCGATAATTTCATTTGCGGCTTTAAGAATCGCACCTGTTGAGCGGTAATTTTGTTCTAATTTAATGACTTTATGTTGAGGATAATGCGATTGGAATTTGTAAATGTTTTCGATTTTCGCGCCACGCCAACCATAAATTGCTTGATCATCATCACCGACGACAAAAAGATTGTCACGATTCGGACTTAATAAGGTTAACCACGCATATTGAATGTGATTTGTGTCTTGAAATTCGTCAACATGAATTTGACTAAATCGCTCTTGATATTGAACACACAGCGATTCGTTGTCACGCAATAATTCGTAAACGCGTAATAATAATTCCGCAAAATCCACCACACCAGAACGTTCACACAACGCTTCATAATCACGATAAATTCGCAGAAAACGGCGTGTATTTTTGTCTGTGTTTTCGATAATATCTTTGCTTCGCAAACCCGCATCTTTTTGCTCATTGATAAACCAAAGCACTTCTTTTGCGGGTAATTCTTTTTCGTCAATTTTTAAATCGACTAACAATCGCTTAATCAAACGCTGCTGGTCATTAGAATCGAGAACCTGAAAATCCTTTGGCAAACGCGCTTGCTCTGCGTGACGGCGTAAAATGCGATGTGCGATACCATGAAATGTTCCTATCCACATGGCTGACGCGCTATTTTCCAACAACGATTCAACTCGCCCACGCATTTCATTGGCGGCTTTATTGGTGAAAGTCACCGCGAGAATACTTTGTGGCGATACGTCATTGACTTGAATTTGCCATACGATACGATGAACTAAAACGCGCGTCTTTCCACTGCCAGCCCCCGCTAAAATCAACATAGCTTGCGAAGGTGCCGTGACAGCGGCGCGTTGTGCATCATTCAATGGTGCGATAATTGAGGTTATATCCATAATTTTTAATTGCAGATTTTTAGCAGCTGTGTATAGTTTGAATGTAGGCAAAGCCAGTTATCTGGCTTATTTTTTAATAACAACATTATACATAGAAGGTTTTAAAATGAATTTTGATTATAAACGTTTGTTTAAATTTGAATTGAACTTAGATGATAAACAAAAAAAATACCGTTTATACGGTGGCGTAGCAGCATTATTAACGTCTGTATTCACAGCAAGCATTCCTTTGTTGCTTATCGGTTTAGCTATGACCGCAATGGGCTATTCTGGCTGGTGTCCAATTTGTTCTGCGCTTGAAAAGTAATCGCATTTTTTATCGCTAACGCATTATCAATTAACATGATAATGCGTCCCACCTGAATCTCATTGACCTATTTGCCTTTTTCTGTGACGACTATTTATCCCATTCCTGAAAATCACGCACAACGTTTTGTGTTGCACAATGAAGTTCATGCGCGTTCTTCAATAATTAGAGGTTTGCCTGGGCGTGCCAGTCATCTGGCATTATCACGCTCCAATGATGAAAAAATTCAAGAACGCCAACATTTAAATCAACTTTGTGAACGTTTCGGTATTCCTGCACCTACCGCTGATGCTGATCATTTTAGTGCGGCATTCGACACCTTTCAAATTCGCTGGGAACAACATGGAGAATTTAGCACTTACACATTTTATGTAGAGGGAGCAGAAGAACAACCGTTTACAGAACCTGCGTTAAAAAAAGTACCTGCTGATTGGTTATCGTCATTGACAGGCACAATTCTTGTAGCAACACATGCTTCGATTGTGGATGTAAGTGAAAACATTGCCCCCGATTTGGTTAAAATCGTGCCATTTTTTGCGAGCAATTTACTAATTGGATCAACCGTTGCAGGCGGTGCCGCATCTGTATTTACAGATTTTCGTATTCATGTTGATGGCTTTAGTCGTTTTTTAATTATCAATAAAAATTTGCGTGTAGAACAAGGCGCACGGCTCATGCGCCGATTATTTGAAATTGAAAATTATCGCGTTCTTGCGTTACTTGCATTTCCAATTGCACGAAAACTTTATCCCGAATTAAAAAAAGCAGATCAACAACTCTATACAATTACCAATACAATGACGCAGTCGGCAGGAAATGATGCAAAATTACTCGACGAATTAACAATACTTGCGGCTGAAATTGAAAATCATATTTCGAGTAATCATTTACGTTTTGCTGCTGCTAGCGCATATTATAATTTGGTAGAGCAACGCTTAATTGATTTACGCGAAGTGCGAATCCAAGGAACTCAGACAATTGGTGAATTTATCAAGTGGCGACTTGAACCAGCCGTAAATACTTGTCGTTCAACCTCAAATCGCTTTACTTCACTTTCAGAGCGCGTTGGCAATACAAGTCAATTATTACGGACGCGAGTTGATATTATTATTGAACGACAAAATCAAGGTTTGCTCACGTCGATGGATTTACGCGCTAAAATGCAATTACGAATGCAGCAGATGGTTGAAGGCATTTCAATCGTCGCAATTACTTATTATGCAGCAAGTTTGATTCGTGCAATGGCAGAAACACTACACGCTTTAGGCTGGCAAGTTAATCCAGAAATTGTTGAAGGCGCGGTAGTGCCATTTATTTTAATCGGTATCGGCTTAGGCTTTAAGCGCATTCATCACATTATTAAAAATACGGACTGATTTCGTAACTCGTTTTTTAGAGTATCGCCCTTATAATAATCAGAGAGGTTAATCCTCTAATTTTTTCAATTTTTAACATCAGAGTTTATGGCAACTAAAGAAGATTTTTACAAAATACTCAACGTTGAGCGCAATGCGAGCGATGCTGAAATCAAAAAAAGTTATCGCAGTTTGGCGATGAAACATCATCCAGACCGTAATGCTGATAATCCAGCAGCGGCGGAAGAAAAATTCAAACAAGTTAAAGAAGCCTACGAAGTTTTATCGGATCCTAAAAAACGTTCAGCGTACGATCAATTTGGTCATGCTGGTGTTGATCAATCAATGGGGGGACGTGGTGGAGCGAGCGATTTTGGCGATGCTTTTAGCGATATTTTCGGTGACATGTTTGGTAGACGCAGCGGTGGAAGTCAACAAAGTGGGCAGCGTGGTTCAGATTTACGCTACAACCTTGAGATTTCTTTAGAAGAAGCTGTGGAAGGCACTGAACAGAAAATTCGGATTCCTGTATTAGTCACTTGTGGAGATTGTTCAGGTTCAGGAGCCAAAAAAGGATCTTCTCCTATAACGTGTTCAATGTGTCATGGACACGGACAAGTGCGGATGCAACAAGGATTTTTTACTGTTCAACAAACTTGCCCAACGTGTCGGGGTACTGGCAAACAAATTAAAGATCCTTGTGGAAAATGTTACGGTCAAGGACGTGTTAAAGATGAAAAAACCTTATCTGCAAAAATTCCAGCAGGGGTTGATACTGGTGACAGAATTCGTTTGTCAGGTGAAGGTGAAGCTGGACAAATGGGCGCACCATCAGGTGATTTATATATCGAAGTTCACGTCAAAGCACACGCTATTTTTAAACGGGACGGTGCCAATTTATCGTGTGAAGTTCCAATCAGTTTTGTAACTGCCTGTTTAGGCGGCGAAATTGAAGTACCAACATTGGGTGGAAAAGTCTTATTAAAAATTCCAACCGAAACACAAACAGGAAAATTATTCCGTCTACGAGGAAAAGGGGTAAAACCTGTTCGTGGTGGTCCGATTGGCGATTTAATTTGCAAAGTTTTAATTGAAACTCCCGTTAATTTAACAACCGAACAAAAATCATTAGTCGAAAAATTAGGGGAATCACTTTTAAGCAACGGTACACACCACAGTCCTCAAGAATCTTCGTGGATTGATAGCTTGAAAAATTTGTTTGGAGGTAAATAAATAATGATAAGAATTGCAATAGTTGGCGCAACAGGACGCATGGGATTATGTTTAATCAAAGCGGTTGCGTTAAGCGATAAAGCCAAACTCACCGTAGCAATTGCGCGAACTGGTAGCCACAGTATTGGTAATGATGCTGGAGTATTAGCTGGAATTAGTGAATTAGGTGTCAAAGTAGGTGATGATTTAAACGCAGCATTGAATGATTTTGATATATTGATTGATTTTACTCGCCCCGAAATTTCGATGAACTACGTTGAAATTTGCCGCAAAGCAGGTAAAAAAATTATCATCGGTACAACAGGATATAGCGACACTCAAAAAATAGAAATATCTCAAGCAGCAAAAGAAATTTCAGTGGTACTTGCTCCCAATATGAGTGTCGGCGTAAATTTATCGCTAAAATTACTAGAAATGGCTGCAAAAGTAATGGGTGACTATACAGATATTGAGATTATTGAAGCACATCATCGCCACAAAATTGATGCACCATCGGGTACAGCATTACGAATGGGAGAAGTCATTGCAACAACATTAGGGCGTGATTTGAAGGATTGTGCTATTTATGGGCGTGAAGGAAACACTGGCGAACGAAACCAAAAAACAATTGGATTTTCAACTATTCGAGCAGGTGACATTGTTGGAGAACACACAGTAATGTTTGCCGATGAAGGAGAATGCTTAGAAATTACTCACAAAGCCACAAGTCGAATGACGTTTGCCAATGGTGCGGTGAGAGCTGCTATTTGGTTACATACCAAAGAATACGGTTTGTTTGATATGCAAGATGTGTTGGAACTGACCTAAAATTGGATAAAAAAAACGCCTGTTAAACAGGCGTTTTGATATGGTGTTACCAACGGCTGAATTTTGACCCCTTTTTAACAAAAAACATCGTTTTTAATTGACCCCCTATTGAAGTGTGGTTTATGACTTCAATCCATTGTCGTTATTGATTTCTACGATATTCTATTTTTCGTTAAATGGAT
>CAIPQN010000043.1 GCA_903867225.1 uncultured Pseudomonadota bacterium | reverse complement strand
GATGTCAAAAGCGCGTTTTGAATTCCGTTGGGAAGACCAATTCAACATCGGTTTAGACCCTGAAAAAGCGCGTGAATTCCACGATGAAACCTTGCCAAAACAATCTTCAAAAGTCGCGCATTTCTGTTCGATGTGTGGCCCACATTTCTGTTCGATGAAAATCAGCCAAGATGTTAGAAATTATGCTGCTGAAAAAGGCATTGCTGAAGAAGCCTTGAAACTCGGCATGGACGAAAAATCCCAAGAATTCTTAAATGAAGGTGCGGCGATTTATCACGAGGTTTAAACTGTCGGTGCGGGTTCTAAACTCGCCCGTTCAACTCAAAAATATATGGTGAAAAAATGAAACAAGTTGCCTCATTACAGTACGGTGTAATTTTTAAAAAAGCGTTTTGTGACGTAGAAGTTTTCAAAGGTTTTGTTAAAGCAGTCTTGGGTATTGATTTAGAAATTGACGTTGTAGAAACAGAAAAAGCCTTTAATCCTGTGATTGGAAACGTCGATTTGCGTTTTGACCTATACGCGCAAGATGAAAAAAATCGCATCATTGTTGATATTCAACATAAACGAAACTCTGACCATTACGACCGTTTTCTGCACTATCACTGCGCGGCAATTTTGGAACAAGTAGCCAAAGCAGAAAATTATCGTCCACCGCTAAAAGTTTTCACAATTGTCGTTTTAACGTCGGGTGATAAGCATCAAAAAGATGTGCTGACGATTGATTTTGATCCGAAAGATTTAGACGGCAATGGCATCAATGAAATTCCGCACAAAGTTATTTACCTTTGTCCAAAATATGCCAACGAAAAAACGCCCGTCGCTTACAAAGAATGGATGGACGCAATTCAAGACACGTTAGATGGTCAAGTCGAGGAATCTAATTATCACGAATTGTTAATTCAAAAAATTTTTGATGCGATTGAAAATGACCTTATCTCACCCACCGAACGCGCTCGAATGTTTGATGAGTTTAACGATGAAGAATACAAGCAAACGGTTTTTGCGGAAGGTATCGAAAAAGGGATTGAAAAAGGCATAACAAAAGGTCTTGCAGAAGGTGAATTAAAAGCTAAATTTGCAATCGCCAAAGGAATGCTCGCTAAAGGTTTAGATTTACAAACCATTTCAGAACTCACAGGCTTAACCCACACAGAAATCGAAGATTTACAACACAACGAGGCTTAAAAAATGAAAACAAAACCACTCGCTTTACTCACGCTGAGTTTGCTTCCAACTCTTTTCACACCAACGTTTGCCGATTTAAACAACGGGCTGGTTGCATATTATCCTTTTGATGATACAGCAAAGGATTATTCAGGGAATAAACACCATGGAACCATTATTGGTAATGTTAGTTTTGGTGAAGGAAAGATAGGAAATGCTGCTAGTTTCAAGTCTTATGTTAAAAATTTAAACATGATCTTTCAACAGTAATCAGGACAAAAAATTAAGCGACTTTTTTATATGTTTCAAAGTTCGCGGGTGACATCTAGCTATTAGCTGAGTGCCGACGTTTGCGGTTATAAAAGACTTCAATGCACTCTTTTTTAGGCTTTAACTTTTGGAAATATAACTGTAAATTGCTGACGAAGCCATCAAAGCAAAGTATCAAAATTTTTTGGCAAACATTCGCACGTTAATTAAATCGCATCCAACTATCAAAACGGAACACTTGATTTAGTTGTTAAATCCGAAATTGAGAGGCTGGGCGAATTATTTTCGTCATGTTGTATCGAGTAAAGTGTTTAGCAAGCTGTTTGTATTCGAGTATCGCAATTCGGACAATCTAATGCGTATTTAGCATTGGTTTTTGGTGTTATTTATGTACTACGCTATCCAACGACGAAAAACGAAGGTTTCGATGTTCCAGTTCAATAATAGCCTTTAAAAATCTTACAATCGCCAATCCGTTATTGAATTTCTCTTTTCCATCCATTTGTTGCAATTTAAATAGTGCATATTTTGATATCGTAGTTGCTCCTAGAAAACCATGTGGAAAATTACGAATAGCAATAGGCTCCTTGACCTTTTGAACTATGTTTTTATGTACAGAGCTTCGAGTTATGCGCTGATAAACTTTATGTAAAGCATCTTCAGTTCCTTCAATATATTGTACAAAGTTGCCGTCTAAATAGAACAATATCCCTGTAACATTTTGTGTAGCGTTAAATTTTCTGGCGGAAACTAATAAATCTTCAATTTCGACATCCGTCATTGATTTCGTAGCTGTACTTAAATAAATGATACATTGCAAATTTGATTCGACTTTGCTTAACACTTGAACACCCATCGTTTTTTATTCTAATGATATTTTAATTTGAATGTAGCTCGCAGCTAAGAGCCAATGTATTGTTTAAACTAGATTGTTGGCGTTGTGGATTATTTAAGCTGTTTAAATCTTCAAGTAAACGTTCGATGTAGGTATCATCAATAATTACGTTACTGAGGCGAATCTTTAGGATGCTTAAAAAATCAATCATTGTGTTATTCATAGCTTTATTTCCGTTAATTGTTGTACACGATTTAGTAAAATATAAACGTAATACGCGATTATGTAAATAGTAGAGCTATTATTTTATCTCATTAGCTAGACGATTTTTAGCAAGCGGGTGTCGCACTAAACAAGCGTCATCAAAGTTCCACGAGATGCTAGTGATGAGGCAATAGGCAAGTTTGTCAAAAAGTATTATTAGATGAACGTTTTGTGGATGATTTGTTGCCCCGAATGGCTAAGTTGTTTCATAAAATTCCAGTTGATTAAACGCTAAACCTGACGTTCAGGCACGCCGCAATAAAGTTGACGTGGTCTACCAATGCGTTGATTTGGGTCAGAAATCATTTCGTCCCATTGTGTAATCCAGCCAATTGAACGCGCCATTGCAAAAATCGCGGTGAACATATTTTTCGGAATACCCAAAGCACGCAACAAAATGCCCGAATAAAAATCAATTTTCGGATACATTTCGCGGCTGACAAAAAATTCGTCTTCTAAAACAATACGCTCAATTTCTAATGCCGTTTGAAATAATGGGTCATCTAATAAATTCAATTCGCCCAAAACTTCAAAACACAATTTACGCATGATTTTGGCGCGTGGATCATATTTTTTATAAACCTGATGACCCACACCCGCTAATTTAAACGGATCATTTTCATCTTTTGCTTTGGCGATATAGCCTGAAATGTTTTCAGGCGTTCCGATTTTTTGAAACATATTTAAAACGGCTTCATTCGCGCCACCATGTGCTGAACCCCATAAACAGGCAATTCCCGCTGTGATGCATGCATACGGATTTGCGCCGCTTGAACCTGCTAACCGAACGGTTGAAGTCGAAGCATTTTGTTCATGGTCGGCATGAAGAATTAAAAATTTTTCTAACGCACGAACCAAAACGGGATTCGCTACAAATTCTTCACAAGGCGTGGCGAGCAACATTCGCATGAAATTTTCGACGTAACTCAATTTATTTTGCGGCTGCATAAACGGCAAGCCCACGCTGTATTTGTAACACATGGCGACAATCGTCGGTATTTTCGCAATTAACCGAATCGCGTTTAATTCGCGGTCTTCGGCAGATTGAATATCTAACGCATCATGATAAAACGCCGACAACGCGCCAACCACGCCAACCATAACCGCCATTGGATGAGCATCGCGGCGAAAACCTTTGAAAAAATTGATAAGTTGGTCATGAACCAACGTTTGCGTCGTGATTTTCTTTTCAAAAGCCTGTAATTCTTCTGGCGTAGGCAATTCACCATAAAACAGCACAAAACTCACTTCTAAAAAACTGCAATTCTCAACCAGTTCACCAATCGAATAACCGCGATAAAACAACGCGCCCGCTTGATCATCGACAAACGTAATTTTTGACGAGCAACTGGCAGTTGAATTAAAACCTGGGTCATAAGCAAACATGCCCGTTTGGCTGTACAGATTTTTAATGTCTATAACATTAGCCCCTGTTGTACCTTCTAAAACGGGAAGCTCACATAAAACTTTTGAATTTTCTTGTAACGTGAATACTCGTTTTTCAGTCATAAGATTTTCCTAAATCAAAATTAAGGTTTCCAACGTAAATCTAACGTCATCGGGAATCGTGGATTGAGGGTTTCGGGTTGAACAAACATTGCGCCCGCACTGTGTCCGTGACTCCAAAAACGTGAGCAACGACGCGCTTCAGCTTCATTCGCGTTAATCGGGAATGTGTCGTAATTTCGTCCACCTGGATGATCAACGTGATAAGTACAACCGCCAATTGAACGCCCATTCCAACTATCGTAAATATCAAACACAACAGGTGCGTGTCGTCCAATTGTTGGGTGCAATGAAGACGGTGGCGACCACGCTTTAAAACGTACTGCCGCAACAAATTCACCTGGAACACCAGTTGGGTGCAATGGCACAAGACGACCGTTACAAACCACTTGATGACGATTTCCAATCATGCCCGTGACTTTGACTTGCAAACGCTCAACTGATGAATCCACATAGCGCGACATTCCCGAACCTGTGACTTCTTCGCCTAAAACGTGCCAAGGTTCAATCGCTTGACGTAATTCGAGTTGCACACCGTCATAAACCACACTGCCATAACGCGGAAAACGAAACTCCATAAATGGTGCAAACCATTCATCTTCAATCGCATAACCTGAATGTTGCAAATCACGGCAAATATCGCGCATATCTTGTTCAATGAAATACGGCAACATAAAACGGTCATGCAACGCGGTGTCCCAATAAACCAATTTACCTTGAAGCGGATTTTTCCAAAATTTAGCCACCAAAGCGCGTAACAATAACGATTGCAACAAATTCATTTGATAATGTGGCGGCATTTCAAACGCGCGTAATTCCAATAAACCTAAACGCCCTGTCGCAGAATCGGGCGAATACAATTTATCAATACAAAATTCAGCGCGATGCGTGTTTCCTGTGACATCAATCAACAAATTTCGCAACAATCTATCCACCAACCAAGGCTGATTCGTTTCTACGCCTGATTGAAGTTTTTCGCCCATTTGTTTGAACGAAATTTCGAGTTCATACAAATTATCATCACGCGCTTCATCAACACGCGGTGCTTGGCTTGTCGGTCCTATAAATTGCCCTGAAAATAAATAAGATAATGCAGGATGTTGTTGCCAATACGTCACTAAACTTTTTAACAAATCAGGACGACGTAAGAATGGACTGTCAGCTGGTGTCGCACCGCCTAAGGTAATGTGATTTCCACCGCCTGTTCCCGTATGACGACCATCAAGCATGAATTTTTCTGCACACAAACGGGTTGCTCGTGCCATTTCGTACAATTTTTGGGTGCGTTGTTCAAGAATTTCCCAACTTGAAGACGGGTGAATGTTCACTTCAATTACACCAGGGTCTGGCGTAACCGAAAAAGACAACATTCTTGAATCACGCGGTGGCGGATAACCTTCTAAACGCACTGGTTGATTAAGTTTTTGAGCGCAACTTTCAATCGCGGCGACCAACTCCAACCACGATTCCAAATACATCAGCGGCGGCATAAAGACATACAAAAAGCCATCACGAATTTCTAACACTAACGCGGTGTGAATAACTTCTCTGGATTTGGGTTTGTTGTTGTACGGTTTCGGCAATGGAAACGCACTCGATTTGTGCAATGGAAAATCTGAAAGCGTTGAACGTTTTGCAAACGGATCGCGCTCTGGCTCTCTTTCAACGTCTTCAGGCATGACCCAAGGCAAACTATTAAGCGGCAAACGCAAACCTGCTGGCGAATCACCCGACAACAAATACAAACGGTCATGTCTTAAAGGCCACGCGCTGGATTCCCAACTGACATTTGTTTCGCCAACCGCTTTCAACGGCAAAACATACGCCGTCACCGATGTCATGCCGTCGCGTAATTGTTTCGCTAAATTATTGCGAATATCAGGGCGTTTTAGATCGTGTTTATGCGGGTCGATATTGCCAGGCAAACGACTTTCTTCGTTAATCGCAATCCAAGGGTCTTCGTAAGCGGGCATTCCGTAACTTGAATTTAAGCCTAAACGTTGAACCAATTGCACCGAAAAACGTTGCATCATTGAAGCTGAAATTTCTGCTGGCGTATTACCGATTAAATCTTTATCACGCCAAATCGGCATTTTATCTACACGCCAAAATACATTTAATGCCCAGCGCGGTAAAGGTTCACCTGGATACCATTTGCCTTGACCAAAATGTGTGACTTCGCCTGAGGTGAATTCGTCTTGCATTTTTTTTATTAAAACATTGGCAAGTTCCCATTTTTGTTGACCCAACGCTTCGATGTTCCATTCTGCGCCGTCCATATTATCGACAGATACAAAAGTCGGTTCACCACCTTGCGTTAAACGCACATCACCTGCTTCCAATTCGGCATCAACAAACAAACCTAACGTGCGAATTTTGTCCCATTCTCTTTCGCTGAAAGGTTTTGTCACGCGCGGGTCTTCAAACATTCGCGTGATATACATTTCAACATCAAGATTGGATTCACAAATGCTGGTCATGCCCGTAATGGGTGCAGCAGAGGTTGGCGTAGCTGAAACCGCCAGCGGAATATGTCCTTCACCAGTTAATAAACCTGATGTTGCATCTAAACCGACCCAACCCGCACCAGGAATATAGGCTTCACACCAAGCGTGTAAATCGGTGAAATCGGCTGTCGGTCCTTCTGGTCCATCGAGCGGTTTTTCATCAGCGGTAAGTTGAATTAAATAACCTGACACAAAACGCGCAGCAATGCCTAAATGACGAAGAATCTGAACCAATAACCACGCGCTGTCACGGCATGAACCTGATTTTTTTTCTAACGTTTCTTCGCAACTCTGTACGCCGACTTCCATACGGATTAAATACGAAACTTGTAAATAAATTTTTTGATTTATATAAACCAAAAAATCGGTCATGTTGATGTCTGCGGGAACGCCTTTTTTAAATTCCGTCAGCCATTTTTTGAGAAAAATGCCCGCTGTTTCAGTTTCTAAAAACGGAGCTAATCCTACTTTTAACGTGTCTGGATATTCAAAAGGAAAATGATTCGCCCAATCTTCAACAAAAAATTCAAACGGATTGATAACCGTCATATCTGCTAATAAATCAACGGTAATATCCATTTCGCGCGTCGGCTCAGTGAACGTTACTCGCGCAATAAAATTGCCGTAAGAATCTTGTTGCCAATGAATGAAATGTTTTTCAGGTTTGACGCTTAACGAATACGCTAAAATTGGCGTTCTACTGTGCGCGGCGGGACGCAAACGGATTTCATGCGGCGTAGCAACAACGGGGCGATCAAACACATAATGTGATTTATGATGCAATGCAACGCGAATAGTCATAATGGTCAACTCGTAAAAATTTTATGTTGAAAAATGACGAAACCGACAATTAACTTAACCAGTTGGGATTCGGTAACGACGCAAAAACATTGCGTAGACCATCACACCAATTATGGCTAATTTGTGAAAAATACGGATCGTCTTGGGTAATATGTTGAAAATCTAACTGCAAACTATCGACGTTGTAACACACCAAATCAATCGGAAAACCGACTGATAAATTGCTACGCATCGTCGAATCAAATGAAACTAACGTGCATTTCACCGCATCATTTAAAGCGGTGTCAGGCTTAATCACGCGGTCAATAATCGGTTTGCCGTATTTGGTTTCGCCGATTTGAAAATACGGATTTTCTTCGCTCACTTCGATGAAATTGCCTTCCGAATAAACCAAAAATAAACGCATTCGTTCACCTTTAATTTGTCCGCCGACGATAAAATTAACGCCTGAATCAATGTTACTTTGCGATAAATACACCATGTCGGTTTTGCGAACTTCTCTTAAACAGTCGCCCAATAATTGTGCGACATCAAACATCGATTCAGCATTTAAAATGTTACGGCGTTCTGGATGACGGCTATTTTGCTCAATTAAATTTATCGCGGTTTGTGTAATCGAAAGATTGCCCGAACTTAAAATCACGATGGCGCGATCATTTGCATTGAAAAAATGACGCATTTTTTTAAAACTCGAGATTTGATCAATTCCCGCATTGGTTCTTGAATCTGACGCGAATACCATTCCTGTATTCAACTTCAACGCTACACAATAAGTCATAGTTATTATTTTAAGTTTGTTGTTGTGATTGCCCCGCGCTGCGAATAGGTAACGTTTCAAAGCGTTCTTGACGTGCTAAATACGCATCACGAATGTTTTGACTTAACGAGTAGGTTTGACCTAAAAAATAGGTGAGATATTCATGAAGACCGTCTTCAAAAATATCTTCAATACGACCAAAATGCAGTGCGGCGTGAAGTTCGCCAGCACTTCGACGTGCTTCTTTGCCTGCTGAACCGTTAATTTCAAGCAACGCGGCTTCAACTTCATTCATACAGGCGTGTAACGAACGTGGCATATCGTCCCTTAAAATCAGTAATTCAGCAACTCGCAACGGTGAAATCACATCACGGTAAATTTTTCGATAGGCTTCAAACGCACTAACTGATTTAAGTAACGAACCCCATTGGTAATAATCGACTGAACTGCCGACATTTTCTTTTTCGGTCAACAAAATGTGATATTTCACGTCAAGCAAACGGGCTGTGTTATCAGCACGCTCTAAAAAAGTGCCTAATTTAATAAAGCTCAAGGCAATATCTTTAATAATGGTGCCTAACGTTACACCGCGAAATAAATGAGAACGGTCTTTAACCCAATCAAAAAAATCCGAAAATTTTTCATCATTCATATCTATTTGCTTTGATAAACGATTCAGTTCTAACCACGTTGCGTTAATGATTTCCCACATTTCAGAGGTAATTGCGCTACGAGCGGTGCGGGCATTTTCACGCGCCATTTTTAAACAGTTGTAAATGCTTGACGGATTATCAGGGTCGAGAGCCATGTAGTGTGTCACGGCATCTGCACGCGCTAAACCATGTTTTTCTTCATAACCTGCGGCGCAACCTGTGATATTTAACGGTGCGTACCACAAATACGCTTCAGTTCCATCAACGTCTAAAGGCAATAACGACGTGCGATGCGCGACATCTAAAACTCGTGCGATATTTTCAGCCCGTTCAATATGACGCGCCATCCAAAATAAATTGTCTGCTGTACGAGATAGCATTTTTAGTCCTCCAAAACCCAAGTGTCTTTTGTGCCGCCACCTTGTGACGAATTTACCACCAATGAACCTTCGCTAAGTGCGACGCGGGTTAATCCGCCAGCAACCAAACGAATGTCTTTGCCAGACAAAACGAACGGACGTAAATCCACATGACGCGGTGCAACGCCTGATTCGACTAGGGTTGGACACGTTGATAACGCTAAAGTCGGTTGCGCGATAAAATTCGCAGGGTCTTTTAAAATGCGTTGTTTGTAGGCTTCAATTTCAGCTTTTGAACTTGTTGGTCCCACCAACATTCCGTAACCGCCCGAACCTTGAACTTCTTTCACCACTAATTCAGGCAAATGGGCTAAGGCGTATTTCAAATCGTCTTTTTCGCTTAATCGCCATGTTGGAACATTTGAAAGCAATGGCGTTTCACCTAAGTAAAACTTAATCATTTCGGGAACATAAAAATAGGTGGATTTATCATCGGCAACGCCCGTTCCTACGCCATTTGTCAGCGAAACATTGCCGCTGCAATAAGCATCTAACAAACCAGGCACGCCAAGTGTTGAATCGGGACGAAATACGAGTGGATCGAGAAAATCATCATCAACACGACGATAAATAACGTGGACTTGTTGAGGTCCTTCGGTGGTGTGCATATAGACTTTTTGTTGATGGACGAATAAATCTTGTCCTTCAACGAGTTCGACACCCATTTGGCTTGCTAAAAAAGCGTGTTCAAAATACGCGCTGTTATAAGAACCTGGTGTCATCACAACAATTGTTGGATTGCTAACGTGCGCGGGCGCGGATTCACGCAACGTATCGAGTAACATTTGCGGATAATGTTCAACGGGTTCAACGGCGTGACTAGCAAATAATTCGGGGAATAAACGCATCATCGTATTGCGATTTTCTAACATATACGACACGCCTGAAGGTGTCCGCAAATTATCTTCTAAAACATAAAAATCATTTTCAGACACGCGCACCAAATCAATGCCTGCAATTTGTGCGTAGACCTGATTCGGCAAATTCACGCCTTGCATTTCAGGGCGATACAAGGCATTTCCAAGCACTTGTTTTTTGCTAATTACGCCCGCTTTAATAATTTCTTGCTCGTGATAAATATCATGCAAAAAAGCGTTAAGCGCACGCACTCGTTGTTTAATACCTAATTCCAAACGCCGCCACTCAGAACCGCTAAAAATACGCGGCACAATATCAAAGGGAATCAATCTTTCAGAACCAGACGATTCGCCATAAACCGCAAATGTAATACCTAATCGGCGAAATAATAATTCGGCTTCCGCACTTTTACGTTCTAACGTGCCAGCCGATAAATTACTTTGCCAATGCTGATACTGTTGGTAAATATCACGAATCTCGTCGTTTTTTTCATATAACTCATTAAAGCACTTTATCGTATTTTTATTCATATTTAATACCTCATATTAAATTAACTGAACATAATATTTTGATGAAAGCAGTAAACGAGCCAAAATATAACCAATTGTAATTTAATGATATTTTTAATGTGATGATTTCGATATTGCATTATTCAGTGCTTTATCTTATTTTTTGCACCAAAATTGAGCGTTGGTGCATAAAGAGGTAAGTAACAGTTCGTTTTAATCTATGTGTGTTTTTTAAAAGTCCGATAGCCTGAAAAAACTCGATTTTTCCAGTCAGTTTTTATTCAAAACAAAACAAGGTAACTTTTACCTAATTCTGGCTTTAAAGTTCAAATAACCATGTTTCAAATTACGCTATTTTGCTATTTATGCACCAACGACAAATTTAGCAAAAAGTGGAAATTATTTATCTGAAAATCTATATTTAAATTCTTATGAATTGTGCCGCTTTCTACAATCTATTTTGTAGTATTCCAAACAATTTGTTTTTTTTAAAAACTAAATTATTTTAAAATCAAAAGGTTATAAAATGGTACAGTCTGTGCATTTACCCTTGAAACAATCACACAAACAAGGTGACTTTCATGGAATTGCCAGTTTTAAATGCCCCTCAAAAAAGCGGTTGCGCTGCAAGTTCTTGTGGTTCAAACGACGACCAACTCAATCATTTATCCGACGAAATTCGTGCGAAAGTCCAAAATCATCCGTGTTATTCGGAAGACGCACATCATTATTTCGCCCGAATGCACGTCGCCGTTGCGCCCGCATGTAACATTCAATGCCATTATTGCAATCGCAAATACGATTGCGCGAATGAATCCCGTCCTGGTGTTGTTTCAGAATTATTAACACCAAATCAAGCCGTGAAAAAAACGATGGCGGTTGCGGCAAACATTCCACAAATGACGGTGTTAGGTATCGCAGGACCTGGCGATCCATTAGCCAATCCTGAACGCACGTTTGAAACCTTCCGTCGTTTAAGCGAAGAAGCTCCCGACATTAAACTTTGCGTTTCAACGAATGGTTTAGCGTTGCCTGATGCTGTCGAAGAATTATCGAAACACAATATCGACCACGTCACCATCACGATTAACTGTGTTGACCCAAAAATTGGCGCAAAAATTTATCCGTGGATTTTTTGGAAAAACAAACGCATCAAAGGTGAAAAAGCCGCCAAAATCCTTATCGAACAACAGCAAAAAGGTTTAGAAATGCTGGTGGCGAAAGGCATTTTAGTCAAAGTGAATTCAGTTTTAATTCCTGGCGTGAACGATAAACATCTCGCCGAAGTCAGCCGAATCGTCAAAGAAAAAGGCGCGTTTTTACACAACGTCATGCCGCTCATTGCCGAAGCCGAACACGGCACATTTTACGGCGTGATGGGACAACGCGGTCCGACAAATGATGAATTACAAGCCTTGCAAGATGAATGCGCGGGCGACATGAACATGATGCGTCATTGCCGACAATGTCGCGCGGATGCAGTCGGAATGCTGGGCGAAGACCGAGGCGACGAATTCACGCTCGACAAAATCGAAGACATGGAAATCGACTATCAAGCCGCAATGGAAAAACGCAAAGTCATTCATCAAGCGATTGAAGCCGAAATGAACAGCAAACGCGCCGCAAAAATTGAAGTGAAAGCTGAAAAACTCAACACGCGCCCCGTGTTAATGGCGGTCGCAACGAGTGGTCAAAACGTGATTAACGTGCATTTTGGTCATGCGAAAGAATTTTTAATTTACGAAGCGTCGCCAAATGGCGTGCGGTTTATTTCACATCGAAAAGCCGACCAGTATTGCGGTGGCGATACGAGTTGCGGCGACGGTGAAAGCGTGTTGCAACAAACTGTTCGTGCGTTAGAAGGTTGTGAGGCGGTGTTGTGTTCAAAAATTGGTTATGAACCGTGGGAAATGCTCGAAAACGCAGGCATTACACCAAACGGTGAACACGCAATGGAAGAAATTGAAGCGGCTGTGATGTTGGTTTATAACGAAATGGCGACGGCTGGAAAATTGGACGAAGTTAAACAACGTGCGACCGCGTAGGAGAACGTTATGGCTCTGAAAATTATCGAAAGTTGTGTCAATTGTTTTGCGTGTGAGCCGCTTTGTCCGAGCAAAGCGATTTATGAAGCTGCGCCACATTTCTTAATCGACCCGAAAAAATGTACCGAATGTGTAGGAGATTTTGATGTGCCGCAATGTGCCGCGATTTGTCCAATTGAAGGTGCGATTCTTGACTCGCTAAATGTTCCCATCAATCCGCCTGGTTCATTGACGGGCATTCCCCCTGAAAAAATGGCGGAGGCAATGGCTGAATTACAAGCCCATTGACGACTATGGCACTCATACATTTTTACGAAAAAATCGGTTGTGGCAACAATACCAAGCAAAAAGACCTGCTCATCGAAGCAGGTCATTGGCTGATTGAGCATGATTTACTCACCCACGATTGGCGCAGTGAACCTGAAAAATTACGTTCGTTTTTTGGTGAAAAACCTGTTGTCGAATGGTTCAATCGCGCCGCGCCTGCGATTAAAAATGGTGAATTAAATCCTGATGAAATCGATGCCGAACAAGCGATTGCCTTGATGCTTGCCGAACCGTTGTTAATTCGTCGTCCGTTGATGGAAATCGGAAATCATCGCATGGCGGGTTTTGATAATGACGAAGTGGCGCGTTTTTTAGATTTAGAAACAGGTGAAAGCGATTTAGAAAGTTGTCCGAAACAACGTTCTGCCAAAGCGTGTCGAAATGAACAGCGTTGAATTAGAAAACGCGGCGGGAATTCCGAAAGCCGTCGAATTATCTGAGCGGGTGCATTGGATTGGCGCACTCGATTCAAATTTGCGGACGTTCGATATTATTCTAAAAACCGCCAATGGCACGACTTATAACGCTTATGTGATTCGCGGCAGTGAAGGTGTCGCGGTGATTGATACCGTGAAAGAAGGTTTTGCTAGCGATTTTTTTGCCCGTTTCGAAAGTGTGGCGGATTACTCTGAAATTAAAGTCATCGTTTTAAATCATTTAGAACCTGACCACACGGGCGCGTTGCCAGAATTGATGCGTCGTGCGCCGCAAGCGCAATTGTATATTTCCCAAAAAGCGCAATCTATGCTCAAAGGCTTGTTGAAACAGGAAGAGCTTCGTTTTACGCCTGTTTTGACGGGCAATTCAGTTTCGTTGGGCGACAGAACCTTGCAATTTTTACACACGCCGTATTTGCATTGGCCCGACACGCAATGCACGTTTTCGCCTGAAGAACAGATTTTGTTTTCGGGTGATGTTTTTGGCTGTCATTTTTGCGACAACCGTTTATTCAATGACAAAGTCGGCGATTTTCGATTTTCGTTTGAGTATTACTATTCTTACATAATGCGTCCGTTCAAAAGTTATGTGCTTTCGGCGTTGGAATTGATTGACCCCCTGACGATTTCAACGATTGCGCTGGCGCATGGCCCGATTTTGCGCGACCGTCCACAACGTTACATTAAACGTTATCGAGAACTTTCAAGCCCTGCCTTGCACAGCGAATTAAGTGAAAACCAAAAAACGTTGTTGATTTTTTATATCAGCTCGTATGGCAACACGCGAAAAATGGCAGAAGCGATTTATAACGGCGCAATGCAAGTACCTGATGTGCGCGTGTCGCTTTACGATTTGGAAGGCGGCGAAGTCGCGCCGTTTGTGGATTTGATTGAAGAAGCCGATGGTTTAATTCTTGGAACGCCAACGATTAACGGCGATGCGGTGAAACCGATTTGGGATTTGCTTTCATCGCTGGCGGTGGTGAATTTGAAAACAAAACTCGGTGGTGTGTTTGGTTCTTATGGCTGGACAGGCGAAGGCGTGCGAATGGTCGAAGACCGTTTGCGCGGTTTAAAACTGCGCGTGCCGATTTCAGGTTTGCGGGTGAAATTGATTCCGACCGACGAAGAAATTTTGGAATGTGAGGCGTTCGGATTAGAACTCGCCAAAGAATTGATGGGCTTGCGTGGCGCGAGAGAAATCAATTTTGAAGATTTATAAAAATTCAACCGATTCACGGACGCATCGGTACAAAACTCATTGACCCGCAACGGCAATGAACAACAGGAATCCTCCGATTCCACTACGAAAATTGGCTAGATTGATAATTTTCGAGATTATTTTTTCATGTTTGAGGAGTACAAAAAATGGCAAAAGCGACCATTACTTTTGAAGATATAAATGTCACCGTCACCGTCCCAGCAGGCACGCGCGTAATCGAAGTTTCTGAAAAAGTCGGTTCAGCAATCACTTACGGTTGCCGCGAAGGCGATTGTGGAACGTGCATTATGAAAGTCACCGACGGCTGGAACAATTTGAGTGAACCTTCTGTTTTAGAAGACAAAGTGCTGCGTGAAAATATGGCAGGCAAACACAATCGTTTAGCGTGTCAGGCACAAGTTTTGGGCGGCAAAATTTCTGTCAAACCTGTTTAATTCAAATAACTTTTTTGAGGTGTTTTTATGGCATTAGTTACCTTTAGCAGCCCCGAGTACCGTGACAAAACGGTTTATGCGGTAGCAGGCAGTCACACACAAACTGTTTTGAAACTCGCAACCGAAAACAAAATCCCCATCAATTTTGAATGTGAAGATGGCGAATGCGGAACGTGCGTGGTGAAAGTGTCGAGCATCGACAAAAAACATCAACGCATGGGCGGTCCTTTGACTGAAAAAGAAAAAGCCGTTTTGCGTGAAATCGGCAAAGTGACCAAAGAAGAATTAGAACAAATGATTGTGGACGATTTGCCGTCAGAATGGCGGTTGGCGTGCCAGATGATTGTGCGTGACGAAGATATTCGGGTTGAGTATTAGTCGTTGGTTTTTTTGTGGACGTGACCACATTCACGTCCACACGTTTTACATTTAGCGCGTGAGGATTTCACCATGCGACAACCCCATTATCAGCAGTTATTAGCGTATTCGGATAACGCGCCAAACAGTCGATTTTTTGCTCAAATGCTGGCAAGTTGGTTAGTTGGCGAAGGCGCGTTACCGAATTTTTTAGGCTTAACCGATTTACAGTTTCAATCGCTTTTAACGCAACATTTCCCCGATTATTTCATTTCTATTTTTCCGCGCAAACAAAATCTTGATTTTAGTCGAATGACTGAAAAGGACGAACTTGAGCGTTTTTTGCGTGGTTTTGCCATAAATCAAAATGATGAAACCGAATGGCTGATTACAATTATCGTCGCGGCGTGTTTAAGTGAAAATCATTTGTGGCAAGATTTGGGGCTGTTTAGCCGTGATGATTTATCTGCGTTGTTAAAAAATAACTTTCCCGAAATGGTCGTGCAAAACGTTTATGATATGAAATGGAAGAAATTTATTTATAAACAATTATGCGAAACCGAAGGCATTTACGTTTGTCGTTCGCCTTCGTGTGAGTATTGCAAAGATTATTTGAATTGTTTTGGGGACGAAGATTGACCAAGGTTCAAGATGAAATCTTGAACCTTGGTCACTGTCAGGCGAGTTTTAAATCTTCAGCCCAACAGCCAATCGGATTACCTAAATTCAATTCTTTATCTTCAAAACGCACTAAAAAAACGGTGCGAGTTGGTTCTTCTTCATGATGACCTTTCATCACAATCACACCGCGACTTCCCGCATTCGCCAACACATCACCTTCTTGGCTTTCGGGCTTTGTGCCGTCATCCAAAATCGCGTGCGCCGCGTAAACCATATCACCCAAATCTAAATCTTCAATGTTCATTTTGTTTCCTTCGTTTGTGTTTGTAGCAAACCCGACAAAAATCATTCAATTGTTTGTAATCGCTTGCTGAAAAGTGCTACACACCGTCTTTAATTCACATGATTTTCAACGAGTTAGCCGTTGATTTTTGTCTGGCATACGGCTTGCAATGTTTAACTACAAAATCAATGCCAAACCGTTTAGGAGATTCACAATGATTACATTAACCGATAACGCCATTAAAGCTGTAGAGCGTTTTATCAGCACTTCCGATAAGCCAACAGGTGGTTTGCGAATCGAAGTCACAGACGGCGGTTGCTCTGGTTTGCAATATGGTTTGCGACTTGAAGAAACAGCAGGCGAAAACGATTCTGTGATGGATTATGGCGCAATTAAAGTCTTTGTTGATGCTGATAGTTTGCCAGCACTCGACGGCATGACGGTCGATTTTTTGGATAGCGTTGAAGGTTCAGGCTTTAAATTTACCAATCCAAATGCGGTGAAAAGTTGCGCGTGCGGTACGTCATTTTCGACAGATAACAACGGCGGCGACGCTAAATCTTGCACACCACACTAAGAGGAAATCGTCATGTGGGATTATTCAGACAAAGTAAAAGAACATTTTTTCACGCCAAAAAATGCGGGTGCGGTCGTGGGTGCCAATGCGATTGGTGAAGTCGGTTCAATTAGTTGCGGCGATGCGTTGCGTTTAACCTTAAAAGTAAATCCAGAAACCGAAATCATTGAAGAATCAGGCTTTCAAACGTTTGGTTGTGGTTCGGCAATTGCGTCATCGTCGGTGCTGACTGAAATCATTAAAGGCATGACGATTGACGAAGCGTTGAAAGTCACGAACCAAGACATTGCCAACGAATTAGACGGTTTGCCACCTGAAAAAATGCACTGTTCTGTTATGGGACGCGAAGCGTTGCAAGCGGCGGTGGCAAATTATCGCGGCGTGGAATGGAAAGATGACCACGAAGAAGGCGCGTTGATTTGTAAATGTTTTGCGATTGATGCCGTGATGATTGAAGAAATGATTTGGGCAAACAAACTTCGCACCGTCGAAGACGTAACCAATTTCACCAAAGCGGGCGGCGGTTGCGCGGCGTGTCACGAAGATATTGAAGCGATTTTGGAAAAAGTTTTAGCTGAAAAAGGCGAAAAATTTGATGCTACAGCGTCTACGGCACCTGTTGAAAAAGTTGAAGTTGAAAAAGTCAAAACACCTTTGACCAGTGTGCAACGCATCAAAAAAATCGAAGAAGTTTTAACTTCGTTGCGCCCGCAATTGATGGCAGATGGTGGCGACGTTGAACTCGTTGAAGTCGTTGGAAATACGGTTTATGTCAATATGACTGGGGCGTGCAACGGGTGCCAGATGGCGGCAATGACCATCGCAGGAATTCAACAACGTTTAATGGAAGTGTTAGGCGAATTTCTCCGTGTTGTGCCAGCGTCTGAAATGAAAAAACTCGTGAACATCGAAGGAGCAGGTCATGCCTGATATTTACTTAGATAACAACGCCACCACGAAGGTCGATTCAGCAGTTGTGGACGTAATGATTCCGTTTTTTTTGGAACAATACGGCAATCCATCTTCGATTCACAAATTTGCCGACGGCGTGGCGAAAGCTCTCAAAAAAGCACGCGGACAAGTGCAAGAATTGATTGGCGCAGAACACGATTCAGAAATTATTTTCACTTCGTGCGGCACAGAATCGGATTCGACGGCGATTTTATCCGCGATTAAAGCGCAGCCGAATCGAAAAGAAATTATCACCACGACCGTTGAACACGCGGCGATTTTGAATTTGTGCGACAACCTCGAAAAAGAAGGCTACACGATTCACCGTTTGCCCGTGGATAAATGCGGGCGTTTGAATGTGGAAGCGTATAAAAAAATGCTTTCTGATCAAGTGGCAATCGTTTCTGTGATGTGGGCGAATAATGAAACGGGAACAATTTTCCCTGTGGTTGAAATGGCAGAAATGGCAAATGCGGCTGGTGTGATGTTTCACACAGACGCGGTGCAAGCGGTTGGCAAAATTCCGATGATGTTGCAAGACACCAAAATCGATATGTTGTCGATTTCTGGTCATAAATTGCACGCGCCGAAAGGCATTGGCGTTTTATATTTGCGTCGCGGCACACGTTATCGCTCGTTACTTCGTGGAGGTCATCAAGAACGTGGTCGTCGTGCTGGTACAGAAAATACCGCTTCAATTGTTGGTTTGGGCAAAGCCTGCGAAATGGCAATGGAACACATGGAATATGAAAACGTCCAAGTTAAAGCCATGCGTGACAAATTAGAGCAAGGCATTATTGCTACTGTTCCAAATTCTTTTATCACAGGCGATTTGAATAATCGGTTGCCGAATACCACCGACATTGCGTTTGAATATATAGAAGGCGAAGCAATTTTGATGTTGCTCAACAAAGCGGGAATCGCTGCTTCAAGCGGCTCGGCGTGTACTTCGGGTTCACTTGAACCGTCACACGTTATGCGTGCCATGCAAATTCCTTACACTGCCGCACATGGCACAATTCGTTTTTCATTTTCGCGCTACAACACGATGTCTGAAGTCGATGAAGTGTTGAAAGTGATGCCTGATATTGTGGCTGTGTTGAGAAAATTATCGCCTTATTGGGACAGCGTCACAAATGAACCTGTAGCAAACCCTGAAGCCGCTTTCACGCCAACTTTCAAATAAGCCATGAACACGCCACGCCACATTATTATTGACGACACGACGCTCCGCGACGGTGAACAATCGGCGGGCGTGGCGTTTTCATTAGAAGAAAAATTGAGTATCGCAACGCAACTTTCGGCGTTGGGTGTGCCTGAATTAGAAGTCGGAATTCCCGCAATGGGTGAACAAGCTCGCGATGAAATCAAAGCGATTGCCGCGTTAAAATTGCCCAGTAATTTGCTGGTTTGGTCGCGGATGCGAGAAGGTGATTTACAAGATTGTTTAGGTTTAGGCGTGGGAATGGTGGATTTGTCGATTTCTGCCTCTGACCAACACATTCAACACAAGTTAAAACAAAGTCGCAGCTGGGTTTTAGAAACTATCGACCGCTGTGTAAAAACGGCGGTTGATGCAGGTTTAAAAGTTTGCGTCGGGGCAGAAGATGCCTCGCGGGCGGACAGTGATTTTTTAGCGCAAATGGCGCAAATCGCTCAAGCCGCTGGCGCGTGTCGAATTCGTTTTGCCGACACGGTGGGAATTAGTGAACCGTTCGGCACATTGGACGCAATTCGTAAATTACGCGCGGTGACGGATATGGATATTGAAATGCACGCGCATGACGATTTGGGATTAGCCACCGCGAACACCTTAGCCGCAGTGATGGGCGGTGCAACCCATGTGAATACAACGGTGAACGGCTTAGGTGAACGCGCAGGCAATGCTGCTTTGGAAGAAGTCGTGGTGAGTTTGAAGCAACTTTACGGCATCGAAACAGGCGTTGATTTGCGTGAATTTACAGTGTTATCAAACCAAGTGGCAACGGCTTCAGGCGATACGATTGGCAGTCGAAAAAGTTTGATTGGGCGTGATGTGTTTAGTCACGAGGCGGGCATTCACGTTGATGGGTTGCTCAAAGATCCCAACAATTATCAAGGCGTTGACCCTGCGATTATGGGTCGAAAACATCAATTTATTTTAGGCAAACATTCGGGCAGTCAAGGCGTGATGCACGCTTATCAGCAATTGGGCATTCAGATTAACCGTTTGCAAGCCAATTTATTACTGCCAATGATTCGGCAATTTGCCAGCGTGAATAAACGTGCGCCGCAGTTTAATGATTTGAACCAATTTTTATGTCTGTTATAGCGAGGCGCATCATGATGTTTTTTTCGTCACCCCAAAAACGCCCAATGCCAACCATTTTTCAAGATTGGCACAGCGACGTAACCTGTGTTTTTGCCAGAGACCCAGCAGCGCGTAGTTTGACCGAAGTGTTAATTACTTACCCTGGTGTTCACGCGATTTTGTTGCATCGGATTAGTCATCTTTTGTGGAAAACGAATTGGAAATTTTCAGCACGATTTTTATCGGCGTTCACGCGCTGGTTAACGAACATTGATATTCATCCTGGTGCGACGATTGGCAAACGCTTTTTTATCGACCACGGCGCGTGCGTTGTGATTGGTGAAACGGCAGTTGTGGGAAATGATGTCACGATGTATCACGGTGTCACGTTGGGCGGCACGTCTTGGAACAAAGGACGGCGGCATCCATCAATTGGTAACAATGTTTTGATTGGCGCAGGTGCAAAAATTTTGGGTGCAATCGAGATTGGCGACAAAGTGAAAGTCGGCGCGAATTCCGTCGTGATGAAAGATGTGCCAGCGTGTTGCACCGTGATTGGTATTCCTGGGCGAGTGGTGTTGAGCAAAGGCGTAAAAATTCAAAATCCACGCGGCATTGATTTGGAACAACCATTTATTGACCCGATTGGCAAAGCGATTAACTGTCTGACCGAACGATTAGACGCGTTAGAAACTAATCAGAAAAAAGCGATGTTTCCCGAAACAGAAGGTTGTAGCACTTGCGAAGCCGATAGCGTTTGCCAAGGTGGTGAGTGATGGATTTACTCGAATTTGATGCTACCGATTTGTATTTTGAACAACCAGATTCGTTGGAAGTTCAAGATTTAATTCGATTTGCTTCCGAATTGTACGGTAGTGGTGAAGCAGAATTGCCGTTGCTTCAAGCCTATTTGCGTGCGCCCGAATCGTTGAATGTGTTGGTGGCGTTGAATCGCTTTTATTATTACCAACATCGTTTAACCGAAGCGTTAATTATTTCTGAAAAAGCCTTGAATTTGATTCGACAGAACATTGATTTTCCAGCGGATTGGCAACAATTAGAACGCACGCATATTACTGACGCGCTAAAAGAATCGTTGACGCGAATTCGTTTGTATTTATTTACATTGAAATCGATTGGTTTTTTGAATATGCGGCTAGAAAATTTGGAATTAAGTCGCGGCATTTTTGAAAAGTTAATCGCGCTGGATGACAAAGACCGAATCGGCGCAAAAGGATTGTTAGATGTTTTGGAATTACGAGTCAGTTAGGCAATGGTTATGTTGAAGCAAAAAATGCTTTTTTCGATTTTCTTTTCTTTTCTTCGGATTATAGCTTTTGTTTCGCTCGTACTTTATTTACTTATTAGTATTCAAATTTTACTTGTGAATTATTTTTAGTATCACGCGCAGCTGAGTTTTAAAGGTGATTATCATGTCAAATGAAACGGCAGACGGCATTATTACCGTCGTATTATTTTTAACCACTTTACCCGTCGTATTTCTTATCAATTTAGTGATGAGCGGGTCGCTCATTCTTAGATAATCCTCAATTCGGGCGTGTTATTTTTGGTTTACGCCCATTTTTTATTATTAACGAGGTAGCACCATGAATTTTGAAGAAGAAATGGAAGAATTAGAATCGGCTGAGGATTTTCTTCAGTATTTTGAGTTAGCTTACGAACCGAGCGTGGTTCATGTAAATCGATTGCACATTTTACAACGATTTCACAATTATTTGAACCAAGCGGGCGACAAAATGCCAGAAGATGAGGCGACGAAAAAAGCAGTTTATAAAACGCTGCTACAACGTGCGTATCAAGATTTTGTTGAATCAGACGCACAAACTGAAAAAGTGTTTAAAGTGTTCAAAATGGGCGAACCATCAACGGGTTTTGTGTCGCTCGGTGACATAAAACTATGAACGAAGATTTCGAGGAACGTGGCGGCGAAGGACGTTTTGAGTTTGGTACGTCAGTGCGCGTCACCCGAAACGTTCGGAACGACGGCACTTATCCAGGCAAAGAAGTCGGTGAATTATTGATTCGACGCGGCAGCGTGGGAAATGTGATTGAAGTCGGCACGTTTTTACAAGACCAAGTGATTTTTACGGTGCATTTTTTAGAACTGGGAAAAATGGTTGGCTGTCGCACCGAAGAATTGATTCACGCGGACGCGCTTTGGAATCCGAGCCGTTTTGAATTTCATGACATGGTTAAATGCAACATTGATTTGGGAATGAGCGGTAACGTGCTTTTTGAAAAAGGCACGCAAGGCGAAATTCTGAAAGTGTTGCGCGATTGTCAGCCGATGCAATATCACGTTCGTTTTCCTGATAAAACGTTGCAAGTTCCCGAATCTGCGCTTGAACCTGCTGACCCCAATTTTCGTGAACCAGAGGAATAAAAATGTCATCTGCCATCGAACCGTATACCTTATTACGAGCGGCGTTAGCGTTATTTGAAAAACCGCCCGCTGAACTTTCGCCAGAAGAATTAAGTCGCTCTGAAACTCAAGCCAGAAATGAATTTACGCTTGAAACGCGCGTATTGAATTCGCCCGAAGCGGCGGCGGTGATTGTTCCCGACAAAGAATTGGATTTTGCTTTTACTGAAATTCGCAAACGTTTTGAAAGTGACGAAGAGTTTGAAGCTGTTTTAACGGCAAACGGGATAACGGTTGAAACGTTAAAAACGGCGTTGGGTCGAGAATGCAAAGTTAATGCGGTATTAGAGCGAGTTTCTGCACATTCACCCGTTGTAACTGAGGTGGAAATTGGGCTGTATTATCACTCGCATCCTGAAAAATTTTACTGCCCAGAACAACGCACAGCGCGGCACATTCTCATCAGTATCAATCCTGATTTTCCTGAAAATATCCGTGAAACTGCTTTGAAACGCATCGAAGAAATTGCTGAAAAATTAAAACGTAAATCGAAGAAGTTTTCAGATTTAGCGTTGAAAAATTCAGAATGTCCGACGGCGTTTAATGGCGGCGAATTAGGTTCACTTGTGGCGGGTAAAATTCATCCCGAATTAGACGCGGCGTTATTTGCCTTAAAAGAAAAGGAAATCAGCGGCGTAGTTGAAACCGAAGTGGGTTTTCATTTGATTCAATGTTTGAAAATTAGTCACGCCGAAACGATGTCATTAAAAACCGCTACGCCGAAAATTCGTGCTGTGATGCAGGAGCGGCAACGGCAAATTTATCAAAAAGAGTGGTTGGCGAGTTTGCCAAAAGTGAGCGAAAGTCATGACCAAAGAAACTAAACAACGTTGTTCATTTTGTGAAATCGAAGCCTCGGCTTCTGTGCCAATGATTGCGGGCGCGGAAGGTCATATTTGCGAAGCCTGTGTAATTTTGGCAAGCCAAGTTGTGTCGAGTTGGGGCAAAAAAAAAGCCTTATCTGAAATTCCAAAAGAATTACCAAAACCTAAAGAGATCAAAGAATTACTCGATCAATATGTGATTGGTCAAGATTTGGCAAAAGAAATTCTCGCGGTTGCTGTCTATAACCATTACAAACGCCTGAAACATGAAAATAGCAAAGTCGCAGGTTTAGGTAGTGCTGACCAAAGCGTTGAAATCGGTAAATCAAACATTTTGTTAATTGGTTCATCGGGAACAGGCAAAACGTTGTTGGCAAGCACGTTGGCGAAAATTGTCGGCGTACCGTTTGCTGTTGCTGATGCAACTACGCTCACGCAAGCGGGGTATGTCGGTGACGATGTCGAAAACATTTTGGTTCGATTACTCGACGTGGCGAATGGTGATATTAGCAAAGCCGAATGGGGCATTGTGTATCTCGACGAAGTGGACAAAATTGCCCGAAGTCCCGAACAAGCGATTGGTACGCGGGACGTTTCGGGCGAAGGCGTACAACAAGCGTTATTGCGTTTGGTCGAAGGTTCTCTCGTGAAAGTGTCAGTCAAAGGGCGGCGCAAAGATCAAGGTGGCAGCGTCGGCGATTCTGTCATGATTGATACGCGCAACATTTTATTTCTTGCGGGCGGCGCGTTCCCAGGTTTGGAAAAATACGTCGAAAAACGTTTAGTGCCAGGTCATACGGCGATTGGTTTTCATGCAGAAATGAATGCGGCAGAAAAACCAAAATTAGAAGAAATGTTGAATGCCACGCAACCCGACGATTTGAAAAAATTTGGGCTAATTCCTGAATTTATTGGACGATTCCCCGTTTTAGCACCACTTGAACCGCTTGATATTGATGCGCTGATTAAAGTTTTAACTGAACCGAAAAATGCGTTGGTGAAACAATATCAGCAGTTATTTTCGTTTGATGACGTGGAATTGGAATTTACTCAAGACGCGCTGGAAGAAATCGCAAAACAAGCCATCGAACACAACACAGGCGCACGCGGTTTGCGTGGCATTATGGAAAAAGTGTTGCGCCGAATCATGTTTGATATTCCTTCGCGCGAAAATGTCGAACGGTGCATTGTGAACGCCGAAGTTATTAAAGGAGAACAAGACGTTGAAGTTATCGAACACGAAGAATCTGAAAAAGTCACCCAATAACCCACGAGAAAAATGATGAGTACACAAGATATTATTGAAAAACAACTTGCCGACAACGCCGTTATTCTTTACATGAAAGGCGTGCCGACTGCGCCAGAATGCGGTTTTTCTGCCAAAGCGGTGGGAATTTTAAACACGATTAACATTCCTTTTGCGTATGTTGACGTTTTGAAAGCTCCGTTTATTCGTGAAAAATTACCCAAAATTTCAAAGTGGGCAACCTTCCCGCAATTGTTTATTAACGGCGAACTCGTTGGCGGTTGTGACATTATGGAATCGATGTCGAATGACGGAAGTTTGTTGCCGATGTTGCAAACAACCATCAAAACGGATTCGGAAACCGTCACGCATTCTGAAGTTTCAAACTTAATCAGCCAAGCCTATCCGAAAGCAAAAATCAGCATTGAAGGTCAAGGCTGTGATTTAACGATTAGCGTAGAAAGTGAAGATTTCGCAGGTTTGTCGCTGGTCAAACAGCATCAAGGTGTAATGGCAACCTTGAATGATGTTTTAGCGTCGGGACGGTTGCACGCCATCACGTTAAAAACGTCTATACCCGAAGAAGCTCAGCCTGTTGTTCAAGCTGGTTTGTTACAAATTCAAAGTTAATTTCTTTAATTTTAGGAGAACGTCATGGCAAAAGTAGGTATTTTTTTTGGAACAGATGCGGGAAACACGCGCAAAGTCGCCAAACAAATCGCTAAACAATTAGGCGAAACGGTAGTTGCGGATAAACCCGTTAACATTCGTAACGCAACCGTTGAGGATTTGTTGACGTATGACGTGTTGATTTTAGGTTCACCGACCTATGGTGATGGTGAATTACCTGGTTTGAGTTGCGGCAATCAAACAGAAGGTTGGGAAGAATTTTTACCCACGTTAGCGGGTGCGGATTTTTCAGGCAAAACGATTGCGTTATACGGTTTGGGCGATCAAGAAGGTTATCCCGATAATTTCGTCGATGCGATTGGTATGATTTACGATGCGTTTGGGGATTGTGGCGCGAAATTTATTGGCTTTACACACAACGAAGGTTATACGTTCAGCCGTTCTAAAGCCTTGATGGATGATAAATTTGTCGGGCTGGTTTTGGATGAAGACAATCAAAAAGCATTAACTGAAATGCGTTTGAATGATTGGTTGGGCGAAATTAGTTCGGCGTGGAAATAAGCGGTTGCCGTCATGATTGAAGAACAAGCCCTCGTCACGCGCATTGAATCGAATCAGGTTTGGATAAAAAGCCTGCAAAGTAGCGCGTGCGGCGGCTGTATTCAACAAACGTCTTGCGGCACGGCGACGCTAGCGAAACTATTGCCGAAACGTGAATTTGCGCTGGATTGTGATTCGGATTTGAATGTGGGTGATTGCGTTCGCATTCAAATTGACGATTCGCATTTAATTTTGAGTTCGTTGTTGCTGTATTTATTGCCGTTAATTGTGACATTGTCTGTGGTTGGTTTAGCCAATACGTTGCCGATGTTGGAAACGTGGTTGCCAGAAATATCGCTGGCAACTTTGCTGCTGACTTTTTGGTTAATTCACCTTTTTCACGCGCCATTACTGGTGAAATTCAGCTTAAAACCGTTGATTACAGGCAAGATTTAGTGCCGAGAATTGGCGCGTTTGTTTTGAATACCGCAAACACACGCATTCCTTTTTCTAAACCTAAATCAAGCAAACTTTGTTTTGTAATCGTGGCAATCAGCATTTCACCGCCAGCAAATAAAAGCGTGACTTCCGCATAAATAAGGTCTTGCTCAATTTGTATGACATTACAGGTCAGATAATTACGCGCTGAAAATTGCTTCGGATTATCAATTGTCGCCAACATGATTTCCGAACTATTCAAAAGTAAAAGCACATCTGAATTGAGCGTTAAACCTAATTCTTGAGCATCCGACAGACTAATTGTCGTGATAATTTGCTCGTTACCTTTTAGTTTTATCGTAATTTCAGCACTTACACTGCCGAGAAGAATGCTGATGACTGTACCAAAAAGTTGATTTCTCGCACTGGTTTTGACGACCAGACGCTGAAAAAGCAAAACCGTATCAGGATTAGCCGCCAGATTTTGGTTAAGTTGTTTCAAAAAAAGTTTATGTGTGCTTTGCAATTCTTCAAAAAGATGAATCAAGGCTTGTCCCGCATCGGTTAGAACCGTTCCACCGCCTTTTGTACCCCCGATTGCGGTGGTGACTAAGGTTTTAGGCGAACTGTTATTCGCTTTTTCGATAATTTGCCACGCGCCTTTATAACTTAACCCAACTTGTTTAGCGGCTTGATTGAGTGAACCACTTTGATTGATGGCTTTAAGTAATTCGATAATTCGATTATCTAAAATGCCTGCAAGTTGCAAATCACCAGTTACCCATAAAGGTGTTATGTCGTTATTTTGTATATGTGTTGTCATTGCCTTATCCTAAAAACCAAATCGCTATTTACTTTGATACATAGCGATATATAATGCACCTGAAAGCGGTAATCATACAAGTTATCGTTTTTTAACATTGGCGTATTTTTTGGGAGTTGTGTTATGAAAATCAGTGCAAGAAATCAGTTTAAAGGCGTTGTTTGTAGCGTAACAGTGTCGGTGGTGATGGTTGAATCTGCCCACGTTCTGAATTTGATTAACATTTCTTGTTCGCTTTCGTGGTCACTGACTGTCCAGTTGATTTTTAAATCCGTTTCACCCATCGAGTGAAAAATGGTGCTGTTGTGGTCAGTTCGACAGGCAATGCACAAAATCGGACTGGCATCTAACAACGCGGCTTTGTCGCGTTTCTTTTCTGCCATTTCAGCGCGTTTGTTTTCGACGGTTTCAGGTTTCCAGTTCTTGGGTGTTTTCCAGTTTTCAACGGCGTTTTCAACCGCTTCACTTGGTGCGTTACCTGTTTCGATGTCGAGTGCGACGAATTTTGCAGGCGTTAAAAGTTGAAACACTTTGGCTTGATTAAACATTTTGATTTCTCCGATTTACCAGCGTTTTTTGTAGCCGCCGTTGTTTGAATTATTTCCGCCTCAGTTGTTGCCGCCTTGTTCTTTTTGCTGCCACGCATCGACGGGCAAACCTAAATTGACCATCGTTTCAAGAGCTGACATTAACGCCGTTGGTGTTGCCGCGTGTTCTGCACCGAGCCAAAACGTGCAACGCACTTTGCCTGCGGGTGTTTGAATGCTGACGGGTACGCCCACGCCTTGAATGTTTAAAGCGGTTGTTGATGGTGCGGGTTGTGACCAGCCGTTTGTTGCGGGTTGGGCTGGTGCAGCTTGCTGTTGAACCTTTGCGAGTAGTTCATTTAATTGTGCGATTTGGTCTGTGATGTCGGTCATTTTGTGTTTCCAGTTAGTGGCGCGTCCCTGCGCCGTGATTGATTAAAAGAATTGTGAGTATTCCCACGCGGATGGCGCGTTTAGCGCGTCTTGTTGCTCTTCCCATTCCGAGATTAGCGCGGCTTCCTGTTCAGTTAGCTCGTAGCTGTCGCAGGGCTGATTTTCTGTTATCATGTTGCAACTCTCTTGTCCTAGTGAGTGAATACGCCGCCTCGAATGTTAGTGCATTCAAAGCGGCTTTTTAGTTTTTACCAGTCCATCATTGCGTCGGCGAGATCTTCCTCCGCTTCATCACGCATTTTCTTTTCAACGTCGCTGTAATTAGCTTTCAAGCTCCGATTGATACCAATTCGCCGCCTCTTTTTTGAACTCAACAAAATCATCGAGCGTTGCTTTTTCTTTGCAGACTTTCAACAACAACGAAACAAACTTGTCGCTGAATTCATAAGCCATAAAATCATCGTCGAAACCATCTTGTAAGCGTTCATAAACGGGCGCGTCGTCTTCGTCCCAGTAGCTGTCTGGTTCCATAGCGTCATAGGCTTGTTGCATTGCTTTAAAGTTTGCCATTGTCTTAACCTACCAATCCCATTGCTGTTAATTTTTGCATTGCTAATGCGTTCACATCGTCTGCGAATCGTTGCGTATTTTGGTAATCGCAAAAAATCACATTCAAATCATCAAACAATCCACGCATGACATTGGTCACGTTGTTTTGTCTTGCCAAAATGTCGCAGGCACGTTCAATCACGCCGTCGTTTAAAAGTCCTTCGATGACATCTTCTTTTTGTTCTTTTGTTAAATTCATGAGTTTTTCTCCTAGTGAATTGAAAAGTTGAATTGCTCCAACTGGTGGCAATTATATCATTGCTATAAATAACAATAGCTTTGCTATAGTTAATATGTAGCAGTGTTAAGAAAAAGAGCGGGGCGGCGTTAGCCGCCAGCCCTTTTTCTTATTTCTTTTTGCTCTTGGGAGTGTGTAACGAAAAGCCCCGCAAAAAACGGGGCAAAAAATTAAGCGAACAAAAACAGCGAATGGGCGGGAAACCACTCAAAGCCACCCGCAAACAAGCCGTCAGAAATGGGAAAAGCCGACCAATCACCGTCGCCCAACGACGGCAACAGCTCAGGATCAAACCCACAGGCGAAGGCAAAGACAGGCAGACCGCGAGCAACAGCGGCACGGGCGGCAAGAAAAGAGCCACGCGACGACGGCGAAGCAAAAAACACCACCGCACACACCGAAGCATCACCAACAACGGCACGAGTGCGAGCCGAAAGCCGCGCAGGCAAAGGCACAGAAAGTGAACCACCAGCCAACCACGAAACCAAACCGCCACGACTTGGCAACGCCGACACCAACGACACGGCAGAAAGCGAGCAGGCACCAACACCACCAACACCGAAAGCGGCAAAACAGCGCACCGACCAAGACGGCACGGACGAAAGCACCACCGAATCCACACCCACGCAACAACCCACAGCGACGGCACGACCAGAAGCCACAACGCCAGAAGCCACGCCAGCAACAAGCGGAGCGAAGCCCGCAGGCAAAGCCCGCGAGCCAGCAAAGGCAACCACGCCCCGACTCACACCACCCACCCAGCCGCACGAACGGCAGAAACCAGCGCGGCACGAGGAACAAAAAAGCAAGGGACAGACACCACGAACAAACCACCAACGGAACGAACCACACAACCGAAACCAACAAGGGCAGCCCAGCGACGGGCAAAGGCGGAAGCGACGGCAGGCGAACCAAAGGCAACACGAACACACAAACCCGAAAAAGAGCGGGACGAGCCACCGACAGACCACGACGCACAACCCGAACGAAGGGCAGAACCGACAACGGAACGCCAAGCGAAGCAAGCACAAGCCCCGCCACCAGCAAGCGAACCACCACGAACAGAAAAAAGGAAAAAAGAAACGGGGCAGAACCCCAAACCACGAGCAAATTATGGCATTGCTACAGTTAAAAACAAGCAAAACCGCACAAAAAACACACGAAAAACCAGAAACGGCGCGGCACACAGGCACACAAGCCCGAACAAAGAACACAAGCAAACTACACTCACCCATTCAACCGCTCTTGATTTAATTTTTCATTTCACGAAACCGCAGACGTGAGCCACGAAACGTCCAAAACGACAGGCGAAAAAAAGCCCCGAATCAACGAGGCTTTAAGTTTTAGGCGGTGGCGCGGTGTTACAAAAATTTTAAACGGTTTTCTTTCCATTCCGAACCATCAACCACACCGCTGTCATATTCCTTTTTCCAGTCGTAGAAAAATGGCATGAAGCCTGACGTTTCAACCTCGTGCAAATTTTTAAAACTGGTCGGCGAATAATAAACCCACGTTGCACATGACAACGCGATTAAACCTGCAACAACGTATTCCCCCGCATTTCCCGTGCGAAGTTTGCCGCCGAAAAGATGAAACCGTGCGTCTGATATTGGTGAAAATGGCACGCCTGCAATCGTGAATGAATCTGCAATGACGTGTGAAAATCCGCCGATACTGAAGCCAAGTCCTAAATGGTGATAATCAACAATCAACCAAAAAAAGGCGATTGCCATTAGCCAATACAAAACAACGTGCGTTACGCCACGATGTTTCACTTTGATGCCGACGATTTTCAAAATGTATTCGATCCAGTCGGGCGCAGTTGAACCCAAGACGGCAACGGGAATAATTAACGGATTGATAACCGCGCCAAAACTTGCGCCGATGATGATGTGGTTTTGCCATTTCATTTTTGCAACTTTCTAAAATCGGCAGGGTAAATCGGGTTAGCGTCTTGCCACAAGCCTTTTTTCTTTTCACGCGCCACGCTTTCGAGTTCGTTCAAACCCGCGCCTTGCACGTCTTGGGCGTATTCGTCATAAACCCATGCCAGCCCTTCTTCGACCATTAGCGCGTTGATATTTTCGTTGCCCATCATGACTGTGCCGACGGTTCGCCCGTATTTGTCCACGTCGTCAATGTAGACAACGACGTTTTCACCTTTCACGACTTCGCGTAAATAATCGCCTGCCTCTTTGCCGAAGGGTTGTGCGGGTTTGCCATAATGCGAAATTTCAGGCGCATCAATTCGCGCCAATCGAACCGTAATCGTTTTGTTTTTCGATTTCACGGTTAAGGTATCGCCGTCGCTTACTTTGGTTACAGTTCCGCCGATGGTGTGAATGCTGTAAAAATCCGCCTTTGCAACGGTGCAAACGGTCAAAATCACTGCGGCTAGAATTATTTTTTTCATGGTGTTGCCTCTGGGTGGTTAATAAATTTCGTTCAAAATAAAATTGTTTAAACGTTCAACGTCTTCGGCTTTGCACTGGTGAATCAATGCCAGTCGTGAACCTTCAATCGTGGCGTTTGCCGCATCAAGTTCGCCCTGTGTGGTGGCGACTTTTTCAAGCATTCCAATTTGTTCATCAACGGCAACAATGCCATCTTGAACCCGTTTTTGTGACCGCTTTTCGAGTGACAGATACAAACCGAGCAGTCGTTCAGCACGGCGTTTTGTTGAAAGTGCCGTCAACATTTGTGCGACCGCTTCAACCGTTTTCAGCTTTCGATCAATTGCCAGTTTCTGCTCTTTGTCGATTTCAACACCCGAATACAACGGCATCGTGGCAATAATTCCCGCGTAATACTGCGAAGCGTCCAAACTTTGCACGGTTGCGCCTGTGCTGGGTGGTTTGTACGTCGCGCCACTTCTCAAACTGATTTCAATGTTCATCGGTGGTACGGGATAGCAGTGGTTCACGGTTTCAACAATCAAATCCGCGTTGACGGTTTTAGCGGGATTTATCGCCGCTTTCATTTTG
>CAIPQN010000042.1 GCA_903867225.1 uncultured Pseudomonadota bacterium | reverse complement strand
TTTTTAATTGACCCCCTATTGAAGTGTGGTTTATGACTTCAATCCATTGTCGTTATTGATTTCTACGATATTCTATTTTTCGTTAAATGGATTAGCTTATTCCGTTGCTAAGGGGTCAAATTTAAAGCGTTGGTAACACCCAGCACCACCATTGATAGTATCGTTACCTTCATAGCCCCAAATATAATCACCACCTGCATTGCCACTGATTGAATCAGCGTTCACAGTTCCAGCTAATTTATCATTGCTAATCGTACCAGTGATAATAGAAGTTGTAGGTGTGACAGGCACAACTGGCGTTACAGGTACAACTGGAGTCACAGGCACAACAGCAATTACGGTATCTTTAACGTCGCTCATGTTAATAGCTCCATCATCACCAAATTTCACCATTTCGATATGACTTAAAATGTCGGTACCTTCATTCACGTCTTTGCCAATATATTTGACAACCAGTTGAACGCTTCCATCCGTAAGGGTGTTATGTGAAATTTGATAATCAGTTTGTGTGCTGCTGAAAATCGCTACGTCATCACCATCGCCACCTTCTATCATGTCACTGCTTTCGCCACCTGTTATGAAATCATCTCCCGCGCCACCGTCAATAACATCTACACCTTCACCGCCATCAATGACATCTTCACCCGCGCCGCCAAACAACGTATCCGCACCTTTGTCGCCAAAAATAACATCATCGCCCGCTTCACCTTTTAAAACATTTTCAGCGGCGTTGCCTGAAATTTGGTTGATGAATTCATTGCCCGTACCGTCAATGTTTTTATCACCTGTTAGCACTAAGTTTTCGATGTTTTTGTCCAGCGTGTAAGTGAAAATGGTTTCGAGCGTGTCATTGCCGCCGAGCTTGGCATTTTTATTGGTTTCAATGACGCGATCTTTTACATCATCGACAACGTAATAATCGTTACCGTCGCCGCCATTCAACTCATCTGCACCGATACCGCCTTTGAGTGTGTCATTACCATCACCGCCGAGCAATTTATCATCCCCTTTGCCGCCGAGTAATTTGTCGTCACCTTTACCCACATTGAGCAGGTATCTAAAATTGCGTTATAGAATTTTGTTGTAATGCCGACATATTGCACACTAAAAACAACAACTATTTTTATTTAGAGGTGTGCTGTGCATAAAAAAATCGTTTTATTTTCATTGTTTATGGTCACCACCACCCAAGCTGAAGCGGAAAAAAAATTTGAACTCGATAAAACCAAATGGATTAGCGTTGGTGCAGGATTACGTTCAAGTTTTAGAGCGCATGAAAATACACCAGACTGGGACAACAGCGTCAATTTAGACAATTTTCGTTTGTACTTAAACGGGCAAATTCATCAATACTTAAAAATAGAATTCAATACCGAATGTTCATCATGTGGCAGAGGTGGTGACTTTCAAATTTTAGACGCGATTGGTAAATTCGAATTTCACCCAATGGCAAATGTTTGGCTTGGTCGTCAATTAGTTCCCGCAGAACGCCGTGAAATGAATGGTCCTTTTTACAGCGCGGTGTATAACATTTTTCAATCGGGAACACCGTTTGAACCCGCTGATTACAATACTGTTATCAAAGCAGGTGGCGTTTCAGCAGGTTCAGTGGGACGTGATGATGGCGTAACATTTTGGGGGGCGGCATTTGATGGACATTTTCAATATGCAGCAGGTTTCTTTCGTGGATTAAGAGGGGGTGCAAATTCAGGTGATAATCCATTATATGCCCAACGCTTTGCCTATAATTTTTGGAGCGTTGAAAAAAATCCAGGTTATTACACATCGGGAACGTATTTTGGCAAAGGCGGCGATATTTTAACGCTCGCTGTGTCAAATCAATATCAAGAAAATGGCGCAGGAACAGTAACCGATTCAGGTGATTTTCGTGGTACAGCAGTTGATATTCTAATGGAAAAAAATTTACCGAATAGCGGTGTTGTGACATTCAATGGTGAATATAAAAATTACGATATTACTAATGGCTACAGTATGGCTTCACGCATCGCAGGTGGTGGTTTTTCAATGTTTCAAGGTAATGCCGTTGATGTCAGTGGGATGTATTTATTTCCGCAAAAAATCTTGATTGGTCAAATTCAACCTTTTGTGCGCTATGTTGATGTTGTCCCAACTGCCAGTGCGAATCGTGAAGTTTATGAAGCTGGGATGAATTATGTTATTGACGGACACAATGCAAAAATTTCATTAAGCTATCAATACGGCGATTTAATGACCAAAGGAATGGATTACAAATCGACCGCGAGCGGCGATAAAATCAACGCAATGAATGTTAATTTTCAATGGCAAATTTAGGGAAAAAATCAAATGTCTTCTTTTCAAAAAAATCTGATGTATTCGGTTGTGGGTTTAGTGGCACTCGCTCTCATGTTTGTGTTTTATGCGTTGACACAAACTCAATTGAGCAATGCTTACAATCAACGTTATCAATCGTATTTATTGGCTGATGAATTACGCCAATCGTCAGATGATTTGACACGTTTAGCACGCACTTACGTTGTGTCGCGTGATGCTTCTTACGAAAAACAATACATGGATATTCTTGATATTCGTAACGGTAAAAAAGCGCGTCCTGATAATTATCATCGTATTTACTGGGATTTTGTGGCAAACGGTGAAAAATCGCCACGCCCTGATTCTGCAGTGACACGTCCGTTACTCGATTTGATGAAAGAGATTGGTTTTACCGATGAAGAATTTGGCAAATTGAATGAAGCGAAAAATAATTCTGATGGCTTGGTAAATACTGAAGTTGAAGCTATGGGCTTGGTAAAATTAACAGGCGAAAACGCTGAAGTCGGCTACGCGAAAGCGCGTGAAATGATGCACAGCAAAAAATATCATGCGGATAAAGCCAAAATCATGAAACCAATTGATGAGTTTTATGTTTTGTTTGAAGCCCGCACGGCTGAAGCCGTTGATTTTGCAAATTTGTTGTCACACATTGCACAAGGCGTATTTGTTTTGGTCGGTGCATTGACGTTGTTGATGTTACGCCGCACATTTATCGCATTGAATGAAATCATTGGCGGTTCAGTTGAGGATGCTCGCAAATACATTAACTCGCTAGCTGAAGGTAATTTTTCAATTCAAATCAACACCAGCAATAGTCATAAAGACAGTATTATTGCCTTAATTGCTGACATGAAAAACAAACTTGATGCGGTGTTATCAAATACCAATTCAGTAATGAATAGTGTGGCGGAAGGTGATTTTAGTAAGCGCGTTGATGTTCAAGCGCGTAACGATTTGGATAAATTGAAACAAAACGTGAATGCCAGCATTGATAAATTGCAACAAACGATGATTGCTTTAACAGATGTGATGCACGCATTAAGTCATGGCGATTTCAGCAAACGTATGAATTCTAGTGTCAAAGGTGACGTTAAAATCGCCGTTGATGACGCTATGCAAACTATGCAAACTATGCTTAGTGACATTGGAAAAGTTATGAGTGGTGTTAAAGACGGTGATTTAACAACTCGAGTACAAGCGCAAGGGATGGGCGATTTAGCCACATTAAAAAACAATATCAATCAAAGTTTAGAAACCACTGAAAAAAATCTACACGGTGTTTTGCGTGTTGCGAAATCATTATCGAATGGCGATTTAACTGACAGTATGAAAGCTGATTACACTGGCTTGTTTGGGGAAGTGAAAGTTGGCATGAATGCTACTGTTGAAAACTTAAAAAGTTTGATTGGTGAAATTCAAAATACCAGTGAAGTGATTGCGAATGCGTCGAGAGAAATTTCAGCAGGAAATAATGATTTGTCGCATCGCACCGAGGAACAGGCTTCGAGTTTGCAACAAACCGCCGCGAGTATGGAAGAGTTAACCACGACTGTTCAACAAAATACTAACAACGCAAATAATGCAAATCAACTCGCGTTAGGTGCATCGACAACGGCAAAACAAGGCGTTGTGGTGGTTAATAACGTAGTTAAAACAATGGCGACTATTAACGAATCGTCACATAAAATCGTTGATATTATTACCGTAATTGATGACATTGCATTTCAAACAAACATTTTAGCGTTAAATGCGGCGGTTGAAGCCGCTCGTGCTGGTGAACAGGGAAAAGGTTTTGCTGTCGTGGCGGTTGAAGTTCGTAACTTAGCACAACGTGCCGCCAATGCCGCAGGTGAAATTAAACATCTCATTAGTGATTCGGTTGATACGATTTCAGACGGAAGTAAGCAAGTCGAACAAGCAGGTAAAACAATGGAAGATATTGTCAATGCGATTCAAAATGTTACGGTGATTATGTCTGAAATTGCCTCTGCTTCAAGTGAACAAATGTCAGGAATTGATCAAGTTCATAACGCAATTACACAAATGGATGGTGTCACTCAACAAAATGCGGCGTTAGTTGAAGAAGCGGCGGCGGCAGCAGAATCACTCAGTGAGCAAACAAGAAATTTAGCGATTGAAATGGCACATTTTAAAATACGATAAATTCTATTTTTGGCAAAAAGTCAGTCGTAATCGACAAAAAAACATTTAAAGCCAGCATGATTTTCACTGAAATTATTCCGATTTCAATCAACTTTCAAATACAGCAACGCATCAATATCGTTATCAGTGCGCGGTGGATTAATTGCCGTATCCAAAATAAAAACCCGTTCATTCGGCACACCGCCTTGTTGGACGATATATTTTGCAATCGCTCTAGAACGAGCCGCCGCTAATTTGGTTAAGCGTTTTTGTTCAACGGGAAATGTATCAAGCAACGTAGCTTTCGCAACGGTATAAAATTCGCCCATGTCAGGTTTCACCAATTCAAACCCGCCAAAAAATGATTTTTTCACCAGTTGTGGAAATTTTGCTTCAAATTCTTGTGCTAACAATCGCTGCGAATCTGTGTCATCTAATTCAACATATTCAGGACGAATTTTTTGTTCATTTTTACGATTGAATTCTTCGGATTTCAATGTTTTCAATCGATCAATTAAGGCTTCTTCGCGTAAAAATGTCCAATCTTGTGATTCAAATGCAGTGCCTTTAATTTCTAATTTTAAAATTTCACGTTCACGCAAAATTTTCGCTAAACCGTCTAATTTTGGTTTTTGTGACTCTGACAATATCGATTCGCCTGCGGAAAATTGCACCGCGCTTAAATCTTCGTCTGTACCTAATAAACTGGCAATCGCTTGAAATGGTGAAGTGATGGCTTTCGTCATAACATTCAAAACTGCATCACCCACAACGCCGCCAAAATCAAAATGCGGGTCATTTAATGAGCCAGTAATCGGCACATCTAATTTAATGATGCCATTCATATCTTTGAGCAAGGCAATCGCTAAATCAAACGGCATATCAACAGCGTGCGGATTTTCAACTTTTTCACCCAGTTCAAATTGCTCAATTAACAAATTATTGGTTGCGGTTAATTCACCTTTTTCAACTTCGTAATTCATACCGAGCGACATTTTGCCTTTTTCGAGTTTATAACCTGCGAATTCCGCCATATAAGCAGACATCAACGGCAACGGCATCCCTTTGAAGTTTAGAGCGGCTTTGTAATCACCAATGAACGGCTGAATTTTGCCTTTAATATCCACGGGCGAAAGGTCATAAGCGTTACCTTTTAACGTCACGCTAATCGTTGATTGATGTTCTGACGAAATACCTGACGCGCCACCTTCCAAGCCACGAATTTCAGCAGAAAAAGGTAAAATCATCGACAAATCAGCAAACGATGACGCGCCATTTGAAATTTGAATTTTATCGAGCTTGAAATAAAAATCAGGCGAAATGGGTGGTTTTTTCGGAGATTGTTTCGTGCTTTTATTTGAATCATTGTTAATTAAGATGTCTGCAAAATTGAGCATTTTATTTTTAGCAATCACTACTCGCGCATAAGGTTTATCAAGCAATAACGAATCTGCACTGTAGCGTTGCGCCAAAACGTCTGCATTGATATTTTTTAGTGTCAAATTATCCCATTTCACCAAATCTTTATTTTGCATTTGGTCGCGGGTAATCAGCCGTGCAATCCCTGAATTTCCTTTGAATTTAAGGTCTAATTCGCCTTGTTCGCCTCGTGCCATATCGAGTTTTCCGTCCAAACTAAATACGCCTTTTATCAAATCTAAATGCGCGAATTTATCGATGTAAGATTGGAATTTTTCTAAGCCTAACGCATTTATGTCGATGTGCGTTTCAGCCGTCAATGGCGATAATCCCGCGCTGCCTTTTAAATGTAGTGAACCGCTGTTGTTAATGCCCGTGTTGAGTTCAAAAGGCAGTTTTGAACCAGCCGCATTACTTAATTCGGTGAGTTTTAGCGACAACGGTTTGATGCTGATTGTCAGTGGTTTCGGCAACATTTTATCTTCAAATGTTGCACTGAAATCTGAGAGTTCGACGTTATCAATTTTGATGCCCCAAAACGCTTCGCTAGTTGAATTTCCTGCCTCTTTTTCGGCGGCAATTTGCGCTTCGTCTTCGGGTAAAAGCGTTTGATAATTTAATTCACCATTCGGATTTAGCCACGCTTTGAAATCAGCATTTTTTGCTTGAATTGCGCCAATTGCCAACGTTTTATTTTTTAAATTGAACGCGACTTTTTTCAAATCCATCGCTGGTAATTTAAACAACAACGTATTTTGCGTCGTATCTAAAAGTTCAGCATCTTTTAATAAAATACTCGCTGTTTGAAAATTTTGATTTTGTAAATTTACGCTTAAATCATTAAACGTCAGATTTGATAAATCAAATTGTGCTTGTCCTTCTGTAAAACGAAAAGTATTTAACGAGAGCATTTTTAATTGAACGATTTGTTTTGAACTGTCGAAATTAAAATTGTCGAGCGTAATTTTTTGAAGCGTGATTTTGTTTTGATAACTTAAATTTGTTAATTCAATCACGCCATTTTCAATTTGAACCAACGGTATTTTTTTATTAAATTTGATGCTGAATGTCGCAGAAAAATCGCCATCGCCCGTTAGTTTTATTTTGTTTTCTGGAATTAACGAAAGTAAATGCGCCAAATCACATTTTTGAAATGTGACTTTTCCTGTTGAAGCGAGGTTTGAAAATTGAAACTCACCGCTCAAATTTAACTCGCCGCCGTTTTGCCAATTCGCCGTTAAATCCAATTTAGCAGGAACGGAATTTGTCGTGCTGAAATTCGTTAGCGTAAGATTTATTGGTGTGATTTCTTCATGAATATTGCCATCTTTAAAGGAAAATCCGCCTTGTGACACGATAAAGTTTTTAATCGTGATTGGAAAAATGTAATCGTTTTTTTCAGTTTTTGCGGTGTCGGTTTTGGGCAAAAGTGCGTCGATATTTAACGCGCCATTTTTTTGTTTTTCGAGTTCAAAAATCGGCTTATTGAGCATGACATTTTCGACCACGAAAGTTTTAGTATTAAACGATTCGCGCAAATTAATTTGAATATCTAAGTCTTCAAAACGCAGTATTTTTTGTAATTCAAATTGCTTTAAATGTAGTTCAAGCGTCAAAGGATTGAATTTTACTTCGTGTATATTCGTATCTAAATTCGTTTCTTTTTTAATTAACGCTGGCAGATTATGTTGTAACCATGTGGGTAAAATATAAAAACCAGTCGCTAAATAACCGCCAACTAATCCAATGGGAATTAAAATCGTAACGGCTATTTTAGCGATTCGTTTCATAAAAAATTATGCTAACAAATTAGAGAGCAACGTCTTTAAATTCTGCGATTGGCGCGATTGTTTAAGACGATTTGTTAAAACAATACTTTTGAGTGCTTTCAACGCTTCGGAAAAATCATCGTTGACGATTAAATAATCAAATTCCGAATGATGGCTCATTTCTGTTACCGCATCTTTCATACGACGATTGATAATTTCTACATCATCTTTTCCGCGTGCTTCCAAACGTTGACGCAAAGTTTCAATCGACGGCGGCAAAATGAAAATAGAAACACACTCAGGCAATAAATGACGTACTTGTTGTGCGCCTTGCCAATCAATTTCTAAAAGCACATCTTTTCCTTGAGCCAGATTATCTTCTACGGTTTGTTGCGCTGTGCCGTAAAAATTATCGAATACTTGAGCGCATTCTAAAAAAGCATTTTCATGCTGCATGGTTTGAAAGGTTTCGACATCAACAAAAAAATAATCTTTGCCGTGAATTTCACCTTCTCTGGTTTGGCGCGTGGTGTGAGATACCGATACAATTAAATCGCTAGTTTTTGCGATTAACTTTTTAACTAACGTGGTTTTGCCTGCGCCAGATGGTGCAGAAATGATATAAAGCGTCCCTTTGTTCATAATTTTCATGTTGTGAAGTTAAAATTTACGAACATTTTAACAATCTTCAATTCAATAGTCAGATTCATTCAAAGGGAAACAAAAATGAGCATTAGAAATTTTAAAAATGAAACCCCACAACTTGGTGCAAATGTTTATATTGATGACAGCGCGATTGTAATTGGCGCAGTCAAATTAGGCGATGATGTTTCCGTTTTTCCGACGGCTGTTATTCGCGGTGATGTTGAAAAAATAAGCATTGGCGAAAATACAAATGTTCAAGATGGCGCGATTTTACACGTTTCGCATCAAGGTAAATTTTCAGAACGTGGGCATCCATTAAACATTGGTGCAAATGTAACGATTGGTCATCGAGCGGTGCTTCACGGTTGTACGATTGGCGATTATTGTTTGATTGGAATTGGCGCGATTGTCATGGACGATGCAGTGTTGGAAGATTATGTAATGTTAGGTGCAGGTTCATTAGTACCGCCAAATAAAAGGCTCGAAAGTGGTTATTTGTATGTTGGTTCACCTGCAAAACAAAACCGAGCATTAACAGAAAAAGAAAAAGAATTTTTGCGATATTCTGCAGAACATTATGTGGATTTAAAAAATCAGTATTTGTTGATTTGAAAATTTAAGAATTACGTTAAACTGACTAAATTTATAACACGTCGCGCTTTACAAATTGAATAAAAATAAAATATGAAAAAATTAACAAAATTTCTCACACATACAAGCGTTGTTTATTTTTTTGCTTTTTCAACGCCAATAATAGCGGCAGAAGGTGGAAGTAGTCAGTATTTACCTGGATTTTATGGTGATTTTGGAATGGCAACTGCATCAGCACCTGGCAATTATTTAAGTAATTTCTTTGGTTATAACTGGGCGGGAAATGATGATAACGGCAGTAGTTTATTATTTGAATTACCAGGTTTAATGCGAGTGACAGAACAAAAAGTGTTGGGTGGCACTTATTCGTTTGGGTTTTATCCTTACGCGCTTCATACAACTTATAACTCAACAAATAATGGTGTTAAAAAAGAATCAGCGCGTGGTGGTGCTGGCGATATGTATGCGGTGCCGATTTTATTATCATGGCAATGGAAAGAACTTTCATTTTCAGCATTTGAAGGCATCGTTGTTCCAACGGGGGCTTATGATAAAAATCGGGATTTAAATGCAGGTCGTAATACTTGGACATTCGATAATAATTTTTCGATGACGTGGCTACCAAATGATGGGGAATATGATTTCTCAATGACATTTGGTTATATGGTTAATACTGAAAATGCAGCAACACATTACAAAACAGGTGATGAAGTTCATTTGGATTATTCGGCAGGCTATTATTTGACCAGTGCTTTAGGCGTTGGCGTAACGGGATCATATTATCGACAAGTGAAAAATGATAGCGGTTTGGGCGTTCCGGAAAATGCGATTAGTGGCGAATACAGCAGCATCGGTCCAGTGATAAATTACACCGTGAAAATGGGTGAACGTGATGTCAATTTCTCTGCAAAATGGTTGCATGAGTACAATGTAAATAATCACATTGCTGGCGATTACGCCATTTTAAGAACCAGTTTAAAATTTTGATCATCTCGCTTTTCCATTCAAAAAACTGTTTCAAAATCGAAAAATATCTAAAAAAAACGGTGAACAAAAAATAAAAAGCAATGTGGCTAAATCTCTTATAATCAAATAACACGCAAGCGATGGCAAACCGTAAATTATTTAGGAAATACTTTCCAATGAAAAAAAATGTTATCCATTATTTAATTGTCATAACCTTTTTGAGTTTTCAATTGATAGCCAATGTCGCTTTTGCGAAAGCAAATGTGTTCGCCGTTAGCCCATCTAATCAATCGCCTATTTTATTGAGTTCGCATTTAGGTATTTTTGAAGATGCGTCTGGTATTTTGACATTGGCGGACGTGCAAAAAGAAGATGTTGCCAAACAATTTCAAACAGATTTGTCCGCCAATAAACCATTAAATATGTCTTATACGTCGTCTGCTTATTGGCTGCGATTAGAATTAGAAAATAGCAGTGATAAACCGATTGAGCGCGTGCTAGACGTTAATCATTCGTTACTTGAAAAACTCGATTTTTATTTTCAAACCGAAAACCAAAATTATCAAACAGTTCATACAGGCTATTCACAACCGTTTGAAAATCGTGCGTACAAAAGTCGAATTTTTGCATTTCCGATTGTTTTATCCGCGCACAGTCACCACACGATTTATTTACGGATTCAAACGCAAAATGCCATGATTATTCCTGTTTTATTGTGGGTGCCTAATGATTTTTACATACAGGAACGTAACGAGTATTCCATTCAAGCGATTTATTTTGGACTTGTGTTGGCTATCATATTGCTGAACCTTATTTTCGCGCTTGTTACAAAAGAATTCGATTATTTGTTGTATGTCGGCATGACTATTTTTGTCGCATTTGCATTCATTGGTAATAGAGGCTTTGGCAGTGAATTTTTATGGCAGGATTTAACGTGGCTAACACGAATAGCCCCCTTATCTTTCGGTTCTCTCGCGTTGACATCACAGTTGTTTTTCGTTCGTCGAATGTTAGATACACCAATTTCGCTACCTAAAATAGATTACGTTTTAAAATTATTTATTGGCGTACAAATCATTATTCCAGTTGTATTACTGTTTACATTTCAATTTGCCAAATTTGTTCCCATTATTTTGGCAACTTCCGCATTGCTTGCGCTGATTGTCAGTGTCATTGGAATGCGAAAAGGAAAGCGTAACGCTTATTTTTTATTCACCGCTTTTTCTCTATTAGCGATAGGTGTCATTGGAAATGCAATGCTCGTACTCGCACTCGTACCAGTAAACATTTTTACCATTCATAGTTCGCAAATGGGTTCAGTATTGGAACTCGTTGTATTCACATTTCTTTTGATAGACCGTTATCAACTTATCCGCGAAGAAAAACAAAAAAATGCTATGCAGCTATTGATTGCTCACGATGAAAATAAACTGTTAAATCTTCAAGTCAATCAAATGCAGAAGTTAGAAAGTATCAGTCGTTTAACGTCTGGCATCGCGCACGATTTCAATAATATCTTGACGGGAATGTTGGGCTATAACGAATTAAATAAATTTTATTCTGACGATATTAAAGATGAAGAATTGAAAGCGGATATTTTGAATAATGCGATTCAGGTTGAAAAGGCGGGTTATCGCGCTGTCGATTTAATCAAAAAAATGATGGCTTATTCTCGTCAAGGAACCATTAAAATCGACATTACCGTCAAACCGACCATTGAAATTATTAATGAAGTTTTAGCAATGGTTCGTCCAGGTTTAACCAGTATATTTAAAGTTCAATCTGATACGCATACGGATTTTAATATCCAAATTGATGCTATCGATTTGCATCAAATTTTGACCAATTTGTTGGTCAATGCACGAGATGCAATGAAAGAACAGGGCGGTGACATTAACGTTTCATTAAACGTTGTGACGGTTTCAGACAGTATTTGTACGGCTTGTGGTAAGTCACTTTCGGGCGAATTTATTGTGTTGAGCGTGCAAGATCACGGCACGGGGATTGAGGAAGAAATTATTAACCGAATTTTTGATCCGTTTTTCACAACTAAAGTGGTTGGTGAAGGAACTGGCTTGGGATTATCGACTGTTAGTGGAATGGTTCATCATTCAAACGGTCATGTTTTCGTGGATTCAAAAACCAGTCCGCCGAATCAAGGCACAGCCTTTAAATTATTTTTCCCTGTTATTAAAGTTTGAAACACATTTAAAAATGGGTGAACCGTGAGTGTTTGATTTCATAAAGAGAATTGCTGGTATAATTCGCCCTTAATCATCATTTTGAAAAGAGTAATTAGAAACTATTATGGCATTGTATTGTGGAATTGTAGGCTTACCAAACGTTGGCAAATCGACGTTATTTAACGCGCTAACTAAAGCGAAAATTGCAGCAGAAAATTATCCATTCTGCACTATTGATCCAAATGTTGGCGTGGTGCCAGTACCTGATAAACGATTAGATGCGCTTTCGGTAATCGTAAAACCAGAACGTGTATTACCGACAACGATTGAATTTGTAGATATTGCGGGATTAGTGGCAGGTGCCTCAAAAGGCGAAGGTTTAGGAAATAAATTTTTAGCAAATATCCGCGAAAATGATGCCATTGCTCATGTTGTACGCTGCTTTCAAGACGATAATGTGGTTCATGTTGCAGGAAAAATTGACCCACTTTCTGATATTGAAGTCATTAACACTGAGTTGGCATTAGCAGATATGGCATCGGTTGAAAAAGCGTTGTTGAAATCAACCAAAATTGCCAAAACAGGCAATAAAGAAGAGCAAGCAAAAAAAGCTGTTTTGGAGCGTATTTTTGCTCAGTTAGATGCAGGTGAACCTGCGAGAACACTCAATTTAGACGACGACGAAAAAGCCTTAGTAAAAGATTTATGCTTAATCACGTTAAAACCCACAATGTATATTGCGAATGTGCAAGACGATGGTTTTGAGAATAATCCGTTGCTCGATAAAGTGCGTGTGTTTGCAGCAAAAGAAGGCGCACAAGTAGTGCCGATTTGCGCGGCGATTGAAGCTGAAATTTCGCAATTAGACGACGACGAAAAGAAAGAATTCTTAGATGATTTAGGCATGGAAGAAGCTGGATTGGATCGTGTAGTTCGAGCAGGTTATGAATTATTGCAATTAGCGACTTATTTTACAGCAGGTGTGAAGGAGGTTCGGGCGTGGACAATTTCTGTTGGCGCAACAGCACCACAAGCAGCGGGTGTAATTCATAGCGATTTTGAACGTGGTTTTATTCGAGCTGAAGTGATTTCGTATGAAGATTTTATTACCTATAAAGGTGAGCAAGGTGCGAAAGATGCTGGAAAATGGCGTTTAGAAGGAAAAGATTATGTCGTAAAAGATGGTGATGTTGTGCATTTTAGGTTCAATGTTTGACAATATCGACGCTAATACCTATAATTTAAAGACACTAAGGCGATGTAGCTCAGTTGGTTAGAGCGTGGGATTCATAACCCCAAGGTCGGTGGTTCGACCCCACCCATCGCCACCAAATAAATCAAGCCCTGACAACCTTTCGGTAGTCGGGGCTTTTTTGTGCGTGTAGCTTATTTGTACCCGCTTTTGCATTTTCTGCAAATTCTGAAAGATGTTGATGTGACAAATGCGTGTAAGTTAAGAAAAAAGTATTTAAAAATAATGCTTCTTTCTTCATTGATAGTAACGCAACGACAGATGGCGGAGGTATGAGTTGCTAAAAAATCATGCAATAAGATTTAATTAATAAAAGGGGGAAAACGTTTAAATTCGTTTTCCCTTTTTTTATGGCATATCGCTTATTTTGGAAATAAAAATGAGCGATATGCCTTAAAAAAGTATTCGTATTTAAAGTAAATCCATCTCAATTATTTGAATTTTAATTGAAATATCTAAGGGCATGATTATTGTTACAAAACTAAATGTTGCTCATTATTAGCAGCATTTTTACACAAAATAATTTTCAAAAGGAGGGCTTATGCCCAATAAACAAATTCCACCGCCGTATCGGCAAAAGCGCAGACTGGGTTTGCTTGCGCTTACGCCGATAATCACTGCAATGGCGTTTCCGCCTGCTCAAGCAGCAGTTTCTGCTATTACAGCAACTGCGAAATATGATGCAACCATCGGTAAAGTCGTTGTTGCAGGTAAAACCGATGCCGCCATTTTAGCTGGAGCAAAAATTTCAGTCTTAGATGCGGCAAATAACACAATTCTTTACACGATTAATACCGACGCAAAAAAAGCATTTTCAATGCAATTACTCAGCGCGACCACAATTCCCTGTTTAGTTCGTGTTGAAGTAACCAATCCAAAAGATAATTCGCAATCGCAGATTTTATTGCCTGTCAGCGGTGCAGATGCTTCTTGTGCTACAACGGCAGCTGTTCCAGCCTGTGCGATTACAAAACCCGTTGGTGACACTGAAATTACAGTTGGAAGTTCTTTAGCTTTTGAAGCAACGAAAGCTAAAGGTGATTATTCATGGATAATCAATGATGGTTCGGCTGATATAAAACAAGCGTCAGTAAATCATCAATTCACTGATGCGGGTAAATATCGTGTGATATTAAAAGTCACCGATGGTGCCAATCAATGTTTAGATGATGTAATAGTGTCAGTCATTCCGCCCAAAGGCACGAATCCTAACGGTAAAGTTCAAGAACGTACCGCTCCTACAATAGGTCAAGCGTTACCTGTAGAAAAAGCGGGGCAAGTTACCAACGACACGAATGCGCTAGCTGTTTTGCCGTATGAAGATATGGGGATGCAAGGTGGCAGTCAGATCAGTTTGCCTTACAACGCAATGATTAACTACAATTCATTGAATGCTCAAGTCCTTAGAAAAGTAGAACATAAACCCGTATTACTAGACGATACTAGCGTCAGTGTTGCGTATTCAGCGGCATCGAATGCGAAAGATCCAGCGGGTAAAGATTCGATTAACTCGACCAGTCAAAATTTGTTCGACAAAAACCAAGTCGGAACAAACTTTGATCCTAAAGCCAGCAAACTTGATCCCGCAACGGGAAAACCATTGAAAAACGTATTCATCAATGGGCAAGATTATCATCAAGCTAAAATTCGTAAATCTGAACAATGGGACAGAATTCATCAACCTTTAGCGAAAGAACAAGGCATTGATGAAACGGGTATGGCATTTACCGATCAACAAAATCGTTATATGCCTGCATTTATGCCTGCATTGCCTGATCAAGGTGTTCGAGGCAACACAGACAAAGCTCTGGGAATGCGTGAAATGCCAGGGATTGCGAATCCTTATGTAAAAAATGACCCTAAAAAGTTTGATTACAGCCCCGAAAAACAAAATTTCACAGCACAATTTTTACCCGCCAGTGACATCGACGATCAAGGACGTACAAATCCTTATCCGTTAATGCGTGTTGAAGCGAAAGTTGGCGGTAAAACAGTTGCAGCAACAGACGCAGTTTATACAACCGCTTCTGAAACACGCTGCCGTGAATGTCATTCGCAAGGCAAAATTGCAGGTGATGAAGACGTTTGGCGTATGCCGGTTTCAGTCGATGAATTACTTGCACCAGATGGTAAAACACCTGGACCTGCAACGGGGGCTGGCAGTTTTAATCCTGGTGTGGATCCGACTAAACCTTGGCCACCAGCTATTCATAATAAATTCGACGACAAAATTCCCGATAATCCAGCGTTCACTAGTTTATCTCCTCAAGTGAATGATCCCAAAAGTGTTATCTATATTCCTCGCGATCAAAACGGTTTACGTACTGACCGTGTCAAAGAATCACGCTGGGTAAAAACAGATTCTGCAGGAAAACCAACGTCACAAACTAGTCCAACCAAACCTGCTGACGCAGATGCCAGTTGGAAATTGCAAGTCCGTTTGAACTTCCGTGAAGCCGAAGAAGAAGGCGGTACATCGTGGGTTGAGCAAGAAAAAGCTGCGTTATTTAACACGCTAATCATGCACGATTACATGGTGCCATTCGGTCCTACTCCTGCTGCGGGTAAATTGTGGCCTGCCAGTTATTCCGTCATAACAGCTGATAACTATGCTGATGACAAAGGTAAAACTCGCGCTCAACCGATGTATTTTTGTTCAGGACATCATCAAAGTTCACTCAAATTTGACGTAGGCGTTGTGCCGCGTGCTTTCCAAACAAACCGTTCTGATTATTCAAAAGCCTTCCATGCTTTCCACGGCAAAATGCAAGTCTATAAAGCAGACGTAAGCGCGGCGGTGAGTGCGGACGGTTTGGCACACAAAAAAGGCGATTTGATTCGTGACGAACGCGGACATCCTAAAATGTTAGGTGGACGCGGTTGGGATTCTCAACATAACGATGATAATGGCGTGCCTTTAACAGCGGATGCAGACGGTAATTTAACAAAACCGACTGTTCAACCTTATGACGCGACAAAAAACAACTGGCGACCTGATTTATTCCCAGCGGATAAAAATGGCGAGCCATTAGTCAAAGTTGGCGAAAAAATCGCCCCCGAAGACAACTGTAATAAATGTCACACCGGTGCGACTGAAAAAAGTTATCGCGATATTCATCACACGGCAGGTTTGAAATGTGACAGTTGTCACGGTGATATGTTGGCAGTTGGCAACGTTTATCCAAACAAAGGCTATGACGCAAACTTAACCGGTGGCGGTGCGTACACGGGTGAGTCGGTTAATTTCCGTAGACCTTGGTTAGATGAACCGAATTGTGGTTCATGTCACATGGGTGATGGCAATATGGGCAAAGATGGTAAAGGTGATGCGTTCAGTGCAGGTGTTATGCGCCAAGCCTGGGATGCAACTGACAAAACTGGTTTTAGTCGTGATCCAATGAATGCGCGTTTTGCGGTCATGCCTACAAAAGAGAACCGTCTTGAACCGATTACTGCGCCAGATAAAACGCAAAACCCTACAATTACCGACGATAAAACGAAACCGATTGATCCTGTGACGGGTAAATATCCAACTATCACAACGTATCCTTCGGTAACGAAATATGTCGGTGTACCTGTATCGCAAGCGTTGTATCGCAAAAGTTCAGATGTTCATGGGACGGGGGCAAATGGCGCGTTGAATTGTTCAACTTGTCACGGTGGTTCACACGCGATTTGGCCTAACCAAGATCCGAATGCTAATGACAACCAAACGTCGAAACAGTTGCAAGGTTACGATGGCAACATTGCAGAATGTTCGGTTTGTCATATCAAAGATGATTTCAAAACTGGCTTGGTTGCGACTGATGGTGGCACAAGTGGTTTAGGTGTTGGTCAAGGTGTGAGAGATGGAACAGTTGTGAATTCTAGCAGCGAAAAAGCATTCCTTGCGGGACCTCATGGGATGCACCCAGTCGGTGATAAATCATGGTATTACCATGCGGATGGCGCGGCGAAAAACACCGCTAAAACGCAAAATGGTAAATTCAACGGAGGCTGGCATAATGACTTTGCTCAAAAACCAGGCCCAGACGGCGAAGACCAATGTGCCGCGTGTCATGGTGCAGACCATAAAGGCACTCGCTTATCGAAAACTTTAGTTGACCGTACTTTGACGGATGCGACAGGTAAATCGATTAAAGTCGTGAAAGGTCAAATTATCGGTTGTGACTTGTGTCACAAAATAGATAAAAGTTTTATGAATTCACCAAAAGGTGTGGCGAAAGAACACGCGCCACCTAAACCTGAAACGTTTACGATTGGTGGAAAACCTGCGGCATCAACAGGTGGAGGCATGAATATGGGTGGTATGAAAATGTAAAACCAAGTTGTAAGTTTTAAGGAGGGGGCGTTCAAAAACGTTCCCTTTTTTGTTTTCAAAAAAGGAAAAAAGATGATTTTTTTATCAAAATTACAGAAAACGATTTTTATCACTGCTGTTTGTTTAACCACCAACGCCGAAGCAGCTAATCAAAAACCAATTGCCGATGCGGGTGTAGATCAAAATGTTGGTTTTTCAACAAACGCAACACTTTCAGGCATAAAAAGTTCAGATGCAGATGGCGAAATTAAAACGTATCAATGGACGCAAACCAAAGGTACAAAAGTCGTTTTACAAAATGCAAAAAACGTTTCGACGACATTTGAGAGTCCAAAAAAAGTGGGTGAGTTAGTTTTTAAACTCACTGTAATCGACGACAAAAAAGCAACTGCTGTTGATACCGTGACAATCAACGTCGTCGCACAAATTCAAGGGCAATTAAACGACACAGGTATTACATTTTGTTCAGATGGCGCATTCAATGTAAATGGTTGTGGAATTAGCAGTTATCCTCGTCAAGATGCTGAATTTGGAAGGGATTTTTTTGATAACGACGACAAAGACGGTCATGCAGGATTTAGTTTCAGTAAAATCAGTGCAACGGGTAAACAATTGCAGCTCAATGCAACCGAATGGGCGTGTGTAAAAGACAATATCACGGGATTATTGTGGGAAGTTAAAATGCCTAAAAATGCCATCGAAAATTATGTGTTTGCCGATGCCGACAAGTTTGTCAAAACCATAAATTCCCAAAAATTATGTGGCGAATCGAATTGGCGGTTGCCACAGATTCAAGAGTTGCAAAGCATTGTAGATTACAGCGTACCGTTACCGAATCCTAATATCGACCTTACTTTGTTTCCAAATTCAACCAGCAAAATTTATTGGTCAGCAACGCCTTATGCAAAAAATAAGAACGATGTTTGGGGCATTTATTTTGAAGATGGGCGCATTTTTGAACAAGATAAAAAAACCAGCGCGGCAATTCGTTTAGTCAGTTCCGCACAAAAACCGATTGCAAAAAATTATGTGATTTCAAAAGACGGTGCAGAAGTGTTTGATACACAAACAGGGTTAATTTGGCGACGTTGCGTTGAAGGTATGAAATGGAATGGCAAAACGTGTGTCGGTTATCCATTTGGTGGAATGTTGGTGGAAAGTTTGCAGCGTGCAGCAAGTGAAGCGCGTTTAACGGGAAAAAACTGGCGATTACCAAATATCAAAGAATTAGGCAGTTTAATCGACACGTCGCAACCAGATTTAGCGATTGATTTAACTGTTTTTCCAGAAACGCCAAATGATCAAATGTGGTCTTCGTCGCCTTATGCGTTAGATGCTTTTTTTGGTTGGGCGGTGCATTTTTATTACGGTTCGAGCTATTACACTTATTTGGAAGATATTGCGATGATGCGATTAGTTAGGGAATAGAGCAGTGATTTAATTTAGTGTGAAACTATGAGACACTTCACAACTAGAAAATAAGCATTAAGATGAAAAATTTATACGAATTGAGTCTGAAATTTTTAAAATTCCAAGCTGCTCTTTTTCAACTACAATAATTTTATCCAGTATTATTATGCGGGGAAATAGGTAAAACTCATGACAACTTCAACTCAATTATTTAACCAAGCCAAACACGTTATTCCAGGTGGTGTAAATTCGCCAGTACGTTCATTTAGTGGTGTTGGTGGTACGCCAATTTTTATTGATCATGCAAAAGGCGCGTACATTTACGACAACGAAGGGAATGAATATGTCGATTATGTGGGTTCATGGGGACCTATGATTTTAGGACACGCGCATCCTGATGTCATCGACGCAGTTAAAATCGCTGCTGAAAAAGGATTAAGTTTTGGTGCGCCAACTGAAATCGAAACTCAGATGGCGCAACGGGTATGTGAATTATTGCCGTCGATTGAATTAGTACGCATGGTTAGTTCTGGCACGGAAGCCACGATGAGTGCAATTCGCTTGGCAAAAGGATTTACGGGACGTAACAAGATAGTAAAATTCGAGGGTTGTTATCACGGGCATTCGGACGCACTTCTCGTAAAAGCAGGTTCAGGCGCGTTGACATTTGGCGTGCCGAGTTCATCGGGTGTTTCCGAAGCGGTTGCGCGTGATACGCTGACTTTGCCATATAACGATGAAGCAGCCGTGCGGGATTTATTCGCACAACTCGGCAAAGAAATCGCCTGTATTATTGTTGAACCCGTCGCTGGAAATATGAATTGTGTACCGCCTGTTGAAGGTTTTTTAGAAGCATTACGCGACGTGTGCGACGAAAACGGGAGTGTATTAATTTTTGATGAAGTGATGACTGGTTTCCGCGTCAGTTTGCAAGGCGCACAAGGTTTTTATAATGTGAAACCCGATTTAACGACGTTAGGCAAAATCATTGGTGGTGGAATGCCCGTAGGTGCATTTGGTGGACGACGTGACATTATGGAATGCCTTGCACCACTTGGTTCTGTGTACCAAGCTGGGACATTATCAGGAAATCCTGTCGCAATGGCAGCAGGTTTAAAAACGCTAGAATTGATTGCTGTTCCTAATTTTCATGCTGATTTAACGGCGAAAACAACTCGCTTGCTAGATGGTTTAAAAGATTTAGCGAAACAACACTGCGTACCATTAACAACCAATCAAGTGGGCGGAATGTTTGGTTTATTTTTCACGGAAGACAAAAATATTACATCATTCACCCAAGTTATGGCGTGTAATCAAGATTATTTCAAACGGTTTTTTCATGGAATGTTAGAGCAGGGAATTTATCTTGCACCATCTGCATTTGAAGCTGGCTTTGTATCTACTGCTCATGATAATGAAGCCTTAAATAAAACATTTTCTGCCGCTGAAATTGTGTTTCGTCGATTGTCATGAACGCAGCACGATCCATTCTTCAAGGCGCAGGTCTAGGGCTGCGTCGTCCATTTTTAAATGAAGTCTTACAAGCACCATTAACTGACGTTGATTTTTATGAAATCGCACCTGAAAACTGGATAACGGTTGGAGGGAAATTAGGTAAACAGTTGCGCGAAATGACTGAAAAGAATCGTTTTGTTTGCCATGGTTTATCACTGTCAATTGGTAGTTCAGATGTGCTTGATGAAACATTGGTTTTGCAAATCAAAAATTTTATGGCGAAGCATGGCATTGAACATTACAGTGAACATTTGAGTTATTGCTCTCACAATGGACATTTATATGATTTGATGCCAATTCCGTTCACGTCCGAAGCGGTAACGCACGTTGCAACGCGCATTAAACGCGTTCAGGAAATTTTAGAGCGAAAAATGGCTATCGAAAATGTCTCTTATTACACGTTTTCGGGTGCGGAAATGAGCGAAATCGAATTTTTCAATGCAGTGGTGAATGAAGCGAATTGTGACATTTTGCTTGATGTGAATAACATTTACGTCAACAGCGTGAATCACGGTTATGATGCGCTGGAATTTTTGAATGCGATGCCTGTGGAGCGCATTACCTACTCGCATATTGCTGGGCATTTCAAAGAAGCAGATGATTTTTTGGTGGATACACACGGCGCACCGATTATTGACCCTGTTTGGGAATTATTGCGACACGCTTACTCACGTTTCGGTGTTTTTCCAACGTTGTTAGAACGTGATTTCAATTTGCCACCACTTTCTGAGTTAGTTGCCGAAGTGCAGCAAATCAAACAATTTCAAACGGTGGCAAAATGAATTTTCAAACGCATCAAGCCTCGTTTGCTTCGTATATTCGCAACCCAGAAAAAAATCCGCTTCCAATTGGTGCAAAACTTGAACGTATGGCGATGTATCGTGAGTTATTTTTTAATAATATCAATGGTTTTTTAATCGCAAATTTTCCTGTTTTAAATAGCTTATTTTCCGCACAGGATTGGATAAATTTGGTACAAGATTTTTTTGAAAATCACGTTTGCCACACGCCACATTTTTTAGAAATTCCCGAAGAATTTTTGGCATATTTAGAAAATGAGCGAAAAGTTTTGACGGATTTCCCTTTTATGATGGAATTAGCTCATTATGAATGGGTAGAAATGGCGTTATCAATTAGTGATACCGAATTTTCAAAAATGCCATTAACTAATTTAAAAACAAGTTCGTTAAAGCTGTCACCATTGGCATGTGTGCTGGCGTACCAATTTCCAGTACAGAAAATTTCACACGAATTTATTCCGTTAAAAAGTGATAATCCGACATTTTTGGTGCTGTATCGAAATGCAGAAGATGTCGTGCAATTTTTAGAGATTACACCTTTGACGTTTCAATTATTACAATTACTTGAAAGTTCGCCAGAACAAACGGCACATTTTTATTTTACGAAATTGGCAGAATTTACGCCGATGATTTCAGCTAAAATTTTAAAAGAAAAAGGTTTTGAAATTTTGAAGGATTTTGCAAAACGTGGTGTGATTGCCACGCCTTGAAATTAGGCGCAAACGAATTTGCGCCTAACTAGAATAGATTTTATTCTTGGTTTGCAGTGGTTTTAAAGCTGTCTTTGATACTAACAAACATTTCTTTTACACCACTAAACAAGTTTGCAGCGTTAAGTTCTTCCTTCAACATGAAACGATTACGCAAAACAGCAACAACTAAAAAGCCTGCTACTTGTGGCATTAATTCAAAGAATAGTGATTCTAAAACACCACCGAAACCTTGGAAGTCACCTTCATTTTTGCGATCTGCGCCATTTACTGCTTCATACGATGCGCCTCCTTCGCTACTTCTAAATGATTCAAGTATCGAAACATCTGAATAAACAAATAGGGCTTGAACAGCGAAAAAAGTGATTGCACCGCTTATTACCCAAAAAAGCATTTTGTCTACTTTTGCTTTGGCTGCCGACTGATAAATCCAGATGGCAACAAAAATCATAAAAATTGCACCGATCATTGTTTTATACCCTTTTTAAATTATTATTTTTTTGTTAAGAAAAGAAACAAGTTTGTACACTTCAAAATCATATCAGAACCTTCTTTTTGTACCACCGAGCAAGATTCATATTTTTCACGACCTGGCGCAAGTTGTTTTTTAATCACACCGTCTTCAATTGAGTATTTGACCACAACAGTCATCTCTTTTGTGCGTCCGAGTGAATCTGTGGAAATCGCTGTTAGCGTGCCATCATTTTTGAAATCCCACGCACTTTTGATTAACTTTTTTTCGCCTTCAAGTTTGAGCGATTCTGCTGTGACTGCCCAATGCCCTAAAATTTCGCTGCTATCTTTTAACGCCATGTCGGCATGAGCCATTGACGTAAATAAGAGTGCTGCGAGTGATGCGTTTTTAACGCAATTTATTATTCTCATTTTTACTACCCCTGTTGATGTTTAAATGCAAATGTAGCGTTTCAAATTATATCATCATTGAATGCGTAGCTTTAAGTTTTAGCAAGTGAAAGTAACTCGACAAGCCTTGACTTTCACGCATTCTAAAGTATTATGACTTTTCCATTTATGCTAGTTTCTAGCATATTTAAAACTAAAAATTACAGGAGAATGCAATGGGCGCAATTTTAGACGTTACTGAAATGTTAAAAACACCAACAGGTGCAACGATTGGTTTGGCTGTTGTAGTGGGCGGTTACTTCTTCGTGAAATGGGTTTTCGCAGCACACCCAGACGACGAAAAATAAAATACAAAGATTTAATATCTTTAATAAAAAGGTCGCAACGGGAAATCGTTGCGACTTTTTTTATGTCTAAAATTACCACTGATTTAATGTGTTCAAGGCGGCTATGTATCAACACCTTTCAACTAAAGTAACCACGCTTCTTTCTAAACAAGTTCCCGCAACAGGCTTAGGCTTATTTCGTATCGGATACGGTTTAATTGCATTACAAGAGATTTTTTTTCTATTGTATTTTAATCATTTAATTTTTGACCCAATTCCATATCTGGACGTTGAATTTCCAATGATTCCCGCTTTCTTATGTTTGTGGGCAATTATTGCTGTATGTGTCACGCTTGGTTATCGCTATCAAACGTCTATGTTGCTCAATTATGCACTGTGGATTTTGTTTGTGAATTTCACGCCGATGCAACGTGATTTCGATGGTGGTTTTGATACATTTATGATTGGAGCAGGATTTTTTCTACTTTTTATGCCTGCTGACCGCGCATTTTCAATCGATAATTTACGATACAAACTCAGTACACCATTTACACATTACAGCCAACACGCAAAAACCACTGTAACGGTGCTTGCTTATTATTTGCCTGTTGCAATTTGTTTGGGATTTTTATATTTCGATTCGGCGGTTCATAAAATGTTTGCTGAACATTGGCGAAATGGTTTGGGAACATGGCTCCCCGCTACTCAACCTTATTATGTTTCAGCATTAGATTTTTCTGTTTTACTCAATCAAAAATGGTTTGAAAACGCGTTTAGTTACACGATTTTAGTTTTTCAATTTACGTTTATTTTTTTCTTTTGGCATCGTATTGCCCGAATTGCGTATTTGCTGATTGGAATGTCGTTACATTTAGGCATTACGCTGTCATTTAACATTTACCCATTTGGCTTGGGGATGTTGAGCTTTTATTTGCTGATGATTCCTTTTGCTTGGTGGCGGGCGATTAGTAATTTTTTTGTCGCAAAACAACCCATTTTGACCGTATTTTTTGATAAACAATGCCCACTTTGTAATCGTACAGTCTTAATTTTGAATCACTTTGATATTTTTAAACGGATTGATTTTAAGAATGCTCAAGATAATGCAGTGAATTATTCTGCATTAGCTAAAATCGCACCTGATGTTTTGTTAAAAGATTTATATGCCATCGATTCTAATGGGAATGTTTATGCGGGTGTTCAAACTTATGCACAGACTTTTCAACAGATGGGCTATTTAAAATTCGTTGGAATTTTTTTATCGCTACCAGTTATTCGCACATTAGCAGAAAAAAAATATCGTGCCATTGCAGATAATCGAGTTCGTTGTGATGAAACGTGTCTTGTTATTACCCGCTTAGAAAATAACACTTGGTACACACAACTATTTGAAAAAGCATTTACGAGAAAGCCAAAAGTTTTTACACGAAAATTTCTCAAAATTTTAACTTTATTTCTTCTTTTACAGCTCAATAGTACGATTCACTATGGGTTAATTTATCGTTTTAAACTACATAATCCATTGCTCTCACCATTAACACAGGTGAGTAATACGCTCGTTTTGTGGTCAACGACGTTCGTTGGAATTGTGCCGCACGCGCTTTATTTACATGATCATTTTTCTGGTTATGACCACATTTTAGCGATTACTTACACTGATAAAAATGGACAAGAACAATGGCTACCTTTTGTAAATGAACAAGGAAGGATGCTTGCGCCGAATTGGGGACGCATACATTCGATGTGGGCAAATATCGCCGTCACGCCGAACATTGATAATTGGCGTTTGAAGAAATTTATCATGAAAGTTACTGCCTTTTATGGACAAGATTTAGGATTAGATTTGAATCAAACTACATTTCATATTCAAATGAAAAAAATCAATGCGCCGAATCTTTGGGAGCAGAATTTGTTGCATAAAAATATGACGGGAACGTGGACAATCATTGGTTCAGCGCAGTGGCAAAAAAAAGCAATTCAAATTGAGTTACCAGATGATATTAACGTGCTATAACTTTGTACGAATTGTTTGGTTGTTTTGTTATTGCATTGGCAAAATAGTCATGGTATAAATTGCGCCGTGCTTAGAAATTAGCGCGACAATAATTAAAAATAACTTGGAGGATTTCACAATGAAAAAAGTAATTTCTGTATTAGCTTTAGCATTAATGATTGTTGGTTTAACTGGTTGTATCGATGATCAAGACGGTACTAAACAAAAAGTTTCTAGTTCAATTTCTTTATAAGATTGAAAATAAATAGCTAACTATTTAGTTGTTAGAGATTTTAAAAAACCCAGCACTCGTGCTGGGTTTTTTGTTTCCATGTTTTGCAATTAACTGAAAAATATATATAATCGCCACTCTTTTACTGAGCATTCTGCTCCTCCTTGCTTTACCATTTTTATAATAGTGATGGAAGGCTTAACCAAAAGGAAATAATATGCGACATTACGAAATTGTCTTTTTAGTCCATCCTGACCAAAGTAGTCAGGTACCTGCGATGATTGAGCGTTACAAGGCAATCGTTGAAGCAACATCTGGAAAAATTCACCGCTTAGAAGATTGGGGTCGTCGCCAGATGGCTTATCCAATTAAAAAAGTTCATAAAGCTCATTACATTTTAATGAATGTCGAATGCGACCAAGTTGCGTTAAGTGAACTTGAAACAGGATTCCGTTTTAATGATGCTATTTTGCGTAACATGATTTTGTTACAAGAAGAAGCCATTGTTGAACCTTCTATTATTGCAACGTCAACTGCTGAAGAAAATAAAGCTGCTGAAATTCGCGCTAAAGAAGCCGCTATTCGTGAAGAAACTGCTGCTCGTGAAGCCGCTTTAGCACCCATCATCGATTTAGACGACACTGATGAAGACTTTGATGCTGATGATTCAGCAGAATAATCCTTTTTACTATTCATTACGGAATTAACATGGCACGCAATATTAGACGTAAAAAATTCTCCAGTTTTAGTAGTGCAGAAAATAGCATTCAAATTGATTATAAAGATTTGGGGTTGTTAGGCGACTATGTGACTGAAACAGGTAAAATTGTTCCAAGTCGCATCACTGGCACTCCAGCAAAATATCAAAGACAAATCTGCACGGCGATTAAGCGTGCGCGATACATCGCGTTATTGCCTTACTGCGACGCACATAAATAAATTTAAAATGGGCTTCTTAGCAACCTATATTATGCGTGGACGGTGGCAAGCGATTATCGCTACCATCGGCTTGGCGTTTTTGTCGTTGTTTATGCCGCCCATCAGCATAGTGAGTTCTGCGGCGGTAGGGTTAGTCACTTTGCGACTCGGAGCTTACGAAGGTTTAACGGTTTTTGGAATTGCAGTTTTAATTCTTGGTACGCTTGGTATGTTAGTTGGTAACGTCGAATTTGCGTTACTTTACGGAGTGGTTTTATGGCTTCCAAATTGGGTACTTGCGATTTTACTGCGAGCAGGACGGCGGTTAGCGTTAGCAATTGAAAGTGCTGTGTTATTAGGTGGCATCGGTATTCTTGGTTTTTATTTATATAAGCCTGATGCCGTTGAAATGTGGAAAGGTTTGCTAATGCAAATGTCGCCACCCGATACTGGGCTTGATATGCAACCACAGATGGAAATCATCGCACATTACATGACAGGTATTATTGCGGCTGGCACCGTATTTGGCTGGATATTCGCACTTTTTATGGCACGTTGGTGGCAAGCACAATTATATAATCCAGATGGATTTAGAACCGAATACTTAGGTTTATCAACGTCTAAAAGTTTAGCAATGGGCAGCATTAGTTTGATTAGTGTAGCCATGCTAAGTTCAGGGGGAGTTGAAGAATTAACATGGAATTTAAGCATTCTCGTTTTTGTACTTTATACCTTTGTGGGAACGGCTGTTCTGCATAGTTTACTCGCACCATTGAAACAAGGTCGCTATCTTGTTATTGGTTTTTATATGACTGTGTTTTTGATTCCGCATTTATTAGTTCCAGTTGCGACAATTGGTGTAGCAGATGTATGGTTGAATTTGCGTCAGAAATTTAAAATCAAATAAACCAAAACCGTTAATCATATTTATATAGTGCGTCAAAATCGGCGCAAAACCTTTACATACACCACGAGGATGGTAACGATGGAAATAATTCTTCTTGAGAAAATTGCAAATTTAGGCAGTTTGGGCGACAAAGTTAGCGTTAAAAATGGCTACGCCAGAAACTTTTTGATTCCACAGCATAAAGCAGTTGTTGCTACTGCGAAAAAAATTGCTGAATTTGAAGTTCGTCGCGCTGAATTAGAAAAAGCGGCTGCAGCAAAATTGGCAGCGGCTCAAGCACGCGCTGAAGCATTAGGCAAATTACACATTTCAATTGCACACAAAGCAGGCGACGAAGGTCGTTTATTTGGTTCAATTGGCACACACGCAATTGCTGATGCGATTACATCAGCAGGCGTTCAAGTGGATAAAAGTGAAATTCGCTTACCTCATGGCACAATTCGCCATTTAGGTGATTTTGAAGTTCACGTTCATTTGCACGCTGATGTTAATGCCGTTTGTGCAGTTAAAATCACTGCTGAGGCGTAATTTCAGCTCGAAAGGCGTGAAGTTTTTACTTTGCGCCTGACGCTAATAATTATGCAAAACCTCTATTCATTTCTGTTTTATAGCGCAATTCCCCTCATTATTTCGCGTCTTTGGTGGCGCAGTCTTAAAAATCCCGCTTATCGACAACGTATTTTTGAACGTTTTGGCTTTTATACACAGACTTATGTACAGAATGTGATTTGGTTTCACGCTGTTTCGGTCGGTGAAAGTGAAGCTCTTTTTCCGTTAATTCGTTTAATTCAAACGCGCCAACCACAATTTTCCATTTTAATTACCACAACAACACCAACAGGTTCAGCACGGGTTCAAGCCGTCTTAGGTGAAAGCGTTCAGCACGTTTATTTACCTTACGATTTGCCCGATGTGGTTTCACGATTTTTGAATGCGTTTAAACCTAAAATAGCGGTAATTGTTGAAACTGAAATTTGGGCAAATCTTTTTCATGCTTGCGAAAAAATTCAGATTCCATTGTATTTAATCAATGCCCGTTTATCAGAAAGATCAGTAAACGGTTATCAAAAAATCCCATTCCTCGTAGTTCCGAGCCTGTGTGCGATTACTCAAATTGCGACGCAAACGGAAGTGGATAAAAACCGATTTATTGAAATCGGTGCAAATCCTCAAAAAGTTAAAAATTTAGGTAACATCAAATTTGATACAACCATTTCAACTGAAATTTTATTAGAAGGTAAAAATTTAAAAAATCAAATTTTCAGTAAACGCTTTGTTTTCTTAGCCGCCAGCACACACGATAGCGAAGAAATTTTATTACTCGATACTTATAAAAACTTAAAGAAAAAAATTCCTGAATTGATTTTAGCGATTGCGCCACGTCATCCAGAACGTTTTTCAACTGTTGGAAATTTGGCAAAAAATGCCGATTTAAAGATTGTTACTCGAACATCACAAAAAACCTGTAACGATACAACGGACGTTTTTTTAATTGATACGATAGGCGAATTAAAATTGTTCTATGCTGCAGCTGATTTAGCGTTTGTGGGTGGAAGTTTCGCGCCAATCGGTGGGCATAATGTTTTGGAACCCGCTACAGTCGGTACGCCTGTTTTATTCGGTTTAGAAATGAAAAATTTCGCTTTAATCGCTGAAAAAATGTTAACTGCAAATGCCGCGATTCAATGCAAAAGTGTGGCTGAATTAGAAAATCAAATTATCAAACTTTATAACCAACCTGAATTACGAAAAACGCTAATTTCAAATGCCAAAGATTTTATTGTTCAAAATCAAGGCGCAACAGAAAGAATTTATAATTTATTAAACCTCGAATCTCTCATTTAAAAAACTATGACTCAAAAACTCTACATTCAAACTAACGGTTGCCAAATGAACGAATACGATTCGGACAAAATGCGCGACGTTTTACAAGCCTCGCACGGGTTTGAAATCACAGACGACCCAAAATTAGCCGACGTTTTACTGTTAAATACTTGTTCAATTCGTGAAAAAGCGGAAGAAAAAGTATTTTCTGCACTCGGCAGATGGCGAAAAATTAAAGATAAACGCCCCGACGTGATTATTGGCGTGGGCGGTTGCGTGGCAAGTCAAGAAGGCGCGGCAATTCAAAAACGTGCGCCATTTGTAGACATGGTTTTTGGCCCTCAAACGTTGCACCGTTTGCCACAATTATTAAACGAAGTCCGCTCACAACATAAACCCGTTGTCGATATTTCATTTCCTGAAATTGAAAAATTCGACAATTTACCCGAGGCGAAAGCCGATGGCGTGAAAGCGTTTGTGTCAGTCATGGAAGGTTGTAGTAAATACTGTACTTATTGTGTCGTGCCGTACACGCGCGGCGAAGAAATCAGTCGTCCGCTTGAAGATGTTTTGGCAGAAATTTGCGTTTTGGCAAAACAAGGCGTGCGCGAAATCAATTTACTTGGACAAAATGTCAATGCGTATCGCGGTGAAATGGCAGATGGCGAAATTGCCGATTTTTCATTATTACTTCACGCCGTTGCGGCAATTGAAGGTATCGACCGTTTGCGTTTTACCACGTCGCATCCAATGGAATTTACTGACGAATTGATTGAAGCGTTTGCCGAAATTCCACAGCTTGTAAATCATCTTCACTTGCCCGTACAAAGCGGTAGCAATGCAATTTTAAAAGCGATGAAACGCGGTCACGTTATTGATGATTACAAAGAAATTATTCGTAAATTGCGTGAAGTGCGTCCTGATATTTGTTTATCTTCTGATTTTATTATTGGTTTCCCAGGTGAAACCGACGTTGAATTTGAAGAAACAATGCAATTTATCGACGAAATGAATTTTGATTTGTCATTTAGTTTTATTTACAGCGCACGTCCTGGAACGCCAGCGGCAGAATTTGAAGACAATGTGCCGCTTGATGTGAAAAAAGCACGTTTGGAACGTTTCCAAAACCGCATCAACGAAATGGCAAATGCGATTGCAGAAAAAATGATTGGCACGACACAGACGATTTTAGTCGAAGGACAATCGAAGAAAAATCCGCTGCAAATGCAAGGGCGAACCGAAAATAATCGCGTGGTGAATTTCATTGGTCATCCTCGTTTAACGGGGCAATTTGTGGATGTTTTAATTACGGAATCGTTGACGAATTCATTGCGCGGTCGAATGATTGATTTGGCGGTAGCATGAATTCTCTTGATTTAGTTTTATTGCCAGACGACAACGAGCGTTTAATGAATTTTTGTGGGCAATTAAATGAACATTTGCGGCATTTAGAAAAACGTTTAGGTGTACAAATTGCGAATCGAGGCAATCATTTTCAAATTGATGGCGACGAAAACGTGATTACAGGGTGTAGCGCGGTGATGCAGTCATTATTTGCTGCCACAGAAAAAGATTTCATTACACCAGAATTGGTACATTTGGCGTTGCAAGAAGCGTCGATTGAAGTTAGTTTGCAGCCAGAAATTCCCACTTTTGAACCTGTTGTAATTAAAACGAAACAGGGTTTAATCAAAGGGCGTGGCGCGAATCAAATCGGTTATTTACAAAAAATTGTTTCGCATGATGTAAATTTCGGCATCGGCCCTGCGGGAACGGGTAAAACCTATTTAGCAGTCGCTTGCGCGGTTCATGCGTTGCAAAATGAGCAAGTTCGCAAAATTATTTTAGTTCGCCCAGCGGTTGAAGCTGGTGAAAAACTCGGTTTTTTACCTGGTGATATGGCGCAAAAAGTTGATCCGTATTTGCGTCCACTTTATGACGCGCTACACGAAATGTTAGGCTTGGAACGTGTCGAAAAACTGCTCGAAAAAGGTGTGATTGAAGTTGCGCCGCTCGCATATATGCGTGGTCGCACTTTGAATAATGCGTTTATCATTCTCGACGAAGCCCAAAATACAACTGTTGAACAAATTAAAATGTTTTTAACACGTTTAGGTTTTGGTTCAACGGCGGTGATTACGGGCGATATTACCCAAATTGACTTACCATCTGAAAAAATGTCGGGCTTGCATCATGTTTTGAAAGTATTGACCGAAGTCGAAGGCATCAGCTTTACCCATTTCAGCGCACGCGATGTGGTGCGTCACCCGTTAGTTCAACGTATTGTTGAAGCCTACGAAGCGTTTGAGAAAAACCAAAAATGAACATCATCGATATTCAACGTGTTTTTGAATCACCAAACCAGCCAAAAGACAAACAATTGGAATTGTGGGTAAATACAGTTTTAACAAATTTAAACGAAGAATTTGAACTCACCATTCGCATTGTGGACGAATCCGAATCTGCACAACTCAACGAAACCTATCGTCATAAAAAAGGCGCGACAAACATTCTCAGTTTTCCATTTGAAGTTCCCGACGAAATAGAATTAAATTTACTCGGAGATTTAGTAATTTGTGCATCTGTTTTGGAACGTGAAGCACTTGAACAGAATAAACCTTTGCATAATCATTGGGCGCACATTGTGATTCATGGTACGTTACATTTACTTGGCTATGACCACATTGATGACGCTGAAGCTAAAGAAATGGAAGTAAAAGAAATCGAATTATTACAAACGTTATCCATTCCAAATCCTTACGAAGAAATTGACTTATGAGTGACGAATATCCTCCCAGTACACCACAAAAATCGTGGCTTGAGAAAATCAGTCAATTATTAACTGGTGAACCACAAGATGTTGATGATTTATTAGAACTTTTGCGTGAAGCGAAAACGCGAAGTTTATTAGACACTGATGCGTTGTCGATGATTGAAGGCGTATTGCAAGTATCACAAATGCGCGTCCGCGACATTATGATTCCGCGTGTTCAAATGACAGTTTTACCGAAAGATTCCACACTTGAAAGTATTTTATCAATCGTTACTGAGTCGGGGCATTCACGCTATCCAGTGATTGATGGTGATAAAAGCAAAGTGATTGGCGTATTGTTGACCAAAGATTTACTGGCACGAGTATTTGAAAACAAAAATTTGACGGTTCAAGACATTATGCGTTCGGTCAGTATCGTACCTGAAAGCAAACGTTTAAATGTATTACTCAAAGAATCGCGTACTAATGGTAATCACATGACTATTGTGGTTGATGAATATGGTCAAACCGCTGGATTAGTGACAATTGAAGATGTATTAGAACAAATTGTTGGTGACATTGAAGATGAACATGATGACCCAGATGATGAAAATTATGTGTTTCAACGTAGTGAAAGCGAATACATGCTGAAAGCGTTGATGCCTATTGATGATTTCGATGAGTATTTCGGCACTCAATTGGCGACGGATGAATATGACACAATTGGTGGTTTTGTCGTAAGTCAGCTAGAACACATGCCACATAAAGGTGAAAATTTGGTCGTTGATAATTTTAAATTTGAAGTGATTAAAGCTGATAATCGGCGAATCTATTTGATTAAACTTATAAAGTTAAAGTAGCTATTTATGAATTCGTCTAATCAATTTGTTCCTTCGCATTTTACTCGTCGAGCAATTAAGCGTTTTTTGCCGAATACTCAAGCAACTTCACTGGCAATTATTGTATTGGTCAGTTTTGTGCTGATTTATTCGTTGTCTGATTTGTTACTGCCCGTTTTTGTATCCATTGGTATTGCTTATTTACTTGAAGGTGTTGTGCGTCAAATTGAGCATTACAATATGCCGCGTTTTTCAGCGGTAATACTAGTGTTTTCGTTATTCGTCACCAGTCTTGTTTTTTTGCTATTTATTTTGATTCCAATTATTTCGCAGCAAGCTGTGGAACTTGTACAGCAAATTCCAGAAATTATCAGTCATGCACAAACAGGCATTATGCGGTTGCCAAAACTGTACCCAAAATTGATTTCTGAAAATAAAATCCAAGAAATTCTTCTCGTTGGACAAAACGAATTACTCAGTTACAGCCAAAGTTTATTGTCGGTTTCAGCCGCCTCTGTGATGGGGTTGATTAGCGCGATGATTTATCTGTTTTTAGTACCAATGATGGTGTTTTTTCTTTTAAAAGATAAAGCGTTGTTAATGGCTTGGTTTACGCACTTTTTACCAAAAGAACGTCATTTGAGTGTTGATGTTTGGCATGAAGTTGACACGCAAATCGGTAATTATGTGCGCGGGAAATTTGCAGAAGTATTGATTTTATGTGCAGTGAGTTATGTGACGTATGCTGTGATGGGACTAAATTACGCGCTATTGTTGGCTGTGTTGATGGGATTACAGGTAATTTTGCCTTACATTGGTGCGACATTGGTGACATTTCCCGTTTTGGGGGTAGCGTATTTTCAATTTGGTTTAACGAACGATGATTTTATGGCGATTGTGATTGCTTACGCCATTATTCAAGCGGTGGACGGCGTGTTGCTTGTACCATTATTATTTTCAGAAGCTGTGAATTTACACGCTCTCGCAATTATTGTGGCAATTTTATTTTTTGGTGGCTTGTGGGGATTTTGGGGAGTATTTTTAGCAATTCCCTTGGCAACAGTTGTTAAAGCAGTTTTGACTGCGTGGTCACGCTTGGATATTTCTGATTAGTTTTTGTAAAACAGGGTGTCTCCACATAAATGATAGGTAAAACAAGACATTTCTATTGATTATCAAATTTAAAACGGATTTAAGATAACCGCCGCTGCGTAAATGCGTTATAATTCAAACATCAAAACAAATACCCTCCCCGCGCAATTCGCGCATTCTTAAAATTTACAACAGGTAAATCATGTCTGAAGAAACAACTCCATTGTCATTCCGTGACTTAGGAATTATTGAACCTTTACTTAAATCACTTAAAGAAGTTGGTTACGAAACGCCGTCACCGATTCAAGCTCAAACCATCCCATTTATTCTCGATGGCAAAGACGTTTTAGGTCAAGCGCAAACTGGTACAGGTAAAACTGCCGCGTTCGCATTGCCAATTTTGTCACGCATTGATTTAAAACAAAAAGATCCACAAGTTTTAGTCTTGGCTCCTACTCGTGAATTAGCGATTCAAGTAGCAGAAGCGTTTCAGCGTTATGCGTCACATATTAAAGATTTTCATGTATTGCCGATTTACGGCGGTCAAGATTACAGCACGCAATTACGTTCATTGAAACGCGGCGCACACGTTGTCGTTGGTACGCCTGGTCGTGTGATGGATCACATGAGAAAAAATACGTTGTCGTTGACCAATTTGAAATTTTTGGTACTTGATGAAGCTGACGAAATGTTACGCATGGGCTTCATTGATGACGTGGAATGGATTTTAGAACAAACTCCAGAAAATCGTCAGATTGCGTTGTTTTCTGCAACAATGCCAAGCGTGATTCGTAAAATCACCGAAAAATATCTCAACAAACCTGAACACGTTACGATTAAAGTGACGACGGCATCAGCTGAAAATATCCGTCAGCGTTATTGGTTGGTAAGCGGCGTGCATAAACTTGATGCGTTGACGCGCATTTTAGAAGCCGAAACATTCGACGGCATGATTATTTTCGTGCGAACCAAAACCGCAACGATTGAACTCGCTGAAAAATTAGAAGCGCGTGGATATTCAGCAGCCGCGATTAACGGTGATATGTCGCAAAACTTGCGTGAACGCGCGATTAACCATTTAAAAAATGGCAAACTTGATATTTTGATTGCAACAGACGTTGCAGCGCGTGGTTTGGACGTGGACAGAATTACCCACGTTTTAAATTATGATATTCCTTACGATACGGAATCGTATGTACATCGTATTGGTCGTACAGGTCGTGCGGGTCGTACAGGTGACGCAATTTTGTTCATTGCACCGCGTGAACGTAAATTACTTGCCAATATCGAACGTGCAACAAAACAAAAAATTGAAGAGATGGGCTTACCATCGACTGAAATTATTAACAACAAACGTATCGCTCGTTTTAAACAAAATATTACCGATACGTTAGCAGCAGAAGAATTAAGTTTCTTTGTTCAGTTAATTCAACAATATGAAACTGAACATGATGTTACTGCTTTAGAAATTGGTGCGGCATTAGCGAAATTGGTGCAAGGTGATGAACCATTGTTAATGTCTCCGCCTAAAAAAGTGTCGGAACGTGATCGCGAACGTGATGATCGCCCACGTCGTGACGATTCTCGTGGACGAGGCGATAGAAATGAACGTCCAAGACGTGAATCAAGTGATCGTGGTGAACGTCGTCCTGCAAGACGTGATTTCGGTGCATCAAATATCGAAATGGAAACTTTCCGTATTGAAGTCGGTAATGCACATGGCATAAAACCTGGCAACATTGTGGGGGCAATTGCCAATGAAACGGGAATCGACGGCGCACACATTGCGCGAATTCGTATCGAAGAAGATTACAGTACCGTAGAATTACCCGCTGGAATGCCCAAAGAATTGTTAAACGAATTACGCAAAGTGCGTGTTGCAGGACAATTATTGAACATTTCAAGCGTATCGGGTGGCGGTAAATCTGAAAGCAAATCGGAAGGTCGTAAAACGTTGAAATTCGACGACAATAAACCAAGAGATAAAGATAAAAAGCGCATGAGTTCAACCTCGCGTCGTGCAAAAGAACCGAAGGACGACTAAAACGTCACGCATAAAAAAAGCCGATACGCAAAAAACGTATCGGCTTTTTTGTGGATAAAAAAATTATCTCGCGAATTTTTTGTTGAATTTATCAACACGACCAGCTGTGTCTACAACGCGTTGTTTCCCTGTGTAAAAAGGATGGCAAGAAGAGCAAACTTCGATGTTTAAGTCTTTAGCCAACGCAGAACCGGTCACAAAAGTATTACCGCAACCACAAGTGACGGTAATTTGTTTATAATTAGGATGAATTTCTGGTTTCATGATTTTTCGCATTGCCCACAACGGGCGGTTGATATTAAAAATGCGTATTTTACGGACTTAACTCACATTTCGCAATGGATTCAAACTTTTATGCGTATTATTACAGCTAATACAAACGGCATTCGTTCTGCACAACGAAAAGGTTTTTTTGAGTGGCTAGTGTTGCAAAATGCCGATGTGGTGTGTATTCAAGAAACCAAAGCGCAAATCTCACAACTTGATGAAACTTTTTGCCCCGCACCATATCATTGCTTCTATCACGATGCCGAAAAGAAAGGCTACAGTGGTGTCGCGCTTTATTGCAAAACGAAGCCAGATGAAGTTATTTATGGTTTAGGTATTGAAGACATAGACCGTGAAGGGCGTTTTATCGAAGCACGATTTGGCAATTTAAGCGTGATTTCGTTGTATTTACCTTCTGGATCTTCAGGTGAAGAACGACAAAATTTTAAGTTTTCTGTTTTAACGCGTTTCAAAACCTATTTGGACGAAATTTCAAAAAATGGACGTGACACGATTATTTGTGGTGATTGGAACATTGCCCACAAAGCAATTGATTTAAAAAATTGGCGTGGCAACCAAAAGAATTCAGGCTTTTTACCCGAAGAACGTGCGTGGCTTGATAATGTGTTTTCAGATGATAAATGGTTTGATGCGTTTCGATTGGTAAATCAAGACGCGGAACAATACACTTGGTGGTCAAATCGTGGTCAAGCGTGGGCAAAAAATGTGGGTTGGCGCATTGATTACCAAATTATCAGCGCGTCATTGCAACATAAAGTTAAAGCCGTCAGTATTTACAAAGATGAGCGTTTTTCTGATCACGCGCCACTCATTATTGATTATGAAAACTGATTTAGAGTTTATGGCACGAGCGTTACAACTCGCAGAACGAGGACGTTTCACCACTGATCCGAATCCGCGTGTCGGTTGTGTGTTAGTAAAAAACGGGCGAATCATTGGCGAAGGTTTTCACGAAAGGGCAGGACAAGCACACGCTGAAATTAACGCCTTAAAAAATTTAACTGAAGATGCAAGTGGCGCGACAGCTTACGTCACACTAGAACCTTGTAGTCATCATGGTAAAACGCCGCCGTGTTGTGACGCGCTAATTTCGGCAGGAATTAAACGGCTCGTTGTTGCGATGAAAGACCCAAACCCATTGGTTGCAGGACGAGGTTTGGAACGTTGCGAAGCCGCAAGAATTGAAATTATATGTGACGTTTTACGCGCCGATGCTGAAAAGTTAAATCGTGGTTTTATTTCACGAATGATGAGAAATCGTCCGTTTATTCGTAGCAAAATTGCAATGAGTTTAGACGGTAAAACGGCGTTGGCGAATGGCGAAAGTCAATGGATTACGTCGCCAGAAGCACGCGCTGACGTGCATTGTTTTCGCGCTGAAAGCTCCGCGATTCTAACGGGCATTGGAACAATTTTAGCTGATAATCCGTCGTTGAATGCGCGGGTGAATCTTTCAATCGTGCAACCGATTCGGGTGATTTTAGATTCAAATTTACAAATGCCACTTGATTCACAAATGGCAAAATTTGACGGACGAATTTTAGTTTTAACTTGTTCGACGAATGAACAAAAATCTACTGTTTTAAAACAAGCAGGTTTTGAGGTTCACGTTTTACCCGAATCAAACGGACGATTGGATTTGCTCGCCGTGATGAATTTTTTAGCCGCACAAGAAATAAACAATGTCTTTGTCGAAGCGGGCGCAACCTTGAATGGCGCATTACTTGAAGCGGGTTTAGTAGATGAATGGTTGATTTACATGGCTCCGTGCGTGTTAGGTAATAAAGGACGAGGCGCATTTGCGTTGCCCGAATTGCAATCGATGACCGATAAAAAAATGCTGCAATGGCGCGACGTGCGACACGTCGGCGCGGATTTGCGGCTCACACTTTCTTTTTGATTTTCATTTTTTTGAGTTTTTACAATGACAGTTACAACACGATTTGCGCCAAGCCCAACAGGTTATTTACACGTTGGTGGCGCACGAACCGCCTTATTTTCATGGCTTTATGCTCGCAAACATAACGGTACATTTATTTTAAGAATCGAAGACACCGATTTAGAACGTTCAACGCAAGAATCTGTACAAGCGATTTTTGACGGTATGGAATGGCTTGGTTTGAATTACGACACAGAGCCGACTTTCCAAACGCATAATTTTCCGCGCTACAAAGAAATTATTGGGAAATTACTTCAAACGGGTCACGCTTATTATTGCGATTGCAGCAAAGAAGAATTAGAAACGTTGCGCGAACAACAAATGGCGGCAAAAGAAAAGCCTCGTTACAACGGTAAATGTCGCGACGCACATAAATCGCAAAGTGATAAAACAGTTATTCGTTTTAAAACACCAATTGAGGGTGCGATTACAATTGCCGATTTAGTGAAAGGCGATATTACCGTTGCGAATAAAGAACTCGACGATTTGGTGATTGCTCGCACCGAGGGTTCGCCAACGTACAATTTAACGGTCGTTGTCGATGATATGGACATGAAAATTACACACGTTATTCGTGGTGATGATCATATTAACAACACACCGCGCCAAATTAACATTCTGAAAGCCTTAAATGCGCCGTTGCCAGAATACGCGCATTTGCCAATGATTTTGGGTTCAGACGGAGCGCGACTTTCAAAACGTCATGGTGCAGTCAGCGTGATGCAATTCCGAGATGAAGGCTATTTGCCGCAAGCATTGCTCAATTACTTAGTGCGTTTGGGTTGGTCACACGGCGATCAAGAGATTTTTTCAATCGACGAAATGATTGAGCATTTTGACTTAAACGATGTGAATGGCGCAGCTTCAACGTTCAACATGGAAAAATTATTGTGGCTGAATCATCATTATTTAATGCACAGCGAACCATCTGAAATCGTACCGCATTTAATTTGGCACTTAGGCGCAATCGGCATTGATGCAAATACGGATAAATCTGTTGATTTAGTTGAGCTTGTCAAAGCACAACGTGAACGCTGTAAAACGCTGGTCGAAATGGCAAACGCAAGTCGTTATTTTTATCAAGAGTTTGAAACTTACGACGAAAAATCAGCCAAAAAAGCGTTTTCAGAAGGCAGCGATAACGTTTTATCAGAATTAAAAACTGCGTTCGCAGATTTACAAACATGGGAAAAAGAAGCCTTGCACGATGTCGTAAAAAATACCGCTGAAAAATTAGAATTAGGTTTGGGCAAAGTTGCACAACCATTGCGTGTTGCGATTTGTGGCAGCGGTGTTTCACCGTCGATTGATATTACACTTGCACTTTTAGGTAAAGAAAAAACATTAGCCCGTCTGCAACGCGCCATTTCACACATTCAAGCTTAAATGTATAAACGTCTGCTCGATAATTTAAACACCGCTGTTTTATTATTCGATGCGAATTTAGATTTACGTTATTTAAATACAGCGGCAGAAATTTTATTAGCTGATAGCGCACGGCAATTATTAGAAACTTCGGCTGAACAGTTATTTAAACTATCTGATGTGGCGTTTGTGAGCAACCTAAAACATTGTCAACATACAGGCGAACCCTTAATTGATTACGGACTAGAATTACATCGTGCCAGCCATAGTATTTTTGTGAATTTCAGTGTGACACCGTTGGGTTCAGAAAATCAGGTCAATGAAATTTTGGTTGAGTTATTACCGATTGATAATCGGCTTCGTATTTCGCAAGAAGAACAGTTACACGCGCAACAAAATACTGCTCGTTTGATGGTTCAAGGGTTGGCGCATGAAATTAAAAATCCATTAGGTGGTTTGCGCGGCGCGGCGCAATTATTGGATTTGGAATTGCCAAATGATGAATTGAAAGAATATACACAAGTCATTATTGAAGAAGCGGACAGATTGCAAAATCTGGTCAATCGAATGCTCGGCTCAAACGAATTGCCGAATAAAAAAATGCTCAACATTCACGAAGTATTGGAACGTGTGCGGTGGTTGGCTCAAACGGAAGTGGGTGAAAATATCAAAATTCATGGCGATTATGACCCGAGTATTCCAGATTTGTTGGGCGATAAAGATCAACTCATTCAGGCTGTGTTGAACATTGTGCGAAATGCTATTCAAGCTATTTCTGACTCAGGAAATGTGACGTTGAAAACCCGCATTTCTCGTCATGTGACAATTGAACGCCAGCGTTATAAATTAGCATTACGTTGTGAAGTGATTGATGATGGCATGGGTATATCGTCTGATATGTTGAACAAAATTTTTTACCCCATGGTAACGGGACGTGTTGAAGGAACAGGTTTGGGATTATCAATTTCGCAAGCCTTAATTTCGCAACATCAAGGCGTGATTGAATGCAGCAGTGAAAAAGGGCGAACGGTTTTTGCGATTATTCTGCCCTTACTTTCTGTGTAAAAGTTTTGTCGTCCCATTTTTCATTTTTAACCAAGAGAATAAGTTATGCGTCGTTTAATTTTAATGAGTTTATTGTTGTTACCTTTTGCTGTTTACGCGCTTGAAGACGATGCTCCACCACGTTTAGAAAACATTCCAGATGTTCCAGAGCCGCCGAAATCGGTGAAAAGCGGCGAAACGTTAGAACCCGATATTACAATTGTTCGCAAAGACAAAAAGACAATTCAAGAATATCGTCGTGGAGGACGGTTGTATATGGTGAAAGTCACACCTGATGTGGGTTTGTCCTATTATTTACGCGATACCAATGGCGATGGAAAAATGGATGTTCGCAGCAGTTCGTTAGATCGTGGGGCAGAAGTCAATATGTGGAATTTACTGGAATGGTAACGGAGGGAGGCTTGGGCATGATTAAAAAATCCTTGCTGTCTATTTTTGCCGTCATTGTTATTATTGAAGAATGGCTGTGGGACGCGCTGACTCTTGCTGGACAATGGTTTTCGCAGGTACTGCATTTAGAAAAATTTGATAACTGGCTATTAAATGCTTCGCCTAATAAAGCCTTACTCACCTTTTTGATTCCGCTGATTCTGGCTGCACCGTTTAACGTTCTTGCCGTTGTTTTGTTAGCGCATGGCGCGATTGTTGAAGGTATTTTGGTTGAAATCGGTGTTAAATTATTCACCACATTATTGATTGCTCGGATTTTTCGCTTGGTTAAAATAGCATTATTGACGTTCAATTGGTTTGCGAAAATTTACAACACGATTACTGGAGTGTTGCGTTGGGCGCATGATGTAATTCATCAAACAGCGATTTATCAGCTTAGTTTGAAATTCAAAGCCGCGATTAAAATTCAAATTGCCATGCTTCTCAAAAACTTTACGGCATCAACATGAAATTCCCTTCACTCAACACGCAAATTCTACTCGGCGCATTTTTAGGTGTGGCGTTTGGTTTCGGATTACTTTCGCTTGGCAAAGATTCCGCTACGACACAAGCCAGTTTATATGCGGCTAATTTAGTTGGCACATTGTTTATCGACTTACTGAAAATGGTGCTAATTCCGTTGGTATTTACATCAATTGCGGTTGGCGTGGCGAATTTACAAGCTCACAAACAAATTCATCGTGTTTGGATTTATACGCTCGGTTTTTTCGTCTTTTCGATGTCTGTGGCAATCGTGGTTGGATTATTGGCGAATCACATTTTTCACCCTGGACAAGGTTTGCATTTGGAGATGTTCCAAAATGCGATGAGTAAGTTCGAGGCGAAACAACAAAGCCCAGCGGAGTTTTTCACCAAGTTTTTACATGGTTTGTTCATGAATCCCGTGGCTGCATTGGCTCAAGGTGAAGTGTTGGCGGTGTTAATTTTTGCGTTATTTCTAGGCGTTGCGTTGGTGATTGGCGGCGAACGTTATAAAAACATTCTCACGCTGTTACAAGAATTGCTCGAAATTGTGATGCAAATGGTGCGTTGGATTATGACGATTGCGCCATTTGGGATTATGGCGTTGTTAATTAAATTAGTCGTTACGCAAGATTTAGCATTACTCAGCACGTTGGGGAAATTTGCCGCTGTCGTTACAGGAAGTTTATTACTGCATGGCGTTATCGTGTTGCCACTGATTTTGTATTTATTGACTGGCATGACACCGTTACGTTTTTGGCGTGGCGCGAGAGAAGCGTTAGTTACCGCATTTGCAACCAGTTCAAGTTCCGCGACCTTACCGATTACGTTACGTTGCGCCGAACATAATTTGCACGTTCGCAAAGAAATCGCACAATTTGTGATTCCGTTGGGTGCGACGATTAACATGGACGGCACGGCACTTTATGAAGCCGCCGCCGCATTATTTGTGGCGAATTTAGTTGGTATTGATTTGAATTTGACACAGCAATTGATTGTATTTTTTACGGCGATGTTTGCCGCAATTGGCGCACCTGGAATTCCGAGCGCAGGTATGGTGACGATGGTGATGGTGTTGCAATCTGTGGGTTTACCCGCTGAAGCGATTGCGATTTTATTGCCGATTGATCGATTACTCGATACGTTGCGGACGGCGGCAAATGTGGAAGGCGATATGATTGGTAGTTTGATAGTACAAAAATTAGTAAAAGGGTCAGAACATGATTGAATTAAATGATTACACGCTCGAAACCATTAGAATAATTGTAATGATTTTGGTCATATTTGTGGTTTTAGGTTTGGCGCGAATGCGTTAGTTTCTTATGACTTCATTTAGCGTTTTACGACACAAAAATTTTACCTTTTTTGTTATTGCACGCTTTCTCGCTACCGTGGCGGTGCAGATTCAAAGTGTTGCCGTTGGTTGGCAAATTTATCAACAAACCAATAATCCGCTGGATTTAGGATTGATTGGGCTGGCGCAATTTTTACCGTTTGCGTTGTTAATTCTGATTGCGGGGCATTTCGCTGATCAATGGAATCGTCGTTGGATTGTATTGACGTGTTTTTTCATCGAATTACTGTGTGGCTTGTTACTGCTACTTTTTGCGCGAGAAGAACTCACTTCGGTCATTCCCGTGTTTGCGGTGATGGCGTTATACGGTGCGGCACGAGCGTTTATGATGCCAGCGGCGCAAGCAATTTTGGTCAATTTAGTACCCACTGAAAGTTTGGCAAGTGCGGTGGCATTAAATTCGTCGCTGTATCACATTGCTGTTATTGCCGCGCCACCGTTAGGCGGTGCGTTATATTTGTTCGGTACGGAAACAGTTTATAGCGTCGTCACAGTGTTGTTATCTATGTCAGTGTTATTGATGTTGCCAATTCAGGTGAATTTTGTAGCCAATAAACGTGAGCCGATGTCGTTGCATCGTGTTTTAGAAGGACTGCAATTTGTACGTTCGCGTCCAATTATTTTGGGCGCGTTGTCGTTAGATTTATTGGCAGTATTATTTGGGGGCGCGACGGCATTATTACCCGCTTATGCAAGTGACGTGTTGCACGTTGATTCTGTCGGTTTGGGATTATTACGCGGCGCACCTGCATTGGGCGCAACCATCACGGGAATTCTGTTAAGTTTTTTCCCGATTACGCGACGAGTAGGCGCGTGGATGTTCACGGGCGTTTTGATATTTGGTGGCGCGACGGTGTTGTTCGGCATATCAGAACAGTTTTATGTTTCGTTAGTTGCATTATTTCTCATTGGCATGGGCGATATGGTGAGCGTCTACATTCGGCATATTTTGGTACAGCTAGAAACACCCGACGCAATTCGTGGGCGTGTCAGCGCGGTCAATTCGGTTTTTATTGGTGCGTCGAATGAGTTGGGCGAATTTGAATCAGGCATGACAGCCGCATTTTTAGGCGTTGTACCAGCGGTGATTGTTGGCGGGTGTTTGACGATAGGCGTAACGCTGGTGTGTGTGTTTGCGTTTCCAGTGTTACGCAAAATGGATCGATTTCCGAAAGTGGTTGTTTCGTGACAGACATTGTTAAACCTCAAATTGAGCGGCTCACAATTTTCGATAGTCCCTTGCCATCATGTTTTAAGATACAAGGGACTATCCTATTTTAATACAACAAATCCGATGGTTTAGCAGGTAATGCGCCATATCCTTTATTAGTCAACGAACTACCCGTTCCAGTCGCACAATAATCTTGGCGCAGGATATTTGGATCGAACTGCTCAGTGCTTAACCCTGCGAGAACACCACTTAAATTGATTTGTGGCGAAGTCACAATAACTTGTCCGCTCAAACCAAATTCAGACGCGGCTTGAATAACATTGCGAACATTAGAATTCGTTTTCCAAATTGTTTGTTTAGGAGCTGTGCCAATATCAATTTTTTTACCACCTTGTTGAACCTGTTCTCGACTGCCGACAAGTGAATCAATTTGCAGTAAAACGTCACCGCCATTACCGCTGTAAGCATTTGCTTGAACCGCCCCATCATCTAACACAAGATTTTGCGTCGCAACGGTGATATTTCCGCCATTTCCCGTCGATGATTCAACGGAGGTCGTAATCACAGACGAAAACATATCAATCACCGCGCCGCTATTCATGAAAATTGCGCCGCCATTTCCTGATTTAGCTTGCATCGTAATGCCTGAATTATTCATCCATAAACCGCGTAAAATTTGAGCGCGGATATTACTCGCATCAACATTACCTGTTGATTGCGCGTTAATTAAACCGTTATTTAAATACACATCACCAGCTTTAATTGAAATGGTTCCCGCTGTAATAGTTTCTGGATGTTCAACGGTTGCACGATTTTGAACACTAATTTGACCGCCATTTTTTATGACTAATTTGTTAGTCGCTGCTACCTCAACATTTCCAATTTGTCCCGTACTTTCTGGACTTGCAGCTGCCGCTATACCTGCCAAATAAAGGCTATTTTTCGCGTCAATCGTGATATTTTCGGCATTCACAACAAGATTTCCCGCTTTGCCTTGACCGCGCGTATTTGTGGTAATACGCCCTGCATTTTCAACGTTAATGTCAGTAGCATTGAGAGTGACTGTTCCTGCGTCGCCATTGTTGTAGGTATTCGATGCAATCCCAGTATAAACACTGCTGTTGTTGCCGTTGATGCTTACATTTTTTGCTTGAACATTTACATCACCGCCGTTTCCATTACCGTAAGTATTTGATGCAATACGACCTTTTTCAGTCAACGCGAGCGTATTTGCTTTAACTGAAACATTACCAGCATTACCCGTTCCGACTGCATTCGATAAAATGCCTGTGAATAAATTATCTTCGCTGCCTTTGCCGTTAATTTCTACAGTATCGGCGTTAACTTGAACACTGCCGCCCTGCCCGCTTCCCATCGTACTGGAACTTATTGTGCCAGTATTTTTAATAGTTAATTGTTTGGCATTTAGCGTGACTTTCCCCGCGTTCCCAGAGCTTCCATTAGTATCGGAACTAATACCTGTTACTTTGTTTTTGTTATTTTGCCCGTCAATTGCCACCGTTTTTGCATCAATTTGAACGCTCCCCGCATCGCCTGAACTAAATGTCGCTGAATTGATAATGCCGCCGTTAGAAATGCTTACGTTGTCTGACTTGATAACGATATTTCCCGCATGACCGTTACTGTCAGGATTTGCGTTGGAACCGATTCCTGTTGCATAAGCACTGCCTTTGCCATCAATAGTGATATTTTTTGCGGTAACGGTTACTGAATTTGCATCACCCTCACCAAAGGTGCTTGAATTCATTTGTGCGCCATTTTCGATATTTAAAGAATTGACCTCCACGTTGACTTGCCCAGCTTGCGCGGTACTATTTGGATTGGCATTTGCGGCAATTCCCGTAAAATCGGTGTCGCTTTGATTTTTACCGTCAAGATTTAAAGATGCAGCATTGATATTCACCACACCACCGTTCCCTGATGCAAGACTGTGTGCAGAAATCACGCTACCATTTTGGACGTTGATATTGCCAGATGCGTTGATATTCACGTTACCACCTGCGCCCGCATCGTAAGACGTGGAGCGAATTTGCGAATGGTCGATTAAATTGAGATTTGCTGTTGTAATTTCAACGCCATCGATGGATTTCATGTTCGTTTCACCGATATTTGAAGCCGTCACAGTGCTATTTTCAATGGTTAATTCTTGTGCTGAAACGACAATGTTCCCCTGCCCATTTCCATCTGCATTCACCAAACTGCCTGTGATTTCCGCTTGATTATTTGATGCGATAAGAATTTTGCCGTCTGGTGCGTTAAGCTGTGCATTGTTGCTAATTTGGATGTTGCCCGACGCTAATCCGAAAGTTTGTTTTTCATTGACCGAGAGCGTTGCGCCGTCAACGTTCAACAAATTATTGTTTTGCGCGTTTGCATCAAGCATTCCGAATTGCTCAGGTGTACTGACGCTTAACGTATTATTTTTCAAATCCACTGCGCTGTAATTCACACCATCTTTAAATTTCAAATTATTAGCAGTCGAAGCATAAAAAGACGCAGGCACATCTAATTTTGCATCTTTGCCAAAAACCACGCCTGCGGGATTGATAAAGTAAAAATCTGCGTTTCCAACCTGCGAGCGTAATGTGCCGTCAATGGTCGAATTTCTCCCACCTGTCACACGGCTAATCACGTTGGTGATATTGCTTGCGCCTGTGAAAGTCGCGCTTTCGCCACTGTTGATATTGAACATTTGAAAGCTATGAAAAAGATTTGTACCGCTTGTTGTACCCAAAGATGCGGGGACTTCAAAATTACCACTTAATGATTTAATCGCGCCAACACTGCCATCTGTTATCGCTTCGGCGTGAATAACCGTTGGACAAAGTAAAACCGCTAATGGGAAAAAAAAGCGTGACTTTTTCATAACCAATTTCCTACTAAAATAAATGGCGACCAATAAAAGGGATTTCGCATTTCAGGTCGATTGATTAAACTCAATTGCGCTTGTTGCAAGGCTTTCACTTTGCTCATCGTGTTGATATTTTTATAAAATTGCGTCATCAAAGTGAACGCCGCTTCATCTGAAATAGGCCAAAGCGTTCCCATCGCACTTCGCGCATTCGCTTTCAACGCAACCCCTGTGAACCCTAACGGTGCGCGGTCATCACCTTCAGCAGTCTGACAGGCACTAAGGGTTAAAAGTTCTAACGGATTTTTTTTAAATTTTTCAGCGCGTAACAAAATTTCCAAATCATCAATATGTAGCAAGTCATCGTAAGCCATCAAAAAGCTATTTTCTGCTTTAGAACCAAAAATACCGTGCGATGCAATATGTACAATCGAAAAAGGAGCGTGTTTGACTTCTTCTTTAAAATGTTCCAGCGTAAAACCTTCATCAAGCAACAACGTATTTCCTATTGATTGCTGACTTAACGTCATGACTTCTTGTTTTACACCTGGCAATTTTAGTTGGTCTTTCATGCCTTCAATAAACGCGGGGGTTCGCATTGCTTGTTCAAGATTACCATTATTGAGTTTTACCAATTCTCGCAAAGTACGCGATTTGTCTGAAATGTTGCGCGTGTTGTCAGATGCAGTCAATTCACGTTTTTCAGCAGGTGCTGAACCCGAAGCCGCCGATTCTTCGCCACCTACATCAAGAAAACCGCCAATCACTTTTGCAGGTAATTTTTCAACCACTGCACCAGGATTACTCATACCGAGCAACAGCGTTTTTAAATCTTTGTGTTGTAACGGTCGTGGATCAAAAAGCGTTAAACCAGGCGAAGTTGCTACAGCGTATTTTTCAATTAAGAACTGTTTGCCATCATAAAGTGCTGACATTGGCACCAAACGTAACGCGCCGTCTGGAACAAATACTAATGTTTCAATACCTTGCGCTTTCAATAAATCTTCTGTTGGCGTAATTAACCACCCATAAAGTTTTGTTGCCATCGTCGCAGGTAATCGATTGCGTAAATTACGCGCCATTTTTTGCACTTGAGTTTTCAATGTCACGCCATCGACAGGCACAGTAAATTGCGTCAATCCTTTTTGTGTACTGACTATAATTTCAAGGCGTTGCGGCAAAATAATCGGATAAACAATCGCCGTTTTATTATCCAACTGCTCAATTTGTTGGCGTGCGCTTTCAACGGTACAGCGACTTCCTAAAAAATCTTCCAACTCAGTTTGTTTAATTAACTCAACGGTATCACGCGCTTTTTTCAATAATTGCTGATTGTCATTGGGTGTTTTTTTGGCTTGTTCGAGTAATAAATCTGCAAGCCCTAAATAAACAGGTTCGAGCGTTTCACGAAATGAAGAGCGTCCGTTTTGATAATCAACAGGAATGTCTTGGCGAATCGCTTCAATATGCTCTACTGCGCGTTGATATGCGGATATTGCGGCTTCAATTTGCCCATTTTGACGAAGCAAACGCCCTTGTCGCCATTCCAAATTGAATAAAATATCGCGCCCTTCGTTTGCTTGCATTAACGCAATGGCTTCTCTTGTTAAGCGCAAAGCATCGTCAATTCTTTTGCTATCTTCATAAAGCGAAGCAAGTGCGTCCAGAGCTTCTGTTTGAATGCGGGGTAAATTTTCATTCGTGCTTAATAAGCGGGCTTTTTCAAACGAATCGTAAGCGAGTGATAAACCATCTTTGCCTAATGCTTTAGCTTGTTCACCTAAACTCAAACTTAATCCAGCACGTTCACTGACATCCGAAATGCCGTCGAGTTGATTGCTTAATTTTTGCAATGTTTCAAGGTGCTTTGCAGCATCTAAATTACGCGCCAAATTTAACGCGACTTTCATTGTTAAAATTGCATCGCCTTTGGCTAATTGCGCGGCTTGCGTGTAATACGTTTTGGCTTGTTTATTTTCATGTTGATTATTGTGCAAATTGCCGAGCAAATTTGCGTAATCCGCTTTTTGCAATCCACCACTATTTTGATAAGCCTTCTCTAAAAGCGGTTTGGCTAATTCGTACTGATGAAATTGATAATAAGTGCGACCTAATGCCCCTGAAATTTGCGTTTGTTCATCAGCAGATTGAGCAACGAGTTTTGCTTTTTCCAATTTCACAACCGCTTGATTTAGCAAACCTTGTTTTTGGCATTCAAGTCCTTGTTTTAACGTATCGGAAAAATCAGCCGCCTTTAGCGGAAATGCAATGCCTAATGCTGCAAATAATAAAAATTTTTTAATCATGTTTTTATCCATCAAAAAGCATCGAGTTTGACTTGGAAGTGAATACCGTCATCTTGCAAATCATTGTTATATTTTGTTTTTTCAACGCTGTTAATTTTATGCGCCCAGTAAAACTCGCTGTTAAGTCGGTTGAATTTCCAATTCAAGCCAATACCTGTTGAATGCAAATAATTTGCTGATTCGCCCAGATTCCACGCACCGCCATAATCCATAAATGGAACCAGCGAAAGTGAATGCTCTGAATTTGCGTCGCCAAATAATGGGTAGTGAAACTCGACGCTGGTGTTAAAACCTTCGTCACGCACTAATTGATTTTCTCGATAACCGCGCACCGTATTTACGCCACCAACTGCCATGCGTTCAAGCGGCAAAAGCGCGTGATTACTAAATTGCGTATTTCCTTTCAAAACAACCTGTGCGCCATTTTCTAACACTTTGTGACCGTATTGCGCTTGTCCCAACCAAGTAAAAAAATCACTGCTTGGGTCAACAGAATTACGTCGTGGCGTTGAACCTAACGCATTCAAACCAAAACTAAACGTTGAGCGCAACGCCAATACTTGATTTTCCATGCGTTCAATGTGTTCTTGAGAAAAACGAACAACCGTGACTTGCGTGTGTCCTGTCGGTTCGCTCGCAATAAAAGAAAATGGTCTACCCGCTAATGTGGTTTCGTTTTCGCGCACGGCAAAACTGGTGCTTAACGTTAATTTCCGACGAAGTGAATCAATAATTGGATGACTGAAACCGCCTTCAAGATTATGAACTTTGCTTTTTACATCGAGTTTTTGCGTCGGTTGCTCAATCACAGAAGAATCGCCTTCGGTAAAACGAAAAAAGGCTTGTGTGCCGTAAGACGAAATCGGAATGCTCCAGCCACCGTTGTATGCCAACAAACCTTTGCTACCTTGAAACGTAAAATCGAGTAAATCGCCCCAACCCGTTAAATTCCTCACCCAACTGCTCACGCCACCTGCTTCTGCGCCAATTGATGGCGGACGATAGTTGTTGGTGAAAAAAGTGAGTTGATAAGGTCGCGCTCGTGTGACGTTTAAATCAAGCGTGCTGTGATTAGGATTTGAGCTAGGCAACAAATTTCCGCTTAACGTCGAAATCAATGGATCAACAAGCAGCAATTGAAATTGCTCTTGCAAATCATCGACGTTCAACACGTCACCCGCTCGCAAACGATTTTTAATGTAATTTTCGTTCAAACCTTCTTGTCCGTGAATTTGCACGTCATCGAGTTTGCCTTCGACAATTTCAAAATTCAGCACGCCATTTTTGAGCGCGTCTTTCGTAATGCGTGCGCCTGAATTGATGTAACCATGATTGATGTAATAGCGCGTGATAGTTTGGCGCAATTCTTCTAATTCATCGGTGCGAACGTCACGATTTTCGTATGGTGTTGTGAGGACGTGTAATTCACTTTCATCAAAAACCGTATTTCCTGAAAAAGTGTAACGCTCAATAAAAAATTTGCCGCTACTTGGCGCGAGTAGCGTTGTCGATTCAGGCAATGTCGGTAAATTAAAACCTGCTTTCGGCGTTAAAAATTCAGGTCGCGAAGGTAATTTAGCACTTGGGCGATCATTGGATTCGCTGCCACCTGCTGCCCATGCGTTTTGCGTCAATATCAGTGCGCCAGCTATCAATAGTTTTTTTCTATGTGCCATAAAATTAAATTAGGGTTACTAAATTATCACTAATAACTAAATTAGCCGTTTGTATACCAAGAAGAACAATGCCGTGATTATTGTCAGAACTGCTATGCAGCCACGTTGCCGCTTGATTATTTATTTGCGTATCAAGCATTTCAATGGTGTTGCCATCAAAATTTTTAAACAGCAATTTGTCGGCATCTTCGCCAAAATGAGAAACTTTTAGCACTTCATCAGTCGTTGCTACGTCATAACTGATCGTGATTGGCGTGTTGCCACTTAAATCAAGATTACTTGGAATACCGTTAAAACTCATCTGCATTGTTGTCGCCAAAACTACCGAACTGACTGCATCGGGTGAGCCTGCGATAATTGTGAGTTCATGTGCCGTATTTATTTTATTTAACACACTTAAATCATTTTTATACTGTTGTTCTGAAAGTGTAATCGTCGGAATCGAATTGTCAGTTAGCTCAATCGTCAATAATTTTTTTATGCTCGCTTGTAACAAATCGATATTGGCTTGCACGGATTCAGCAGAATCTTTTACGGTAATTAAAGATATGGCAGAGTTTTTATAATCACTTATAAAATCTGACATTGATGATAACCAAGAAACTTTGCTCAATACGTCAGCTGCTTTTGGTAAATCTTTATAGGAAGAAATATCTAACGCCTTATTGTCTGTGACAATAATCGTATTTAATTTTCCAATACTATAAATGTTAATCAAGCTACCAAAATTTGCTGATATTGCAGCTGCGGTGTCTGTAATAGTGACAGATGAAATCGAAGTATTAAGAGCTTCGGTAATTGCATCATTTGTTTGAACGTCATAAACCACCAAGCTGTAGGGTGATTTAATAAATTTTAACAACCCACTTTGCTCGGTATTAGATAACAACTGTTCATTATCGTATTGCCCTAAAGACAATGATAATTTTGGTTTCACTTTATCCGTGAAATAAATTGCACCAATCGGCGGATCGATATTTAGTGCGTGCAATTGATCCCAATATATTTGTACATTTTGTGCGCTATCTTTAATTGTGACTGAATTCGATTTTATTTTTGCGCCTACCGTAGGCAACAAACTCGCCATTTCTTTTGCTGTTAGTTCAGATTTAATTTCCAGCTCTATTTGAAAAGAGCCAGTTGCCCCAAAAGTTGTACCATCAATTCGACTTAAGGCATTTTGATTATTCAGTAATTGTGATTTAGTCAGAATTAAACTTGTTTTTTTCACACTGCTAATTAGTTTAATTGCTGATAACGTTATTGATTGTGCTTCGAGTGAATCTAAATTAGCGGCTACGTTAGGCGGTGTTCCCGTATAAACTCCCGACACAAAAGCAAAATTTAATAATGAAGCATCAGCAGAAACATTCCCAGCTCCATCAGTTTGTTTAACAAGCAACGATTTTGTGCCATTTCCTGTTATTTTAAAACTGCTCCCACTGCCAACATTAGAAACGCCATCAACGCTATATTGCCAAATTCCATTACTCACCAAGCCAGATATATTTACTTGTCCATCGCTTGAAATACTATCGATTGACGGCGTTGCAGGTAATGAAGTAACTAATGAAAAACCTAATGTACTAATCGTTGAACTGTTACCAGAAGAATCGATTTGTTTGACTAAAACTGTTTTAGTACCGTCGCCTGAAACAGAAAAATTCGAGCCGTTACCTGTTATCCAGTTCGTACCGTTGTCGATACTGTATTGCCAACTTGAACCACTGTTCAAACCAAAGACATTCACTTGTCCATTATTGGTAATGCTATCTGATGGATTTCCTGTATCAGATGCTAATGACAATGTAGGTGCCGATGGTTTTGTTGCAGTTAAAGTGAAATTTAAACGCCCATGAATTGATTCATTGCCAGCAATATCAATTTGTTTAACAAAAACAGATTTGCTGCCATCGCCTGTAATTGTGAAAGTCGAGCCATTTCCTGGTGTCCAAGTATTATCGTCAGTGCTGTAATACCACAATGCGCTAGTTTCTGAATTGGTAAATTTAACACCACCGTTACCAGTAATGTTGTCTGTTGGATTTCCAGTATCTTCAACCAAACTTAAAACGGGCGTTGCTGGGGCTGTCGTATCAAGTTTGAAAATTAACGATTCACTAAGTGTTGAATTTCCTGCTGTATCCGTTTGTTTAACTAAAACAGATTTAGTTCCATCGCCTGTAAGTGTGAAATTGGAACCGCTGCCTAAAACCCAACTTTTGCCACTATCTGTGCTGTATTGCCAAGTTGCACCACTTTCTAAATTCGCTACATTAACATTCCCTGACTTAGCCAATTTTTCATCTGAACTAGTTGTTATATAAGAACTCAACGTTAAAACAGGTTGTTTCGCAGGGGCAGACGTATCCAAATCAAACGTAAGTGGCGTAGAGGTTGCCACTTTTCCACTTGCGTTTGTTTGTTTAACTGAAACGGATTTAGAACCATCACCTGAAACCGTAAAACTTGAGCCGCTTCCTGTAATCCAATTATTTCCATCAAGACTATATTGCCAAGTCGTGCCACTAACTAAATTAAAAACATTAACTTGTCCGTTACTTGTTTTGTTATCCGTAGAGCTACTTCCTGTGTCGGCGGCTAAACTTAATGTCGGTGTGGCTAGAACGCCCGTTGATAAAACGAAATTTAAACTTGCCTTACTTGAATCATTACCAGCCTGATCAGTTTGCCAAACAAGAACAGATTTATTGCCATCACCCGTAACGGGAAAACTTGAACCACTTCCAACCGACTCAGTTCCATTAACACTGTATTTCCAATTGCTTTCAGTTGCTGTGACCTTCACCGTTCCATCTGTCACAACACCACTTTTAGATTCCACTGTAGGAGCAGCAGGTGGCGTGGTATCTAGTGTGAAAGTCAAACTCGCCGTTTTTTCAACGTTTTTAGCATCGGTTTGTGTAACAACAACGGATTTAGTGCCATCACCGATAATAGAAATGCTAGAACCACTACCTGTTTGCTTTGCACCGCCATTAATACTGTATTCCCAAATACGCCCACCTACTAAATTGGCTACGTTGATTTGTCCGCTACTTGTTATTTTGTCTGTAGAGCTACTTCCTGTATCACTGGCTAAACTTAATGTTAAAACAGGAGTTGTTGGTGTTGTTGTTGTTGTAGTTGTGGTGGCTCCACCACCTGTTGATGTTGATGTTGATGAATTATTGCCTGTATTGTTGTTGGTATTACTACCAATATCAGTAGGTATTGGTGGCGGTGTTAAATTACCATCAGGAATCACTGTTTTTTTAATCGCCTCATCAGCTTTTGAACCCGTTAACGCATCCAGTAATGTTTTTTCATTAAATGTTTTAGGATTTGAAATAGCGATAACAATCGAATTCGTTGCCGTGTTTTGAGTGAAATTGGATACTCTTGAAACATTACTCAACAATGTAACCGTATTTTGTGCTGTATTACTTAAAGCACTATCAATGTTTGCGGAAGTGTCAGCAATCAGTGTTGCAAAAACATCATCAACCAAATTTATTTTTGTTGTATCGAATTTAATATCTTTATTAACAGTGGTTGCGCCTACAAATACATCTTTTAAAAATGCTGTATTGTTTAAATCAATTTTTGTTTCTTTGGCTTTGCTAATGCTATTTACTAATGAACTAACCATTAAATTGCTAGCATCGATATTTGAAATTGCATTTGTTGATGAATTTCTGAGCGTTTCGCTACCTGTAACCAGCAAATTAACAATTTTGGCGTTAATGGCGACGAGATTGAAAGCAGATTCTTTATTAGTATTTTTTGTCGCTTCTGCCATTTGATCGTAATTCATAGAATCAATTTTACTGGCATCAAATCCGAATGCTTTTGCAATCAATAATTGAGCTTGTGCAAGCGTTTCACCGTTTTTGGCAAAGGCATCTAATAATGTCGTCAAAGGCGTAACAACGGATGCACCTGCTGGAGCTGTTAACAGACCTTTAAATGGATTTCCTGTTCCCGTATCAATGCCTCCTGTAACACTAATTGAACGCACAGGCGTATCTTTAGGAAAAGTAAATCGCCCATAATTATCTGTATCTGTGGTGTAAGTTTTTCCATCACTATCTTGAATAGTAACCGTTGCACCATCAATATAATCATCGATAGCTGTGCCTGTAATTAACTGAAAAGCACCAGTTTTAAAATTAAAAGTTTTAGTATCGGTAATACCCGCAAAACTATTACCCGCTAAATCTTTAATTGCACCTATATCAATTTTAATGAAATAAGCCGTATCCGCTTTTAAATTAAGCGTTGGGTTAATAATCAATTGGTCGTTATCAATCGTTATTTGTTTATCTTTACTTTCAACATTGATTATACGGACATCTTTCGCGCCATCACTTACTGTAATATAACCCCTACCAGTCGTTATAGATTCAGTGAATTTGATAATGAAATCTGCATTTTGAGCGACCTTAGTGCTACCATCATCAGGCGTTAAAGATACTAAATTAGGCGGGGTAATATCTTTAGATGGAGAAATAATATCTGGATTAGGTTTAGTCGGAAGAATAATTCCTTGAGTTTTAAACGTTAAAGGATTGAGCTTATTACCAGCATAAGCATTATTGGCGTTATCTTTAAATGTTCCCGCGTTCAATGTCAGCGTGTAAGTCGCACCCGCAACAAAATCATTTGTTGGATTGATAGTCACACTTTTATCATCAATGCTCACTTGAGATTTATCAGAAACCAAAATTGTGCGAAAATCCTTTCCACTCTTAATAGTGATACTGCCTGACCCTACTTTTACGGCTTCACTGAACGTCAATACGATACTTTTATTGACCGCAATCGAGTCAGCTAAATTTTTTGGCGTTGTGGAATCAAGTAATGGCTTAATGTTATCAACTGTGTCAAAACTCAATTTTTTTAAATCAGTAATACCTGAAAATTTATTTCCTGCTTTGTCTTGAATCGCTGTTGCGTCAATGGTGACGCTGTAATGACTATTTGCTAGCAAATCTTTTTTAGGATTTACCGTGAATGATGTGCCACTCAATGTGACTTGTGATTTATCCGTAATGCTAATTTTTTGACTATCTTTTTCATTACTGATGTTAATAAAACCAGTACCTACTTTTATGGATTCATTAAACGTAAATTTAAAATTCTGATTAACTTTAACAGAAGTTGCATTAGCAATTGGCGTTGATAAAACTAAAACAGGAGATGCTGTATCGACAGTATCGAAGCCAAACATTGGAAAGTCTTTTAAATTACCAACTAAATCTTTAACGGCGGTTGAATCAATGGTGATACTGTAATGACTATTCGCCAACAAATCTTTTTTAGGATTTACCGTGAATGATTTGTCATTAAATGTGACTTGCGTCTTATCTGTAATACTAATTTTTTGGCTGCTTTTTCCATTGCTGATAGTAATAAAACCAGAGCCTAATTTTATCGATTCATTAAACGTAAATGTTAAATCTTGATTAAGTTTAACGGCGGTTGCATTAGCTTTTGGGGTGCTTGAAACTAATACTGAGGCAGCTGTATCGATAGTATCAAAACTTATTTTTTTAGTGTCTTTAATTCCCGCATATTTATTACCCGCTAAATCTTGAATTGCAGCCGCATCAATCATTACGCTGTAATGACTATTAGCAAGTAAATCTGTTTTCGGATTTATTGTGAGTGTTTTGTCTTTAAATGTAATTTGAGTTTTATCGTTGATTGAAACATTTTGAGTGTTTATTCCATCACTAATAACGATATTGCCTGTCCCTGCTTTCACCGCTTCATCAAACGTTAATACAATATCTTTCGCAATCGCTACCGCCGCCGCATTTGCGATTGGAGTCGAAGATAATAGTTTAGGTGGTGTTTTATCAGCCATGAAAAGAACTCGTTAATGTCTAAATGATTGGGCTGGTGCCAAAACCAAAAATGGTGTTGAAATTTGTCATTGCAGTGGCATCATTAATTCCAACTGACGCATCTGTGTCATTACTTATCCCTGTTAAAGTGATATGTGCGATAACTGCGTTAAACGTTACATCAATCTTAATTTCGCCATCAGTTGTACTTGAATTAATTAATGTCGTTGCCGTTGGCGTAGATGGAAAATACAATACGTCGCCCAATTTGAAACCAGAAATTGCGTAATCGCCTGCCGTTGTTATATCAATCAATTTATTACTGCTACTTACATCATTGGTATTTGCAGTGGTAGCCGTAAGTTTCGACAAATACCAGTTATCAATTTTATGTTCTGTTACTACTGAATCCGTTGTCGTTGTGGTATCAACAAAATGAATTGGTGCCGTATTTATTAAATCAAAAATACCGTATCTAGTAGTCGTGCCTACCAAAAGTACCACATCGCTTATTGTCGTTGACGCTGCAGTTAGTGATGAGCCATAAGCTGTTTGGGTATCTGGTGTAGTTGTATCTTTTAACGTGTGACTTACGGTATAAGTTATTTTGTCAGTACCACTGGTTTCTAAATTATCTGCGGTCAACAATGCTTTCGTTACATCTATCGACACACTTTTTAAATCTGTCGAAGAACCTGACGTATAAACTGATTTTGCAAAAATGCTGCCCGTATTATTGTTACTCGCATCATATTGATTCACAGAAAAGCCTTTTTTGGTTTCATCTATCCACAAAAACGTTGTAGTAGTAAGACCAGTCGAAGTTGTATCAGAAGTAAAGTTAGACCATGCTTTTTCTGTCGTTGTTGTTACGTTTGATTCTGTTTTTGTTACAGTTACCGTATTTAAAATACTATTACCTGTTTCAACATTACTAGCATTAAACGTTTTTGAAGCCGTAACCGTTTGTTGTTTTCCAGCCGCATCGGTGTAAATATAAGGATTTTGTGTAACGACATATTTAGTGAGCGCATTACTTGTTACATAATAATCAGTTTGCACGCCACTACTATCAGTTAATGAATAAGTTCCAGTTCCCTTAGTCAATACATCAATTGAAACGTCTGTTACTACCCCGTTAGCATTATAAGTTGTCGTTTTAATACCATCAGATTGGGAACTACTCACGACACTATCGTCGCTAACATTGCGAATAACGGTAGATATAAATATTTTGCCATCTAAAATAGTCGTATCTGTAATTGTTTTTGTGCCGTTATCATTAAGCACCATCGAACTCGACTTGCCTGTTTCTGTATGCAATTTTGCAGTTAAAACGCCCAAATTGTTGAAAGTGTTTGAATCTGAAGTAGTTGTAGTTTGAAAACTTATAACATTTTTATTTGAATCAATAGTATAAGTCGTAGTGCCTTCTGTAGTGGTTTCTATCGTCGCACCGTTAGTCATAATTTTGGTCAATGTACCTGTTGTTGGATCGAAATAATCTGTCCGAATACCAACAGTTTCAGTATGTTCTGTTAAACCGCCATTTCCGTTATAAGTCAATTTTGATGACGTGATATAACCATCAATAGTTGATGTATTGGTTTCAACCTTTGAGCCATCGCTGTTGTAAGCGATATTAGTTTCTAATCTTTTCGTCCCATCAACATTCAATCTGCCAATTTCAATATCGTTAATGTTGTAAGTCGTGGTGCTATAGTGAGTGCTATCTGTTGTTTTAGTTAGGCTGTATCTGAGCAGCGTATAACTGCCATTTGATGGTGTAGAGTCAGCATAATAAATTGTTCCGTTACTTGTGTCTGTATAAGAACCACTTGTTGGCGCAACATCAATCGAAACCCGCGTGATTTTTCCTGCATTATCGAATGCCGTAATTTTATGTCCAATAGTTTGTGTTTTATCAAGTACATTACCAGTTGCACTGTAATTCGTTACTGTTGTTGAAGTAAGAATACCATCATTCAAATACCGCGTCGTTTGCGTGCTAGTTCCAGCAGTATTAATTACATTATTCGATTCTGTTGAAATAGTACGAAGTACACCTTCCGTTGTATAAGAATCAACAATTACATCGTTAGTGCTAGTTAAAATGCCTTTATTACTGAATGTATTTGTATTCGTCGTTTTATGTGTAATACCGTTATTGGTACTGGTGGTGCTGGTACTCAAACTATATTTTGTTAAGCTCGTTCCACTTAGATAAAAACGATATGTTCCATTATCACTTTCTTGAATATAACTACCATCAGCTGTGGACGTTAAGCCTGTAGCATTAAACGTAACGCTTGTAATTGTATTATTTGCATCAAAAACAGTCGTCATTTTATCTTCTATTTTCGTTTCACTAACAAACAAGCCTGTGTTTCCATATTGTTTTATAGTCGTAAAATTATGTGTATTTACAGTCGATTGGTCTGTTACTTTACTGCCTGTTAATTGCCCGTTTGGATCAAATGTTTGGGTATTAGTGACGTAATGTGTAACGTCGCCAACCAGATTCTCGCTGTATTGATTGATGTCATATTTAACTAAAATGTTTCCCGTTGTCACGGTATAAATAGTTTCAACACCATTACTGTCTGTTGAGCTATAAATACTATTTTGAGTTATTACTTTTAATCCACTTACGTTAATTTGAGCATTTACAAAAACGCCGTTTGCATTATAAAAATTGGTTTTAATGCCTTCGGTTTTTGAACTGCTTGATAAATTGCCACTGGTGTCATAATTTTTTGTTGTCGATGTTTGAACGCCGTCATTATCATAATTATCAATGACCGATGCCAATTTACCTGCTGAAGAGTAAGTGAGAGTTGAGAGCCAAGTAACGTGTTCAACGTTATCTGAAATGGTGATACTGCTACTACCAATTAGTAAACCTTTTGCATTGTAATTAGCGATATTGAGCAGCGAATTGGTGTCAGAAATCGTAGTCGTTTTGCTAATTGTATATCCCAATAATGCTTGAATAGAGTCTAGCGAATAAACAACAATTGTGTTTACTCCACTCGAAACGGTGTAATTTGTTCTCGTTGAATCTGCTGCGTCTGGTGTTCCTGTTAAACCTGTTACATCAATGGTGATGTTTTGTACTTGCCCTTGATTGTTATAAAGTGTGGTTTTTCTGCCATCAACTTCGGTTTTATCTTGCAAAATACCGAGGGCATTGTAACGATTTATAGTGGTTGTTTGAGCGGTTGCTTCTGTTACTGAACTGCTCGTTAAAATTCCTTTAGCATCATAAGAAAAAGTATTCGTAATAAGAGAACCAGATGCTGCAATACTGCCTGTTTGTTTGCTTACACTATATGAAGTTAAGACATTTAAAGTATTTAAATAATAGGTCGCGTTATTTATAACGTCAGTGTATGCGGTGCCATCTGTTGTTTTTGTTCCCGTTAATCCTGTCGTATCAATTGAAATTAATATGACATTGCCTGTTGCGCCATAAATTGTAGTTTTAATGCCATCAGTTTGGCTACTACCAGTTAAAACACCTTGCGCGTTATAGTCTTTGGTTGTTGAAGTGATGTAACCATTTTGTGTTGACGCGACGCTAACTGATTTGTCCGTAAAAATGCCTAGATTATCAAAACGTGACACCGTTTTTATTGTGTGATTCACGCCATCAGTATTAACACTGCTACTTGTTTGCGTTGAACTGTATTTGATCAGTGCATTCGCTTTGAGATAGTAACTATTTGTACCACCTGAACTATCACTCACGCTATAAACGTTATAACCATCAACAGTCGAGTAATTTAAACCACCAACATTTATTGCAATACTTGTTACAACACCAGCTGCATTGAAAGATGTCGTTTTAATTCCGTCGATTTGTTGGCTACTGAGCAATGTGCCGCCTGTGTCATAAAGTGCAACAGATGAAATTTTATAACCATCGTTGATAACAGTATTTGTAACGGTTGAACCGTTGCTGTTTTGCACCGTTGTTGTTTCGGTGTAGTTTGAATGAGTATCTTGCGTGCTAAGTTTGCCGTCACCGATTTTCACACCTAAATTATTATAGATTTGGCTGATTGTTACCGTCACACCACTACTTAATACCGATGCAGTTGTAGCAACACTGTATTTAACTAAAACTTTTGATGTATCAAGAGTGTAAGTTGTACTCCCATCAGTGTAATTAACCAAATTTTCGTCATACGAATAAGAAACACCTGTTAGCGTTGTTGTATCAATGCTGATATTTGTCACCGCGCCATTGGAGTTTTTAGTCGTTGTTTTTACGCCATCAATTAACACACTATCTGTTAAAACATTGGCAGAATTGTAATGATTTATTAACGTTGTTGCAGCCACGAGTGTTGTGTCTGTGCGTGACAAAAATGCACCGACGTTGCTATAAAATTTTACGCTAGTTGTATTGGTATTTAAGACTGTGTTTGTGTAATTAACTAACTGCTGGTCTGTTGTATTGTTTAAATAATAAGTCGTTGTCGAACCATCACGCTCAATGATTTTATACGCTGTGTAAGTTGTTCCAACATCACCAACTAAGCCCGTCGTATTTATTGAAATGGTTGTAACTGAATCTTGTGTAACCGTCGTTTTAACACTTTCTTTTACAGTTGTTTTTGATAACGTATTAACAGCATCATATTCTTGAATCGTAGTTTTTAAATAGCCTTTATCATCAGTAACAGTTGTGACTGTTTTGCTCTGTAAAACTTCCGCTGAACTTTTAGCGATAATCGTCGTAATAGTCGTTTTTATGCCTGTTGAAGCAACGCTAAAACTGCTGTCTAAATAATAACGATTGTGTGCTGAAGTTGCATCGGTAATGACAGAAGTTAGTTTTTTTGTGCCTACCGTAGAAGTTAGAATTTTAAAATTAACACTTGTCGAATTACTGCCAAGTATTACGCTGCTTGGATTAACAGAATCATTAAACGATTGTCCATCTAATAACACTTCCACTTTATTACCAGAAATTGCTAATGAAGTTGGTAATTCAACACGAAAGTTTGTTGTTGTCGTTGATGTATTGAGGACAAATTCAACAGCTTTACTTGCTGCACTTATATTGCCGAATGTGTCCGTAATTTTGGCAGTTAGAGCTTTATTGCCATCGCCTGAATAATCTGCTTCTAAAACAGTAAAATTTGCGTAGCCATTGCTAATAGCAGTCGCATCTAAAGTGGAAATTTTTGTTATGCTAAAAGAACTACCGCCAAGCAATAACTCGACTTTATCGCCAACACTAAGCGTATTTTTTGGAAAGCTGACTTGAAAAACGGTGCTAATCGCTTCTGCATTATTCAATACGTTATCACTCAAATACGTTGTGCCAAATTCTGAAACGGCTGGTGTTGCAGGCAAAGTTGCTTTTAACTTAAAATTAACAGCAGAACTCTGAGAACTGCTATTTCCTGCTTTATCTGTAATTACAGCTGTTAAAACTTTATCACCATCAGTACCTAAATCGGCTTTTGAAAGTGAAAAATCAATGTATCTATTTGTTAAATCACCACTAACAAGAGTTTTTTTCGTACTAAATGACGCGCCATTTAATAACAATTCAACCTTATCATCTGTTAATGCAAGTATTCCAGAAGTCGGTAACGCAACACGAAACGATGTATTTGTTGTGGTTTCGTCATAGTTTAATTTGCCGTCGATTAATTTAGTTGACGTTACTTCTGTAACCGTTGGGGCGTTTGTGGCAACTGTATCTAAGGTAAAAGTAACAGCAGAACTAGTTGAAGAATTACCTGCAATATCAGTAATTTTTGCGGTGATAAATTTGTTGTCATCGTTACCCAAATCAGTTTTTAAAACGGTGAAATCAACATAGCCTTTTGTTCTATCAGCGTCACTTATCGTTATTAATTTTGGTGTGCTGAATGAAGCACCACCTAGCAACAATTCAACTTTATCGCCAACATTTACTGTATTCGCTATCGTACTATTTAAAGCGACTCGAAATGTTGTATTAACAGCTTCGACTTTATTGATAAAAGTATCTGCTGAATAGTTTGTTGTCTCAGTCAATGTAGGCGTATTAGGCTTAGTTCCATCATAGGTAAAATTCAAATTACTAACATTGGAGATATTGCCTGCCGTATCTGTTTGACGAACTAGAATTGATTTAGTTCCGTTATCTGTGACACTAAATGAAGTACCAGAACCAGTATTCCAATTAGTACCATCAGTAACGTATTGCCATTGCCACGACGTGCTAGTTCCACTGAGCAATTGACCAACATTAACCAACGGATTATTGGTGATGCTATCTGTTGCAATTCCCGTGTCGGTAAAACTTAATGTTGGCGTAGTCGGTAGCGTTGCTTTTAAATCAAACGTTGTCGCCGCACTCGTCGTTTTATTTCCTGCTAAATCGGTAATAATTGCAGTTAGTTCTTTAGAGCCATCTGTTCCTAAATCGGATTTTGTGACAGTAAAATTAACAGAACTATTTGTAATATCACTGACTAGCGTGACAATTTTTGGAATCCCAAAAGAGCCAAGATTTAATAAACCATCTTTTAGTAACAATTCAACTTTATCGCCTTTTGCAGCAGCCGTTAAATTTACTTGAAACACAGTGTTAACTGCTTCTAAATTGTTTAGTTTTCCGTCTGATAATACGGCAACCGTCGCAAATGTAGGAATTACTGGCGCAGTTGTATCAAGTGTAAAAGTAATTGGACTACTCACTGAACCGACGTTCCCTGCTTTGTCGGTGATTTTTGAAGTGAGTGATTTAACACCGTCACTACCTAAATTTTCTTGTAAAACAGTAAAATCAACATAGCCATTTGTAATGTTAGTAGCTGTTAGCTCTACGTTATTTTGTGTAGGTGTTGCACCAAACAATTGAATCTTATCACCCGCAACAGCGCGTGAACCCAGAGTTGGCAATGTTGCTCTAAAAGTCGTTGTTGCCGCTTCGGCATTATTCATTAACCCGTCAAATAAATCTGTTGAGCCATATTCACTAAGTGTCGGTGCAGACGGAACAGTCGAATCTAATGTGAACGTCAACGGAGTTGCTAAAACATTTGTATTTCCAGCAGAATCAATTAGTGTTGCAGATAAAGATTTAAAACCATCAGAACCTAAATCCGTTTTTGTTAAATTGAAAGTCGCAACATGGTTGCTTACATCAATCGTCGTCGGTGATTTATTAATCAATACGCCGTTTAACCACAATTGCACAGTGTCCGAAGAATCAAGAGCATTGAAACTCACTTTAAACGGAATCGCACTGACAACTTCTGCACTATTCAAAAAACTATCTGCTAAAACAGTATCAACAGTTATGCTACTCGGTACAGGCGCAACCGTATCCAATATGAATGTCAACGCGCCATTTGCAACACCAGCGTTTCCAGCAATATCGGTTACTTTTGCTGTCAATGATTTGCTGCCATCAATACCTAAATCATTTTTTACAACTGTAAAATCAACATAGCCATTCGTGATATTTAGAGTTCCTAACGTTATAACTTTCGCCGAACTAAATGAACTTCCACCGATTAACAATTCGACTTTGTCGCCTACAACCGCTCCAGTATTTAACAAACTAACTTGAAAAGTAGTGCTGACCGATTCGACATCGTTCATTTTTCCATCGTTTAAATCAGTGGAACTGCTGTGTTCAGCGATACTCGGAGCAGTAGGGGCAATCGTGTCTAAGGTAAATGCAATCGGCGATGTTAAGGTTGTATTATTCGTTGCATCAACTAATTTAGCCGTAATTGATTTTATGCCTTCAGAACCTAACTGCGTTTTTGAAACAGAAAAATCAACGTAACCATCAGATAAATTTTGATTACTGATTGTTTGACTTATTGGTGTATTGAAAGCATTACCGCCTAACAATAAACTAACGGTATCACCTAAAACTACATCGCCAATTAAATTGACTCTGAAACTAACACCCGCGTTAGCTTCTGAAAGATTAACCAAAGAATCACTTAATTCGGCTCTATTTGCAGTCAATGTAATTGGCGCATTCGTATCTAAAACAAAATTGAAACTGGCGGTTTGGGGGGAGATATTCCCCGCGCTATCAATTTGCCTTGCAAGAACCGTTTTATTTCCATCGCCTGTAACGGTGAATTTACTGCCAGAACCTGTTGTCCAGTGACTTCCACTATTAAGACTGTATTCCCACGACGCACTCGCTCCCAAACTCGAAATTACAACTCGACCAACGCTGGTAATGTTGTCAGTTGATTTTCCAGTATCTACGTCAAGAGCGAGTGTTGGAGCAGTTGGCAATGCAGTTATTAACTTAAACGTTGGGAGCGTAGCAGCTGAACTGACATTACCTGCTGCGTCAGTAACTGTCGCGGTGATTGATTTGTCGCTGTCGCTGCCTAAATCTGTTGTCACTAATGTGAAATCAACAAAGCCAGCACTGATATTACCGCTACTAAGCGTTAGAGATTTTGAAACAGAACCATTTAGCGATAATTTAACAATATCGCCTATTACCGCCCGTGATCCTGTTGTGGACAAACTCACTCTAAAGTTAGTGCTGATGGCTTCGACAGCATTCATTATGCCATCACTTAATTTCGTTGAGCCTGTTTCAGTAATCGTCGGGGCGGCTGGCGGAATCGAATCAGTCATCACAAGAGTTAAATTAGCACTTTTTGAATCAACACTTTTTGAATCGTAAATTGTTACGCCATTTGATGATGTAGATTTAAGCGTTAAAGATTTTCCGTAATAAGCACTCGACGTTGGCGAAAAAATAACCGTCCAAATGCCTTGAGTAAAACCGTCTTCACCTGATTGATTGCCAATTATGTCTGTTGAAAAACTAGACGTAATATCTGTACTACCATCAAAAATTTTTAAAGTGGTATTCGCCTCGGTTGTTACCGTCAGCGTTGCTGGGATTCCTTCAATTGATACAGAAGAATCGGCAACTACGCCATTTTGCGTGGCAACATTGATGATTTTTGTTTCACCAACAATTTGCACGGGAATATCTTGAGTGATTTCATTACCAAGCGAATCATGAGCAACAAGGTGATACGTTAAAGTAAGAGATTCGCCCGTTAGTAACGATTCAAAATAAGGCACATTTGAATTAAACGCCCAAGTAAGTGAACCTGCTTGCGTGAGTTCCCAAACATCTGCGCCTGATAATTGAGTAACACCTGTTCCTGAACTCGATAACGAAAACAATTCTGCTAAAACGGCTTTTGCTTCTGAGCGATTCAAATAAGCCTGTAACGCAGGTGCATTAACGCTGCCATTAACAACACTAACAAAAACAGGATTCGCAGAATCTAGTTCAAGCGAAACCTTTTCGATAGTCGAAAAATTATCGTCTACTGAAATAGAATTGCCAGAAACTGTTGTTGTTAGCTGTGTTGCCATAAAAAATTAACCTGTTAAAAATTTGTTTAGTCGTAGAAGCGTTTTAAAACCCGTTTCTATCAATTTATCTTACGTCAAAATAAAATCACCTGCCGCAAGTGCCGTCACGCCATTTAATTTAATTTCAAATTCAACTGTCGCGGGATTCGTATCTGTGTTGCCTTGAACAACTGCATAATAAGGATTAGCTATTCCATCACCATAAAACGACCAACGAATTTGATTTGCCGTCGTAGTAAATGGAGCTGTGCCTAAAGTTCCAGCAGAACCTGTTAAGGTGAAAGTACCATACATATCAATTTTATCTACACCCGTTTGGAAATCCGTAACCACATCGCGGCGCGTAGCGGCTCCCATATCCATTAGAGAATCAAACATGAAAGTATCGCTAAAAGTATCAGTACCACCACCGCCTGTTAAAGTATCAACGCCGATTCCACCAATCAATGTGTCACTTCCCGCACCACCGATTAAGGAATCATTGCCATTATCCCCTCTCAATATATCGTTACCCGCATCACCATTCAATGTATTTGCAGCACCATTTCCTATGATGACATTATCAGCCACATTACCAATTCCACTAATCGTTGCTAACCCAACTAATGTTAAGTTTTCAACATTTGCAGGTAATGTGTAAGTCACGATTGATTGAACCGTATCTGTTCCGCCGCTTCCTGTTACTGTTTCATCAACAACATCCGTTGCACGGTCAATAATGTACAAATCATCACCCGCTCCACCTGTAAGCACATCAGCACCTGCTCCACCATCAAGCGTATTATTGCCAGTATTGCCAATGATTATATTTGCTAAGTTATTACCTTTACCAGAAGCGTTAAGCGTTCCCATAAGCGTGAGATTTTCAACATTTTTTGGCAACACAAAATTAACAAAACTTTGAACCGTATCAACACCACCGATATTGGTTTCGCCCATAACCATCGTTCCACTACTATGAACAATGTAAATGTCACTCCCCTTTCCACCTGACAACGTATCAGGTGCAATATTTCCGATAGTTGGCAGAGAAGGTGCTGAACCACCATCATCAAGCGTGTTAACGGCATCGTTACCATGAATCCAATTGTTACCAACAGTATTTCCTGTTCCGTTAATGGCAGTATTGCCACCAAGAAATAAATTTTCAACATTTAAAGGGAGTGTGTAAGAAACGGTTGAATGTACAGTATCAAAACCTCCTCCTGTTATAGAGTCTTCAACAATTACATTATTCGCATCATTGATGAAGTAAGTATCGTCACCCAAACCACCTGATAACGTATCAGAACCTGCACTACCAGTAATCAGGTCATTGCCTGTTGTGCCATAGTAAACATCTGCACCATCTGGGATAGTAAAGCTAGGGACAGTAAATGTGCTTTGTACAGAACTAAAACCTGTATCTGCATCAAGAAACGATTTTGCAATGAGTGATTTTGTGCCGTTGTAACCAACACCGTCTTTTAACTCAAATGTCAGCGTTTTAATTCCAGCGTTTAAGTCTTTCGCTACGTCATATCCTAAATTGAATTTGTTAGTAACATCCAATCCAGTCGATGTATCAAACAATCTAATTAGGGTGCCGTTTTCAGTTTGAACCGTAACCGTTGCGACCTGTTGTTCGGCAGATCCATTGGCAAGTAAGCCATCTACTGACGTTGCATCGAGAATTTGAGTTTTACCTTGAACATTGAAATTTAACGTTGTCCAGCTAACTGCGTTATTACTATCTGTCGCTTCTATTTGGTAAGAAAAGTTAATCGATTCCCCATTCAACAAACTTGCAAAATCGGGGATATTTGCAATATCAAAATTCCAATTTACGTTGCCGTTTGCAGTTAATGTTTCTGGCGATAATAACAAAAATGACGTACTACTGTTGTTTAATAAAGCAGCTAACGATGCGGCATTGCCATTTCCATTTGGTGAGTATCCAGAAACATTGACACCCGCAACTTCAACAGAAACCGTATCGCCACCTGTTGCAAAATCAACATCGTTAATGGGAAAACTGCCTGTTGCTGTAAGTGTTGGTGCTTCGAGGAGAGTAACGCCAGTTCCCATCAACGCCAAATCTGGCATGTTGCTATTAGTTGGACTAGTAAACGTAACGGTTGAGCCTGAGGCAACCCCTGCTCCATATTCGGGATACATCGTTCCATTCAGAACAAGTTTTCCGAAGAGTACATCATTATTAAAATGTGAATTTATCGAAAGATTCGAAAAAACAGCGGCAACTTGTGTAGCGGTAGCTGCATTCGTCGCATAAACCGAAACGCCATTAAGCGTGAAAAAATCACCCTTATTAAGTGCGGCAAATGTCACGACAGCAGTTTCATGTGTACTAACAGTGCCTTGTGTAATGGCAATGCTAGATATAGGCGGCGTGCCAATCGTAGGTGCATCTGGAACTGGATTTACATCGATATTTTGAGTTGCAGGTGTAGATTCAGCGTTATTGTTATCAACGGCAACGTAATTAAATGCTGTTGTTCCGTTCCAGTTTGCGTTGGGTTTGAAGTAAAGATTTAAAGTGTTTGATGCTGTAGTTATTGATGAATTGACTGTTGTAACAGGCATAGTCAAATTAACGTCTAAATACAACACACCATCTGTAGGCAAATTGGTAACTTTAAAGCTAGCAACCGAACCATCCATATCAACGGCAGATAGCATAATTGGAATTATTACGTCTTCTGTGCCGTTAATTGGTATTGTTGTTATAACAGGTGAATAATTCACAACAAGGTCATCAACATTTGAATTCGACGTAACAGAAGTAAAAACAACGTGATTTCCATTGCTAACAGCTGACGACGTAAAACCAATTAACGAGCCTGAAAATGTAAGACCTGTGGTTGTATTGCCTGTTGCCGTACTAGCAAAAGCCGCTGCAACATTTGCCGCTGTTACAGTTGCTGTTGCTGTAACAGTAAGTCCGCCAATAGTTAATTTTTCACCCGCGACTAAATCAACGAATCCCACGTCTGTGGTTTCTGTTACCCCTAGGGTAGGAGCAACGCCTTGAGTTGTAATTGCTACAGCAATCGTATTTGGGTTTCCTCCATTTGCTCCAGTTGCAGATAAATCATTTAAATTACTAGGAGTTTTACCTGAAAAAGTCAGGATATTACTTCCATTTGTGTGGGATACAGAGTAGTCGGTTGATAATACACCCGAAAAAGTAATGTATGGATAAGCACTAGTAGCTGTACCTGTTGCATACAAATAAAAAGCATCAGCAGCGTCAACTGCTGTAGAACCTGATGAATCACTGATAGTGATGCCTGCAAGTGTAAATGTGAATCCAGCACCTAAATAACCAAAAGTAGCGGTCGCAACTTCCGCAACACCTGCAACACTAGCTGCGCCTTGATTTCTTGTAATTGTTAATGCCATTGCTATTCTCCAAAAAATTTAAAAAAGTTTAATCAAAAGATTTGCTTAACAGGGTAGACTTTTTTTATAGCATGTTCAAGTCATTTTCCCCTTAAAAAATCCTCACCTACAATCAATCTAATGACATGATTATTAAGATTATTTTTATTTTTGGCGATAGGAAAACTGTAACAAAACACATGTTGACTTACCAAGCTGCTCAAGGCATTATCACTAAAGAACATTTTGTTAATTTTTAGGAGGTTTTATGAAAAAATCCGCTGTAAAAAGTGCGTTATTATCAATGTTGTTATTGCCTGTGTTTGTGAATGCAGAGCCTGCATTGATGTTGAATTTACCCAAAACAGGTGCACCTGAAACGCGCATTGGTGGAGGAACACGCGGTATTGGTAAATCTGAAATTAGCGTGCAAGCACTCGCCCCCGCTCAAACCGCGTTGACTTCGCAAGCAGCACCAACACTGTATTTTTATGTTTCAGGTGGTTCAAATAGCACAATTGAATTTTCAATGGGAACAGAAAGCGGAGAATCACTCACTGAACAAACTTTACCCGCCGTTTCAAAAGCAGGAATTCAAGCGGTCAAACTGTCTGATTTCAATGTGCAACTTGAAAAAGGTAAAGAATATCGTTGGACAGTTGCTGTCGTGAGCGACCCTGAAAATCGCGGCAAAGATGTGATTGCCAGTGCGACGATTCGTCGCGAAGATACAAACATTGCTTTAAACGACACTAAAAAATTAGCCGAAGCGGGCGTTTGGTACGATTTATTGCAAACATTATCCGAGCAAAAATCGCCACAAATCCCTGCTTTATTAAAGCAAGCTGACATTCACATCGGCAATTAGTCTGTCACGTCAGTGAAAAAGTTACTTAAAAAATGGTTGCAGCATTCGATTTTAATCTGCATTTTGCTTGGTTTTGCCACGTCGATTATTCTTTTTGGGCTGCAATCCACAGGCGTATTGCAAGGTTTAGAATTGCGGGCGTTTGATCAACAATTATTGCAACGTCCCGAACTGAAAATTGATGATCGAATTACGGTAATTGGTGAAACTGAGCCTGATATTCGTCGTTATGGTCATCCATTATCGGATCAAGTATTTGCTGACGCGGTGCAAAAATTAGAAACCGAAGGCACGCGGGTTATTGGCATTGATAAATATCGTGACTTACCCGTTGCGCCTGGCACAGATAATCTCAAAAATGTGCTGGAAAAAAATAGTAATATCGTATGGATTTTCTTTGCTGGTAATTCAACACAAACATTTGTTCAAGCACCAGCCGCAATAGCGGGTAATCCGTTGAAAACAGCATTTAATAACATTATCGAAGACCCTGACGGTGTCAGTCGTCGTGGTTTATTGTTTTTAGATGTAGGTGAAAGTAGTTATTACTCGTTTCCATTGCTTATCAGTCTTCATTATTTGGCAGCGGACAATATCCCCGTTCAAATTGACGAACAACAAAATTTAAATCTTAACGGAATTGCAGTTCCCAAAATTGATCCAAATTTTGGGGTGTATCGTCACGCGGATACAGGTGGTTATCAAGCAATGCTTGAATTCCCCGCCCTACCGCAATCTTTTCGGACGTTTACACTTTCTGATTTACTCGATGACAAAATTCCAAAAGATGCACTCAAAGATAAAATCGTGTTATTTGGTGCAATGGCTCCGAGTTTGCAAGATTTTTGGCTGCTTCCTAATCAAATAACCCGTTACGGTATTGAGCATCATGCCTATTTTGTCAGTCAATTACTTAACATAGCAACACAAAAAAAACAGCCTTTGCAAGCGATGTCTGACCGTTTTGAATATGGCTGGTTACTTTTATGGTGTTTATTGGGTGCGATGACAGGATTGTTTCGTGCAGGCGTTTTACAATTTTTATTCTTAGTTACTGTTCAGATATTTTTACTTGTTGGTATTAACATCTTTTTGTTGAATGAAAGTTGGTGGTTGCCTTTCGTTTCGCCATTACTGGGCTGGACATTGTCGATGTTTTTAAGCGTGTTTTATTTTTTCACGCGAAGTCGAGCCGAGCGCGGACAACTGATGCAATTATTTTCACGTCACGTTTCACCAGAAGTCGCTACGCATTTATGGGAAGTGCGGGAAGAATTTTTCAGTGCAAATGGCATTAAACCCGACACGCTAACTGCAACAGTGCTTTTTACGGATTTGTCTAATTTCACAACGATTGCTGAAAAAATGCAGCCGCTGGTTTTGATGAATTGGCTCAATGAATACATGGAAGTCATGAGCAATCTTGTGATGGAACATGGTGGCATGGTTGATAAGTATATTGGCGATGCGATTATGGCAATTTTTGGTGTTCCCGTTAAACGTGATTCTGAGGAAGGTATTGCTAATGATGCCCGTCAAGCAGTTGCCTGCGCTGTAGAATTTAATCGTCATTTAGTTGATCTTAATGCTCGTTGGAAAGCACAAGGCTTGCCTGAAGTAACTATGCGAACGGGTATTTATACAGGTTCAGTGGTTGCGGGAAGTTTTGGCAGTTCAAAACGTATGGAATATACCGTGATTGGTGATACGGTAAATACTGCCTCGCGCTTTGAAAGTTTTGATAAAACCATTGCGCCCCCTACAAAAGAAAATCCCTGTCGTATTTTGATTGGTGATTTAACTTACGACTACGTTCGTGATTTGTATCAAACCGAAGTTGTTGGCGATTGTTTATTAAAAGGACGTACTGCACCTTCCATTCTTCATCGAGTCATTGCGCCAGTCAATCAATCTGGTGTTACAAAATAATGTCTGTCACGGCTAAATTTGTAATGCCACTTATTTTAATCGCAAATTCGGCGGAACTGTCTTTATCCACATTGCCATATAAAATTCCACTATCACTGGCAAAAAATAATTGACCTTGTTTTGTAAACTCGTTATTCATAAAAGTTTTCCCGATAACGAGTTTTGAAAATGCTTGATTGCCTGTTTGAATACTATTTGCATCAATTTTGGAAAGATCAATTTTATCTTTTTCTACCAAACTAAAATCAGTAATTTTGTCCATTTTTGTTTTTGAAAATGAAGCATCAGCAAGTGCAGTAAAAACAAATTTATCAGCTCCCGCACCACCTGTTAATTCATCAAATCCAAGTCCACCGATTAAACTATCGTTACCATCTCCACCGCTCAAGGTGTCGTTATCTGCACCGCCATTAAGCGTATCCCTTCCAGCTAAACCAAGTAGCAAATCATTTTTATTAGTACCAATAATTGTATTATTTTTAGCATCACCTGTTTTGATCTCACCTTGAATCGGACTATCTTTTACCATTAAAGTTGAAGCACTTGTTTTGGATTCAACCGTTCCTTTATTATCTGTGAAACTTACGGTTACGCTGATTTTTTTACCTACATCATCTTGAATTAACGTGTATTTTTCCTGATTTGCTTGTTCAATAATTTTACCTGAACGGAGCCACTGATAATGAAAATCGCCTAAACCATCTTTATCTGCAAGAGTGTTGTTAATTGATAAGGTCTGTTTTTCTTCCACTTGACCAGTAATAGCGATACTTCCTGTAGGTTTATTATTAACAACGACAACGGGTTCAATCGGTTTAAAAACGACAACAGGCTCAATCGCTTTAACAACGACAACAGGTTCAATTGGTTTAACAACGACAACAGGTTCAATTGGTTTAGCAACGACAACGGGTTCAATTGGTTTAACAACGACAACAGGCTCAATTGGTTTAGCAACGACAACAGGTTCAATCGGTTTAACAACGACAACAGGTTCAATCGGTTTAACAACGACAACAGTTTCAATTGGTTTAACAACGACAACAGGTTCAATCGGTTTAACAACGATAACAGGTTCAATCGGTTTAACAACGATAACAGGCTCAATTGGTTTAACAACGACAACAGGCTCAATCGGTTTAACAGCGACAACGGGTTCAATTGGTTTAACAACGACAACAGGTTCAATTGGCTTAACAACGACAACAGGTTCAATTGGTTTAACAACGACAACGGGTTCAATTGGTTTAACAATCACAGCTTCAACATTCGATGTAGTTTCGCTCAAAATACTTTCAAATGTACCGAACCCATCAATGTAACTCGCGCTAACAGTTATTTTTTTATTTGCATCCGTTTGTGTTAGCAAATATGTTTCTTGATTTGCTCCTGTGATAATTACGCCATCACGCAACCATTGATAATTTATTACACCAATTCCATCAACATCTGCTAAAAAATTTGAAACGGTCAATGTTTCATTTTGTTTTGCAGTACCTGTAATTATGACAGCACCTGTCGGCATATCATTAACGTTTGAAATAGTTACAGTGGCATTACTTGAAACACTTTCTGTTGCACCAATGCCATCTATGTAACGTGCAATTACACTAATCGTTTTTCCAACATCGGCTTGCGTTAATACATAATTCGCGCTATTTGCCCCTCTAAGCGAAATACCATTTTTTAACCATTGATAGCTAATTTCACCTAGCCCATTGATGTCGCTTAGATTATTACTTGCTGTTAATGTTTCATTTTGTGCTGTATTTCCCGAAATAATAACCAGACCCGTAGGTAGGGTTTGAGGGACTAACGAAGAATCAATTGTGACTGATGTATTAAGTAAAACCGAAACATCGTTGTCACCACTATTTGCAGTCACTAAATCTATTTTACCGTCGCCGTTAAAGTCGGCAGCTTTAACAGAACGCGGATAGGAGTCTGTCGCGTAATCAATGTTCGCATCAAAACGTGAATTATCTGTACTCCGTAAAAACACTGAAACGCTGTGACTAAAATTGTTCGCAACGCTTAAATCCGTTTTTCCATCGTCATTAAAATCAGTTGCACTAATTGAATAAGGATTTATAGCAGCGTAATCAGATTTATTTTCAAAATCAGTGTTTGCTGAATTTCGTAAAAAGACCGAAATGTTATTACTAAAAAGATTCGCCGCAGCAAAATCAACTTTTCCATCTCCATTAAAATCACCGACACAAACAGAAATTGGCGATGTTCCTGTAACGTAATCTTTTTTATTAGCAAATCCGCCTGTTCCATTACCCAATAAAATTGATATGGTATTGGCAGAACTATTGGCAATGACTAAATCTGAGTTGCCATCATTATTGACATCGCCAATGGCTATTGAAGAAGGTGTAGCACCTGTTGTGTAATCAACCCGCGTTTCAAAATCAGTGTTAATTGTATTGCGTAAAAATATGGAAACCGTGTTACTTATAGAATTAACAACAGCAAGGTCAATTTTTCCGTCATGATTAAAATCGCCTGCGCCAATAACAGATGGACTTGACCCCGTTACATAATCAATTTTTGTATCAAACTCTGTGTTAGTTGAGTTTCGTAATAACACCGATACATTGTTGCTTCTTTGATTTGCTGTTGCTAAATCAAGTTTTCCATCACCATTAAAATCACCAACACAAACATCTACGGGATTATTACTGGTTGTATAATCAATTTTGCTATTAAAACCTGTGTTAGCAGCATTACGCAATAAAACTGAAACTGTGTTTCCTTCTGAATTAGCGGTAATTAAATCAATTTTACCATCGTGATTTAAATCGCCAGTAACTACTGCATAAGGCGTACTACCTACTGTCGATGTTAATTGTGTTGCAAATGAAGTCAATGTTTGATTTGTCATAATGATTAACCTCTAACTATTCCATAAATTTTTGTGGTCGCATTAAAATCAATCACTTACATTTAACATGTAATTAGATTGGACAAAAATTAACTGTTTGAAATTAAATTGAATTATAAAATTCGCTTATTCCCATTCAATTGTGGCGGGTGGCTTACCAGAAATGTCGTAAGTGACACGCGAAATTCCAGCGACTTCGTTAATAATTCGGCGTGAAATCAAATCTAAAAATTCATACGGCAAATGCGCCCAGCGAGCGGTCATAAAATCGATGGTTTCCACCGCTCTAATCGCAATCACATAATCATAACGTCTCCCGTCACCCATTACGCCAACGGATTTAACGGGTAAAAAAACCGCAAACGCTTGACTCACTTTGTCGTATAAATCATTTCTATAAAGCTCTTCGATAAAAATTGCATCGGCTTGACGTAATAAATCGGCAAATTCTTTTTTCACTTCACCCAAAATTCGTACCCCCAATCCAGGTCCAGGGAACGGATGACGATAAACCATATCCGCTGGCAAACCAAGTTCTACGCCTAATTTTCGCACTTCGTCCTTGAATAATTCGCGCAAAGGTTCAACCAATTTCAAGGTCATATTTTCAGGCAAGCCTCCAACGTTGTGATGCGATTTGATTAAATGCGCTTTACCACTTTTCGCACCCGCCGATTCAATCACATCAGGATAAATCGTGCCTTGTGCGAGCCATTTAGCGTTAGCTAATTTTGCAGCTTCTTCATCAAAAATTTCAATAAACAAATTTCCAATAATTTTACGTTTTTTTTCTGGGTCATTTTCGCCTGCTAATGCCGTTAAATAACGTTCTTCGGCGTTCACACGAATCACTTTCACGCCTAGATTTTCAGCAAAAATTGCCATCACTTGGTCGCCTTCATTCAAGCGCAATAAACCCGTATCTACAAAAACGCAGATAAGTTGCGAGCCAATAGCTTTGTGTAATAACGCAGCCACCACTGATGAATCTACGCCGCCTGATAATCCTAAAATCACTTCGTCATTACCGACTTTTTCACGAACAGCTTTAATACTATCCTCGATGATGTTGTTGGAATTCCACAACGCCGCACAACCACAAATTTCTAACGCAAAACGTGACAAAATCCGTCCGCCTTGTTTGGTGTGTGTGACTTCGGGATGAAATTGCAGCGCGTAGAAATTTTTGTCCTCATTCGCCATGCCTGCAATTGGAGCACCTTCTGAACTGGCAATCAATTTAAATCCTTCAGGCAAATCCACCACGCGGTCGCCGTGACTCATCCAAACATCCAGCAAGCCAAAACCTTCTTCTGAAAGATGATCTTCGATACCCGACAATAATTTGGAATGTCCACGCGCTCGAATTTGTGCGTAACCAAATTCGCGGTGATTGGAGGTTTCAACTTTGCCACCGAGTTGTTCGGTCATCGTTTGCATTCCGTAGCAAATCCCTAAAACAGGAACGCCTAACTCAAAAACACTGCGTGGCGCACGTGGCGTATTGCCTTCAGTGACACTTTCTGGACCGCCCGATAAGATGATACCCTTTGGTGCGAAATTTTGAATTTCAGCATCGGTGCATTCGCACGAATAAATTTCGCAATACACGCCAATTTCACGAATGCGACGGGCAATTAACTGCGTGTACTGTGAACCGAAATCAAGAATTAAAATTTTGTCTGAATGAATGTTTGTCATGTGGTTTTAAAGTGAATTGAAAAAAACTACTTGGTAATAATAGAATTTTGGATGATACCTACAGAAAATAGCGCAAAGCAGATTGGGCTAATCTAGTGTATTGATTTAAGCCATTCAATAATCACGAGAATGTAATGCTATTACAATATGTTATGGTTTCACACTATTTTGTGTTTGAATTATCTACTAAACTCAACAAAAAAACCCCCACTGTTTTAAAACAATGGGGGTTTTGTCTTTTCAGATAGCTTGCGCTAAACGATTAGATGAATACAGGAATTAACGGTGCATCCACAGTAATCATTTGACGTTTACCAGCTTCATCAAAGAAGAACAACAAACCAGCAAAACGGCTGTCTGGATCATAAATCAAATCTGCTAAACGGTAAACTTCCCAAGCCGCGTCAGACGCAGTAACTTGAACAGTTCTTGTTTGACCTGGAGCTAATGGACTGTTATCGCTAACAGTTAAACCATCTTCAGCCAACAAGTCATCTGGATAGCTAGTTGTATCTTCTAATACCGCTGAGTCTAAGAAACGAACAGAAGCAGTGTTGAATTCACCTAAACGAACGGCAGAATCGCCATTGTTAGTGATTTTCAAGGTCATTTGCATAGCACGACCTGGTACACGGTATGTTGCGTCTTCAACTTTAACAGTAACAGTTTTAGCAGGCATTTCAAATGGTTTCATACCACGTAACAAACCAGCTTGTAATGGTGTTGTAATTGGGTATTTTTCATTTGTTGATGTCATAGCTGTTGCAACGATTGCAATAGTACCAGCTACAAACGCCATACCAACTTTTCTGTCGGTGGCTGTAATCAAAGTATTCGCTTTACCTGATTCAATCGCGATTGAACGCGGAATGAACATTGGTTTACGAATCCAGTAAGCTAACCACGCTAAACCTAAGGCATACCATAAAGCGTGCCAGAAGTAAGTGTTTTCTAAGTTGTAAGTTTCAAGATCAAGAGTTTCACCTGTCAAAGTAGTAACAGGGTTAACGAAGTCTCTCATAGATCCAGTAATGGTTGTCCATTTACCAGGACCAATAATTGGACCACCGCCTTGAACGTTCATCATCGCATGAACGTGCCAGTCACCTGGACGACGTGCTTTCAACAATACTTTGAATTCGTAGGTTTCGCCCAATTCTAAAGATACTGAACGTGGCACTAATTGACCACCAATCCAAGAACCTTGACGAATGAACACAGCACCAGGCTCACCAACGTTTAAGAAAGCAACTTCTGGTTTATCAACAGTTTCTGGCCAACCTTGAAAAACAAAGAATTTACCAGAAAGTGTCATTGTATCGTTAACTTTCACTTCTTCTTTTGACCAATTCATGTCAAACCAGTGAATAGTACGCATACGCATGAACGCTGCTTGTGATTTTTCACCGTGAGCAGCAGCTGTTGGTGTGTAAAGCATTGCAGCTGATGATGCCGCCAACAATGCGACAAATGACAATTTAGCTACTTTGTCTTTTAATAATTTCATATATCCCCCTAGTGGAAAAATTCTTACAATTAGATGTTTTCGCTGCTGACGAAACTTGTACCAGCAAACCAACGACCAAAGAAGTGCCACAAGAAGTAGATAATGATACTTACGAAACCAGAGAAGAACGCAGATACAGGAGCAACGTCTTTACCGAAAGTTCTTAATGTACCTTTTTCAACCATACGGATGTATTCAGGTGTACCAGTTCTAACATAGTTGTAACCTTGTAAGTCAGCCAAAGTCATCATCATGCCGTTGTATTCAACAGGAACATGTAATGGAGCAATGATTGGCCAGTTACCTGGGTAGAACAATAAGCCCCATGCCAAACCGCCAACAACAGCAGTCAAGGTCATGCTGCCACCTAATAACATAATGCCGTCTAATACGATAGCACCAGGAATCAAGTTTGAAGGGAAGCAGAAGTTAACTGGGAAGTATGTCCAGCCCCAGAAGTTTAAGTAACGGTTAACCCATTCACCTAATAACAAGCCTAATACACAAACTACTGCGCCAAACGGCAAACGGTAGCGATACCACAAACATGCTTGAACAGCAGCAGGGAAAGTAATTGACACGATTGGTGCAACTGTTACCCATAGACGACGATCTTTCCAATCAGTCCAAAAATCCCAATCACCGCCAGTTAACATATAGTGAATATGGTAACCACCTAATACAACGAAGAACAACGTAAACAAAATCATCCAGTCAAATGTGCGTGAAACTTTTACTGCTTCAGCACGTGACCGTACAGCTGATTGAGATGCGCTCATAGCTTACCTCCTAAGGATTTAAATTATTTTTATTTTTACTATCTGCCTCTTTTACTGCCTTACCAAATAAAGATAAGGCAGCGGGAGATAGTAATTACAACCGAGAGCTTAGATTACGCTAAGTCTTTTTTCAAAAGTTTTGACAATGCGCCAACTTCTGTATTCACAACACCTAATACACCTAAAGTAGCCCATCCGAAGAATACGAAACCGTAGTGTAAAGGAGCAACGAATAATTCTTCCATGAACCAGAAAGTGTGACCCCATTCATTCAAACCTACGTTTGGAAGAATCATGAAAGGACCGATAACTGATACCATGTACTGTAAAGACAAACCTTGTTGGTAGGTTGGCAATCTTGTTTTTGCATATAAGAACGCAGAAACACCAGTAATAATATAGATTGGGTAGCTCAAGTAAAATTCAATGATGTGACTTGGAGTAAAGTCGGTATCACGAACGATTGTTTGGTGCCATGTACCATCTTGTTCAGTGAAGTAAGATGCGCCGTAGTAAACTGCGATAGCATACATTACCAACCAAATCCAATGTGTGAAATGTCTTCTTAATTCTTCACGTGGAGTGATTGACATCACTTTACGGTCACGAGTTTTCCAGATATAACCCCACAATACAGATGCAGTTATAACTTCAAGAACCATCTCGATGTACATGAAGTTCATCCAGTATGTTTCAAATTCAGGTGCGAATGAATCTAAACCAGCTGACCAGCCGTAGACACCTTCATACCAACGAACCCATGCGTAAAACACGATGTAAAGTGCTGCGCCTGCGAACATATTTTTTTTGTTTAAAAGCGGTGCTTCCGCAGCATCAGCTTTCACTGATTCAGTTGTAGCTGCCATTTCTACCTCCTAAAATTACTAAATCCCCGATTTTTCGGGAGTCAATGTTTTCAACATCCATTTCTGCACAATTTGAACGTTATCTGCGTCAAATTGTCGCAACTCCATTTAGCGGTTGCAAGTCTACCAGTTCATTCTTTGTTGTCAACAACAATGCTCTAAATAATTTTCTAAATGACACACAATCTTTTTATACACAAAATCAAATAAAAAACTCATTCATTTATGCCGATCAAAATAACGCATTATTAGTCCGCGTCCTCCAATTGTAATTACTGAAATAGCAAATAAAATAACTATTCCTCCTAGTTTAAATACTGTCCAATCAAACAAATAAGGATTTTCTTTTATTGGCGAAGTAATCCCAGGAACGCTTGGCAAATCACCATCCCCCCCCCCTACTTTTAACTGCGCTTTCATTCCTTTTTCCGCATGCTGTGCCAACTCGCAATGCACCAAATATGTCTTTTTTTTGCTAGGCATAATTAAACTCGCGTGCAATTCTCCTTCACCATAAAGTTCCAAATGTAACATTCCATCAGGATACAAATAACCAGGTAAACCATGAATCATAAATTGGTGACGAATTTGATCATCATTGATAAACGTAATATTTATTTTAGCGCACGGTTTCACATCCCATTGTTGTTGATCAAAAGCAAACATTTTGTCGTTAAATTTCGTCGCATATTTATGCCCAGCGTGAATCGTCAAATCCACTGTTTCAGAAATTTGAGGGCAATCTTTTGGCAAATTATCGGGATTCGCATTCATCACCATGCCTTTTTCGTCCATTTGCATGGTCGCAAAACTTGATTGTGAAATCGTCAACAAAAGCACAATTAAAAATTTATTTTTTTTCATGAATTCTATTTTGTAAATAAATATGCAGCGTCAAAATAAATGCGCCAATTAACAAACCAATCACCGCACAAAATGCAATCAACTCACTATAATTTGGTGTAACTTTTCCTGCATCACCAAAGAAACTTGCCCATTCGCCATTTGCCCAAAGCGGTCGTTGTTTTGCGTAGTACTCTTTATTAAAGACATCATTAAAAAGTTCATCGTGCATTTTTGGCATTCCTTGCGCGTCTAAAAATGATTTGTATGCAAGTAATGTGATATTTCCACCTGGTTCCATACCGTCAGTAGTTGTCCCCGTGGGTGTGTGGTCATGAAACATCCAAAGCCCCGCGCCGTAACTATTTAAACCGTCATTTTTTGTATTAAGTGATAAATCTAAACGTTGTGCAGGTGAAATATCAAAAACATCGCGAGTTAATTGCAAACCTTGTGGTGCATCAACGCCGTCGTAAGCAGTGATTGTGGCTTTATGCCCATGAAAATGCACTGCAATTGGCGAACGTTGTAAATTAGCTGCGTGTATTTTTACACGTTCATTTTCATTCACAACGATCATTGCATCACGCAAGGTGTAAGGAAACGAATGTCCATTAAGTAAAAAATAATTTTCATTCGATGTCGTCATATTGTAATCACGACTCATTTTTTGACTAATTAAGCGTGGATCATTAGCTTCTTGAGGAATTTTGGCGAGTTCTTTATCTATCGATTGATAGTGCAAATCGTATTCTTGATCGTAATTTTTCTGAACATGAACAGCAGAATGACGCACCTGTCCTGCCCCGATATTAAATGTTTGTACCCAATTATTTGGCGCATTTTCTTCGACAATAAACATTCCATTCAAACCCATCATGAAATGTTGAGCCGTTTGAACGTGGCAATGATAGAGCATCGTTCCTGCATGACGTGGTTGAATTTCGTAAGTGTGCTGCTTACCTGGAAAAACGGCGTGTTCTTCCATGCCATCATTATCATGACCTGCCGCAGTCAAAAACGGATGATCAACACCATGTAAATGAATCGTGTGTGGCAAATAATGCGTGTTTTCTAGCGTGATAAAAACTTTGTCGCCTTGTTCAACACGAATAACGGGTGAAGGCGCACGTAATAACGGATGGGCCACCTGCGAATTAAAATTTTTCACCGCCATGCCCTGCATTTTTGGTGCAAATACCCACAAAGAAGGCTGCAAACCTGGTGCGATATTATAAGTATTCATTAAATAATCGCCATCTGGGCTAAAACCATTTAATTCAACAACTTCTAATTTGATGTAGATTTCGTCAGGATCGCCGTCTTTGTCCAAATCTTCGCCCATCGTAATAGCATCTTGTGCAAGATTACTTTGCATTAGCGTCATCATCGACACGTTATTCGTTCCTTTGACAGCAGTCGCAATTGTGTAAGGATTATCAGGCTCACATGCAGGTGATGCAGAAATTTTTACGCCTTCAATTTCTTGTGCATCACGCCATTCAATACGCTCATCCGTACACGGTTTTTCGATATTTGCGTTATCAGCGTTACTAAAAACTGTTGTGGGTGGAATTTCACGCGCATGCTTTTTAATGATAGGAAACCATTGGGTAGTTACAATAATTAACGCAGTCACAATTACCAACAAACTAAGAACAAAGTATTTTTTAAACATAAACTCAACAGATTTTAATTTTCGGAACATAACACGATTGTACATGATAACCCTTACTTAGAATCTTGTTTTAAAACGCTCAAATATTGTCATGCACCAATTACGCCTAGGAGACTGGATAGCCCCTCAAAAACCAATGCAGGTGAGAATTTAAGGCTGTTTTGGTTCAAAATATCTCAAAAAAAATGAGAAATTTTGACCATGACTAAAAAATTAAGCGTAGACCTAAAATTATTTTGTCCACGAGAAGATTGCCCCTATCGAAACGATTCTAAAAACAGAATCACCGATAGTCCCTACAAACCAGTGTAGGTAGGTTAATTTCAAGCGAAATAAACAAATCGATTTTCTTAAATTCATTAGTTTTCAATGTGTTAAAAAATTACAGTCAAAAATGATTTTTCTGTATCTTATTGATTTTTATCACCTGTACTGGTTTGCACGGACTATCGCGGGGGGATGTCAATAGATTATATTAGACACTACAAGACAATAAAAAACCCACTAAGTCAGATAACTTGCGGGGTTATGGATGTTTTTGGATTGTATTGGATGCTGATATCGCGCCCCGAAGCGGAATTGAACCACTGACCTATCCCTTAGGAGGGGATCGCTCTATCCTACTGAGCTACCGAGGCGGCACAGCGATAAGTTTAACATAAAGTCAGCACAGAATTGCGCGTTAAACTGAAACGAAAGTATTTGTTTGGAAATCACTAATAACGGCACCGTCACGCCCATAACTGGTTACGTTTTCGGATTTGCCTTTGAGGATATGAAGGGTGCGTTTGTTATTTCGCGCTAACATATCAATGCTCGCGCCATTCTGCTCATTTAAATTTTTACATTCGGTACACAATTTCATCAACTGTTCCCAATTTGCTTTAATCATATCTGTCGATAAATTAGCGATTGCTGCCATTTGAAAATACGCGTTAATACCGATTTGCGAATGGGGCAATTGTTCAGCAGCTAAAATCTGCTCTAATTGTTTGTTGAACAACTCCAATTGCGTGACTAAATCGCGTTTATTGTTCGCAACCGCACTGATGAAACTCGATTGCGGTGTACGAACAATACTGTCCGCCTCTTGATTTAGTTGCTGATAAAGTCGTTGCGTTAACTGTAACGCATTAGACATTAACTGTTCTGCAATCGGAAAGGTGTGTTCAATCATAAATTAGCTTTCGCCCCATCAATCAATATCCAAATTGAATCATTTTCGCAGCAATCCGATCTGGATTGATTTCGTAAGTGCCGCTTTCAATAGCGTGTTTAATCCGCGCCAATCGTGCTGCATCAACGTTTGATTCTGTCGATGATTCAAAACTTTTTTTAATGCCCATAACAGTGTTCGTAATAACGACGCTGTCATTTCTTACCACCGTTTTCGTTTCTGATAACACTTGCGTAAAGTCACTGCCTTCGTTAACAGTTTTGTTTTTAGGTGTATTTTTATATGAGGCTGAAATTGCCCCGTTTTCAATCAATTTGATAGCCATGCCGAGCTGCTCCTAATAAGTAATCTGTATGATAGACACTCGTATCGGCATGGCAAAGAAATTCTTTAACTCAAATGACACATTTTTCCTGTATCACCTTGTTATTGCGACACACTTACCAGCCCTGAATCAATCACAGTAGCGTTAATAATGCGCCCTGAGTTCTGATTTTTAACACGAATCATTTGCCCTCGTTTGCCTTCGCTTTGAGCAATACCATTCATTTTAATCGCAACCCCTGACCTCGATGAGGTAATCAAAACGTGATCACCGCGTTTCAACAATATAGGTTCGGCAAAATCTTTAAGCATCAAAACTGTTCCAACAGGCAATGTTCGTATCGCTTGTTTATTTAATACCTGATCTAACTGCGTCAAATAATTACCATGTAGTTGTGACACATCTTTTCTCACTAATGCCGCGTGTTGTCCTGTCAACGTTTCGCCACTTTGTAATGGTCGCGTTGCTATCACAATTCGTTCAAATGGCGTAATCGTTGCTGACACAAAAATCGCCCACTTTTTACCCGTATTACAACGCACGTTAATTGACGCACGTCCTGTTTTAATCGGATTCGGTGTAAAGGCTTGAATTGGCTGTGAGCATAAAGGTAAATTCAAGCGATCCATTAACGGCACTAAGTTAATTTCATACTCGGCAGTCGTATTAATGTTTTGAGCAACATAACTTTTAACCGCTTCATAAATAGATTCATGTGATTGCCATTGTGGCTCGGCATGAGTTGCGTTCATTGTCATGAAAACGCTGGCAAAAATCAGCATCAATCTAATCATAATAGGTAGTCAATTTTGTTAATGTAATCGCTTTGCAATTTATAAAGCAGATTCAATGCCAGAAAATAAATTTTATGAAATAAGCGTGAATTCATTAGCCATCTTTATAAGGTGCGTAAATAAATCGACACATCAACGTTTTTATCGTCTTTTCTTCTGACAATTTCTTGACGCACACCCCACGCCGCCAATGTCAAAATAGTGGATTATCTAAAAATAAAGTCTTAACTTTAGCTATTTTTTGACGATAACCTAAGTGATTAAAATCCCCTAAAATACTAACCAGCTGATTTTAATTGGTTAATATTTGCTGGCATATAATATGCTTTTATATTGAATACAAAAACATTTCAGGAGTCATATCATGGCAATTAGTTTTGATGCAGCATTGGGTAGCAGCCCGAAAATTTTAGCTTTGCGTGAAAAACGTGGTGAAATTTTGGCAGCAAATTTAGCCAATGCGGATACCCCAAATTACAAAGCACGAGATTTAGATTTTTCGAGTGTGCTGAAAAAATCTATGCCCCAACCTACTATCTTGGCGCATACCAACGCCGCACATTTTGCGACAGAAACACCTTTTCTCGGCGCACAATTAAAATATCGTAACCCCAGTCAAGTTTCACTCGATGGTAATACGGTTGAAGAACATATTGAACAAGCAAAATACGCCGAAAACTCATTGCAATATCAAGCCAGTTTGCAATGGTTAGGTGGCGACTTTAAAGACTTAACATCTGCAATTACAGGACAAGCATAATGTCATCATTAAACATTTTTGATATTGCTGGTAGCGGCATGAATGCTCAACAACTACGATTAAATTTGGTCGCAAGTAATATGGCAAACGCTAACAGTGTCAGTAGTAGTCAAGGCGATGTTTACAAATCGCGCCAAGCCGTTTTTGGTGCCGAATTGAAAAACGTCATTGATGGGCAAAATGCCGCAAGCAAAGTTGAAGTGCGTGGTATCGTTGAAAGCAAAGCACCCGCTGTCATGGAGTACGCGCCAAATCATCCAATGGCAGATAAAGATGGGTATATTTTTAAGCCGAATGTAAACACAATTGAGGAAATGGCGAATATGATGTCTGCATCACGTTCGTATCAAAACAACATCGAAGTCTTGAATACAGCAAAACAAATGATGTTACAAACATTGAGAATGGGACAATAAGGGGGAGTTATGGCAGTAGCAGCAACAGATCAATATACTAATTTAACAAAAACAACGATTGATGCAGCAGCCGCTTCAGCAGCGGCTGCAAAGAAACAAACGTCACTCGGTCAAGATCAATTTTTAAAGTTGATGACCACACAAATGACGCATCAAGATCCAAATAGCCCAATGCAAAATGGCGAATTTTTGTCACAGATGGCGCAATTCGGTACAGTTTCAGGGATTCAAGATTTGCAAAAATCCTTTGCATCGTTTGCGAGTTCAATCAATTCCGATCAAGCATTACAAGCCGCCAGTTTGGTGGGTCGTGATGTTACTGTGACTAGCACGCAAGGTGTTTTGGCATCTGGTGGTGATATAAGTGGCACCGTGAATTTGAATAGCAGCACACCGAATTTACAAGTTTCTGTCGTCAATGCGTCAACGGGTGAATTGGTTAAAACGTTGGAACTCGGCAATCAAAGCGCGGGTAGCATTCCATTTTCTTGGGATGGCACGAATACCGCTGGAACATTATCAAGTCCAGGCACTTATAAAATTGCGGCTTCTGCGCCTGTTGATGGAAAAAATACTGCTTTCACAACTGACATTAACTCAAAAGTGGGCAGTGTCGTGATGGCAAATGGTACAACGGGCATGAAAGTAAATCTCGCCGATGGTAGTAGCGTAGATTTTGCACAAGTTAAACAAATTCTTTAATTCTTACTTAATTCGAGGCAACACTCATGGGTTTTTCAACAGCATTAAGTGGCTTAAAAGCCGCATCAACAACATTGTCTGTTACGGGCAATAACATTTCAAACTCACAAACAACAGGCTTTAAAGAATCTCGCGCCCAGTTTGGTGATGTTTATGTCAGTAGTTTGGGTTCAGTCGGGAAAGCCGCTGTCGGTACAGGCGTTAAAGTCAGTTCTGTTGCCCAACAATTTACGCAAGGCAACATTGAACCGACAGGAAACTCGTTAGATTTAGCTTTGAGTGGCGAAGGTTTTTTTGCAATGGGTGATTTGGTTGATCCAATCATTCCAGACAAACCATTAGAAGCTACGTCATTTACTCGTAATGGCGCATTTCATTTAAATAATGCTGGTAACGTTGTAGATGATAGCGGACGTTATTTATTGGCGTTCAAACCAACAGGCACAACCGTTGCAGAAGGTTTCGACGTGGGCGTTAAATTGCCATTAAAAGTAAATACCGATCAAGGTGCGCCAACAGCAACTACAGATGTCGGTATGAACGTCAATTTGAACGGTGCAGCAAAACCTGCTATTTCGCCATTTGCTTTTACAACACCAGGTACAGAACCTTATATTCCTGATCCAAAAACTTATACGCATACTACTTCAATCACGACTTACGATGCGTTAGGCAACGCTCACATTGCATCAACTTATTTCTGTAAAACAGCGGTTCCAAATGAATGGGATGCTTACACTTTCCTTGATGGCAGAAGTATTCAACCTGGCGTACAAGAAGATGTTTATGCTATTCCACCTGTTATCGCAACGGGTGCTGTAGCGTTACCATCTGGCACAATTACTACGCAACCAACAAAAGTAATGTTTGATGATAAAGGCAATTTATCAAAAGTATCACCTATTGCAACCGCAGGCGATTTAGCGAGATCAGCCGCTGCACTTGCAAAAGTTAATTCAGATGTTGCAGCGGCCGCTGTTGTAACTCAAACCAAATTTACACAACAAGCTACTGATACAGTAACAGCGGCACAAACTTCGTTAGATTTGGCAACGGCTCAAGCAGATCCAAATTTACCAACAGTGCCTGCGTCAGTGACAGCTGCACAAGAAAATTTAACGCGAGCAAATGCAGCGTTAGTAGCAGCTCAAGCGGCGTTGGACAAAGCTAATACTGATGCAGCAACCACAAAAGCGACTTATGACGACGCTGTAACCACGGTTACGGCAGCAGAAGCAGATGAAACAGCCGCTGCCGCTGCTGCTGCTGTTGCAGGTACAGGTGCTGTTAAATCGATGAACACGAAAGTTGATTTTGGTGCAGTTGATATTTCAGCCATCAACCCTGATTTGAAAGCGGCATCAATGACTTTCAGCATTGACTTCAGTGGTTCAACGCAATTTTCAACACCGTTCAGCGTCAATACATTAAAACAAGATGGTTTACCTGTTGGTAATTTGACAGGCGTTGACGTTGATAAGCACGGCGTTGTCTTTGCAAAATACAGTAACGGTTACGCGAAACCATTAGGTCAAGTTGCATTAGCACGTTTCCCAAGTAACCAAGATTTGGCAAAAGTTGGAGCAACAACTTGGTTAGCAACGTCAGATTCTGGCAACCCAATTTATGGTGCTGGTGGCGATAACAATTTCGGTACTATTCAATCATCCGCCATTGAAAACTCAAATGTAGATTTGTCTGCACAGTTGGTTAAATTGATTGTCGCGCAACAAGCCTATCAAGCGAACTCGCAAACCATTACGACTGAAAAAAGTTTGGTTGATACCATTTTGAGAATTTAGTTTTTTAAGTTTCTCGTGGGCGTGAATTTATCACGCCCACAATTCAATATGTGAACGGGAGAATTTTATGGATCGCAGTCTTTATATCGCCACAAGTGGCGCGACACAAACATTGCTCGCACAAACAGCCAACGCCAATAATTTGGCAAATGCTCAAACCACAGGTTTTAAATCGGATTTAGAACAATTTCGCAGTATGCCTGTTTTTGGTGATGGTTATGCGACACGGGTTTATGCTCAAACTGAAAAACCTGGAACTGATTTTTCACAAGGTAATTTTCAGACAACAGACAACCCGTTAGATATTGCAATTAACGGAGAAGGTTTTTTTGCGGTACGCGACAGTCAAGGTAAAGAAGCCTACACGCGAGCGGGTGATTTTAAAATGACACCAGATGGTGCATTATTTACCGCTTCTGGTTTGCCTGTTTTGAATGTTAATGGTCAACCGATTAACATTCCGCCTGCTGAAAAATTGACGATTAGCGAAGATGGTTCAATCAACATTATTCCGTTTGGTGCGGCAACAAATGCTACCACTACGGTCGATCAACTTAAATTGATTAAACCTGATTCTAAAAACATTGAAAAACGAACAGACGGCTTGGTTTATATCAAAGACGGCACTGCACAAAATGACAATACCAGCGTTCAAGTCTCACAAGGCGTTATCGAAGGCAGTAACGTAAACGCGATTGGTGCAATGGTCGATATGATTGAATTGGCGCGTAACTTTGAAATGCAAACCAATGTGATGAAAAACGTCAAAGAAAATTCTGCTGCTAGTGCAAAATTACTGCAAATGTAATTTCTGTGGCATAGATACTGCTGTTAATTAAACAAAATAACGATTTTTTAAGGAAATAATTATGACAGAACGTGCATTATGGGTTGCCAAAACTGGGCTTGATGCCCAGCAAACCCGCATGGCGGTTATCGCCAACAACTTAGCAAACGTCAACACAACGGGTTTCAAAAAAGACCGCGCTGTGTTTCAAGATTTGATGTATCAAAATATGCGTCAAGTAGGTGCATCAACGTCGCAAACCAGCCAATTGCCGACAGGTTTGCAATTAGGTACAGGTGTGAAAGTGATGGCAACTGAAAAATTGCATATTCAAGGTAACGTCGAACCCACAGGAAATGCGTTAGACATCGCAATTAACGGACGAGGCTTTTTACAAGTCACTATGCCAGACGGCACCACGAACTATACTCGTGATGGTTCGTTGAAATTAGACAAAGACGGCAATCTTGTCACCACAAATGGTTTGCAAATCACAGGTTCTGCACCGATTCCACAAGATGCACTTAGTGTAACGATTGGTACAGACGGTACCGTTTCTGTATTACAACCAGGCGCAGCACAGCCAGCACAGTTAGCTACGTTACAAACTGCAAACTTCGTAAACGTTGCAGGTTTGGAACCTATTGGTGAAAATTTATACCGCGAATCGGCTGCCAGTGGCGCACCAATCGTAGGGACACCAGGACAAGGCGAGTTTGGTAGCTTAGTTCAAAATTCACTTGAAACGTCAAACGTGAACGTAGTGGAAGAATTAGTTGGCATGATTGAAACGCAACGTGCTTATGAAATGAACTCTAAAGCCATTTCGACGACCGATCAAATGTTGTCGTACATTACACAAAATCTGTAACGAGTGAATAAAATGATGCCACGCAGTCTTCGATTTTTTGTGTTACTGCCGATTTTTTTAACGGCGTGCGCTGCGCCTTTACCTAAACGCGAGCCATCATTTTCGCCTGTCGCACCCGCTGATTTACGTCCACCACCACAAAGTTCTGGCGGGATTTATCAAGCAGGTTACGACAACCGTTTGTTTGAAGATCATACTGCGCGGCGCGTTGGTGATATTTTGACGGTGACGCTAAATGAAAATACAGCATCGAAAAAAGACGCGAGTAGTCAAGATTCTAAAGACGATGCTGTGTCGGTTACGGCTCCCATACTTGGATTATTTGGCTTGGGAATACTTGGCAAAAGTGATATGAAAGCTGAACTTCAATCAAGTAAAGCTTTTAAAGGCAAAGGCTCAACAGATCAGAACAATAATTTGAAAGGAACAATTTCAGTCACTGTCGTTGAAGTGCTGCCAAATGGTAATTTAAAAATTCGCGGTGAAAAACGAGTGACATTAAATCAAGGTGATGAGTTTGTGCGATTATCAGGCATTGTAAGACCTGTCGATATTACGCCTGCAAATACAATTTTATCTGACAAAATCGCAGATGCGACTTTTATATACACTGGCGAAGGTGCGTTAGCAGATGCCTCCTCAAAAGGTTGGTTATCGCGTGCCTTAAACAGTGCATGGTTTCCATTTTAATTAACGAGCAAAAAAACATGATAATCGACCCACGCCTTTTACTTTTAGTTTCGTTATTTGCGGGATTCCTGCCACTTGCACACGCGGAACGTATTAAAGATATTGCGTCAATTGAAGGCGTGCGAATCAATCAATTAGTCGGTTATGGCTTGGTCGTAGGTTTAGATAAATCGGGTGATAGTAGTACCAGTTCGCCAACATCAAAACAAAGTTTAGCCAGTATGTTGAAGCGTTTTGGTGTGACATTATCGCCAGAAGATTTGAAGCAATTAAAAGCTAAAAACATTGCGACAGTAGCGGTTCAAGCTGATTTACCCGCATTTGCAAAACCAGGTATGGCAATTGATGTCACCGTGTCATCAATTGGTGACGCAAAAAGTTTGCGTGGTGGTTCGTTGTTAATGACTCCTTTGAAAGGTGCAGACGGTGAAACCTATGCGATTGCTCAGGGCAATCTAGTTGTCGGCGGTATGACTGCATCGGGCAAAGATGGTTCAAGCGTGACCGTAAATAATCCAAGTGCAGGACGCATTTCAAATGGGGCATTGGTTGAAAAAATCGTACCGACTTCATTTTCAGATAGCGATACATTAATTTTTAATTTACATCGTGCTGATTTCACCACTGCTAATCACATGGCAGAAGCGATTAACAAATTGCTTGGTGCAAATACAGCCAGACCAATTGATGCAACTTCTGTGCGTGTGAATGCACCAAGCGATTTAGCGCAAAAGGTAATGTTTGCGTCAGTGGTTGAAAATGTCACTTTGGATATGGACGAAGAACCTGCGCGAGTGATTGTAAATTCACGCACAGGAACGGTCGTTATTAGTAATAAAGTGCGGGTTTCACCTGCCGCAGTTTCGCACGGTAGTTTGGTCGTGACGATTGATGAAGATATTAATGTCAGTCAACCAAATCCGCTTTCACAAGGTAAGACAACAACGACTCCACAATCTAGCGCGAAAGTGAAAGAAGAAAAAAATCGAATGTTTGCTTTCAAACCAGGCGTGTCACTGGATGCTATTGTTAATGCCGTTAATGAAGTGGGAGCCGCACCCAGCGATTTAGTCGCAATTTTAGAAGCGTTAAAATCGGCTGGTGCATTGCACGCTGAATTGATCATTATCTAAACGAGAAAACCCATGTTAAGTACACCCGCATCTTCGACAGCTTCGGTTTATAACGATTTTAGTGAATTTTCAAAAGTGAAAAATCAAGCTAAAACCGATTCACCTGCTGCATTACAAAAAGTAGCGAAACAGTTTGAAGCGTTATTTTTAAATAACATTTTGAAAGGGATGCGGTCAGCGAAATTAGCAGAAGGCGCGTTTGATAGTGATCAAAGCAAAACGTATAACGAAATGTATGATCAACAGCTTTCAGTACATTTATCGGGCAAACCTGGTGTGGGATTAGCGGATTTAATTGTTAAACAACTTAGTCCCAAAGGCGAAAATCCAAATCCAACAAGTTTGGAAGAATACTTAAACGATCCTGTTTCACTTGTGAGAACGCCAGATGGCAAAATTTTCAACGGTTATGATGACGATGGCAAAAATGAAATGCCATTTAAGAATGGGCGTTCAGTGCCGATACAATCAGCGGTGGATTTTGTCCGACAATTACAGCCATTTGCAGAACAAGCGGCAAAAGGTTTGGGAATTGATCCTAATGCGTTGTTAGCGCAAGCGGCATTGGAAAGTGGTTGGGGTAACTCTGTGATTAAAAATAGTGACGGCTCGAGCAGTTACAATTTATTTAACATCAAAGCAGATCGGTCATGGCGCGGTAAAGAAGCACAAGTTTCAACCCTCGAATTTGATCAAGGTATTCCACGTCGAATGAATGCGGGCTTTAGAGCGTATTCATCTTTCCAAGAAAGTTTTCATGATTATGTGAATTTTATTAAAAACAATCCACGTTATGATTCGGCATTAAGTAAGGTCGGCAACACTGAACAATATATGCGTGAATTACAACGGGCAGGTTACGCAACGGATCCAAGCTATGCCGCCAAAGTCATGCACATTTATAAAAGTAATACGTTAAATTTATTTGCGAATAATTCGGCAGTAGCCACGAAATAAACATCGCCTACTGATTTTTTAACATTTTAGAAACAGGTTATTCCTATGCCCAGTGGAATTTTAGGTACAGCGTTGACAGGATTGATGGCATTCCAACGCTCCATGCAAACCACCAGTAATAACGTCGCCAACGTTAATACCGATGGTTACAGTCGTCAAAATACAAATTTAGAAAGCGCAAACACCACATTCAGCGACGGAAATTACGTCGGCAATGGTGTAAATGTGTCTAACGTCACTCGCAGTTATGATCAATTTATCAGTAACAACATTCGCACCACTGCATCAGCATTAGGCAGTGCGGATCGCTTTCAAACAATGACCGCACAGGTTGATAATTTGATGGCGAATCCCGATACGGGAATGGCGAGTTCAATGAAAGCCTTTTTTTCTGCCACAAATGGCGTGGCAAGTGATCCAACATCCATTCCTGCACGACAAGTTATGGTCACCGCATCGAATACGTTGACCTCTCAATTTAACAATGTTTCATCGCAATTAGAAAATCTACGCACAAACAATAATGCGTATATGCAAACAAACATTGATAGTATCAATTCTTACACGCAAAGCATCGCTGATTTGAACAGCAAAATCGCATCTGCAACACGCGGTGGCGGCTCACAATTCCCTAATAATTTGTTAGATCAACGTGATCAATTGTTAGCCAAATTATCTGAAAATATCGATGTTTCAACGCTGACACGTCCCGATGGTTCGGTTGATGTTTTTATCGGACAAGGTCAGGCGTTAATTTCTGGTGATGCACGTTCGACGTTAGCATTATCAAGTTCAACGACGGATCCGATGCAAAAAAATGTGATGATGAATGGTTATGATGTGAGCAATCAATTTTCAAGCGGTTCATTATCAGGTGCAGTGAAGTTTCGTGACCAAGTTTTAGATCCAGCACAGCAACAACTTGGATTGGTCGCCGCAGGTTTAGGCATTGCCTTCAATGAAGTACATAAACAAGGTATTGATTTAAATGGCGCAGCAGGAAGAGATATGTTCTCTTTTCAACCTACTGAAATTCCTGTTTATGCCAATAATGGCAATAATGGCGGCGGTATCACCGCGACTTTTGACAGAGCGACATTAAATCAATTGCACGCAAGTGATTATCGCTTGGACTACACAGCTGGCGCGTATTCTTTAACTCGATTAAGCGACAATACAAAAGTGATGTTGCCAACGGGTGGATTACCCACAACCGTTGATGGTATGACGATTACCGAAACTTCGGTACCTGTGGGTACGGCGAGTTTCATGATTCGCCCAACCTATCAAGCCGCAAAAAATATCACGAGTGGAATTACTGATCCAAATCAAATTGCTGCCGCAGATGGTAATGGTATGGGTGAAAACGTCAATGCGTTAGCCTTAGCTAGTTTAGAAACACAAAGCACATTGGTTGACGGCAAATCGTTTAATCAATCGTATCAGCAAATGGTGGCGCGAGTCGGTACTTCCGCTAATGCTGCAAGTGTGAGTTTATCTGCACAAAAAGCACTTAATAGCCAAGCCGTTGAAGCACGCGCAAATTTTGCGGGTGTGAATCTTGATGAAGAAGCGGCAAATCTCATAAAATTTCAAAATGCTTATCAAGCCTCGTCTCAAGTGATTGCAATTTCGCGGTCATTATTTGACAGTTTACTTGCAGCCGTTCGATAGGAGTTTTTCTCATGCGTATTTCTACAGCTTATCCCCAACAATTCAATACTGGCACTATGACTGACTTGCAAAGCAAGTTGAATCAAACACAGATGAAAATTTCATCGGGGAAAAATTATTTAACACCTTCTGAAAATCCATCTGCTGCTGCGTATTCTCTCAGCTTTAAACAATCGATTGCAGAAGCTTCAACGCATCAAGATAACATCGCCACAGCAAGCCAACGCTTGAGTTTAGAAGAAACAACATTAGCGAGCGTAATTGATACAATCCAACGTTTGCAAGAATTAGGATTACAAGGCGTAAGTGATTCAGGCAATTCTGTCGTCGCACGAAATGCAATCGCGGCAGAATTTGACCAATTGAACCAACATCTTATTGGATTAGCAAATACACGAAATTCAAACGGCGAATATCTTTTTTCGGGTGTTAAATCGACGGTAATGCCATTTAGTCAAGAAAATGCAAATCCTACAACGCCTACTACTGCGGTAACGACTCCAGTAACAAGCATAACAGCAGGCGCGACAGATACAGCAGCATCTGTTGATTCAACGCTTGTTGATACGACAACTGGTGCGACAACTCCTGCAACCGTAAGTACACCTGTTTCTGCATTTCCTTATTTTGGTTCAAATACACAACGCTTTATTCAAGTTGGTACAGGACGCACGATTACAGATGGCGATACAGGTGTTGCTACATTTACCTCAGCAAAAACGGGGCTAACCCTTTTTGATACAGTCAAAAACTTTGCAACAGAATTAAGAGCAGGTTCGCCAACATTGGAAACGTTGCAAGGATTAGATGATGCACTTACACAAGTTTCGACAATTCGTTCAGATGTTGGAGCGCGTATGAATGCGTTAGATCGTCAAAAAACAACGAATCAAGATTTTATTATTAACAATCAAACGGCATTGTCGCAGATTGAAGATTTAGATTATGCTTCGGCAATTACGACTTTAAACGCTCAACAAACTTCATTGCAAGCGGCACAACAATCGTATGCGAAAGTTCAAGGTATGAGCTTATTTAAATACTTGTAAAAGGCAGTCAAAAAATCGACATAGGATTTAGGTAAAACGGCATCAACGTCAATCTCTCGTTGAATCAAGTAAAAAAAACGGGGTTATGCTTAACAAGGTAGTGCTAGATGCGGTAATATCACCTGGTATTTTGCTTTGATAACAATGGAGAAAATGATGGCGAGTATTCTTGCAGTTGATGATTCAGCTTCAATGAGAAAAATGGTGGCGTTTACCTTAAAAACTGCTGGATATGATGTAGAAGAAGCCGAAGATGGTGTTGATGCTTTAGAAAAAGCCAAAGTTCGCACTTTTGATTGCGTCGTAACCGATGTCAATATGCCAAATAAAGATGGGATTGAGTTAATTCGAGATCTCAGAAAGTTACCGCAGTACAAACACGTTCCAATGCTGATGTTGACTACAGAATCAGGCATGGAAAAGAAAATGGAAGGCAAAGAAGCAGGTGCAACAGGGTGGATGGTTAAGCCATTTAATCCAGATCAGCTTTTGAAAACATTACTCAAAGTGCTGGGTTAATCAATTTAGCGCAACTTATATTTTTGTTTATTAAACACCCAAAAGGAAAAGAAGATGTCTGTTGATATGACCCAGTTTCATGATGTTTTATTTGAAGAATGCTTAGAAAATTTAGACATTATGAAGTCAGAACTTGAAAGCATTGATTTAGATGCGTTTGATTTTGAAAAAATGATGACGATTTATCGTGGCGCACACACCATTAAAGGTGGTTGTGCGATGTTGGAATTCCACACTGTTGCCGAATATGCGAAAGAGATGGAGCATCTTTTAGCTGAAATGCGTGATAAAACGAAATTGACAAATCCTGACAATATCAAAATGATGTTGGAATCCGTTGATTTTCTTCGCGCCATGATTAAGACACTTCAAAACAAAGAAGTCGTTAATGATGATGCTGCAATGGCACATTGCACAAAAATGAAAGCATCAATCGCTTAGTTATAAATTCACCCGCGCCGAGAAATCGGCGCAACAGTTTAAAAATGCTAGAGAAAACGCCTTTGCAACTTTTAATTTATATTGAGTTGATTTTTAGGCACAGCATTTGCTCTATCTTTGTATAATTTTCAGAAATGGTTGGATTCCAACCTCATATAAATAAACTCAGGCGCACACAGGTAAAATTATGTCTATCGATATGTCACAATTTCATCAAGTCTTTTTTGAAGAGTGTTTTGAAGGCTTAGAAGCGATGGAGTCTGGATTGCTGTCGCTCGATATTGGCGACATTGATTCCGAGGTCATCAATACTATTTTTAGGGCAGCACACTCCATTAAGGGGGGTAGTGGTACGTTCGGCTTTACCGTCGTTGCTGAATATACCCACATCATGGAAACGCTACTTGATGAAATGCGTGATGGGCGTAGACAAGTTACAAAACCTGCGGTGGACGTACTTTTAGGTTCGGTTGATTGCTTACGCGAAATGTTAACATCCATTCAGAATGAAGAAGATGTCAACATGGAAAGCGCGGCGCAACATCAAGCTGCGCTAGAAATGGAGTTAAACGGGAAAACAGGTGGCGGTGAACATGCCGCTGCACCAGTCGTTCATGCCGCACCATTTGTTGTTCCAGTAGAAGAACCCGAAGAAGAGGAGGAGATTGACGAGGAACAAGGCTGGAAAATTTCATTCTGCCCTTATTTAAGCCTACTCAAAACAGGTAATGATCCTGTTCGCTTATTCCGAGAATTAAGCGTGCTAGGTAAATTAACATCAAACGTCAATATCCAAGATGTACCGCCATTTGCTGAATTAGATCCCGAAGAATGCAACATTTCATGGGAATTAACATTAGTTAGTGATGCAACAGAAGCAGCGGTTCGCGAAATCTTCAGTTGGGTTGAAGAAGATTGTGCGTTGGAACTTGCTCCTTTAGCAAAACCTAAAAAAGTAAAAAAACCAAAACCCGCGCCCTCACCTGCTCCTGTCGTTGAAGCAGCTCCCGCTGTCGTGGCTGAAACTGCACCTGTTGTAGCACCTAAAAAAGCTGCACCAACAGAATCGGATCCATCAAAAAATGCACCAAAGGCTTCTAGTTCGATTCGAGTAGATACCGATAAAATTGATACTTTGATTAACATGGTGGGCGAAGTTGTAATTACACAATCCATGTTAGGTTTGATTGGTGAAAATTTCACAATGGATAAAGTTGGGCAGCTTAAACGTGGTTTGGCACAATTAGAACGCCACACTCGCGATTTGCAACAAAGTGTAATGAACATTCGTATGTTGCCAATTAGCTTCGTATTTAGTCGTTTCCCGCGTTTGGTTCACGACATCAGTACCCAATTACATAAAAAAATTACGCTGAAATTGGTGGGTGAAAACACCGAAGTCGATAAAGCGGTAGTTGAGTTAATCAACGATCCATTAGTGCATTTAATTCGTAATAGTTTAGATCACGGCATCGAAATGCCTGCGGATCGGGTTGCCGCTGGCAAACCTGAAATGGGAACAATCGAATTAAAAGCCTATCATCGCGGCGGTCACATCGTAATCGAAATTGTCGATGACGGACGCGGCATGGATAAAGCCAAATTACTCGCAAAAGCAATTGAAAAAGGCTTGGTCGAAGAATCCACCATAATGACAGATAAACAAATTCTGGAATTGATTTTCATGCCAGGATTCTCAACCGCCGAAAAATTGACTGATATTTCTGGACGCGGCGTTGGTATGGACGTAGTACGTCGAAATATCCAATCATTGGGCGGCAATATCGACATTATTTCTGAACTTGGCAAAGGCTCAACTATTGCGATTCATTTGCCGTTAACATTAGCAATTTTGGACGGTCAATCCGTAGCAGTTGGCGATGAAACTTATATTGTCCCGCTCGTTTCAATTATCGAATCCATTAACATCACAGAAAAAATGCTCAATAAAGTTGCAGGTAAAGGTGAAACCTTTAAATTGCGTAACGAGTATTTACCGATTATCCGAATGCGCGAAATTTTCAACGTAAAATCGGGCAACGCCACAAAATCAAATGAAGGCGTAATCGTTGTTGTGGAAGGACAAGGCGCATTATGTGGCTTTTTGGTTGATGAATTGCTTGGTCAACAACAAGTGGTTATTAAATCGTTGGAAGCCAATTATCGACGTGTTGAAGGCGTGTCAGGTGCAACCATTTTGGGCGACGGTTCAGTGGCGTTAATTCTCGACGTGCCTGGTTTAGTTCGCTTGTCCGTGCGCTAATTTTTCTCACTCATTTATACAGAAAACTGTTATGTCACAAGAAAACGAAAAACCGATTGCAAAAGAAGTCGCGCAAGCTAATTCAGAAATGCCAATTACTATTCAGTATTTAAGTTTTGTATTAGGCAAAGAAGAATACGGCGTTGATATTTTACGAGTACAAGAAATTCGCAGTTGGGAACCTGTGTCACGAGTTCCAAATGTGCCGCTTTATGAAAAAGGCGTGGTGAATTTGCGCGGCGCGATTGTGCCAATTATTGATTTACGCGAACGTTTTGCTCTGAGCAAAGTCGAATATACGCCACTTACAGTTGTCGTGGTTTTGCAAACAGGCAGCGGCAGTCACACGCGAATTATGGGAGTCGTTGTTGATTCGGTTTCTGACGTGATTAGCGTGGATAAATCTGAAATTCAAGGCGCACCTGATTTTGGTACCAAAGTAAGTAACGAATTTATTAATGGTCTTGTTTCGGTTAATGAACGCATGGTAATGCTGCTTGACGTAGATAAATTATTGACGTTAGACACAATGGAATTAATAGAAAGTTAATTTTAATCACCAATTTTTAACGAGATAAGCCGTAATGAAAATGAATATCCCAGTCACAAACAATGAACGTTTGATGAAAACAGGTACGATTTTAGTCACTCGTACTGATTTAAAAGGTGTGATTACGTTTGTGAATGATGCCTTTGTAGAAATCAGCGGATATTCACACCATGAACTTATTGGAGCATCACACAATGTTGTTCGCCATCCCGATATGCCTCAAGCGGCATTTGAAGATATGTGGAATACCATCAAAAAAGGTAATCCGTGGCACGGTGTAGTAAAAAATCGGTCAAAATCAGGTGATTATTATTGGGTGAACGCGAATGTCATGCCGTTGTTGGAAAATAACGTAGCGATTGGTTATATTTCTGTACGTCACGCACCTTTACGAAGCGATATTATTGAAACCGAAGCGTTGTATCGCAAAATTGCAGCGAATCAAGCTGTGTTACACGCAACAGGTTTCGCAGCATTTTTAAAGAAAATTAAAGAAATTTCGCTTGGCACAAAACTAGCATTTGCATCAACCTTTCTTGTTGCTCCAAATGTTTTTTTAATGTCCGAGTTTTTGAATACAGCGGATTATGGTTTACTCTCAATTGTTGGTGGATTAACCGTTTTAGGCGGTGCGATGGTGTTCAGTATCTCGCACAATACCTGCGAATTAGTAGAACTATCCATCAATGAATTACACCGATTAAGCACCGACAGATTCGCAAAACCACCTGATTTAAAACGTAATGATAAATTTGGTGAATTATTACGCGCCATTTATGGTACAGGCATTAGATTAGGCAGCGATTTGGGTGATTTACGTCAATCATCTTCTGATGCTCTGCGCGTGATTAGTGGATTAGAAAATGTGCAATCTAGCGTATTAATTGCAGATGCGAATTTAGAAATTATTTTTGTGAATAAAGCAGCACAACAATTATTTACCAATGCAGAAAATGATATTCGTAAAGAACTGCCTGCTTTTAAAGCGGCAAACTTACTTGGCTCAACCATTGATATATTTCATAAAAATCCAGCATATCAGCGGGATTTACTAAAAGGACTGACCGATTCTATAACTTCACATTTAGTATTGGCGGGGCGTTCAATGCAAGTCATTGCTAAACCTGTTATTGCTAGTAACGGCGAGCGCATTGGTTACGTCGCGGAATGGCAAGATAGAACTTTAGAAGCAAAAATTGAACAAGAAATTGTAAATTTAGTAAATTCAATTAAAGTTGGAAATTTAAGTGCGCGAATTCGTGTTGACGATAAAGAAGGTTTTGAGAAATCGCTGTCTATTAACATTAACGAATTAACCGATATAATTGAAAATGTCTTCGTTGACATCAATACAGTTATAGAAAAAATGGCAGACGGTGATTTAACTAATAGCATTCAATCGGATTACCAAGGTATTTACGCAGAATGTAAAGATCATATTAACGATGCAATTTCTAAAATCAGTCATTTTATTTTACAAATTCGCGAAACGGCTGAATTCGTCAATAACTCGTCACAAGAAATGGCAAGCGGCAACAATAATTTGTCACAACGTGTTGAACAACAAGCCAGTAGCTTGGAACAAACTGCTGCGAGCATGAATGATTTATCTCACACAGTGAAAAGCAATGCCGAAAATACACAGCAAGCCACGAAAGTAGTTGAGTCAGCGACACAGCTGGCAGAAAAAGGCGGTGAGGTGGTGAAATCTGCCATTGGCGCGATGTTAGAAATTAACGAAAGTAGTAATCGTATCGCTGAAATTATTGGTGTGATTGACGAAATCGCTTTCCAAACTAATTTGTTGGCGTTGAATGCTTCCGTAGAAGCAGCAAGAGCAGGCGAACAAGGACGTGGTTTTTCTGTAGTTGCTACGGAAGTCAGAAACTTAGCGCAACGCAGCGCAACTGCAGCAGCACAAAGTAGTGAATTGATTCAAAATAGCGTACAAAAAGTGCGCTCTGGCACGGCATTTGTTAATGAAACAGGTGCAGCATTGATGGAAATTGTCGATAGTATTATCAGAGTTGGTGACATTGTCGGACAAATTACCGAATCCAGCGATAAACAATCGACTGGAATTAGTCAGGTAAATCAAGCCGTGGCACAAATGGATGATATTACCCAACAAAATTCTGCTTTAGCGGAAGAAGCGGCAGCGAACAGTATGGCAATGAGTGAGCAGTCTGCCAAAATGTCTCAGTTGCTCAATTTCTTTAAAGTCAGTGACAAAAATTCATCGACACGAAGCCAAACTTCAACACCGATGAAACAACCTGTCGCAAAAATGAAATCACCTGCCCTACCCGTTTCGACGATGAGCAGTGGCAGTGATGATTGGGAAGAGTTTTAAAACTGATAATGCTACATATAACCCGCAGGAAATAACAATCATGACTACTGATGTACATAATAAACAAATTGAGCAATTTTTAACTTTTGAACTCGCCAGTGAAGTCTATGGTGTGGAAATATTAAAGGTACAAGAAATCAGAGGTTGGGAAGCTGTGCGTGTAATTCCAAACGCACCTTCTTTTATCAAAGGCGTATTAAATTTACGCGGTTCTGTCATTCCGATTGTGGATTTACGCGAACGTTTTTCGCTAGAACATTGTGAATATACCCATAAAACTGTCGTAATTGTGTTGTGCGTAAAACATCATCGCACTGAAACGTTTGTGATGGGAATTGTGGCAGATGCGGTTTCAGATGTTCTTGATATAAAACTCAGCGAAATTAAAAAAGCACCTAATTTTGGTTCGCAATTAGACACCCGTTATATGCGTGGAATGCACGTTTATAAAAAAAATATGATTATGCTTTTGGACGTAGACAAACTACTTAATCCAGATGAACTTGATGGAATGGATGAGCTTGCCGATTCTATTTCGCCTGACACGGAAGACTTTCTGTAATGACCAGAATAATCGCCATTATTAACCAAAAAGGCGGGGTCGGAAAGACCACGACGACAGCGAATTTGTGCCATGCACTCGCTGAATTAGGCAAAAAAGTGACGGTCATTGATTTTGATCCGCAAGGACATTTAGCCGTTTCATTTGGCATTATTTCGCACAATTTAAGTGGCGTTGATTTGGCTTTGCTCAAAGAAAAAACCATTGAGGATCAAGCAGTATCAGTGCGCGAAAATTTACAATTGATTCCCGCAGGCTCGAAACTTAAAGACGTAGAGCAAATGAGCAATACAGGTTCACCACGCGGAGTCATGTTGCGTGATGCGTTGCGTGGTCAATTGGAAGATCAAGATTTCATATTTATTGATTGCCCGCCATCGTCAGGATTATTGGTGGCAAATGCGTTAATTGCCACACAAGAAATTTTGGTTCCAATGGCGAGTGATTTTCTAGCGTTACAAGGTTTGTCGCATTTAATGGCGACAGTGAAGCGTTTTGAAGGTGCATTAAAACGGCAATATAAACTTTCGGTCGTGATTTCGCGTTATATGTCCACGCGCCGTATTTCTGGTCAGGTTATAAACATATTACTGTCCCACTTTCCTAATCAGATATTGGCGACAGTCATTCGTGAAACAGCGTTATTAGCGGAATGTCCAAGTTTTGGACAAACCATTTTGGAATACAGTCCAAAAAGCCGTTCTGCACGAGATTTCCGTAATCTTGCCAATGATTTTCTTGAAGATAGGGTAATGACAGATGACAACAAATAATTTAATTGGTTACGATCCATTGGCATGGATGGATGGCGAAACGCTTGACGAAACACCTCCTGCACCCGCTAAAAAAGTAACTAAAGCGAAAACAAAAGCAAAAGCCGCTCCCGTGGTTGATGAGCCAGAAGAACAAGTTGAACAAGAAACCGAAAATGAAGTTGTTGCTGTAACTGAAGAAATCGCTATCGAAGCTGAAAGTAATGACGCGACTGATGATGAAGATACAACGGAAGAATTTGAAATCGACGTAATCGTTGATGAAGACGGCGACATTGAAATCGCTATCGACACTGATGAAAATGTTGATATAGATGTTGAAATCTCGATGGAATCTTCAGAAACAGATGACACAGTTATCAATGAAATAGTTGAAGAAATCAGTGAAATTGCCTTGGAAGAAACAGACGTTCTTGAAAAAGAACCCGAAGAAGTTCCTGAAAAAAAACCTGAAGAAATAGTCGAACCATTGATTGAATTAAATGCTGAAGCGACGATTAAAAATATCGTGGCACTTTATGACACAATAAAACGGGCTTTAGCGGCACACGATACCATTGAAATCAATGCTTCAGATGTCACGACAATCGATACTGCAACGTTGCAATTATTAGTTTCATTGAAAAAATATCAGCAGCAATCACATAAAAATGTGGGCATCATTTATCCGTCTACACGATTTATTGAATCTGCAAAATTGTTGAATTTACTTGATGTTCTTGAAATAACCGAAGTCTAGCAATTGATTGATAAAATCAAAGGAAATGCGTTGTAAATATGGCTATCGTAGAAAAAGAACGCGAATTTAAATTTACGGCTGAAGATTTCAATATCTTGAGAAAATTATCGAATGATCATTCTGGCATTCAAGTGCCAGATGAACGTTTTGATATGTTTTATTCTCGTTTATCGAAACGTGTTAGAAAATTAGGATTAAGTAATTTCAAAGAATACTGCCAGTATTTGCATAATCATCACGATGATGAATTTACTGATTTTATTAACGCAATTACGACAAATTTAACTTCCTTTTTTCGTGAACAGCATCACTTTGATTATTTGCGTGACGTGGTTATTCCAGAATTGTTGGTACGAAATAAAAGTACAAAACAGATTCGTGTTTGGTCGGCGGGTTGCTCAACAGGAGAAGAACCTTATTCTGTGGCGATGACGTTATTGGAAAATTTACCTGCTGGTTGGAATACTCAAATTTTAGCCACCGATTTAGATACCAATGTTTTGCAAACGGCTTCAGACGGCATTTACACACAAGATCGAATTGCAGATTTATCACCCGATGTTTTGAAGCGTTGGTTTATGCGAAGTAAATCGTCGCCTGATTACGTTAAAGTGAAACCCGAATTACAAGAAATTATTCAATTTAAACAATTAAATCTGATGCAAGATTGGGGCATGCAAACACCTTTTGACGTTATTTTTTGTCGGAATGTGTTGATATATTTTGACCGTGAAACAAAAACTACCTTGGCGAAACGATATGCTAAAATGTTGGCTAGTAAGTCCTGGTTATTTATTGGACATTCGGAGTCATTAAATCAAATTTGTAACGAGTTTGAGTTGGTGGCAACTACCAGCTATCGAAAAAATACATAAAAATGAGTGCTAGCGAAATTGATAAACCCTCTATTCACGGTTTTGACCACGTCAATCGTTATTTAGACAGAGATCACGGTATTGTTGCTGCAAAAATACTACCAGGTGAATACTACGTTACAGCTGAAAATGAACTGATTACAACGATATTGGGTTCGTGTATTTCAGCGTGTGTGCGAGATAAAGAATCGGGCGTTGGTGGCATGAATCATTTTATGTTACCCGAAACGACAAAATTAAAAATGCAGCAAGGCAGCAATGCCATGATTGGTCAAGCGAACCGTTATGGTAATTTTGCGATGGAACACCTAATAAATACCATTTTAACTAATGGTGGCAAACGTAAAAATTTGGAAATTAAGGTGTTTGGCGGTGGAAAAATTATTCCAACGTTAAGCGATGTCGGCAAGAGCAATATAGATTTCATTTTGGATTATATTGACCAAGAAGGACTGACATTGTTATCGCAAGATTTGGGTGATATTTATCCACGTAAAGTCATTTATTTTCCAAAAACAGGAAAAGTTGGAATGAAAAAAATCCAAGACTTGCATAACGATACTATTGCACAGCGCGATCACCAATACTTAAGAAATATCAAAGACTTGCCTGTTGAAGGCGATGTTGAACTATTTTAATTCGTAACAAATAAATAAACCCGATTCACAGAGTACGCATGAAAAAAATACGAGTTTTAATTGTCGATGATTCCTTATTAGTCCGAAAAATATTAACCAGCGTACTCAATAATGCTCCAGATATTGAAGTTGTTGGTGCGGCAGAAGATGCTTTGGTCGCAAGAGATATGATTAAAGAGTTAAATCCTGACGTATTGACACTCGATATTGAAATGCCACACATGAATGGCATTACGTTTTTGCGAAATTTGATGCGTTTGCGCCCGATGCCTGTTGTGATGATTTCAACACTTACAAGTCATGGCGCAGAAGTAACTTTAGAAGCATTGGCTTTAGGAGCGGTGGATTTTGTATTAAAACCAAAAATAGATACCGAATATACACTTGCAGATTTTTCAGAAGAAATTATTTCAAAAGTTCGTGTCGCGGCAAATACGAATGGAGAAACGCAAAAACAGCATGAAGAACCTAAGGTTGTTAATGTAATAAATGCAATGCAAAAAATCCTCTCAACACAAAATACAACGAATTTTACTAAACTCATTGTTTTGGGAGCATCGACTGGGGGTACAGAAGCAATCAAAGTCGTAGTAAAAAGTTTACCTGCAAATTGCCCACCTATTTTGATTACTCAACATTTGCCAGCGGCGTTTAGTGAATCTTTTGTGCAGCATATTGATGCAGTAACACACATGAAGGCAACGATTCCAGTACATGGGCAAGTCGTTGAATGGGGTAATATCTATCTTGCACCAGGTGGTTTTCAAATGAGCGTGATACGAATGAATAATCAATATATTATTCAAATAGAAGATAGTGCGCCTGTGAATCGCCATAAACCCGCTGTTGATGTGTTATTTCATGCGGCTGCGAAATGTGCGAAAGAAAATGCGGTATGTGTTTTGCTTACAGGAATGGGAGCAGATGGCGCAGTTGGTATGCAAGCCATGAAAGAAGCTGGTGCAAAAACCATTATTCAAGATGAAGCATCTAGTGTTGTTTGGGGAATGCCTGGTGCAGCATTTAAATTAGGCTGTACGGATTACGTTCTTCCTTTAGATGAGATTGCCGCTAAAATTTTGACACTGGTTAAAACTGGATTACGTTAACAGGCGAAAAGAGACATTATGAACAGTCAAACAAAATCACAATTTATTGCAGTTGCTTCGATTACGTCGGAGTTGAGTGCCGTTATGGTCGTTGCAAAAGAAATTTCGTTGGCAGCAGCCAATGCAAAAGCAATTGCCTTTCGGGCGGGTGACAAAGCAAAAGGCTTTCAACCAATTACCGATTTTATTAACGAACTGGCTAAAGAAACCATTGAATTAGTTACGAATATCAATGTTTATGCGTTACTTTTATACCGTTTAACCGTTAATGAGTATCGTCGTACTGCCGCTTACAATCGTTTTGAGCAAGTGGCAAAATTGGCGAATGGAGCGCATTACGCTAATTCTATGCAAGAGCCGATTACGCACGCAAAAACGATGATGCAAGATTGCCAACGTCAGTTTAAACGTGATGTGACGCAATTATTAGGACAATTGGAAGCTGTTATGCACCACGCCCGAGCAGCGCGTGTTATTGCGGCAAACTCGCGTATTGAAGCATCTCAAGCGGGTGAGTATTTACAAAGTTTACAAGCCGTTGCCGAAAGCGTCGATAAAGCGGCGCATACCATTCATGATAATGTGCAGCGTTGTCGAATCGCATTATCGATTTATCGTAATAGTTAAAAAAGGAGCATCATTTTCATGAAAATGACTAAGATTTACGAAGGAGCGCATCAATGGGTGATGTTTGGGCGCGACGAAAATAAACCCGATAACATTATCGACAGCAACCAGTACATTGTGCGAACAGCAAACAAATGTTTGTTGCTTGAGCCTGGTGGCACGGAATTGTTTGCACCAATGATGGCAGCAGTTCTACATCATGCGCCAGTTGATCAAATTACGGATTTGTTTGCATCACACCAAGACCCTGACGTAATTTCGTCATTAGGCTTATGGGATCAAGCGTTATCAAATGCGAAATTACACGCCCCTGCTCTTTGGGAAGGCTACATTCGCAATTTCGGCTGTGAATCTATTGAATATGTGCCGATTCCAGACAATGGCGAAACAATTAAAATAGAATCTGTGGAATTACAGATTATTCCTGCACACTACTTGCATTCGCCTTGTAACTTTCATGTTTATGATCCACAAGCGAAAATTTTAATGTGTGGTAGTGTTGGTTCTGCTTTTGAACCTGCAAATGCGCCAGTATTTGTTGAACGCTTTGATGTTCACGTTGAGAAAATGCGAGCCTATCATCAACGGATGATGCCGTCGAATCAGGCTAAACGTGCCTGGATTGATCGTGTTAGAAATTTAGATATTGATATTTTAGCCCCTCAACACGGACGAATGTTCAAAGGCGATGATGTTAAACGCTTTTTGGATTGGTTCGATTCGTTACAAGTTGGAACAGGTGTTTAATTTAAAAAATTATTATTTATGTTATAAAAAGTGTGTTGTTTGGTTGTTGTAAGAAGTAAAGTTGTTTGTAAAAAAGTGTGTTGTTTTGTGTTAAGAAAGTGGGGAAAGACCGTCTGATGAGCAATTATCAGGCGGTTTTTCTTTTTGCACAATCAAAAAGCGCAAGCTGCATTTCTGCGACTTGCGCCTTTTCGAGCCATCAAGAAACTATTTTTTCTCTTTTGCTTTATTGCGTTCTGTGACTTCTTTGATGACTTCTTCAGAAACGTTTTTAGGGCAAGGTAAATAATGCGAAAATTCCATCGAGAACTGACCACGACCAGATGTCATGGTACGCAAATCACCGATGTAACCGAACATTTCGCTCAAAGGCACTTCTGATTTAATACGAACGCCTGTTGGACCCGCATCTTGTGATTTAATCATACCCCGACGACGGTTTAAATCCCCGATTACGTCACCAACATGATCAGACGGCGTGAACGTATCAACTGCCATGATTGGTTCAATCAATTGTGGACCCGCTTTTGGCATGGTTTGGCGGAACGCCGCTTTTGCAGCAATTTCAAACGCAATTGCTGATGAATCCACCGCATGGAATCCACCGTCAGTTAAATTCACTTTGAAATCTAAACAAGGGAAGCCAGCCAAAACGCCTTTGTCCAACATTGATTTAAAACCTTTTTCAACAGCAGGCCAGTATTCGCGTGGAACGTTACCACCTGTAACCGTTGATTCAAAGACGAAACCTGAACCTGGTTCACCTGGAGTGATGATATAGTTGATTTTGCCGTATTGACCAGAACCACCTGATTGTTTTTTGTGGGTGTATTCGTCTTCCACTTCTCGGGTAATCGTTTCACGATATGCAACTTGTGGTTTACCAACGATTACGTCAACGCCGTGTGTACGACGCAAAATGTCCACTTTAATATCTAAGTGTAATTCACCCATGCCTTTCAAAATTGTTTCGCCGCTGTCTTCGTCGGTTTCAACGTGGAAAGACGGATCTTCTTGAATCATTTTGCCTAATGCAACGCCCATTTTTTCAGAAGCGGCTTTGTCTTTTGGCGAAATAGCGAGCGAAATAACTGGATCAGGGAAAACCATTGGTTCTAATGTCGCTGGGAATTTTGGATCGCACAATGTGTGACCTGTTTGCACGTTTTTCATACCCAAAACCGCAACGATGTCGCCCGCTTGCGCTGATTCTAATTCGATACGCGTGTCAGCGTGCATTTCAACAATACGACCAATGCGTTCGGTTTTACCCGTGAACGTATTTAAAACCGCTGTGCCTTTTTCTAATTTACCAGAGTAAATACGCAAGAACGTCAACGCGCCAAAACGGTCATCCATAATTTTGAACGCTAATGAACGCAAAGGCGCATCAGCGGTTACGATTGCAAATTTACCTGTTGCGTTGCCGTCTAAATCCACTTCTGGTTGTGGATTTACTTCGGTTGGGCAAGGTAAATAATCGATAACGCCGTCTAAAACTAATTGAACACCTTTGTTTTTGAATGATGAACCGCAGAAAGTCGGGAAGAAATCCATTTTGATGGTGCCTTTACGGAGGCAGCGTTTAAGGTCTTCAATGCTTGGTGCAATTTCGTCTTCTAAGTATTTTTCATAAATTACATCGTCTTGATCGATAACATCTTCAATCAATTTAACGCGATATTCTTCTGCTTTAGCTTGCATATCAGCAGGAATTTCGTCGATTGTGTATTTCAACGGATCGCCTGATTCATCCCAGTTCCAGGCTTTCATGGTCAACAAATCAATCACACCTGAGAATTTGTCTTCTTCGCCGATTGGCAAAGTCATAATGACAGGTTTTGCCGCTAAAACATCTTCAACTTGTTTCACAACGCGGTAAAAATCTGCGCCAATACGATCTAATTTATTCACATAAATGATTCGTGAAACTTTTGAATCGTTGGCATAACGCCAGTTAGTTTCTGATTGCGGTTCAACGCCCCCTGAACCACAGAATACGCCGACACCGCCGTCTAAAACTTTTAATGAACGGTATACTTCAATCGTGAAATCAACGTGACCTGGTGTGTCGATAATGTTGAAACGGTGATCTTTCCAGAAACACGTTGTCGCCGCTGATTGAATGGTAATTCCGCGTTCTTGTTCTTGTTCCATGAAATCGGTCGTCGCTGCGCCGTCATGTACTTCGCCAATTTTGTGAATTTTGCCTGTTAATTTCAAAATACGTTCGGTCGTTGTCGTTTTGCCCGCGTCAACGTGGGCGAAAATACCGATATTTCTGTAAAGCGATAAATCTGTCATGTGATTACTTACTCTAAATGGTGGAAAAATGGGGTTTGAAAGGGCGGCATTTTAACCTAAAAACGTCACTAAATGATAAAAAACCGTTAATTTTGAATCAATAGGGATTTAGCACCTCTATTTTTTATTGTTTATGAGGTAAAAATTGGACTAATTTCACAGAATTTTCATCGCGCTCCAAAATCTCCAGCGCATAACCATGTAAACGAATACTTGTACCAGTGTTAGGAATTGTTTCCATAAACTCTAAAATCAAACCATTTAATGTTTTAGGACCTTCGGTTGGTAGCGACCATTGCGTTACGCGATTTAATTCGCGCACGGTAACACCTGCATCAACTAAATAACTACCGTCACCTTGTATGTGTACGGCATCGTCTTCGTCGGAAATCAATTCACCCACAATCTCTTGTAATAAATCATCAAATGTCACCAATCCTTGTACGTCACCATATTCATCAACCACTAAACCGATCCGAATACGTTCACTTTTGAAGCGTCCCATTTGTGTGTGAACAGGCGTACTTTCAGGAATAAATGTTGGTTTGCTCAATAAACTAATAATGGTTTGTTTATCAAAATCTTCATGATGAATTTCAATCAATACTTTTCGCAAATGCAAAAAACCAATCACACGATCAATATTTTTTTTATAAACAGGCAAGCGTGTGTGTGAACTGTGTTTGATTTGATTGATGATGGTTTCGATGGGTAATTCTAAGTCGATTCCGACAATTTCATTGCGCGGGGTCATAATGTCTTCAACTGTCGCGGATTCTAAATCAAGAATACCTAACAACATTTTTTGATAACGAATAGGCATAACACTTTCGGCTTCAGAAATGATACTTTTAAGTTCATCTTTATTGAGTGCATTATCGTTCGTTTTCGTCGTATCCACGCCTAGTAAATGCAACAAATGATGTGCAAGTGAATTAACCAACCAAACCAGTGGATAAAGTATTTTTAATAGCCCCGTATAAATCCACGCAGCAGGAAAAGCGAGCAATTCGGGTTTAATCGTAGCGAGTGTTTTCGGTGTTACTTCTGAAAAAATTAGCATTACTAATGTTAGCAATGCAGCGGCGATTGCTACGCTTGATTCTTCGTCAGCGTAAAGTTTTATTGCAATCACGGTTGCAATGGACGAAGCGAAATTATTGACGAAATTATTGCATAACAAAATCAGCCCCAACACACGATCAGGACGTTGTAATAATCGTTGCGCTTTGATTGCGCCAGAATGCTTTAATTTGACCAAATGCCGTAATCGGTAACGATTTAGTGTCATTAAAGATGTTTCAGAACCAGAAAAAAAAGCGGATAAAACTAACATCAATGCAAGTATGCCAAATAGCACACTTAAAGGCATATCGTTCAATGAAAACTCTCTCTTGGGTTGTTAATAACCTGTCTAGTTTCTACCGTGGCAAATTTTTGTCAAGCCTAAAAATTGACACAATTTTATTTTTTAGGGTTCAAATTACATTAGCAAAATGCAATAATGGCATGAAATGAAACATATTTTGATTTTTACTTTTGATAGAATCAGCTTTTCTAAAATGATTACCTAGCGAATAGTTCCCTTTTTCGTTACTGCTGGTACCTTATAAAAAATCCATAAATCCTTTAAATTGAAACGAGTGAAAAGTATGGCGTTACCTCCTATTTTGTTAATTGATGATAATCAGTCACGCATCCAACAGTTTGAAATTATTTTTCAATTTATGGGTTATGAAGTAAAAACGATTGGCTCAGAAAATTATGCTGATTATCTACACGAAATTAATCGTGTAAGTAGTATTTTTATCGGTGAAGGAATTCGTAGGCAATTTATAGTTATCAATGAAATTGTGGGAATGGCGCGAATTCCCGTTATTTTTCTTGCTGAAAGTAATGATGAAATTGCAGTAGAACAAGTCCACGAAAAACTTTTTCACGTTTTATCTAGTCCATTACAGCACGCAAAGTTAAGTCCGTTACTTACCAAAATCGCCATTAATCGTACCCCCGTCACATCAACTAATTTCGTAACAGAACCTCAAAAATTGATTTTAGAATCCCCTGAAAATACTGAAACGCTCTCTTTAGTTGCTACTAGACTGAAAGGAAATAGCGCGTCAATGGTACATATTCGCAAAATGATTGCTCAAGTGGCTGAATCAGAGGCGACAGTTTTAATTCTCGGCGAATCTGGTACGGGAAAAGAAGTGGTTGCTAACGCGCTTCATGATGCGTCGTTACGCAGTGGAAAACCGTTTGTGCCAATTAATTGTGGTGCAATTCCCGCTGAATTATTGGAAAGCGAACTGTTCGGACATGAAAAAGGTGCGTTCACAGGTGCATTAAACGCTCGCCAAGGTCGTTTTGAAATGGCAGAAGGTGGCACGTTATTTTTAGATGAAATTGGTGATATGCCATTATCGATGCAGGTTAAATTATTGCGCGTGTTGCAAGAACGGACATTTGAACGTGTTGGTGGCAATAAAACATTACATTGCGACGTGCGTGTCATTGCTGCGACACATCGACACTTAGAAGAAGAAATTCAGAATAATCGATTTCGAGAAGATTTGTTTTATCGATTAAATGTTTTTCCAATTGAAATGCCGCCGTTAAAGCATCGCACTGACGATATTCCTGTGTTAATTGAAGATTTAATTACACGAATGGTGCAAGGAAATCGTGGATTTGTAAAATTAACACCGAATGCCTTAGCGACGTTGATGCACTATGAATGGCCTGGAAACGTGCGTGAATTGGCGAATTTGATTGAACGATTGGCGATTATTTATCCAAAATCGCAAGTCGATGTGGATGATTTACCAGAAAAATTTAAACAGCATCGCGTTGATAATATAAATATCGACGATCTATTTTTAGAAGACGAAGTTTCTGAATATGAAATTAAAGTTCGTCCGCAGATTGTCGAAAACCTGTCGGGAACGACAACATCTGAAATGCACGATTTGATGCGCCATCACGAATACGTCCCCGAAATACTGACACAATTGCCTGAAGAAGGCATAGATTTAAAAGAATATCTAAACACAATGGAATTGGATTTGATTCGGCAAGCCTTAGACGAGTGCAACGGTGTAGTGGCACACGCGGCGAAACGGTTAAATATGCGTCGCACGACTTTAGTTGAAAAATTGCGTAAATTTGATTTGCAACGATAAATTGATTTTTATGCCGAATTTTTGACGATTAAATCATTATTCCTTGGCATCAATTGTGCTTTGATAACATCAATACTAATACGCCCTTGATTTATAGAGAATGAAATGAATGACATCCGCATCGCTCCCGCCTTAGAGCAAATTCGTAATTTATCAGTTGCTGCTGGCAGTAAAGTTCCAGAAGTACCTAATGAAGGCATGGATTTTGGTTCGTTGTTAAAGCAAGCCATCGATAATGTTAATGAAAAACAGCAAATATCGGGACAAATGAAAGCAGCTTTCCAAGCTGGCGATAAAAACGTAAATCTTGCCGAAGCGATGGTGGCATCACAAAAAGCCGACGTTTCATTTAAAGCCATGTTACAGGTCAGAAACAAATTAGTTGAAGCCTATAAAGATGTTATGAACATGCCCATGTAATTCCAACCCACTGTGATTAGACAATGAGTGATCAAAATAGTACAAATCCGCTCTCAGCTACGGGTGGCGCGGACATAACAGCAGGTGGCACAGGTTCAGAAGGATTTATATCTGGTTTGAATATCGAAGGTCATCCTGCAATTCGTGGACTTGCCAAGCTAACAATGGCGCGACAAGTCGCTATTATGTTGGGTTTAGCCCTAAGTGTGGCAATTGGTATTGCGGTTGTTTTATGGTCGCAAGATGCCAATTACGCTCGGCTTTATACCGAATTAAATGACAAAGATACGGCTGAAATTCTCGATTCATTGAACGCTCAAGGCGTGAAATACAAAATCGAAGAAGGTGGTAGCATTATGGTATTAGCCGACAAAGTGAATGATTTAAAAATCAAACTCGCTGCTCAAGGCTTACCAAAAAGTAATAGTCTTGGTTATGAATTACTCGATAAAGAGCAAAGTTTTGGCACAAGTAAAACCGCCGAATTATCACGTCATCAACGTGCATTGGAAGGCGAAATTTCTCGCACGATTATGTCAATTCAAAGCGTGAAAAATGCGCGTGTTTTATTGGCATTGCCAGTTCAATCCGTGTTTGTGCGCGAACGCAAAAAACCAAGTGCGTCTGTTATTGTTCATTTATATCAAGGTCGGACGTTGGACAAAGGACAAGTCGAAGCGATTGTTCATTTAGTATCCTCCAGTGTGCCGCAACTGGATGCTGATCACGTTACGGTGGTTGATTATAAAGGGCAAATGTTAAATTCGCGTGCAAGTGCTGCCGAAAATTTGACAGCGAGTCAGTTTGAATTTAAAACAGGCATCGAAGAACATTTGATGCGACGGATTGAAAATATCATGTCGCCATTAGTTGGCGCAGAATCAATGCGTGTGCAAATATCGGCAGATGTAGATTTCACCGAAACCGATAAAACACAGGAAATGTTTAATCCTGATTTGCCTGCCTTACGCAGTGAGCAAACGACTGATGAGCAAAATAAAGAAAATCCTCAAGGCGTTCCTGGTGCATTGACAAATCAACCAACACCTGCGGGAACAGCGATTGAAGCTATTCCACCTGCTCAACCTAATTCGATTGCTGCTGATGCTACTGGTAAACAGGGTTATGCGTCAAAAACAGCCACCCGAAATTATGAATTGGATAAAACTATTACGCATACACGATTAGCGTCAGGTTTATTACGTCGTTTATCCGTTGCAGTAGTGGTTGATGACAGACATATTGCACAAACCGATGGTTCGTCAAAATTACAACCTTATGCACAAGAAGATTTAAATCGCTTTAATGATTTAGTGAAACAAGCGGTTGGTTTTGATAGCGGTCGTGGTGATGCGGTAACTGTGACGAATGTTAGTTTCAGAGGTGCAGATTTAGATTTACCGCCTGAATTACCATTATGGAAAGAAGTTTGGTTTATTGAGTTAGTGAAACAAGCAGCAGCTGTATTGGCTATATTGTTCATCATCTTTGGTGTGTTACGTCCGACGATTCGTGCTTTAATTGCGAAAGATGAAGACGAAAAACGTGCCATTGCTGAAGCAGAAGAAAAAGCGCGTGCTGCGGCATTATTGGCTGCTGGATTTATTCTTGATAATGACGGCACACCGTTGTCACTCACTGAAGATGAGCAACATAAAATCGATGATTTATTGGAATCGTTGGAATTACCAAAATCGTATCAAAATCGTTTGGATTATGTGAAACGTTTGGTTGATGAAGATCCAAAAGTCGTTGCCCAAGTACTAAAATCATGGATTAGAAAAGATGTCTGATAGTGTCTTAATGCGTAACTCCGAAAAAGCCGCTGTTTTATTGCTTTCGGTCGGAATGGATAAAGCTGCTTTTGTTTTGAAGCAAATGAACCCTCGCGAAGTGCAGTCAGTCTGCGCGTCGATGGCAAATGTGGGGGACATAAACGTAGCTTTGATTGAAGAGATATTGGAAGAATTTATTAAAGACGTGAAATCACAAACGGCTTTGGGTATGAATTCTGATGATTATATTCGCACAGTGTTGGTCAATGCCTTGGGTTCTGAAAAAGCGAACAGCATTTTGGATCGAATCTTTCAAGGTGGAAGCTCGAAAGGGATTGAGCAGCTTAAATGGCTCGATTCTCGTTCGATTGCCGATATGATTCGCGCAGAGCATCCACAAATTATTTCGACTTTATTGTCGCTCATGGATCCTGAACAAGCTGCTGAAGTTGTGATGTTCTTCACCGAAGCGATGCGAGCTGATTTGATGATGCGTATTGCAACGATGCAAGGTATTCAACCACAAGCATTGCGCGAATTAGACATGATTATGGAGAAACAATTGACAGGTTCGGACAATGCCAAATCTACCAACTTAGGTGGTGTCGATACGGTAGCGAGTATCTTGAACTTCATGGATACGGGCGCGACTGAATTGGTAATGAATGAAATTACTGAACAACGTGCTGAATTGGCACAAGAAATTCAAGAAAAAATGTTCACCTTTGAAGATCTTATCAACATTGATGATCGTGGTATGCAAACACTCTTGCGCGAAGTGGCAACAGGTAACTTACTCTTAGCGTTGCGTGGTGTAGATCCTGCGCTTAAAGAAAAAATCTTTGCCAATATGTCGAAACGTGCGGCTGAAATGTTGCGTGACGATTTGGAAGCATCACCACCTGCGAAATTAAGCGACGTAGAACAATCGCAAAAAGATATTTTATCTATTGCGAAACGTTTGGGTGAATCAGGCGAAATTAGCTTAGGTGGTGGTGGTGATGAACTCGTCTAATCGCCCTCGTTTTTCGGCAACTGAATTAGAGTCGTTACGTTTGTGGGCGACTCCGTACTTTGATGAGGACGATCGCCCACAAGAAATTATTGAACCAGAAATTATTGTTGAGCCAGAACCGCCAGCACCAACATTGACGGTTGAAGAAATTGAAGCTATTCAAAAACAAGCGCAATCCGAAGGTTTTGCGTTAGGTAAACAAGAAGGCTATCAAGCGGGTTTTGTAGAAGGTTCTAAAAAAGGTTATGACGAAAATGTGCATCTTATCGAAGTGCGGACAACGCAATTGGTGAGTTTGCTTGAGGCGTTTGCGACACCATTTAAGCATTTAGATGAAAGTGTTGAACACGCATTAGCTGATTTATCGGTCAAAATTGCGAAACAAATTTTGCATCGTGAAATTGAATTAGATTCTGGGCAAGTAACTGCTGCCGTGAAAGCAGCGGTAGCGGCATTGCCGATTGCATCGCAAAACGTGAAATTATATTTAAATCCCGAAGATGCCGATTTGGTGAGTTTCAATTTAGGTTTAGGCGAATCACCATCAGCATGGACAATTATTGAAGACGCATCGATTACGCGTGGCGGTTGTAAAGTCGAAACTGAAATTTCTTACGTCGATGCGACTGTCGAAAATCGTTTAAATGCGGTATTAGAAACGATGTTTGGAGAAGATTTTGTACCAGAGGACGACAAATGATTCCAAAAGCGAATCGTTCTGATGTTTGGCTTGAACGTTTAAAACCATACACCGAACGCGTTGATGTGCCGCACGAGTTGACCGTTGAAGGCAAATTATCACGCATGGTAGGTTTGACATTAGAAGCGATTGGATGCCGTGCTGCAATTGGTTCGCGCTGTGAAATTGAAACCAAAAATGGACGGATGATTGAAGCGGAAGTGGTTGGTTTTTCGGGATCAAAAGTTTTTTTAATGCCAACATCCGAAGTTCATGGACTCGAACCCGATTGCCGCGTTATTCCAATGGGAAAAAATAGTTTAGCAAAAGTTGGTTTTGGTTTATTGGGGCGTGTGATAGATGGTGCAGGTAACGCCTTAGATGACAAAGGTCCTTTAAGAACGACAGCTCAAGTATCGCTAACGGGTACACCAATCAATCCGTTGTCACGCAAACCAATTCGTGAACCATTAGATGTCGGCGTTCGGGCAATCAATTCGGTTTTGGCGGTTGGACGCGGTCAACGAATGGGATTATTTGCAGGAACTGGCGTAGGTAAAAGTATTTTGCTTGGCATGATGACTAAATTTACTAACGCAGATATTGTTGTTGTCGCGTTAGTGGGTGAACGTGGTCGTGAGGTGAATGAATTTGTTTTGAAAATTCTCGGCGAAGAAGGTTTAAAACGTGCCGTAATTGTTGCCAGCCCAGCGGATTGTCCACCTTTAATGCGGGTTCACGGCGCATTGTTAGCGACGAGTATTGCTGAGTATTTTCGTGATCAAGGTAAAGACGTTTTATTGTTAATGGATTCGTTGACACGATTTGCACAAGCGCATCGTGAAATTGCTTTAGCGATTGACGAGCCGCCAGCGACGAAAGGTTATCCACCTTCGGTGTTTGCGAAATTGCCCCATTTAGTGGAACGCGCAGGCAATGCTGATGAAGGTGGAGGTTCGATTACAGCTTTTTATACAGTTTTGGCGGAAGGTGACGATAACAATGATCCAATCGCCGATGCAGCACGAGGCGTTTTAGATGGGCATATTGTTTTGTCGCGTAGTTTAGCGGAATCGGGGCATTTTCCCGCGATTGATATTGAAGCCTCTGTAAGTCGTGTAATGCCCGACATTGCTGATGCCAACCATTTGAAATTGTCGCGAGATTTACGACGTTTATACTCACTTTATCAACAAAATAAAGATTTGATTAGTGTAGGTGCCTATCAACCTGGTTCTGATCCGCGCATTGATAAAGCGATTGAAAAATATCCCGCTATTTTGGAGTTTTTGCAGCAGGATATGGAAGAATCTGTTGGTATTGCACAAAGTTTGCACGAACTAGAATTGTTATTGAATTTACGTTAAAGCGAGATTTTTATGAAAAGATCAAAGCGATTACAGGTGATTGTTGATATTAAAGCCAATCAAGAACAAAAAGCGTTGGAAAATTTAGGACTGACACAACGACAACATACCCAAATGCAAGGTCAGGTTGATGGTTTGACCGTTTATCGTAGTGATTATGTCGATAAATGTAATGCTTTCGCACGAGAAGGGGTAAAAGTAGCGCGATTGATTGAATTTCGCTCGTTTATCGACAAACTCGACGTGGCGATTGTAGGTCAAGAGCGGATATTAAAAAGTATCGAACAAGATGTACAGGCAAAACGTAGGCATTGGGAAACAATGCACCAAAGCACGCAAGCGATTCAAAAAGTCAGGCAATCAGCTTTAAAAATCGAACAGAAACACGAAGATAAACGTGAACAATCCGAAATGGATGAACACGCTTCACGTTTGGGGCGTAAAAAATTGACAGGCTACGCAGCCTAAACATTACGATAAATAAATTTAAAAGGTCATAAGATGATTACCGTAACAGCCTCACCTATAAATACATTTGCCCCTGTTGTTGATGGGGCTGCTGCGACTACGTCACCAACAGTGGCGGGTGCAATTGTTTCTGAAGGTTTTTCAACTGCGTTGAACACGCAAATGGATTTATTAGTCGCTCCAGCAACTGATGTCACTGCCACATTGACAACACAAACTTCTGCGTTGCTTACCGCCATAACAACTACACCAACCACAACAGAAATGCTTGCTGCTGCAACAACAGCAACTGCTCTTGCCACTGATTCAACTCAGATGGCAAACACGCCAACGTTGTTACAAACTTCTTTGACAACTAATGCGTCTTCGGCAAATCCTACTACGATAGACAGTACGGCGACAGCAATGATGAGTGCTGAAGATTCGGCAATTTTATCTACGGTAACGGATACACTTAAATTTATTACGTCTGGTGTAAAACTAGGTGACACTTTACCTGCTGGACAATCTGTCCAATTGCCTACGGCGAATTCAGCAACCTCGTTAACACAAGAAAGTATGCAATTAGCTGTGAAACAAGCGGTAACTAATACGCAAGTGAATACAGCTGCTAATATTTTGGCTCAACAAGTTACGCCACCAGCGTCATTCGTTCAGACTCCAATGGCAACAGCAACGCAAGTTGATACACCAGTACAAATGCCAGTAATAACAACAGCGCAAGTTGATGCGCCTGAACAAGTACAAACATCTGTAACAACAGCAACGCCTGAACAAGTACAAACGTCAGCAACAGTAGTAACGCAAATTGATGTGCCTGAACAAGTACAAACAACTGCAACAACAGCAATGCCTGAACAAGTACAAACACCTGTCACAACGGCAATGCCTGAACAAGTACAAACACCTGTCACAACGGCAATGCCTGAACAAGTACAAACACCTGTCACAACGGCAATGCCTGAACAAGTACAAACACCTGTCACAACTACCTCGCAATCAGAAGGCATAGCAGCGGAACAAACTCAAAATGTTCAAACACAAACTGCAGAGAAAATATCAGCAGAAGTTGCTCCACAAGTTCTCATTATTAACCCTGAAACAACAACTGTACAAACACAAACAGCACCTATTTTAACTGTAGATAAACCGAGTGCTGATGCTGCTATTGAACCTCAATTAGCTAACGAAGCATTGCCATCAATAGCAAATCAGTTGATAAGTGATAAACAAAAAATTAGTGACACCGTTACACCTTCAGTTACCAAATCTGAAAATAAAGCCTCTGAAGTTAATACGCCGATTGTTCAAGTAATGACCGATGCGATTGTTGTGCCATTAGTAACAACTCAAGCGACATCTGTTCAGGTTGAACCTCAAAAAGTAGCAGTTGAAACATCTTCTGACACGACAACGACTGATAAACCAACACTAACATCAGCAAAAACATTGTTAATGGACGCGGTCGCAAGTCGTAATTCTAGTGGTGATACCGCAAATAATGGTAATAATGGTAATAATGGTGGCAACAATACGCCGTCAAATCCTATCTTACAAAGTGATGGTTTGTTAAATTCAGCAACTGATAACAAACAAAATGCAGTCGATTTGAAATCGTTTGCTTCGTTATTAACCGCTGAAAAAACCGATGTAATTGGCGCATCTATAACATCAGCAGCCGATAAGTCAGCTCCACAAGGGGTTTCAACGGCAGTAAATAAATTGATACAAGATACCAAAGTCGATGTTCCCGCGATGACGAAACCTATTTCGCATCCCGAATGGAATCAAGATATGGGTGAGCGCATTGTGTGGATGACTAATCGCGGTATTTCGAGTGCTGAAATTAAAATGAATCCGCAAAATATGGGACCGATTACGGTACGAATTGATATGAATCAAGATCAAGCCACAATTGCATTTACCGCGCAGAATAGCGAAGTTCGTACTGCGTTAGAAGCCTCGATTCCTAAATTACGCGAAATGTTGAGTTCTCAACAAGTAACGTTAGCCGAAGTAAATGTTTCACAACAATCGACTTCAAATTCAAATGATTCTGGTCGTTCACAACAACAAACAGCTCAAATGATGGCTGATGCGTCGGCGAATGGACAGGGAAATCGTCAAGCGAATCAAGAAGTTGACGCACAAGGTAATCCAGTAACTAGCAATAATAATGCGGAAGGAATATCTGTAGATGAATTCGCAAATGGTCAAGTAATTGAAACAAATGGCACAAATGGTTTATTGAGTATTTATGCCTAAAAATGGCACGACATAAATTTTCAGATTCATAGTTGATTACGCTAAGGATTGATTTTCATATACACAGAATGATTGGCATATTCGGCGGTACTTTCGATCCAATTCATTATGGACATTTACGTTCTGCGCTGGAATTAAAGGAATTATTTGAACTTGAACACGTTCGGCTAATTCCTTGCGCCCAACCCGTTCACCGCGATTTGCCAACAACCAGTGCGTTGCAACGTTTAGAAATGTTGCAACTCGTCACACAAAATCAAAATGATTTCATTGTTGATGCTCAAGAATTACAGCGCGAGGGTGGTTCCTACACGTTTGATACACTGATAGCATTACGTTCAAATTACCCAGACGTACCGCTACTTTTGTTTGTGGGAAGTGATGCGTTTAATAACTTTACGACGTGGTTTCGGTGGCAAGAATTGTTTGATTTGGCACACGTCGTCGTCATTACACGTCCGAATGCAGCTTTAAATTCGCTGAACGAATTTTTCAAAATGCGCTTAACAAATGACAAACAAATTTTGAAAAATCATCTTGCTGGTCATTTATTTTTTCAACAAATCACGCAATTAGAAATTTCTGCGACGGCAATTCGCGGTATGATTGCAACACGAAAAAATCCGCGCTTTTTATTACCCGACGCGATCATCGATTATATTTATCAACATCAGCTTTATTTTTAGGAACACAATGCAAACAGAAGCACTTTTAGCCTTAGTTGAAGGCGAATTAAACGAACGCAAAGCAATCAACATGACGGTTTTAGACGTGCGGGGCAAAACCAGTTTTACCGATTACATGATTGTTGTCACAGGCACATCGAATCGCCATTTAAAAGCGTTGTGCGATTACGTTGAAATGAAAGTCAAAGCAAGTGGTGTGATGCCACTCGGCATGGAAGGCGACATAACTTCAGATTGGGTGTTACTTGATTTAGGCGATGTAATTGTTCACGCGATGACACAACAAACGCGAGATCTTTATCAGTTGGAAAGATTGTGGACAGTCGGCGATCCGATTGTTCAAGAAGCGTAAAAACGACAAGGGCAGATTTTGAACCTGCCCTTTTTTTATGATTTTTAGTGGTAACGAACTTCTGCTTTACCTTCACCCGCAATAATCTCACCCATCACAAACGCGGTTTCACCTAATTCAGCAAGTAAATTTAGAGTCGCGACTTCATCTTCCGCTGCAACACAAATTACCATGCCCACGCCACAATTGAATGTAATTAACATATCAGCTTGTGACACATTACCGTTGCTTTGTAACCAATCGAAAATCGCAGGAAATTGCCACGATTTCAAATCAATTTGTGCATTCAAATTATCTGGAATGACACGCGGTAAATTTTCAGTCAAACCACCACCCGTAATATGCGCTAAAGCGTGAACAGGAATTTTTTTAATTAATGCAAGTAACGATTTAACATAAATGCGCGTTGGAGCTAACAACGTTTCGCCTAACGTTTTACCATCGAATGGTTCGTCTAATGAGGCTTGATTACGTTCGATGATTTTACGAATTAGCGAATAACCGTTTGAATGTGCGCCCGAAGAAGCCAAACCAATCAATTTGTCGCCTGCGCTGACTTTGCTACCATCGAGCATTTCAGATTTTTCAACAATACCGACACAAAAACCCGCTAAATCATAATCACCATCAGCGTACATATTGGGCATTTCAGCGGTTTCACCACCGACTAACGCTGCTCCAGCTAATTCACAGCCTTTACCAATACCTTCAATGACAGAAGCAGCGGTATTTACGTCTAATTTTCCCGTCGCAAAATAGTCTAAGAAAAACAGCGGTTCTGCGCCTTGCACAATAATATCGTTGACACACATGGCAACCAAATCAATGCCAACGGTGTTGTGAATGCCTGAATCAATCGCCAATCTCAATTTTGTGCCAACGCCGTCTGTACCCGAAACTAAAACAGGATTTTTGTAACGGTCGAGTGGTAATTCAAATAACGAACCAAAACCGCCTAATCCCGCCATTACACCAGGAATGCGAGTTCTTGCCGCAATTGGTTTGATACGCTCAACCAGTGCATTTCCTGCCGCAATATCTACGCCCGCATCTTTGTAACTTAAACCGCTTTTGTTCTTTTCATTCACAATGTTTTTCTCTCACTATTTGAAATTTTAAATTAGGCTTTGCCGCCATGTAAACGAATCAACAATGCGGCTTCGTCATAACTTAAATCAGATTGTTTCATCAACTCTTCGACACTCGCGCCATCACGAATTTTGCGAATATCGACGTTATACGGACTATTTACAAAATCACCTTGTTGAATTTCATTCTGTAAGTCACTCATTTTTTCGACAATACTTGCTAATTGCTGCTTTAAATCGTGTAATTCTTCATGTGAAGTTGCAGTATTTTCATTCACCGTTAATGCCGCTGAACACAGTCCGTAAATATCATTTTTGTTGCCATCTACAATGTCGGTCAAATTCGCACAGTCACGTTTTAATTGTGAAACCAAACGACTCAACCAAAGTAACGCAAACAGCATCGCGATTAAAATAATCGCCGTAATACTAAAGCCGATTAACATTAGGTCATTAGACACGTTCGTCAATGTGTTGGCTAGGGGCGGATTCATCTAGTTTTTCCTCTTGTTCTTCTAATTTTGGATTATTTCGATGTGGCTTGTCAGGCGTGCGGTATTCATCTTTATGAATTTTTTTTTCTTTAAAAACAGGAAAAGTAGGTGTGACAGCTTGAATTTCTAACATGATTTTCTCCGATTTGCGCCCCACTTATTTTATTCGTGGTACGACAGGGTTTCTTAGATGGGAAGTTTAAAAACGTCCTTTTTCATCAGTATTATCGGCAATGGAATGATATTTTCCATTGTTGTAATAATGTCGCACCAATCGTGCCATTGAATACAAAATATAAAGGCGGGTGAGTTAACTGATAAGTTAACATCCCCGCCTTCGATGGTCACGCCAGTAAGAATTGCGTTCATTGCGCTAAATCCAACAATACTTAAAATATCCATACGCTATGCCCTTTTTGCGTGATTAACACAGCGACCATAACGGTGAATGTGTTAAGTATCTATCCAACCACTAAGTCGAGAACGTAATCGAAGTACCGCTTGAGAACTGATTTGACTGACACGAGATTCGGTAAGATTCAAAATTTGACCAATTTCGCGTAAATTTAATTCTTCATCGTAATACAAAGAAATAATTAATCGTTCGCGTTCAGGTAAGCTCGCAATTGCAGCACTCAATGCTTTTTGGAAGCCATCACGAGTGACGGTTTCTAACGGTGCTTCTGATACCCCCGAAGACTCCTCGAGGTAATTATCACCAGTTTGCGCTAATTCTTCAATACTGAACACACGACAATTACTCGAATCACGCAAAATTCGGTAGTATTCGTCCATGCTAATACCTAAGTATTCAGCAACATCGCTATCTATGGCGGCACATCCTGTTTGATTTTCTAAAACCCGAATGGCATCACTAATAACCCGCGATTTTTTATATACCGAGCGTGGCACCCAATCACAACGGCGCACTTCATCTAACATCGAACCACGAATCCGAATACCCGCATAAGTATCAAAACTCGCGCCTTTGCTTGCGTCGTAATTTTTCATGGATTCCAACAAGCCCAACATTCCCGCTTGAATTAAATCATCCACTTGTACTGAATCAGGTAATTTGCTTAATAAATGGTAAGCGATACGCTTAACTAATGGCGCGTGTAGCATGATTTGCGCGTCGATATTGCCGATTTGAACCGAACTGTACATAGCTACGGCACTCATGCAACCTCCTGTTTGAAATTATGGAATATACGCGTATTCGCGTCTTGTAAAATATGAATGTATTCATCAAGTGTTACGCCCAAATAAGTAGCAACATCATTATTAGATGCTCGCCCCGTTTGTTTTTTTACGGCTTGAACCGCATGGCGAATAACATTTAATTTTTGTTGAATCAGCCCTAACGAAATATCTGAATCTAGTCGCATAGAATTAGATAACTTTGGCGAATAAAGTGTTTGTGCGTTCATGCGGCATCCTTTTGTGCATATTTAACCATGCGCTCAATGAAGAATTCGATATAACCACCCGCTTGTGTTTTGAGTGGCCAACTATTTATTTTTACAGCAATCGCTTTCATTGCTTGAGCGGATTTACTGCGTGGAAAACCTAAAATGACAGGTGTTTGTTTTTGTACAGATTGACGTAAATACTCGTCAAAAGGCACCGCGCCAACAAATTGCAATTTCACATCCAAATAATTGTCTGTCACTTTATTTAGTTTTTGAAATAACGCTTTGCCTTGCTGTACCGTCTGCACCATATTCGTAATAATTTGAAAACTGTTGCAGCCATAATCTCGGTTCAACAATTTGATAAACGCATACGCATCGGTCAATGATGTGGGTTCGTCGCAAATTACAATAATAATTTCCTGACACGCCCGAGAAAAATTCACCACACTCGATGAAATTCCCGCTGCGGTATCCACAATTAACACGTCAATTTGTTGGTCAATTTCGCTAAATGCACGAATAACAGCGGCTTGTTCAATGGTTGAAAGCTCAGTCATTTTTTGAATACCCGATGCACCTGGAATCAGTTTTAATCCAGAAGGTGCCGTGACCATGATTTCATCGAGCGTTTTTTCGCCCGTCAAAACGTGTGATAAATTGTATTTGGGATAAACACCCAACAAAATATCCACATTCGCCAAGCCCATATCCGCATCCATCAACACAACGCGCTGTCCCATTTGTACTAAAGAAATGCCGACATTCACAGCGATGTTCGTTTTACCCACACCGCCTTTGCCACTCGCAACAGCGATTACACGCACAGGTTTATTTTTGTTCATCTTACGAATGCCAGCCGCTTGATCTAATTGTTTAAGCATATCCTTGAGCCACCCACGCTTCGTTGTTTTCTTCGTAATCGTCGTCTTCAACATCCAATTCTGTTACGCATTGAGCAACTAATTCTCTTGCACTCGGATGACGCATATCTTCGGGAACTTGCTGACCGTTAGTAATAAAAGATAAAGGTAAATTATGTTCAATAAGTGATGATAAGGCTGAACCGATCGTTGCCGCTTCATCAAGTTTCGTCAAAATAACAGCTTGTGGTTTGAATGTATCAAACGCATCAATAATTTCATTCATTGCTTTATATTCGGTCGCTGCCGATATAACAAGATATGATTTCACCGTTAAATCGTTTTCTTTAAGTGTATTGATTTGTTCAATCAATTTCATATCGCGTTGGCTCATGCCAGCAGTATCAATCAAAATGAGTTTTTTATCAGAGAAGCTGTGAATTAACTGTCTTAACTCCGCCGCGCTTGATGCAATTCGTACAGGCATATTCAAAATACGTCCGTAAGTATTTAATTGTTCATGTGCGGCAATTCGATAATTGTCTGTCGTAATTAACGCGACTTGATTTGCGCCATGTTTCAATGAAAATTGAGCAGCAAGTTTCGCTACACTCGTCGTTTTTCCTACACCAGTTGGTCCAACCAATGCCACAACACCACCTGTTTCAAGTAAATCATCCGTTGTTAATGGCAAAACTTTAGCAAGTAATTCTTGAGCTTGCGTGAAGACAAAATCGAAATTGGTGTGATTAGCGAAACGATTGGCGATTTTAATGCTCAATTTTTTCGATACACTCATTCGTGCTAACTTTTGTAATAACTCGCTGCGAATCGGTGTGGAATTGGGATTCAGAGAATGATGTGCGAAATTTATGCTTGATAATTTACTGTCCATCGTGTTGCGTAACGACTTTAATTCTTTCGTTACTTGCAGCAATAGTTTTTCCGAAGGATTTTCTTTTTCTTCGATGACTGGTGCTGCTTGCACAGGTTCAGGAATTTCGTTAATGATTGGTTCAATACGCGCCGATGTTTCACGTTTTGGTGCGGCATAAGTTTCTTGTACCGCTTCGTTTAAAAATTCATCGAATTCGTCTTCATAATCACTACTGCTAAAATGTTGGCGTAATTCATGGGCTTCATGATGAACTTCAGATTGTGTATTTCTCGCTTGCGGCATAATGGCTTCACGCGATTGCATCGGTTCACGATACATTTCACGCGGTGCAGGAATTTGCTCACGTCGCGGCTCATCACGATACATCGGCTCACGTTGCGCCATTGGTTCATCACGATAAATCGGTTCACGTTGTGGCACAGGGTCGTCACGATACATCGATTCACGTTGCGGCATTTGCTCACGATAAATCGGTTCACGTTGATGTGTCGGTTGCGGCTGTGGTTTTGCTTTCTTTGGCACTTTAATCATAATCGACGGTGGCGAATATGGTGCTTCAGGTGCCGCTTGTTTGCGAGCAGGTTCTTTATTGAAATTGTGTTTTACAGCATCTGGATTACCGCGTAATTGAACTTTTTCTGCGTAACCCACATATTGATCAATTCCTCGTTTAGCGGTGCTGCTACTGAAAACCTGATCTTCTTGTTTACGAGGACTGCTAATGACGTGCAAATTATTTCTTTCTGTGTGAAAGTCGGGCAAATCAACGCGTTTAGCGCGTTGAGATGACGAAGACGGTTTGAAATAATCGGGTTGTTGATCATCGCCATGCGAGGTGCTTTTTGAGCGAACCGTTTGTTCATCAAAATCACGCGCCGCCACAATCTCAACACCACCGTCAACAGCACGATTGGACATGATAACCGCATCTGCGCCTAATTCCTCGCGTACCATTTGCATGGCTTGTCGTATATTTTCTGCAAAAAAGCGTTTAATTTTCATTAGAAGTCCTTAGTTTCCCTTAAATCAGTTAGTGCGTCGTCCGACATTTGCAATGACTTTCACCTGCCGATCGGCGGGAATTTCGTTGTATGCCAAAACATGTAAATTTGGAATTGAATGGCGAACGAAGCGTGATAACCAAGGACGGATATAAGATGACACCAATAAAATTGGTAATAATCCATCTATTTCCATTTGTTGCGTATTCTCTTGCAATGAATCGTGCATTTGATCCGCAAGCCCAGGTTCAACGCCAGTACCGTTTTCGCTCGCCGTTTGTAAAGACTTTTGCAATATCTGTTCCAACTCACTATCTAAGGTAATAACTGTTAACTCATCCGCAGATCCAGTAATTTCATGAATAATTAAACGTCCCAGCGCAGTTCGTACCGCAGAGGTCAAAATGTCGGTATCTTGACTTTTTGAACCGTACTCTGCCAATGTTTCGGCAATGGTACGCATATCGCGGATTGGCACTTGTTCGATCAATAAATTTTGTAACACTTTCGCCACAACACCCAACGTCAATGTTTTTGGCACTAAATCTTCCACTAATTTCGGAGCTGTTTTCGCTAAATTGTCGAGCATTCGTTGTGTTTCTTCGTAGCCCAATAACTCATGCGCGTGCGCTTGCAACAAATGACTTAAATGTGTCGCCACAACGGTTCCCGCATCTACCACGGTATAACCCATTGTTTGCGCGTAATCTTTTTGATTTGGTTCAATCCATACGGCATCCAAACCAAACGCTGGATCTTTACAGGCTTTACCAACCAACTCACCAAACACGCGACCAGGGTTAATCGCCATTTCCATTTCGGGGACAATTTCCGCTTCTCCCACCGTCACGCCCATCAACGAAATACGATACGTTGTTGGACTTAAATCTAAGTTATCTCGAATGTGAACAGACGGAATTAAGAAACCTAATTCTTGTGACAATTTTTTCCGCACGCCTTTAATACGCACCATCAATTGACCACCTTGATTTTTATCCACCAAAGGAATCAAACGATAACCGACTTCTAAACCGATAATATCGACTGGCATAACATCTTCCCAGCTCAAATCACGGTTTTCAGTAGGGGCTTGGTTTGTTTCTGGTTTTTTCGTCGTCAATGCGTCAAGTGCGACTTGTTTGCGGCGTTTATCAATGAAGTACGCTGAACCACCTAATGCAGACGACAATAATAAAAATACCAAATTTGGCATTCCTGGAATTAAACCTAACGCACCAATCACACCGCCTGTAATCATTAAGGCTTTGGGATTTTCAAATAATTGTGCGCTGACTTGTTGACCGATATTTTGAGTGCCTGCGCCCACTTTCGTGACCACTAACGCTGAAGCTGTAGACAATAATAACGATGGAATTTGCGCCACTAAACCGTCACCGATAGTCAATAACACATATTTTTCGCCCGCATCTGCAAAACTCAAATCGTGTTGCAACATCCCGATGCACAAGCCACCAATCATGTTCACGAACAAAATGATAATCCCAGCAATCGCATCGCCGCGCACGAATTTACTCGCACCGTCCATCGAACCATAAAAATCCGCTTCCATGGCAACTTCGGCACGACGCGCCCGCGCTTCGTCTTGGGTAATTAAACCTGCGTTTAAATCAGCATCAACTGCCATTTGTTTACCAGGCATCGCGTCCAATGTGAAACGTGCGCCTACTTCGGCAACTCGTCCTGCGCCTTTCGTGACAACCATAAAATTGATAATCACCAAAATCGTGAAGACGACTAAACCGACGGCAAAGTTCCCGCCGATAACAAATGCACCGAAGGCTTCAATTACCTTTCCAGCGGCATCACCGCCGTTGTGACCTTCTAATAAAACCACACGAGTTGATGCGACGTTTAATGCTAATCGTAATAAAGTCGCTAACAAAATCACCGTTGGAAACGAACCAAAATCTAACGGTTTCAACGTGTAAACGACGACTAATAAAATGATCAGTGAAAACGAGATGTTAAAAGTAAAGAAAATATCGAGTAAAAATGCGGGCAGCGGCAACATTATCATCGACAAAATGACGACAATAACGAATGGCGCACCAAGTTCGGCTTTGCCGAGCAATGCTGTAATAGCTTTGAGTTTAGTTAAATCCATGACGCGGTTATTCCTGTTTAAATTCAGACGGCACTTTAATATCTTTTGGTGCAGCAGGTTTCGTGCCGTGTGTTTTAGCCGCTTCTTTTAATTGGAAAATGTACGCCAATACTTGAGCAACCGCTAAATATAAACCTTGTGGAATTTCGTTATCTAATTCAGTTGAATAATATAAAGCACGCGCTAATGGAGGTGCTGCAACGAGTGGCACGTTGGCTTCAATCGCAAGATTACGAATCTGAGCAGCGATTAAATCGACCCCTTTCGCAACCAATATCGGTGCATTGCCAGAACCTTCATCATATTTCAGCGCAATCGCATAATGGCTCGGGTTGGTGATAATAACATCGGCATTTGGCACTTCTTTCATCATTCGATTTTGTGCCATTTCCATTTGAGTACGACGAATTCGTCCTTTAATTTCAGGGCTACCTTCTGCTTCTTTATGTTCGTCTTTAATTTCTTGCATCGACATTTTTAAGTCGGTGCTGTGCTTATGTAATTGATACGGCACATCAATCGCTGCGACTAAAATTAACGCGCCACTTAAAATTAAAAAACTATGAGCAATCAGTTTGACGGCATGAATAACAGCTTGTTCCATCGGTTCAGAACTTAAACCTAATAATTCGGCAAAAATCGAATTGAATAATAACCAGCCGACAAGACCGACCAGCGCAATTTTAAGAGAGGCTTTAAGTAATTCGACCAAGCCGTTAACAGAAAATAATTTAGGCAAACCCTTGATTGGATCGAGTTTGTCGAATTTTGGGGTGATAGTATCCATATTGAAAATCCAACCTCCTAAGGCAATAGGGGCAATAATAGCAGTGATAGTTAAAATTACCATCAATGGCACAATAAGCAACAATCCATCGTGCATCGCTTGCTTAAAAAATACGATAGTTGTAAGGGGTTCAAAAATAGTTTCGCGGGACACATGGAAATTCCTTTGCATCAGCTCAATTAACCCCTGCCCCACTTGTCCGCCTTGTGAAATCAGTAACCATGCGCTGATAATCAGCATTACAAACGTATTCAGTTCACGCGACCGTGCAATTTGACCTTTCTTTTTTGCGTCATCTAAGCGTTTCTGGGTGGGTTCTTCGCTTTTTTCTTGTCCTGAATCTTCAGCCATTTTTTAAGTCAATCGTAGTAATTGTTTAATTAAATCATAACCATCGTTCAATATATCGGGTATCAACGTCAACATATCGGGCAATGTTAACCAAATAAGTAAAATTCCCAACATCAGTGTAATCGGAAAACCAACAGAGAAAATTTGTAATTGTGGTGCAGATTTTGATGCCACGCCAAAAATCACGTTCACCAACAATAAGCTAATAACGACAGGCATCGAAAGCAATAAACCGTCTGAAAATATCCGCCCACCCCACAAAATAATCGACCACGCATCATTTGTATTGAGTGATTCACCAATAGGCAACGACGTAAAACTATCAACCAATAATTGAATTAGAAGCAAATGCCCGTCTAAACTCAAAAATAATAACGTCGTGCTAATCATGTAAATTTGTGAAATGACAGGAATTTGTTGACCGTTCAGTGGATCGACCATCGACGCGAAACCTAAGCCCATTCCATACGCTACGCCCTGCCCTGCAAAAATCACAGCGGCAAAAACCATTTGTAGAATAAACCCAGTCGTAATGCCAATCACGACTTGTTGCACACCAATCATCATACCCTTGTAACTCATCATTTCAACTTGCGGCAATGGCGGCAATAACGGAATAACAATAAAGGCAATAATACCTGTAAGAATAACGCGAACTTGCGCGGGAACAGCTCGCACACTAAACACGGGCATCGATACAAACATCGCACTAATTCGCATCAGTGGAAATGTAAGCATTGCCATTGTATTAAGTAATTGTGCTTCGGTGAAGTTCATGTGAATCAACCGATTAGAAGAGGAATTTCCTTGATTAAATCACGAAAATAATCGAGAAACAGTTGTAACATTGCGGGACCGACTAACAGCAAAACGGCACCTATCACCACGACCTTCGGCACAAATGTTAGGGTGGATTCGTTGATTTGGGTTGCGGCTTGAAACATCGCAATGATTAAACCAACGACGAGCGTTGGTAACAATAATGGAATCGTGAGTTTAACTGCCACGACCATCGCATTTTGTGCGACGGTATAAATAATTTCGGGTGTCATAAGTTCGACGCTCCGTTAAGTGCCAACAAAAAAACTCGCTGCGAGCATTTCCATAATAAGCGACCAGCCATCTGCGAGAACAAATAGCATAATTTTAAAAGGTAACGAAATAATCATCGGCGACAACATCATCATACCCATCGACATCAATACACTCGCAACTACTAAATCGATAATTAGAAACGGCAAAAAAATGAGAAAACCAATCTGAAACGCTGTTTTAATTTCGCTAGTTACATAAGCTGGCAATAATAATGAAAATGGAATTTCGTCTGCATTCGTCAATTCAGCTTTGCCCGAAATTCGCACGAACAATTCTAAATCACTTTCGCGGGTTTGTTTTGTCATGAATTGGCGAAATGGAATCGAAGCTTTTTCAATCGCTTGCATTGCATCGATTTTTTCTTCCATATATGGTTGCACCGCTTCAACATTCACTTTGTCGATAACAGGCATCATAATAAAAATGGTCAAAAACAACGATAATCCAAGCAAAACCTGATTGCTTGGCACTTGTCCCGTGCCGAGAGCTTGGCGTAACAAACTGAACACAATCATAATTCGGGTAAATGAAGTCATTGTCAGCAGCATCGCGGGTAACAACGTCATCATCGTCATCAACGCCAAAATCTGCAATGTCACGCTGTAAGTTTGACCACCTTTCGGATTCGATGTGACGGTCAATGCTTCAATGCCAGATGGTAATGCGAACGCTACGCCACTTAAACCAAGTGCTGCGAGTGTGAATAAAATGAAAATCACGGTACGTTTACGCATCAACTTTTCCTTTCATGACTTGTTTCAATTTGTAAGCAAAACTATTTTCGGACGGTTCAAACGTGATTTTATTCAAACAATCGTCACCTTCTAAAACGTGTAACATTTCAATACGGCTAGGTGTTACGCCGAGAATTAACTGCTTTTTTCCTGCTTGAACTAACACTAATTTTTCACGCATTCCCAACGATAAACCGCCGACAATTTGCAAACGATCCCCGCCGATTTGTGTTGCTGATTGAAGTTGACGAATTGCCCATACGCAAATGGCAAAAATTACTAAAACAATCAGCAACCCAAACGCCCAACTGGCGAAATCAGTGCTAGAAATAATTTCATTTTGTCGCATTATGCCAAGCGTTTGACGCGTTCTGACGGACTAATTACGTCGGTTAAACGAATGCCAAATTTATCGTTAATTACAACAACTTCACCATGGGCAATCAACATTCCATTAACTAAAACGTCTAACGGTTCACCCGCAAAACGTTCTAATTCCACAACAGAGCCTTGATTGAGTTGCAATAAATTCCGAATACTAATGTTTGTTCGTCCAATTTCCATCGAAATGACGACGGGAACATCTAAAATAACATCTAAATTAACTTCTTCATTAACCGCTTCTTGCTCGCCTTCGTAATCTTCAAATTCTTTGAATGCAACGGTTTCTGTATCTTCGTTCATTTCGCTCATGTTAACTCTCGCTCAATATAATTTTAATTAGTAATGCGGTCAGTAATTTGAACCGCGTAATTGCCATCAGAAATCCCAACTTTTCCTGTAAATATAGGAACATGTGCGGCATTCAATGACACAAGATCAGGTAAATCAATCGGAATCACATCGCCTTTTTTAAGTTGTAGCACGCTGCGAATCGACATATTTTTTTCAACTAAAATACTGTTAACTGGCATTTCAACGCGCATTACTTCGCGGTAAAGTGAGTCATACCAATTTTCATCAACATCATCTTGGCTGGTGTTGATAACATCGAGTAAATCTCGGATAGGTTCAAGCATTGCGTAAGGTAACGCGATGTGAATATCACCGCCGCCGCCTTCCAAATCAACGTGAAATGTAGACACCACAATTAATTCTGTTGGTTCAATAATGTTCGCGAAACGTGGATTGATTTCAGAACTTAAATACTCAAAATCTAATCCCAAAACGGGTTTCCATGATTCTTTTAAGTCTTTAAAAATCAATTCGACAAAAATCATCACAATTCGCATTTCTGTATTGGTAAATTCTTTGCCTTCTGAGGGTGCATTTTCAAAAAATCCGCCGCCACCAAAGAAATTATCTACCGCCGTAAAAATCAAACTCGGCTCCATGATAATCAAGGCTTTACCACGCAAAGGATTTACACGAATTACCGTTAAACTGGTAGGAACGAGCAAGCCTTGGGTAAATTCAGAAAACTTTTTAATTTGAATACCTGAAATATAAATCTCAGCCGAACGGCGAATAAACTGAAAAACAGAAACGCGTAATAACCGTGCAAAACGTTCATTAATCATTTCCAGCGTTGGCATTCGACCACGAACAATTCGTTCCTGATGCGCTAAATCATACGATTTAACGATGCCACGCTCTTTCATTTCCTCGGCAACTTCTTCGGAATAGACGCTCGATTCTTCATCGTCAGCACCACCACCCGAATCAAAGTCTTCATCACCACCGCCACCCATGCCATTCAATAAGGCATCAATTTCTGCTTGTGAAAGTAAGTCGCTCATAATTCTGTGTTATTGCATAATAAATGAAGTGAAATAAACTTCTTTGATTTCTGATTCTGGCGACATTTTTTCAAGCATCGCAGTCACGTCATCAAAAATTGCATTTCGCAAAGCGACTTTGCCTTCATGCGTTTTTAAACCGTCAGTATTTTGTCCGCTGATAAGCATCAGCAAATTGCTCATCATCATGGGTTCATTTTTCTTTAAAACAGCAATTGTCGCTGCATCATCTGCTGCAATCGACAATGTAATTTTCACTAAACGCACTGAGGAGTTTTGTGGGAAATTAACCACTAATGGTTTTGAAAGTTCATTATAAACTGTAGTTATAACAGGCGGTGGTGGTTCAGCACATGCTATTTCAACTGCTTTTTCTGCTTGCATTTTCATGTAATAGAACATTCCACCTGCACCAGCCGATAACGAAAGAATGATAGCAAGTACCAAAATAATTAAGGGTTTTTTAGATGGCTTTTCAGCCGCTTCGTCTTGTTCCATTTGAGCCATATCGACAACCTATACGTTTGTTCATTTAACGAAAACACCAGAAAATATGCTGGCAATTATACCTATAAACCAATAACGACAAGCGACGTTATTGTTGTTGCATTTTATTTGCAGTAATTGTGCCAAATAATATATTGACACGGTTTTTTTTAGTTCTATTTATTCGCAAGCAACATCAATTCCATAAACCGTGGCATAATAACGTCATTGTAATTTTGCCTATTTCTCTATGAAAATCCATGATGACGCGCTGCGGGAATTAGCTCTCGCAGTCATTCAAGTTGAAGCACAAGCCGTTGCTAATTTAGCTTCCCGCATTGATGCCAATTTTGTGGCAGCGTGTAAATTACTATTTGCCTGCAAAGGTCGAATTGTTGTCACTGGCGTTGGAAAATCGGCACATATTGGCGGAAAAATAGCTGCGACGTTAGCAAGTACGGGAACGCCTGCTTTTTTTGTCCATTCGGGTGAAGCAAGTCACGGTGATTTGGGTATGATTACCGCGCAAGACGTGATTTTGGCTTTATCAAATTCAGGTGAAACAACGGAAATTTTAGCGATTTTGCCATTGATAAAACGGCTCAACATTTCGCTGATTGCTTTAACAGGAAATTCAGAATCGACACTTGCAAAATTCGCCACAATTCATTTAGATGTAAGTGTTGAACAAGAAGCCTGCCCGCTCGGTTTAGCCCCAACTTCCAGTACAACAGCGGCATTAGTAATGGGTGATGCGTTGGCAGTTTCGTTATTAGAAGCGCGTGGTTTTACACGAGATGATTTTGCTTTTTCGCACCCTGGTGGACAATTGGGACGGCGTTTATTATTGCGAGTCAGCGATATTATGCACACTGATTCAGCCATTCCAAAAGTTAGTAAAAACACCTCGGTTAGTGGTGCAATTTTAGAAATGACAACTAAAAAATTAGGCATGACAGCGGTTATAAATTCAGAAAATGAATTGCTGGGAGTTTTTACCGATGGCGATTTACGGCGATTACTCGGCAACAATCTGAGTTTGCCAAATTGTGAAATTCACGAAGTCATGACCAAAAATAGCAAAGTTATTCACGCCGATTGTTTGGCAGCAGAAGCAATGCAAATTATGCAACAACAGAAAATTAGTGCTTTGTGCGTGGTTGATGACCAGCAAAAAGTGTGTGGCGCGTTAAATATGCACGATTTGATTCGTGCGGGGATAGTTTAAATGATACCAGTTCGAGTAATGGAGCAAGCCCGTCAAATTCAGCTTTTAATTTTAGATGTTGATGGCGTTTTGACAGACGGAAAATTGTTCTTTGACCATTTAGGCAATGAATTCAAAGCGTTTCATGCGCGTGATGGGCATGGCATCAAAATGTTGCAACAAACAGGCGTTGAAATCGCGGTGATTTCTGGACGTGAATCATTCATTGTCACAAAACGCATGGAAGAATTAGACGTTTCGTTGGTTTATCAAAATCAACGTGATAAACGTGCCGCGTTTGCTGATTTGCTACAGAAATTAGATTTAACGCCCGAACAAGTTGCTTATGTCGGTGATGATGTGGTGGATTTACCGATTATGACGCAAGTGGGTTTGGCGATTGCGGTTGCCGATGCAAATGAAGCTGTTATTGCTTGTGCAGATTGGACAACGACAATCGGTGGCGGACTTGGTGCGGTGCGCGAAGTGTGTGACATGATTATGCAATCACAAGATAATTTTGAAACGATTTTGGCGGATTATTTGCAATGATGCCCAAACATAACGCTTTTTATGGTTATGTCATTGCGCTGGCAATCATGAGCAGTTTATTCGCAAAATGGCTGGTAAATGAAGATGTTGAACGACGTGAAGCGGTTGAACACAGCGCAGATTTTTTCAGTGTCGGTTACGCAAAGTGGCAAATGAATGAGCAAGGTGTTTTGGCTTCACATTTAACTGCCAATAAAATGGCACATTACAGCGACGACGGCACAACACAGCTAGAAAACCCGTTAATGTTTTTTTATAACTCCCCAAATCCTGCGTGGACTTGTCATTCTGAAACAGGCGAATTAGAAAAAGGTGGGGAAACATTATTATTGAATGGAAAAGTTGAAATTGAACGCGCTGCCAGTTCACAAGGACACGAGTTGATTATTCATACTTCAAATTTAACGGTTTATCCTAAAACTTCTTTCGCGCAAACAAACGAATTCGCCGAATTACGCAGCGGCGAAAATCTGACTACGGGTTTAGGCATGAAGGCGACATTTAGTTCACCTGTTCATTTAGAATTATTAGCAAAAGTACATGGCAATTATGATAAAAAATAAACAACTTTGGCTATGCGCCGCCCTGCTCTACAGCACAAATTTATTCGCACTCGAAAGCGATGCGAAACAGCCGATTACCATTGATTCAAATGGTGCGACGTATGATGAACGCTCTGAACTTAGCACTTACACAGGAAATGTTGTTGCGACACAAGGCAGTATTCGGGTTAATTCGGATAAATTAGATGTGCATTTCAAAGGTGGCGAAGCTGAAAAATTAGTCTTTTCAGGCAAATCAGCACGCTTCAAACAAACGCCCAGCGCGGGTGGAAAAGATATTACAGGTCAGGCTTCGACTGGCGAGTTTTATCCTAAACGTAATTTACTGGTTTTGATTGGTGACGCGACGGTTTTACAAGGAAACGGAACGTACTCAAGTGATTATATTGAATACGACATTAAAACCTCGCTCGTTAAAGCGGGTGATAAAAGTGCTTCAACCGATAACAGTAAACAGCGCGTTCACGTTGTCATTCAGCCAAAACCATAAATTATGATTCTCGCCGCGACACAAATACACAAAAATTATAATAAACGTCCTGTCGTCAAAGGCGTTTCGTTACAAATCAAAACAGGCGAAGTCGTCGGTTTACTAGGTCCAAATGGCGCAGGAAAAACCACCAGTTTTTATATGCTAGTTGGGTTAGTTAAAGCCGATGCGGGTGAAATTACGCTTGATGGAAAAACGATAACGACAATGCCAATGCACGTTCGCGCTCAAAATGGGATTGGTTATTTACCACAAGAACCGTCGGTTTTTCGTAAATTAAGTGTTTCGGATAATTTGCGGGCGGTTTTACAATTGCGTGATGATTTAACGGCAGGTCAAATTGAATTAAAAATCATGGATTTAATGGATGAATTCAGTATTACACACTTAAAAAATCAGTTGGCATTAAGTTTATCGGGGGGTGAACGGCGGCGCGTTGAAATTGCCCGCGCCCTCGCCTCAAATCCAAAATTTATTTTACTTGATGAACCGTTTGCGGGCGTTGATCCGATTTCGGTTGATGATATTAAAAAAATTATTCAACATCTCACGCAACGCGGTATCGGCATTTTAATTACCGAACATAACGTGCGTGAAACACTCGACATTTGCGACCGTGCTTATATTTTAAGTGATGGACAAGTTATCGCCGAAGGGAATGCAGAGCAAATTGTTGCTAACAAAGAAGTCCGCGACGTGTATTTAGGCACGAATTTTAGTTTGTAGTTGCAATAAAGTTATTAAATCAAAGGGTTATCGCCAATGAAGCAATCTTTAAATTTACGAATGGGTCATCAATTATCGATGACCCCGCAGTTACAACAAGCGATAAAATTATTGCAAATGTCTACACTGGATTTGCAACAGGAGATTCAACAGGCGTTAGAATCCAACATTATGTTGGAATTAGAAGATGATGAATTTGGTTCATTTTCACTTGACGTTCCTTTGCATGATAAAAAAAGCGATAACCTTGATTTATTACACAGCAGTGAAGGCTCACAAACAGATATTCCTGATGATTTACCAACAGATTCCTCGTGGGATGATATTTACGAAACCGAATATGAACCCACTCTGCCCGATTATGATTTTGGAGCAATTCAAGAAACGTCGAATTTCGAGGGTGAATTTGAAAGTCAGCGCACTAGCACGTTAAGTTTGCAGGCGCATTTACTGGCACAACTGGATTTAGTATCGTTTTCCGAACACGATTTTGCGATTGCGATTGCGATTATTGATTCTATTAATACAGAAGGCTATTTAACTACGACTGTGGACGATATTTTTCAAAATTTGCATGATCAAATGCCTGATTTAGAACTTGATGAAGTTCATGCGGTATTACATCGAATTCAACATTTTGATCCCGCTGGAGTAGCTGCAGTAGATTTAAGTGATTGCTTACGTTTGCAATTATTACAGCTGCCCGATAATACGCCGTACAAAGCCGATGCGTTAATTTTAGTGATGCGTCATTTGGATTTGCTTGCCACACATGAACAAAGTAAATTGGTACGCAAATTAGCCGTCACCGAAAAAGAATTAGACTCAATTGTGGCGTTGATTAGAACGTTAGACCCAAAGCCTGGTGAGCAAATTCAAAGTACGTTGTCGGAATACGTTGTACCAGATGTTTATGTGCGGAAAATTAACGATTATTGGCATGTTGACTTGAATCCAGAAATTGCGCCAAAATTGCGAGTCAATGAAATGTACGCAGGTTTAATTAAAAAATCTGATACAGGTAAAGACAATACCATCATGAAAGAACATTTGCAGGAAGCAAAATGGTTTATCAAAAGCCTACACAGTCGTAATGACACATTATTACGGGTGGCGCGTTGTATTGTTGAAAAGCAAACTGCATTTTTTGAACATGGTTCAATCGCAATGAAATCGATGGTATTGCGCGATGTAGCGGAAGAATTGGAATTACATGAATCCACCATTTCACGAGTGACTACGCAAAAATATATGCACACGCCGAATGGAATTGTTGAATTTAAATACTTTTTTTCAAGCCACGTTTCCACTGATGGCGGAGGTGAATGTTCATCAACAGCCATTCGTGCATTGATTAAAGAACTTATCGGCAATGAAAATGTCACAAAACCACTCAGTGATAGTAAAATAGCTGAGTTTTTAAAAACGAAGGGCATCAACGTTGCTCGTAGAACCGTGGCTAAATATCGTGAAGCGATGTTTATTTCCTCGTCCAGTCAACGCAAGCGTTTATTATAAAAACAAAAACGCCCGTTGAATTTTCCACTTTGTACGTTTTATATTTATCAAGGAATTAGTTATGCAAGTTATTATTAGCGGTCATCATTTAGAAATTACCGATGCCTTAAAAGCGCACACGGACGAAAAATTTGCAAAATTAGCACGTCATTTTGACAAAGTGACGGATGTTCACGTCATTTTAAGCGTGGAAAAATTAGTACAAAAAGCAGAAGCAACTTTGCATTTTGCGGGAGCAAAATTTTTTGCAGAAGATCATCAAGAAGATATGTATGTGGCAATTGATGAATTAGTTTCTAAATTGGATCGTCAAATTTTGAAACATAAAGAAAAACACGCAGATCATTAAAACGTGATGAGCGGTTCAAGGTGAAATGCAAAAATCACTTTCACCTTGAACATATAAAAATGTGAGCGCGAATTTCGCGCTTTTTTATTTTGTAAAATACGGTAAAACGATGCGTTTATTATTATTCGGTACGGAAGGTTGTCATTTGTGTAACGAAGCGCAAATACTTTTAAATGAAAATAAAATCGTTGCCGAAAATATTGATATTTCCGAACACGAAGTCTGGCAAACTCGATTTGCTACGCTAATTCCTGTTTTATATGATGTCGAAACACAATGTTATTTGAATTGGCGTTTTGACTCCCCTGCCCTACTCTCTTTTATTAAATCCTTGAAAATGACAAATCCATTATTAAACCAAACTGATTTACCGCATTTTAGCAAAATTAAACCAGAACATATTGAACCCGCAATTGATGAGTTATTGGCGAATGCTCGAAAAATTGTTGCCGATTCATTGAATGCAAATGATGTCTATACTTGGGAGAATTTAATCGTGTCAATTGAAATGGCTGAAGATAAATTAAATAAGGCTTGGTCATCTGTTAACCATTTAAATTCAGTGATGAGTAACGACAAATTACGCGATGCTTATAATGCTTGCTTACCAAAGCTGAGTAATTACACAACTGAAATGGGACAAAACGAAAAATTGTTCCACGCTTATAAATCGATTGTTTCACATGAAACATTCAAACTTCTTACAAAAGCCCAGCAAAAAGTAATTACGAATGCGTTACGCGATTTTCAATTGTCTGGTGTGGCATTACCAGAAGAACAAAAACAACGTTATAAAGAAATTTCGCAACAATTAAGTTTATTGACCAGCAGCTATGAAGAAAATGTTTTAGATGCAACTAATGCGTGGACGAAATTAATAACAGACGTAAATGAATTAGCTGGATTACCAGAAACAGCTTTGGCGCAAGCAAAACAAAGTGCCGAGATGTTTCATGTGAAACATGGAAATAAAAATAAAAGTGGTTGGTTAATTTCGTTGCAGTTTCCATCGTATTTAGCGGTCATGACTTATGCAGATAATCGAGAATTGCGTTGTGAACATTACACTGCGTTTGTTAGTCGTGCGTCTGAAAAAGATTTTGATAATACCGATGTTATGGAAAAAATTCTTGCATTACGTCATGAAGAAGCCCGATTACTCGGTTTTTCCAATTACGCTGATTTGTCATTAGCAACAAAAATGGCAAATTCGACTTATGAAGTGATTTCATTTTTGGAAGATTTAGCTGATAAATCGTTACCACAAGCGCATCAAGATTTAGCTAATTTAGAAAAATTTGCACTCGAAAATTACGGCATCGAAAACATACAAGCGTGGGATGTAAGTTATTTATCTGAAAAAATGCGTCAACATTATTACCAATTGTCACAAGAAGAAGTGAAAAGTTATTTTCCAGTTAATAAGGTTTTGAGTGGTTTATTTGAAATTTTAAATCGCTTGTATGGTTTAATAATTTCCGAAATTCAAGCATTTGACCGTTGGCATGAATCGGTTCAATTATTTGAAGTTTATGATAGGGCAGGTCAGAAGCGGGGACGTTTTTATTTAGATTTATTTGTCCGATCAAAAAAACGTGGGGGCGCGTGGATGGACGATTGCATCGGACGGCGTAGATTGGGCGATAATGAGGTTCAATTACCCGTGGCATTTTTGGTGTGTAATTTCACGCCGCCGACAAATGACACACCTTCTCTTTTAACGCACGATGATGTAACAACACTGTTCCATGAATTTGGACATGGACTGCATCACATTTTAACTCAAGTTGATTATTTAGGTGTTTCTGGGATTAACGGTGTTGAATGGGATGCTGTTGAATTACCTAGTCAGTTCATGGAAAACTGGTGTTGGGAAAAAAATGCAATTGCGCTAATTTCAAGCCACTATCAAACAGGTCAAGTATTACCCGAAGCACTATTTGAAAAAATGCTCGCTGCAAAAAACTTTCAAGCGGGAATGACAATGGTTCGACAATTAGAATTCGGTTTATTTGATTTTCATATTCATCGTGATTTTGATCCGAATAGGGGAGGGCGAGTGTATGAAATTTTAAATATGATTCGTGAAAAAGTAGCGGTATTGCCAGTGCCAGAATTTAATCGTTTTGCACATAGTTTCTCGCATATTTTTGCGGGTGGTTACGCTGCAGGATATTACAGTTACAAATGGGCTGAGGTATTATCGAGTGATGCTTTTTCGTTGTTTGAAGAAAAAGGAATTTTTGATGCCGAAACAGGTGAATCATTTTTAACTAACATTTTAGAAATGGGTGGCTGTGACAACGCGATAGAATTATTTAAAAAATTTCGGGGGCGTGAACCATCTTGTAACGCATTATTACGCCATATAGGTATTACGGCACGGGTGTGATTAAAAGGAGGTGTTTCAAACTCTGTGGATGCGATTATTTCAATAAGTCAGCAACACTTTGTCGTAAAATAGGTTGATTAAAATGGTTAAACCATAAATCCACAGCGTTGGAACACCACCCTATTTTTGAACGGCTAACACTTCTGAAATCAGCCCTGCGTAAAGTTTCGCACCATTCGCAGTCAAATGAATGCCATCTTTGCCAAAAATATTTTTGGCATTCATGCTGTTTTCACGCCAATCAATGACAGTGACATTTTTATTTTTATTCGCCATATCACTAAATAAACGATTATTTGCAGACTCGTAATTCCTCGGCAGCTTCAAATTGATCAAAATAATTTTCTTGGTGTCACTCAATAAATTTACCAATGCCGTCATTTGATTCGCGTTAATCGGACTATTATTTCCCAAATGAATAATTACCGTATCACTCAGCACACCGTTATTTTTACGTTCGGTCAGAATTTGAATTCCCTTGCTTAATTGTCGTCCGACTTGTGAATCAATGCTTAATTTTGGCAAACGTTTTAATAATTCAGGCGTTGCTCCCACCATCACCGAATCGCCCAACAAAAAGACTGCAGGTTTTTTGCCCATATCATCAATTGTTCTAATGCGGTTAATGTAACCTTTGCCATTTTTATTTCGGTCAATTTGTAAATTATTTTGCGGCACGTCAACACTAATATCATTTTGTTCAATTGCCATATCGGTTGAATTTTGTCCGTTCACCATTCCCTGAGCGTCAGCTGTTATCATTGCTTTATCTTGAATAAAAACAGCATTTCCTATTACCGCTTCCAACAAACTTGAATTTAATTCAGGGTTAAAAATGATTCGCTCAACGTCTAATTTTACAGGTTTTGTTTTTATAATCGGCGATACATTTTCAGCTGCTTCATTAATAACGTGTTGTTGAGCAACATTTAATTCCTGTTCCGTCGCAATCATTAAACCTGAACAACCGACTAAACTTACTGCACCTGTTAACGTCCAATACGCAATATATTTTTTTTGTTCGCCACCTGTTGATTTAAAAACAGTTTCAATAGTGCGTTCAATACAACCGTTGCGAATCGGTTTTTCAATGAATCGAAACGTTATTTCTGAAAAAAGAAATGTTAATGTCATGCGAAATGCTAAAAGCGATAAGCCTTCTAGTGGCACATCGACAAATGGTTGCGTCAAGCCAAAAATCGCCCAATGCCATAAATAAATACCATAAGCACGAACGCCAATTGCCCGAAAAACGCGATTACTCAACAATATCAAAACAAAGCTGAAATAGTTTTGCTGCGAAATAATCAAGCATAATCCAATGACCACAGCCGTTAAAATTGAAACGCATAAAAAACCGCCTTGATATAAGAAAGCGTCTGACGATTTTGCATAAACACAAAATAAAACTAAACCGATAACACCAAATAACGCTGAAAAATTAAGAAGTTGGAATTTTGATTTATTCAAAATAATAATTTCAGGCGAGCGAATTAAAAATGCAACCAACGATCCAATAAAAAGTGCGCTCACTCGTGTATCTGTTCCGAAATAAACTCGTGATGGATCGGAATTTGGGTCATAAAGCGTTGCCATGAAATAACTGGATGCCAATGCAAACACTAAAACCGCAATGCAAGCAACCCAACGCGGAAGTCTAAATAACACAATGCTTACAACTGCCCACACAACGTAAAATTGAAATTCAATGCCCAATGACCACAAATGTTCAAATAATCGAGGTCGCCCAATCAAATCAAAATAAGACCGTTCATTGATAATGTAATTCCAATTATTTGTGAACGTCATTCCGTAAATTAAATCGTCACAAATTTGATTTATTTCATCAGGAAAAAACAGCAACACACAAATCCATGTTGCTAACATCATAGTGAAAGCCGCAGGAATTAAACGACGTAAGCGACGAAACCAAAATCGTTTTAAATCTAAACGTCCATTTTTTTGCCATTCATCTAAAAGCAATTTTGTAATAATAAAACCGCTAATCACAAAGAAGATTTCAACGCCTAAAAAACCGCCAGATAACCAAGTATTGTCGCTGTGAAAAGCCAATACCGCTAAAATAGCGATGGCACGAAGTCCGTCTAAGTAAAATAAATAAGCGTTTGGTTTTGTGACTGTCATGGTTTTTATAAGTGAATAATTTAGCGATTGTGGTGATGTTCAAATAATTTTGATAGTGAAGGCTTAATGCCATCAAAGATTTTTTCTGCCCATTGTGTAGCAATCAACGCGCCTTCTTTGCCGCCGTAATGTAGCCCATCTCCACCTGAATTTGGATATTTTGTATATTTTCGACTGTCGATAAGTTTGCAATGATGTAATTTGGAAAGTTTTTTGAGTAACGCATAAACATCGTTCAGGTCAGATGCGCTGAATTTTCGAGCATCTGGCGCACTAATCCAAATACATTGCCCTCCTTTATCTTCAACCATTGCCATCATTTTTTCAGTGTAATTTTCACGATCCTCTTCTTTCATTAATACCAAATTAGAACCCAATGCGACAATGGTTATTTTTGGTTTAACCTTATTCAAAAGTTCGTGAAGTTTTGGCGTGTTACCTTTGAGAACTTTGCTTTCAAAACCGTTTGCTTCGTGTGTTAAAAGTCCACAATTTGTGGCTTTACCTTCTAACCACCAACGCGGTTCACTGCCACAGCTTGCAACCGCTGTTATCGCTACATAAGGGAAATTTTGCTGCAAAAGTTCCGTTAAAGATCGCCCAAATATACCCACTGAATGGGAATCACCAATAAATAATAAACGCTCTTGAATGTGCGATTTTTTGGGTAAATCAGTTGCAATTGCTACCTTATTTTCATTTCCAATGACCGAACAGGAAAAAAGATTTGCCACAACAGAAATCGCTAAAACTCGACTAATGCGTTGAAGATAATTCATTGCGATCCAAATTTTGCAGCTCTTTTGCAATAACAGAAGCCATATTTTTCGCACCTGTTGCGGTTAAGTGCGTTCCATCTCGAACCACCCACGAAGATTGATTTCTACTAATTTCTGCCCAATCGATTACGCGAGTATTTTTATGCAATGCAGCCTCTTCTTTTATCATTTTATTGGCTTCACGATAACTGTGACTGATTTCACGCATCGTCATCCAAAATACATGATGTGTATCAGAAACTTCATTCATAAGCGCATTCACTTTTTGACGAAAACGTACTCCGCGATCATCGTTATGTCCCATCAAAATAACGACGGTATCAACACCTTGATTTCCTTTTAAAACGTTCAAAGCACTTTCAGGTTGTCCATGTAAACATCCCGATGTGGTTAGTTTTCGACAAACTTTGGCGTGAAATTTTAAATCTCCACCAATAAAATTTTGTGCAGCATGCGTGTAACGTGAAGAAAGAGCCTCCATTACAGAATCGCCGACCAATAGAATTGAGTGATTTGTTGAAGCGAATCCTAATTCAGAAAACATAACCAAAAAAGTAAGACTTAATGTCATTCCGATAGTTTTTGGGGATTTGCGTAATACGCGATACATTTCGTTCCTTTTCATGTTTTTTGGAATCATCCTTTTAATTAACGGCAATTAACGGATTTTTTGTAGATGTCATTGTAAATCACTTTTACCACAATAAAAATTGCTGAAAATTTATCGTGGTTTGGCGCGATTTCGCGAATTATGCTATCTTTTCGCGCATTATTCGCTTTCAAAATATCTCGAAATTATGATTCCTGAACAATTTACTAATTACGCAAAACAAGGCTACAACCGCATTCCAATTAGTCGTGAAATTCTCGCCGATTTAGATACGCCGTTAAGTGCGTATTTGAAACTCGCAGACGGCGCATATTCTTATTTATTTGAATCTGTTCATGGCGGCGCACAATGGGGACGTTATTCAATTATTGGTTTGCCATGCAAGACGATTGTGAAAGTGTTTGGCAAACAAATTACCGTTTCATTTGAAAATGAAATTATTGAAAGTGTGACGCATGAAAATCCGCTCGAATGGATTGAAAAATTCAAAGCACGTTATAACGTTCCAGACGTTGAAGAATTACCACGTTTTAACGGTGGATTAGTGGGGTATTTCGGCTATGAAACGATTGGTTACATTGAACCGCGTGTTTGTAAAATTACAAAACCTGACGAAATCGGCGCACCTGATATTTTGCTGATGGTTTCTGAAGAATTATTAGTTTTTGATAATTTGTCAGGAAAATTATTATTGCTTACGCACGCCAATCCACACGACGAAAATGCGTATGAAAACGCACAAAACCGTTTGCAGGAATTGGCGGAAAAATTGCGCGAATCAAAAGGTAAGCCGCAATACCATTTAAATCCTAAAACGGTTCAAGAAAGTGATTTTGTCTCGGGATTCACTGAAAATGGCTTTAAAAATGCCGTTGAAAAAGCCAAAGATTACATCACTGATGGCGACATTATGCAGGTCGTTTTGTCGCAACGGATGACTATTCCATTCACCGCCGCGCCGCTTAATTTATACCGTGCGTTGCGCTGTTTGAATCCGTCGCCATATATGTTTTATTTGAATTTAGATGACTTTCATATCGTCGGTTCATCGCCTGAAATTTTGGTGCGATTGGAAGATGAAACGGTCACTGTTCGCCCTATTGCGGGGACTCGCCGACGTGGTGTTACGCCTGAACAGGATTTAGAACTGGAAAAAGAATTACTCGCTGATCCAAAAGAAATTGCAGAACATTTGATGTTGATTGATTTAGGGCGCAACGATGCGGGGCGGGTCGCTGAAATCGGCACAGTTCAATTAACCGAAAAAATGATTGTGGAGCGTTATTCACACGTTATGCACATCGTTTCAAATGTCACAGGAAAGTTGAAACAAGGGCATAGTGCGTTTGATGTTTTAGCAGCAACTTTTCCCGCTGGAACAGTGAGTGGTGCGCCGAAAATTCGCGCAATGGAAATTATTGATGAACTCGAACCCGTAAAACGCGGCGTTTATTCGGGCGCGGTCGGTTATATCGGTTGGACGGGAAATTTAGACACGGCAATTGCGATTAGAACGGCTGTGATTAAAGACGGTAAATTACATATTCAAGCAGGCGCGGGGATTGTCTATGATTCTGTGCCGCAAAGTGAATGGGATGAAACGATGAATAAAGGACGCGCAGTGTTTCGGGCGGTGACAATGGCAGAAGCGGGTTTAGAAGGAGAACAACTATGAAAATCGTCATGGTCGATAATTACGATTCATTTACTTACAACTTGGTGCAGTATTTTGGTGAACTCGGCGCAGAAGTCATTGTCGTTCGCAATGACCAAGTTTCGGTTACTGATATTGCCGCATTGAATCCTGACAAAATCGTCATTTCACCAGGACCTTGCACACCCAAAGAAGCGGGTGTTTCGGTCGAAACGATTTTGCATTTTGCGGGGAAAATTCCCCTTTTAGGCGTTTGTTTAGGTCATCAAAGTATGGGTTATGCGTTTGGTGGCAATGTGATTCACGCAAAACAAATTATGCACGGTAAAACGTCGCTTGTTTATCACGCTGACACGGGTGTTTTTAACGGTTTGAATAATCCCTTTACTGCGACGCGCTATCACTCGTTAGTCATCGAACAATCGAGCTTACCTGAATGTTTAGAAATCACAGCATGGACACAAAATGAACAAGGTGAAATCGATGAAATTATGGGTGTGCGGCACAAAATACTTGATATTGAAGGGGTTCAATTTCACCCTGAATCTATTTTGACTGAACACGGACACGATTTATTACGGAATTTTTTGATTCGATAAAAGGCAAACTATGAATTACATCGCAATAAAAATGTTGATGGGCGACAAAGGCAAATACATTGGCATTGTGATGGGCTTAACGTTTGCCTCGTTAATTATGACCCAACAACCCGCGATTTTCATGGGATTAATGGCGCGTTCTTATAGCTTTATCACAGATGTTGGTTTACCTGATATTTGGGTAATGGATGAAAAAGTGCAATTCATCGACGACATAAAATCGTTGCAAGATACTGAACTTTATCGTGTTCGTGGCGTGTCAGGTGTGGAATGGGCAATGCCCATGTACAAAGGAATGCAAAAAGCGCGAATGTCAGACGGTACATTTCAAAATTGCACCGTGATTGGTTTGGATGACACCACGCTAATCGGCGCACCTGCCATTTTAGTTGAAGGAAAACTCGACGATTTACGACGTAGCGACAGCGTTATTGTTGATTTTGATGGCGCAAATGAAAAACTCGCAAAACCGCCTTTAATCGAAGGCGGCAAAAAAATTCCGCTCAAAGTGGGCGATAATTTAGAACTTAATGACCGCCGTGCAATCGTCGTTGGAATCGCCAAAGTCACCCGTACATTTCAATCTCAACCCACGATTTACACGACTTATTCGCGTGCCAAAACGTATGCCCCGCGTGAACGTAAATTACTGTCTTTCGTTTTGGTAAAAGCCAAAGCGGGACAAAATATCCCCGAACTCACAAAACGTATTCGCACAAACACAGGTTTAGCCGCTTACACGCAACAAGAATTCATGGATTTGACGTTCAACTATTTCATGAAAAACACAGGCATTCCGATTAACTTCGGTATTTCAATTACGCTCGGTTTTATTGTCGGTGCGGCGATTGCGGGACAAACTTTTTATAATTTTACGCTTGAAAATTTGCGCCAATTTGGGGTTTTAAAAGCGATGGGAACGAGTAATTGGACGTTGTTACGAATGATTTTGTTGCAAGCCGTTTTGGTTGGAAGTACAGGTTATGGCATGGGTGTTGGATTAACGGCATTATTTGGTTATGCCATGCGACATTCGATTTTGGCATTTAAATTTCCGTGGCAATTACTGATTTTTAGCGGTTTAGGTGTGAGTTTTATTTGTATGTTTGCCGCGCTTATTAGCATTCTCAAAGTCATTCGTTTGGAGCCTGCCATTGTGTTTAAAAGTTGAATATTAAAAATGTATAAAATAATCGATTTATTCGCAGGCATTGGTGGGATTCGTTTAGGTTTTGAATCACAAGGCTGTAAAAACGTTTTTACTTCTGAATGGGACAAAGATGCACAAAAGATGTATCACGCGAATTTTGATGAATTGCCACACGGTGACATCAATTTAATTGAACCAAACGACATTCCAGACCACGATATTTTATTAGCGGGTTTTCCTTGTCAGCCATTCAGTATTGCAGGGAAAGGCTTAGGTTTTGCAGACACACGCGGCACATTATTTTTTAACATTGAAAAGATACTTGAAACGAAAAGACCGCGTGCATTTTTGTTAGAAAACGTTAAACGCCTTACCACTCACGATAATGGTCAAACGTTTGCGGTGATTTTGGAAAAGCTCAAAAATTTAGGTTACACCGTTTATAGCAAAGTTTTTAATTCGTTAGATTTTGGTTTGCCACAAAAACGAGAACGGATTTATATCGTGGGTTTTTTACAAGCGGTTCACTTCGATTTTCCAAAACCTTTGGGATATTACAAGCCGTTGAGCGAATTTTTAGAAAACGATGATGGCATTGCACCGAGTTATTTTCTATCTGAAACGATTAAACAAAAACGCTTGAATGCTGTCAAAGGTGCACCGCCTTTTCCGTCAATATGGCATGAGAATATCGGCGGTAACATTTCAGCATTGCCTTATTCTTGCGCCTTGAGAGCAGGTGGAAGTTATAACTATTTAGTTGTAAATGGCGTGCGGCGTTTAACCGATAGAGAGATGTTGCGATTACAAGGTTTTCCCGATGATTTTAAAATTGTGTTGCCTTATTCGTCATTGCGAAAAGTTGCGGGGAATTCGGTTTCTGTTCCTGTGATTAAAGCGATTGCAGGTGAAATGATTAACGCCTTGCAATTGCAACAAACTGCTAAACCAGAACCTAAACAACTGAATTTAATTTAAGGCAAAAATGAACATCATTGAAGCAAAACAAGCGTTAGACAAAGTCATTGATAAGGCGCGAGTGCATCTTTACAAACCGATTCAAATTGCTGAAATTCTTTACCGTTACAGAATCGAACAAGACATCACACTTTCGGATTTGACAACTTATCGCACAAAATCAAAAAAATGGCGTGACGTAATTTGCATTCAGTTTTTAGGTCGCACAAGTACATCATCGGCACGTTATCAAGATGATATTTTTAACGATAATGCTGTGCCACCAGCGATTTTAGAAATTTTAGGGAAAGAAAACAGAGCCACAAACGGTATTGTTGAAGCGTACATTTACCGCAAATTTTTACAACGTTTCAGCCAAGTGTCTACAGGCTTAGATTATTGTGTCATACATGATAAAACGGATTTTAAGTTGGATGAATTTTTGGCTATGTTTTGGCATGAAGCGGGATTGCGCCGAAGTATCGACAAAGTTTATGAAATCATCGTTTATGCGTTATTTGCTGTTTTAGTTGAAGCTCTTGAAGTGTCCGTTGAAGTGAGTATGAACCCTGATAAGACTGATATTCTCAGAGAATTCGCCGATTTTGCAAAAAGCGTAATTCAACTTACCCCAGAACAAACCACGATAAATCTTAAAGCTAGAATTAACCGTGTCGGCGTAACAAATGCGGCTGATCGTGGTTTGGATATGTGGGCAAATTTTGGTTTAGCAATTCAAATTAAACACCTTTCTTTAATCGAAGAATTAGCTGAAAACATTGTGTCGTCTGTATCAGCTGACCGAATTGTTATTGTTTGCAAAGATACGGAGCAAAAAATTATCGTTTCGTTACTGAATCAAATGGGTTGGAAATCAAAAATCCAAAGTATCGTGACCGAAAGTGATTTGCTTAGATGGTATGAAAAAGCGTTGCGCGGCAAGTTTGCGGATGTAGTTGGTGATGCCGTTTTGAAAAAACTATCCGACGAAATACAAGTTGAATTTCCAACGACTGATAAAACTGATAAAAAAGAGTTTTTACAATTTATCGAAAAACGCGGTTATCACACATTGATTGATGAAAATTGGCAATGAATATCGCCGTCCGTTGTGAAAATTTAACCAAAACCTATGACACAGGCGGTCAAATAGTGACTGCGTTGAATAGTGTTAATTTAGAAATTCGATTAGCTGAATTGATGATGCTCGTAGGACCTTCAGGGTGTGGAAAAACAACGCTAATTTCAGTTATCGCAGGTATTCTCGACCAAAATGAAGGCTTATGCGAATTATTTGGCGAAAACTTATTAACCATGAAAAGCAAAGATAAATTACGTTTTCGCGCCACGCAAATCGGTTTTGTTTTTCAAGCATTTAATTTATTACCGTCGTTAAATGCCGCTGAAAATGTATCTGTGCCGCTAATTATCAATGGTGAAAAACGCGACGTTGCCAAAAAGAAAGCCATTGAAGTTTTGGAGCGGGTTGGTTTGGGCGAACGTTGGAAATCTTTTCCTTCGCAACTTTCAGGCGGTCAACAACAGCGCGTAGCCATTGCCAGAGCGTTAATTCACAGCCCGCGTCTAATTGTTTGCGACGAACCGACCAGCGCGTTAGACCATACCAGTGGACATAATGTGATGAATTTATTAAAAGAAGTCGCAGTTGATAAAAATCGCGCGTTAGTGATTGTGACGCATGATTCGCGCATTTTTAATTTTGCCGACCGAATGGCTGAAATGGATGATGGGCATATTGTTAAAATTTCTGAACCGTTGAGAACTACATGAAATATACCCTTCCGATACTTGCCGCTGCTGGATTTTTATTTGCCTCTTACACCGTTGTGAACAGTAACAAACCTGTTCCGATTGCACCTGCGTTAGTTGAACCAGCATCTGCGCCATTTCAAAATTTCATTGCTGGCGCGGGAATTATCGAACCAAAAAATGAAAATATTGCCATCGGCTCACCACTTGCGCGATTAGTCAGCAAAGTCGTGGTAAAAGTTGGCGATAAAATCAGCACAGGCACACCGCTTTTTTATTTAGATGACCGTGAAAATCAAGCGGAATTGGCAATGAAAAAAGCCGATTTAGCCAAAGCCAAAGCCGATGTTTTAGTCGCAAAAGCGAATGTTGCTGACACACAATCGTTATTTGATTTGGCAAATGCAGTTTCAGATTCAGATTCAAGAGCCATCAGCGGCGAAGAAGTTCTAAAACGACGTAACGCGCTCGCGGTTGCCAAAGCAAAATTAGAAAGTGCAAACGCCTTTGTTGAACAAGCGCAAGCTGCGATTTTACAAACTGAAACCACGTTAGATCGTTTGATTGTTCGTGCGCCGATTGATGGCGATGTTTTACAAGTCAATGTTCGCGCGGGTGAATTTGCAACGGCTGGTGCGTTATCAAAACCGCTTTTGATTTTGGGCGATTTGAAAACGCTGCACGTTCGCGTCGATATTGATGAAAACGATGCGTGGCGATTTGATAAAAATTCAAAAGCGGTTGCGTATTTGCGTGGCAATCGACAATTTAAAGTGGATTTACAACTCGCTTATGTTGAGCCGTTTGTTGTACCGAAAAAATCGCTGACGGGTGACAGCACAGAACGAGTGGATACGCGCGTTTTGCAAGCGTTGTATCAATTTAATCCGAAAGATTTAACAGCCTATGTTGGGCAACAAATGGATGTTTTTATTGAAGTAAATGGCGCGAGTGGTTTGTAGTTATTGCAATAATTTATCGCCACAACACAAGGAGAAAATATGGCACAAAAATCAAATTTACCGCTTTTACAATCACGGCAAAAGCAACAAATTCAAACTCATTTATTACCGTTGCCAAAAGACACTGCATGGATGGATGAGCTTTTTGTTTGGGCAGATGAAAATAAAATTTCAGATGAGCAATTACCTCGAAATAAAAAAATTATTTGGATAAATCAAAAATTGGATTTAGAAGGAAATAAATTAACAGAAGTTCCAGAAGCTATTGCCAAATTGACAAATTTAAGAGAGCTAAGTTTTCAAGACAATCAACTCAAAGCTCTTCCTGAATCTCTAGGGAATTTAACTGCTTTAGCTGCTTTGTATTTGAACGGTAATCAATTAACAGAAATTCCAGAAGTTATTAGCAAATTAACCAACTTACAAAGGTTAGACTTAAATAATAATCAACTTACAAATCTTCCTGAATTTCTTAGTCACTTAACCTCTTTGGATTGGCTGGCATTAGAAGGCAATCAATTAACAAAAATTCCAAATTCTATTGGTAGACTGACTAATTTAAGGATTTTAAGTTTTGGACATAACAAATTAACCAACGTTTCTGAATTTATTGGTGATTTAATTTCTTTACGAGAGTTATATTTAGAAGGTAATCAATTAACAGAAGTTCCAAGTTCTATTGGAAAATTGATTAATTTAAATGAATTATATTTACGAAGTAACAAATTAACTAAATTACCAGAATCGCTTGGTAATTTAACTTCCTTAACTAATTTAATTTTGCATGATAATCAACTAACTGAATTGCCACAATCGCTTGGTAATTTAACTTCCTTAACTGATTTGGCTTTATATGATAATCAATTAACTGCATTACCCAAGTCTTTTGGAAACCTAACCAATCTAACAGGTTTGGTATTAAAGAATAATCAATTAAAAACACTACCTGAATCTTTTGGCAATTTGGTTAACCTAACTGCATTATTCTTACATGAAAATCAATTAACTGCATTACCCAAGTTTTTTGGAAACCTAACCAATCTAACAAATTTGGCATTAAAGAATAATCAATTAAAAACACTGCCTGAATCTTTTGCAAATTTAAAAAATTTAAAAAAACTGTGGTTAGACGAGTGTGTGAAAATTCCCAAAAATGTTTTAACCATACCCAATTTAAAAATAATCAAAGACCCATTAACAACATCGTTGATAAAAACAAACATGAAAACCTACCAACAAAAAATCCTCTTCGGCAGTCCTGGAACGGGCAAAAGTTACCAAATCGACAAGCATATTATTCCGTATGAATTATTGATTGATGTTGAAAAAATGCCTGCTAACGTCATCAAAACCGTGTTTCATCCTGAATACACTTACGGCGATTTTGTCGGAAAATTGATGCCGATAACGGTCGGCGGTAATGTGCAATATAAATTCTATGAAGGACATTTTTTAAAAGCTCTTTCGCAAGCCTACAAAAACATCATCGCCGCGCAAGATAACGACAGCGAAGTTGAAAAAGTCGCACTGGTGATTGACGAAATCAATCGTGGAAATTCGGCGGCGATTTTCGGCACGATTTTTCAGTTGCTTGACCGTGAACCTGACGGCTGGTCGAGTTACGAAGTGAGCGTGAATGAAATTATTTTTAATCGGTTACTTGAATTGTGTGACTTAACAGAACATGCGAACGTAAAAGGAAAAGTTAAAAAAGTCACTTCGTATCTGTTTGGCGAAGAAGAAATTAAAACCGAGATTTTGCAGAAAAAATTGTTGTGCCATTTTGAAAATCGAACGATAAAAATTCCGCCAAATTTATCGATTCTCGCCAGCATGAACACGTCGGATAGTTCGATTTATTACATGGATAGCGCATTCAAACGCCGTTGGGAATGGGAATTTATTGATGTGGATTCAAACACGGTTTCAGCCGAAGGCGTGGCGTTTGAAAATCGTGTTGAATGGCAAGCATTTGTCAGCAAATTGAATGCGTTTATCAAAAGCAATCACAAATCCATTCGTGGCATTGAAGATAAACAAATCGGGCATTTTTTCATCACCGACGACGTGATTCAAAAATCAAGCATTCAAAACAAATTGATGTTTTTCTTGTGGGACAGCGTTTTTAACCGCGATAAAAAACCGTTGATTGATTTGCTATTTGGAAAAGACACAAAACATGATGAATTACCGCTGATTACGTTTGGGGATTTTGCGACACAGGTGGATTTGTTTATTGAGAAAATAGATAACTTCAAAAATGTTTAATTTCAAAACCTTAAAACTCACCAAACGCTGTGATTCTGAAAGCACGAATTCCTTTGTCGGTATTCGGCGAAATGAAAAAGGCGAAGTCGAATTTCGTTTGCCGCACGGTTTTGATGATTTTCCCGAAGATGATTTTGAGGCTACGAAAGAGCTATTTTTCAAAATGTATCGCACGTTTCAAAAGTTTGAACGCGACAATTGGCGACAAAACATTTTAGACACTCGTCCCACAGGAAAAGACCAAATTCAGAAAGAAAAAGACGGCTATCGTTTCAAAAACAAAGAAGATAACGACGTGGTGCTTTATAGCAAAATCGCGTTAATCGAAAATTTGTTAGACGTTTATCGTGATTTGGCGTTAGACCAAATGGAACGGCGCATTGGCGCAGATGAAAAAGTCGATTATTCCAAAATTGACCGCTATTTGGACAGAGCGATTTATTTGCCGAATGACGTGATTTATATCGACAAAATGGATTTGCCGCGCCAAACGTTGCGTTATGAATCAACGACGCTGATTGATTTGTTTTGTTTCATTGTGTCGGAATTGCAAAACGAATTGGAAGAAGACATCGAACCGCGTGTGCAAGAATTGGCGCATCGTTTCAGCGAGCAACATTTAAGTCATGAAGAATCGTTGTTTAACGAAGAAACATTTGAAACCACGATTCGCACGCTCAAAGGTGTTTTAGACGACATCGACAAACGCACCGCGTACAAAGACGAAGATTATTGGCGACTTTACGAAGCGATTGAAACGTTTCTTTATGGCGAGTTAGACATGGACAACCCGCACGAAGACGGAACGTTTTGGGGAATTAGTAATTTTTCGTCGGTTTGGGAGGATATGTGTGCGACGTGGGCGTTTAGAGATTTTAATAATGGAGTAAATAGCATTCTTTATGCGGATACAAACATTGTATTTAATAGTAGACACGTTTCAAATTCTAAATCAGCAGGTTATTTCTCAATTTACAAAAAAGAAGATTTTGACGATCCATTTTTTATTGAATTTCGTTTTCCTAATTATAAAAAACGTTGGATGCGTCCTGATTTAGTATTTCAAGATTTAAACTACACTGTCATTTTCGATTGGAAATATATGGATAAAAGCTGTTTCATTGACCATAACGAAAAAATACAACGTGATATAACTAAACAGCTTTGTTATGAATTAACCTTACAAAAAGTAAAGCCGACTGCTGTAGTAAAGAATCAATTTGTAATTCCTAATTTTGGAAGAAATGAGTTTTTAGATGGCGTACATGAGAGATTACAAAAGAATTGTTTACGCGTATTTAAAGCGGATTTTTCAGCCATTCAACAAATCTACCTAACCCATGATTGAAACAAACAAACGCATTTTCAAAACTCGCTACTTTTCAAATTGGCTAGAAAAAACAGAATTAACCGATGCGTTATTACTTAACGCGGTTGAAGAAATGGAACGTGGTTTAATTGATGCCGATTTAGGCGGTGGCGTTTTTAAAAAGCGAGTGGCTTTGCCGAATCGTGGCAAAAGTGGAAGCATCCGAACATTGATTGCTACTAACAAAAATGACCGTTGGTTTTTTATGTTGGGATTTGAAAAAAATCAGCGTGATAACATCGACTCGCAACAATTAAAAGAATTAAAAAAGGCAGCTAAAATCATATTGTCAGCCACTGACATTCAAATTACCCTTGCCGTGAAAACCAATGAGATAACGGAAATTTAAAATGAAAACTAAAACGAAAATTAAAAATAACAGTAAAGTGCTTGAGGCTGTTTATGACACGATGAGCGGATTTCATTCAATTGGAATTATCAATGACGAACAAATGAATGAATTCAGAGAAGGCTGTTTAGAACCTGAACCTGTAAAAATTCACGGTGACATTTTAGATTTTATCAATAAAAACTATGGTTCAAATCGTAAAAAATTAGAAGCGTTAATTAACGATATAGTTCGTAAAGAATTAAAACTCACCCAAACAGTTTAAATGATTGAATTTAGCTCAAAATCCAAAAGTCAGTTTGTTGGCTATTTTGGCGTTAAAAATGTCGAAAAAATTAAACGTGAGTTGATTTTACCAACAGTCGAAAATTTTTTTGTTGCACGAAACATTCAATCTTTCAAACCCATCGACGAATCCGCCGCCTTTGCAGATTTAGATTTTGACCGAAAAAACTTTGATGATTTTTTCGCGCATTTTTATGAATTTATTGTCGATGGCATTCACAAAAACGGCGACAAGGTTGAAATCCCTGTGACGTATTGCATCACGTTGGACGAAACCAATTGCTCAAAAACCTGCGAACAAACTCAAATCCGTTACGACGAAATCCTACTTTTTGACACGCCCGTTTTTTATTTCATTTATGTTGATGTGAAAGACATTTTTTCCTGTTTACGAGCAAACCCATAAAATGAAAAAGTTAATTTTTATCTTGCCGTTAGTTTTAAATGCTTGCGTTGTCGGACGAGATTATAAGCCGCCCGAAATACCAATACCTGAAAAATGGAGCGAAGACGTTGCCACACAAAAAACAGCTTCTGAATGGTGGAAATCGTTTAATGACGAGACGTTAAACGGCTTAATTGTTGAAGCGACGACAGCTAATTTGAATTTAAAACAAGCGTTGTCGCGTGTAAAAGAAGCGCGGATTTTACGACGTGAAACAATCGCAACAGGTTTGCCGAGTTTGAGTGCGAAAAATGTCGCTAGTCGTCGATTTAATAATTCATCTGCAGGTGGTGTAAATCCCATTGCAAATCAAGCAATCAATATCTTTCAACTCGGTTTTGATGCGGCATGGGAAATTGATTTTTTTGGTGGCATTCAACGCGCCATCGAAGCCGCTGATGCGTCGATTGAAATTGAAACAGAAAATAGTCACGATGTTTTATTGACGTTACAAGGCGAAGTGGCGCGAGAATATATTTTGTTGCGAACGAATCAAAAACTCGTCGCCACGCTTCAAGAATTACTTGCCGCACAGGCTGAAACAGTCAAACTCACACAAGTCCGTCAACAAAATGGTTTGGCGAACGCGTTGGAAGTCGCACAAGCGCAAGCTCAATTTGATAACACAGCGGCAAATTTACCGCGTTATGAAACCGAAATTAAACACGCGATTCATGCGTTGAGTGTTTTACTTGGACGTGAACCGAATGCGCTGGCGAAACGTTTTTCTGATTCAAAACCAATTCCAACTTCAACACTTTCAATCACAAATTTACCGTCTGAATTACTGCAACGTCGCCCCGATATTCGCAAAGCCGAACGACAAATGGCGATTGCAAATGCTTACGTCAGTATTGCGACGGCTGAACTGTATCCGAAAGTGAATTTAGCGGCGTTTATTGGACTGCAAAATTTGAAAATTACCGATTTCACGCCAATGGGAAAATCGTGGTCAAGTGCATCAACCATTACGATGCCGCTGTTTAATTGGGGAAAGTTGCAGGCAAATATCGAAGCGAAAGACGCGCAATTTGAACAAGCCTTTTTAGCGTATCAATCAACCGTTTTAACGGCATTTCAAGAAGTCGAAAACGCGTTAGTTTCATATCGAAATGAATCACAACGTTATGACGCTTTGTCGCAAGCGATTCACTCAAATCAAACTGTGCTAGATATTGCAACCGAACGTTATGAAAAAGGCTTGACGGGATTTCTCGATGTTTTACAAGCGCAGCAAACAACGTATCAAACGCAAATTTTACAAATTGAAAGTTTAGCGACTATCGCACAGCAAAATGTAGCGTTGCACAAGGCGTTAGGCGGTGATTTAATTATTTTGGACAGACAACAAGCAGAAAAATGAACGGGTTAATCGAGTAGCGTACTGATTTTGGAAACGGCATGAAAGGTATTATTTGTCAGAACTGCACGAACAATTGTCGTCCGTGCAGTGAAATATATTTTTAAGCGTAAGTATCGATGGAATTTCCACAAGAACTCCCCACACTACCTGTTGAAGCTCCTGAGCAACTTGCCCCTGCACTGGCTTCAATATCTGCAGAACCAATCTGTTTAACTGGTTCTGGATTGTTTATCCCCGCAAGGGTTTGTGTGATAGTTGGAATCATTGCTGCTATTGTCATTGTCATTGAAATCACCCTTTTAAAATTGGAAAATTTTGTACGCGGCAAAATATAAACCATTGTTAAATTAATGGTCAATTATTTGCGACATTTTTTTTAAGATTCAGGCAAAAATAATTTCCCGATTATTTGAGTTGAAATGAGATAATTTGGCTAAGATTTCTTCACTGTGATTCCAAAAATGACAGCAATTTAGAGCGGCACTCCCGACTCAACAGACATTTTTTGATGATATTCGAGCATAAACTCGATATGTTAATTTTGACAATTAACGACAGATGATGGAATTTATGCCCAAAGGTTTTGTTATCCTATTCCTGAGGCTATTTAATTCTCATAATGAGAATTACTAAAATAATAATTATAAAATTTGATGAGGAAAAATCATGTGTTGGAGTGGTGAAGCATCGGGTGTATTAGCAGCGGTTGGTTTAGGGACGGCTTATTACATTGCAAAAAAAGGCGAATCAAAAGAATTATGGATTCCATTAACGTATTTTGCGCTAATGGAATTATTGCAGGCGTTCACTTACGTTTATATCGATTTGTGTGACAACCCGAATAATCAAATACTGACGATGCTGGGTTATTTGCACGTTGCGTTTCAGCCGTTTTTTGTCAATATGGTGGCAATGTATTTCATTCCTGAAAGTGTGAAATTAAAAATCCGCACCGCTGTTTACACAATGAGTGCAGCGGGTTCGATTTTGATTTTGTTTAAAATGTATCCGTTCGCGTGGGCGGGTGAATGCGTGATTGGAACAGAAGGTTTCTGTGGTCCGCATATTTGTTCCGTTTCTGGCGCGTGGCACATTGCATGGCAAATGCCGTTGAATGGCTTGCTTTCGCACCCTGTTGAATGGCTATTTAATTTTAATTGGGGCTTGCACGTTTTGGCGTATATTTTGGTGGCATTTGTTTTGCCAACACTTTACGGATCATGGAAATTCGTGTTGTTTCACTATTTCATGGGACCTTGGATTTCAGACATTACGACTGATGATCCGAATGAATATGCGGCAGTGTGGTGTTTATTTTCGATTGCGCTTTGTGTATCGGTCATTAAATCGCCCATACGAAAATATCTACACGTCACGAATTGGCCTTTTTATCACAAAACCATTGGCGATTCGTTGTAAGTTTTGATACAGGGTTAAAAAAACCAGTTGTGGTTCTTTTAACCCATTTTTTACACAAGTATTTTTTACAAAAATAGATATTTTTCAAATAGATAAATTATTTAATAATTTGGTACACTTATCGCTAAGATTGCATCGAAGTCATCATTTTGCAAATGATGCTTTTTAGCAGTTGTGTTAACCAAAACTTTTTAGACGAGGTCATTTATGTTCAATAACTACGATTCATTATTTAATTCGATGTTTGATTTTAATTCGATGTTTAATTTCAATCCGTTCAATTCGTTTTCACACAGAAAAGTTCCTGCACCGACTACGATTACTGGAACAGATGTAAATATCGGCGTTAATCAATCGTACACCGTAAAAACTAACGGTTTGAGTATTCACGGCAATACAGGTTCTGAAAAAATCACTATCGCTCAAAATATCAGCGGCATCAAAATTGATTCGTCCGTGGAATCAGTCACGTTGAGCGGTATTAAATTCGATTCGAGTGCATTAGTTTCAACGCAAGGCACATTGGCAATCAATTCAGCGGCGGGAAATTTAGCGACCATTAGCGTTGCAGCTAATCACAACGAAGCATTGAATTTTTCAAATGCCGTTGGAACGCTGTCATTGGACACGTTGGGAAATGCTGTTTTCAATTTGTCTGAAATCCAATTAGACAAAAATCAAAATTTCACCGCAACAACTAACGATTTGATAGTTTATGGCAATTCGGGGCAGGAAAAAATCACGCTGGCTCATGGTGTCACAGGCGTGGAGGTTTCCCGTACCGTTGAAACTATCGTTTTCGATGGCAATTCGAGCGATTATTCCTACGATGTTCAAGGTGGAACGGTCGTTGTTTCGGATAAAAATGGAAACGATGTGGCTTATGTTGACGTGAATCAATCCGCAACAGGTTCTCAAATTCAATTCGCCGATAAAACGCTCAATGCGTCATGGGAAATCACAGGATCATTTCGGTATTGGAATTCATGGGGTGTAACGGTCACAGACCCGACCACACCAGCCACACCTACTACGATTTCTGGCGGTACAAATCTTAAGTATTCAGTCGATTTCAGCAAAGCCAATTTGGGCAGCAATCTTGCGAATGTGGAAGCGAATGTTAAAACCGCGTTGGAGAATATCGGGCAATATATCAGCTCAAAAGCGACATTTAATCTTCAAATTTTAACCGAACAAACGACTCCCAAAACATTAGCCGAAGCAACGGCTAGTATGGTGAATTCAACCAGTTCAAATGGTGCGTCACAAACGACAGAATTTTTGGCTGATTCGGTGTCTGGAATGGATTCTAATGGTTCAATGCCTGATGCAACGCTTTACATCAATCTCGCAAATCTTAGTCAAATGTCATTCAGCGGCACGCCTGTCGCGGGAAAATACGATTTAACCAGCATTTTGACGCATGAAATTTTGCATGGTTTAGCATTCACGGGAAATCTTGATGCAACAGGTGGTTTGAAAACCCCTTACGATGCGTTAGTTTCAATGCAAAATAATTCGCCTGTTTTCACAGGAACACACGCTCAAGCCGCGAATGGAAATAATCCAGTGGCTTTAGATCCTGCCAGTGCTGGCGATGGTTCAGCGTATTATCATGTGATGGTTGCAAACGATTTAATGTCAGATGCCATCGGAAAAGGGGAGGTGAGAACAATCTCACCTTTAGATGTTGCCATGCTTCAAGACATGGGATTAACGATTATCGGTGTTCCGCCTTTGGTCGCTTAAAATCCGTCGTTTTGCTGACATAAAAAAGCCCCGTCTTATTTTAAAAGACGGGGCTTTTTTTGATTTATCGCCTACGCAATCGGAAATAATAATCTAAACGTTGTGCCGTGATTAAATTCGCCTTGATGCGACGTAACCAAAATATGTCCATCAGCACGATGCACAATACCACTCGTGGTCGATAATCCTAATCCCGTGCCTTCGCCTTGTGGTTTGGTGGTGAAAAATGGATCAAAAAGCCGACTAATAAATTTTTGTTCAATCCCGTCACCATTATCAACCACACTCAACTCAATAAAATCACCATCCAACGGTGCTGAACACGCGACACAAAAGGCTTTTACACGATTGAGTTTTACTGAAATGTTGATAACACCGCCTCTTTTTTGCATCGAATCTCGTGCATTCGTCATTAAATTTATCAGAACTTGCTCCAAATCCATCGCGTCCATTTGAACGTTCGTTTCACAAAGATTTTTCAGTCCACAAGTGTCGCAATCTTCACCATTGATATTGCAGGTATCTAAAAAATTAATTTTGATTCGACTGGTTAATCCAGGACGTAAAATGTCTAACACTTTGTGAATAACTTCTTGTGTAGGTTGCACATCCTTTTTTATTTTCAGTTCATCTTGGCGACAATACGTCAGCATTTTGTTAATCAAATCGTCTGCGCGTTTGACGGCTAAATTCACTTGCTTGATGTTGTTATCGAGTTCAGCTTTTAAATTTTCTTCCGTCATGTCTTCGCTGACATATTGATTCAACTCGTTATAACCGATGATGCAACCTAAAATGTTGTTAAATTCGTGCGCCATGCCAGACGTGAGTCGCCCGATACTTTCGAGCTTTTGCATGTGGAGAATTTGATTGTCTAAAATTTTATTTTTCTCATCTGATTCAAAAAGTTCTTGTGTTCGTTTGTTTTTTTCAGCAATTTGAAGTGTCAACTCTTCATTGAAAATAGAAAGTTGAATGGCATTGATTTCTTTTTCATAATCACGCATCGCAAATATCAGCGCATTCGTTATCGTGAATATCATCAATCCAAATCCTACCAACAAAATCGAATGGATGTTTGTGGTGTTGTGCTGAACAAAATAATAGGGTGTTGGTATGATTTCAAATTGCCACACTCGACCACCGACATTAAATTTTAACTGAGTCCTTAACTCGTTTGACGCGTTGAGTTTTATTAACGATTCATTTTCTTTTAATAAATTAAAATCATCACTGGCAAATAATAATTGCTTATCAGCTGGCGCATTAATGTCACTTAAACGATAAGAAAAATTCGTTAAATTCTGATTTTTGAATGCGTCCATCACTAAATCACCTGCTCGAAATGCCGCCACCAGATAGCTTGTAATGGCATCGCGTCGTTCTTGCAAATTCTGGATGGGTAGGTTTGGCTTATAAATTGGCATATAGGCGACAAAACCCAATGAATCACGTTTGTCCATCAATACAATAGGCGGACTGACGATAAGTCTGTTTGTATCTCTAGCGTTATTAAGCAAATCATGTCGTAACTGACTGGAATAATTATCGAACCCGCTAACCATTTCATTGCCTTGAGCGGGTTCATTAAAATCAATAGGCGCATATTCTGAGCGAGTGGCAGCGCGTGTCATATTGTTATTCAAATCACGTTCCGTAATTTGAAAATGAGGGAAACCTTCTTTCTGTACACTTTTTTCGTAAGCATCTCGATTAGCCGCCAAAATAATCGGAACCCATTGCACTGCTTTAATACCGTCAAAATTCTCTAATTGTTCTGAAACAAATAATCGAAATTCATTTCTATCAACCAATAATGAGGACATATAAAAACTATGGAGCGTGTGAAAGACATTTAATTTCGTGTTAATTGATGTTTTTAACACCAGAGCCAATTCTTTTGTACGTTGTTCAAATTCCATTTTAGTTCGTTCATTACTGATTTTTATGTCGTAAGAAATAACCGCGATAGTCAGAAAACATAGCGTGAGAATAGGCGTTGTAATTTTCCATTTTCTGCCTTGCCAAACGGGACTTTTTTGCGCCAACCAAATCAACATTAACGGTGCGAAAATAATAATACCTAACGCATCACCGCCCCACCAATACAGCCAATTTGAGAAAAAAGTGTCAGCGGACATTCGCCCAGTGGCGACCAATAATGAAACGGAAAGTGTCGAATTTATTAACGCGCTGACAAATCCGCCAAAAAAGAAAAATAACAGGATATTTTTTTTGCAGGATAAAAAGTTGGGCGTTGCAGCAAATCGTTGAATTAAATAAGCCCCTACGAAGGCTTGAAGTGTTGCGCCACCTGCAATGGCTAATGTGATGAGTGCTGAATTTAAACTTCCTAACAAGTCGCTTGCGGTGACAATAATCGAACCGTTAAACAAAAATGCGCCAAGTAATATGCCGAAGCCTACTCGTTTTCCATAAAGTAGAACACCCGCTAACGCCACGCCAGACGAAGGAAAAACCACCGTCGCATAATTAGGTGGAATGACGAGTAAATTACCTAATTTCCCTGCAATAAAATAAGCCACCGCTATTCCAACAATTTGCAGAAAATAGATAAAGAATGGACGTTGCACGAGATTTCTAAGCATTATTTTTATTATTTTTTGATTAGTATTTGGCGATATTACAAAACAAAAACCATAGCGTCAACAAGCGATTTTTAATTTACATTATTGATAGTATTACTATTTTATTTAAGGTAATGGTTATGAAAAATGAAAAAATTTAGCGTTAATTTATTATTTCGTCAGTCCGAAGATTTGCTCTGTCATCGCTAAAAAATTCCCCAGTAGCGGCGACTTTAGATGTATTTTTAGCTGCATAGAATCTCATTTAATTTCCTACTAATAAGCTATGACTTTTAAAAAACTTAGTGTAGATTACTCGCAAAATTTCACAAAATTTCAGTATTTATTTTGGGTACAACGCGAGGATTTACGATGAGTGATTTAAGTTTGTATGAACGTTTAAACGATGAAAAATTTAATCGATTAGTTGAGGTTTTTTATCAAAAAATAATCGATGATTATCGTGTCACCCGTTTTTTTTGTGACGACGGACGAAAAGAACAACTTGATACACTAAAATCATTAACAAAATTTATCTCTCAACATAATTCAACGAGTGGTGACGAATTTAAAGCGTTACTGACTCGTTTTTTTATGTCCGCGTTTGCTAGATTTAAAGACAAAGAGTTATATCCTGATTCAAGTTTGGCGTTTTTCGGTTACATAATTTCCCAAGATAATCCCAGTTCTAAATTATTGTGTGATAGTCACAGCCATTTGTTGAAGTTCATGCCTGAAGATTCACATTACGATGTTGCAATTGAACATTTGAGAAACGCTCTACAAGAGCTAGAAATTGATGGGGATTTGACGGCTGATATTGTATCCTTTGCAGAAAGTGGACGTAACAGTTTGCTAGGCAAGTAATGGTTTTCTTTCAACAAGGATATTTTTATGCAACTCAAGTTTCCGTTTGATTCTTCTAGTCCTATTTTGGGTGAAGCAACTGTTAGCATCGATAAAACGATAGATCGCGTTTTTCATTTTGTCGGTGAAAATTTTTTTGAGAACTACCCAAAATGGGCTGTTGAAGTCGTTCATTTTGAACCATTAGACGACAACAAAAACGTTTCTGTTGGCGCAAAAGCAAAACAAATTCGTAAAGATAATGGGGCAAAAATTGAATCTGTTTTTGAAATTACAGATTACCAGCCACATACATTGTTTGGTTTTCAAGGCATCAATGCACCTTACAAGCACACCTATTTGTTTGAATGCGATGAAAATACAACGCCAACAAAACTCACCTTTCGGTTTGAGTTGCTTGAGCTTGATGTGTTTATGCGTCCATTTCAAAAACTGATTCGCGTTGCTATCGAAGATGGCGCAGAAAACGTGGTTGAAAATATCAAAAATTTAGTCGTTGCTGAATGTCACTAATTTTTAAACTTAATTTTTTGGAGTTGATGTTATGCCTTTTATTGTTGAAAAAGATTCAAGCGGTTTAATTCCACAAATACTTTCGGCTATTTTGGACGAATGTGTTAATGGTGTGACGTTGGCAGACCCCGATTTAGAAGATGCGCCGATTGTTTATGCAAACAAAGCGTTTGAGCGTTTAACAGGTTATAGCCAGGAAGACATCATTGGGCATAATTGTCGTTTTTTGCAAGGCGAAGACCGTGACCAGCCAGCACGTTATGAAATTGCTGAAGCAATGAAAAACAATGAAGCGTTAGAAGTCACCTTACGCAATTACAAAAAAGACGGCACGTTGTTTCATAATCGTTTAAAAATCACACCCTTATTCGATAAGAAAAAACGAGTTCTTTACTATTTGGGTGTGCAATACGACATCACAGAACAAGTAAACGCAACGAATGAAATCAAAGAATTGAACGGTTTATTGAACGCAATGTCGAAATAATTATAAATTTTAGAAGGTGTTGTGATGAATGAAACAGAACTTGTTACGAATAATGGCGGCGCGGTATTTACTCAAATTCTTTTTGGGCTTGCGATTGTAGCGTTTTTCTTTTTGCTTGCCGTTGAAAAGAAAAAACCGTATCGCCAGTTTTCCGCCGAAAACTATAAAACATCGTTCGTCACTAATACCACTGCATTTGTAGTCAACAATGTGATTTTGAGTTTATTGCGAGCTTCATCGCTATTTTTTGTTGCTCAACAATTTTCGTCTTACGGTTTGTTATCGAATTTAGATGAAGGAATTATCAAATGGTTACTTGCCTTTGCACTGTTTGATTTAGCGATTTATGCGTGGCATCGTGCAAGTCATAAATATGAATGGTTGTGGCGATTTCACAAAATCCATCATTGCGATAAAAGTTTCAATGTTTCAACGGGATTTCGTTTTCACGTTTTTGATTTATTGCTCGAAATTGTCTACAAATGTGCATTCGTAATTTTTATTGGCGTAAATGCTTACGTTGTTTTGTCGATTGAAATTATTGAATTATTTTTCATCTTCTTTCATCACGCGAATATCGAAGTTCCAAACGAAGATAAAATTTCACAATTTATCATTACCCCCGCGTTACATCGTACTCATCATTCTACTTTGCGTTCAGAACATGACAGCAATTACGGCATTGTTTTAGCCATTTGGGACAAAATGTTTAAGACTCGCAAAGAATTAGTCCCTGAAAATTTAGGGCTTGATTTGGTAGAAGCTGAAAATTTTGTGCAATTGTTTTCACTTGCGTTCATTACTGAACGAAAAATAATGCAGTTATTGAGCTGGATTCCAAAAGGCAAGAAATAGCAGGTTTTCACCATGATAATAAAAACAGAAAAAGACATTCCGAGCAGTGAAATTACGCCACCTGAAATTTTCCAAGAGCGACGTAAATTTATCCAAATGTTAGGTTTAACCTTGGCAGGTGCGAATATACCTTCTGCTTTTGCTGGCGATAATAAAGTTTTCTCAAATTTAGCAAAAAGCGCAACGCCAGATAATTCTTTAAAACCAACACCTGTTGAATTAGTTAAAAACTATACAAACTATTACGAATTTACGTTTAACAAAGATGATTCCACTAAATTGGCGCAATCGATGGTGATTGATCCGTGGTCAGTTGAAATAAGCGGTGAAGTTGAAAAACCTGCGACTTATCATTTAGAAGATATTTTAAGTCAACAAACGCTTGAAGAACGTATTTACCGTTTTCGCTGTGTTGAAGGTTGGTCAATGGTTGTGCCTTGGGTTGGTTTTTCATTGGCGAATTTATTGAAAATGGCAAAACCACTTTCAACCGCGCAATTTGTAAAATTCACAACGATTGAACAACCTGAAACAATGCCAAATCAACGTGAGAAAAAAATGTTGGATTTTCCTTATGTTGAAGGTTTGCGAATCGATGAAGCAATGCACCCTTTAACGATGCTGGCGGTGGGAATGTATGGCGAAAAATTACCAAAACAAAATGGCGCACCGTTACGTTTAGTTGTGCCTTGGAAATATGGATTCAAAAGTATTAAAGCGATTGTCAAAATTGAATTATTGAAAAAGCCACCTTTGACAACGTGGAATAAATCCGCGCCGCAAGAATATGGTTTTTATGCAAACGTAAATCCAGCCGTTTCCCATCCTCGTTGGAGTCAAAATAGTGAACGATTATTAGGCAGTGGTTTTTTTACGTCGCGTCGGCAAACTGAGTTGTTTAATGGTTACGGTGAGCAAGTAGCATCGTTGTATAAAGACATGGACTTACGGCATTTTTTCTAATGAATGCGTTAATCAAAAATTTATGGACAGTAACATTAGTTGTTTGTTTATTGCCGTTATTATTGTTGGGATTGGATGTTGTCTTCGACAATTTAGGTTCAAATCCGATTCAAGCCGTGCATATTCGTTTAGGTGATTGGTCATTGCGATTTTTATGTATTGCGCTAACTATAACGCCTATTCAAACTATCACGCGCTGGCGCGGTATGCCTGAATATCGCCAATTATTTGGTTTATTTGCTTTTTTTTATGCCTCGTTGCATTTTTTAGTTTATCTACTGGTTGACCATAATTTTAACTGGTCACTTATCATCATGGATATTATCGAAAGTCCTTATATTTGGTTCGGTGTGTTTGCTTACATTATTGTCTTTTTGCTTGGCATAACGTCATCAAAATTCGCGATGAAAAAATTAGGGAAAAATTGGAAAAAATTACATCGTTGGGTTTATTTAGCAGCGATTGCTTCGGTGATTCATTACTTTTGGCAACTCAAAGGTAATCTTGCAGAACCATTACTCTATGCAATTATCATTTCTTTGTTGTTAAGTTTTCGGATATTTACATGGTTCACAGCCCGTCAACTTGGCAAAATGATGATTCCTAAAGGGCGTGGTGACGAATAAGAAAAACTGATGATTTATGTGCAACCAATGCAGCTAAAGATTTAATTTAGAAGGCTATATGTTATGATTATCGACAACTTAAATGCTCGACACGTTCGGCAAACATTATTTGTATTTTGCAGCCTATTTTTGATGCTGTTTTTTTCTGATGCTGTTTTAGCACATGAGCGTTGGATTTTATCACCCGAGCAAATCCAAGAATGGAATTCAAAACCGCATCCCAATTTATTTTCACATTTTTCGCCGTTGAATTTGTCTATGATTTCGGCGTTTTCACTTTTCATTATTGGTTGGGTTTGGTTAGGATTCACAGGAGCGCGTGAATTATTCCCCGATTTACAAGCGCGATTAGCGTCTTATGGCGATAATGTTCCGCGCATTCTTCGTGTATGTCTTGCTTGGATTTTATTATCTTCGGCTTTTGGTGCCGAACCTCGTTTTGGTATTGAACCGTTCACATCTCCAACATTTTTTGCCCCTGACCTTGATTTAAAACAACTGGGTTCTGATTGGGCATGGTTGCGTTGGGCTGAAATTGTTTTGGGACTGACGATTCTTTTTGGTTTTTATGTTCGGATATTTGCGGCTTTGCTGATTTTGCTAAGTATTCTCGGTGGTTATTTATACGGTGAAGCTATTTTTGCTTATGCGGGCGCGTTAGTTGGTGCAAGTATTTATCTCGTGTTACAAGGTGCGGGCAGACATTATTTAACGTTGCCGATAATTCCAGTATTTCAAAATTTACAATCTTGGTTGGCAGATCAACCGCGTCAACGCGCTCAAGCGATAATGCGGATTTTGACGGGAACGACGTTATTGTACTTGGGTGTATTTTTTAAAGTGATGCAGCCGAATCTCTCTATCGGCATTATTACTTATTACGATTTGCCCATTTTGTCAGCGAATCCCGAAGCCTTTACGCTTGTGATGGCGTTGGTTGAAGTGAGTGCAGGTGTGTTGATGATTGCGGGGGTGTTATTGCGTCCGTTGTCGTTTTTTTTACTAACGGCATTTTCTATCTTTGCCTTACTTTTGCCTGAAACGCCAACCGAGCATATTTTGTTTTATGGTGTGGTCTTGTCGTGCCTCATCAATTCAGCAGGACATTTACAACGTCCAATTCCAAAAGATAAACCCGCGCATATTGTGATTGTAGGGGGTGGGCTTTCGGCGTTACACGCTGCGTTAAAAATTGAAAAACTAATTGGGCAATACTCAAACGTTAAAATCACTTTGTTACATGAACAAGCAAACTTTTTGTTTGTACCATTTTTACCCGAAGTGATTGGTGGAACGGTTCAACCAGGAAATGTGGTGAATCCGTTTCGACGCATTGTTCAGCAAACCAATATCGTTATCGGACAGTTAGAATCGATTGATGAAATCAACCAAAAGGTGTTTGCTAAACGTAAAAATAACGAAATTATTGAACTAAATTACGACAGTTTAATTCTTGCGTTTAATCCAAAATCGAGCGTTTTTAACATTTCAGGCATGAAAGCACATTCGTGTCCGATTGATTCGGTGGCGGACGCACTTCGTATTAGACAGCGCGTGTTGGATTTGGTTGAAGAAGCCGAATTTTGTAATGATTCATCAGAAAAAATTCGTTTATTAACCTTTGCAGTGATTGGCGTAGGCGAATGTGCTTCAGCCATCGCGGTTGAAATCAGTCAAATTTTACGCGCCGCAGAATCGGCGTATTCGGTGTTGCGTGATTTGGGTTGGCGTGTTCACCTTTTTGAAGAACAAGGACAAATTCGTTCTGATTTTGAAAAACAAATTTCAAAAGCGCGTGATAAATATCTAAAAAAAGCGGGTGTGATTGACCATTTGGACGAACAAATCACCAGTATTACGCAGCGCGATTTGTTTTTTTCAAGCGGACGAATTCAATCGGTAGGTCTTGTCGTCAATGCCGCATTGAAATTCCCCAGTATTCCGTTTGTTGGGCGTGGAAATTTGAGCGAACCTTTTTTAATTGACGATGAATTACGTCTTAAATCATTTGAAAATATCTGGATAACCGAGACCAGCCAAACGATGCGTGATGCTCAATTTATTTTCACAAATGATCAAGTCGATTTAGGTTTTTACGCGGGATTTAACGCTTGGGCGAGTTCTCAAGGTTATGCTTCACGGGCGTTCAAAGCGCGAAAACATTTGTTTAAACCTTACAACATGGGAATGTACTCTTTATGCCGTGTGGCTGGCATTGTTTTTAGTGGTGAACCTGCGTGGTTTGTTTCGCGGTTGTTTGATTTGTTATCCGTTCCTGGCTTGGAAAGAAACCTACGAATTATTATTGATTGGTTTTTAGTTCTCGCATTTCGCAATGATATTACTGTATTAGCGCAAGCTCAAACGGCACATTTACAAAAAATGCACTTCAAAGCGGGCGATGAAATTTTCCGTGAAGGCGATGCCGCTGAAATGGCTTATGCGGTTGATTCGGGTAATTTAAAAGTTGTTCAAAATGGACGCAAAATCAGAGAATTAGCAGCAGGTGATTATTTCGGTGAGATTTTACCGCTGCATCAAAATCGTCGGGTGGAAACGGTTCGTTGTTTGACTGATTGTGAATTGAAAATTATCACGCAAGAAGATTTGAAAGCCTTAGTACAAAGCGGCTGGTTGATGGGAAAAGCGATTCGTAATTTGATTAATCATCAATCTGAAACAGAAAATCCTACTGTTTCATTAGGCATGAAAAGATTGACTTACGTCAGTAAATTAAATGCCTTGCTGAGCGAAGAAGATATTATTGAAATCGGACGACTTTCGAGTATTAACAATCAAAAACGCGATGTGACAGGAATTTTGATTTCGGTACACGATTATTTTTTCCAAATTTTGGAAGGTGAAGAAAAAATAGTCGATGAGTTAGTGGAAAAAATTAGTCGTGATTCGCGCCACAGTGACATCACTATTTTGAGTTCGGAAACAGGATGTGAAGAACGGCTTTTCACAGATTGGGGCATGAAAACGGTTGCGCTTAATGAAAGTAATGATTTGATGTTATTAGCAATTAGCATGATGCTACAAAACATTGCACAATTGTATAGCACCATCGGGCGTTATACGCAGCCAGCATTGCTTAAATTTTTGATGGACGGCGTGAATCCGTTGACGATTCCCATAAAAAAGACAGGGAAAATTCTAGTGTCGGGCAGCATCACTGATTTCACAACGCTTTCTAAAAATTTCTCTGCTGAAGAACTTATTAGTGTCGTTAATCAGTATTTAGAAATTTGTTCAACCTCATTTGTGCAATATGGCGGACAAATAGCTAAATATGCAGGCGGTTGTATTGTGGCGCAGTTTACACAAAACGAAGTCGATGCTGCCGTTGCGGCGTGTGTCGATGCGTTTGAAAAATTCACATTATTGAAAAATAACGCGCCTGTTTTTAATACGATAACTTGCGGATTTGGACTTGCGGCGGGTGGTATTATTGAAGGTAATGTCGGTTCGTCCATCAAAATGGATTACACCGTTTTAGGCGATAGTGTTGATCAAGCTGTTTATTTGAGTATGTTTGCACGAGATGCAAATAAAATCGTGGCGATTGATGAATCCATTAAAACAATCGCAGCGGAATCTTGGGAATTTAAACATTTAGGCGAATTCACACTTAAAGAATCGACTCAAGTATATGGACTTGCAAATGTTGAATACTCGAACACAAACCAATTCATTTCGGAAATAACATCATGAATAACAAAACATTATATGTATTTGCATTAGCACTTGCTGGTTTAGCGTTGCCAATTTCAAATATGCTCGGATTTTCGGGCGAAAATAAGCCAATTCCTGTGGTATCTGGAAGCTCAGAACGATTTGCGAAAGTATCAGAAATTTTTCAAAATAAATGCGTCGATTGCCATTCGCCTGGCATGACACGAATGCCAATTTACGCATCATTTCCCATCGCCAAACAACTCATGGCAAAAGATATTGAAAATGCGAGTGATAGATTGGTTTTATCTCAACAGCTTTATAGCGGCGAAAATACTTTTACGCCGTTAATGTTGGCGCGATTGGAAAGCGTTTTAAAAAACAACAGTATGCCGCCTGCGTTATATCTTTCGATGCACTGGACAGATAAATTAAGTGCAGATGAACAAAAACTAATTCTTGATTGGATTTCGGAAGAACGGGCAAAATTGCCGCTCAGTGCAGATTCTGCAAATGATTTAAAAGGCGAACCCGTGCAACCGTTGCCATTAAAAGTCGATTTAGATGCTGAAAAAGTCGCTGTCGGTCAAAAACTTTTCCACGAAAAATTACTTTCGGGTGATAACACGTTGAGCTGTTCATCGTGCCACGATTTAAATAAAGGCGGCACCGATCAAACCAAAGTAGCCACTGGAATTAAAGGTCAGCAAGGTCCTATCAATTCACCTACTGTTTATAACGCGATGTATAACATTGCTCAATTTTGGGATGGTCGTGCCAAAGATTTACAAGAACAAGCGGCGGGGCCTGTAGCAAGTCCAGCAGAAATGGGCGCGAATTGGGATGATGTAGTCGAAAAACTAAAACAGGTTTCTGATTATCAAATTGCTTTTGATAAATTGTACGCAGAGCAAGGATTAACCAAAACGACCGTGACGGATGCGATTGCGACATTTGAAAAATCGTTAGTTACGCCAAATTCACGTTTTGATCAGTATTTGCGCGGAAATAACACCATTTTAACTGCCGATGAAAAAGCAGGTTATGCGTTATTCAAAGAAAATTGTACGTCTTGCCATTTTGGAGCTGCATTGGGTGGATTATCGTTTGAAAAAATGGGCGTAAAAAATGATTATTTCAAATTACGCGGCGGGCAATTATCAGAAGTGGATAACGGACGTTTCAACGTCACGAAACAAGAAAAAGATCGTCATTTTTTCAAAGTTCCCGTATTGAGAAATGTCGAACTCACGCACCCTTATTTTCATGATGGTTCAGTGGCTAAACTAGAAGATGCTGTTCGCATCATGGCGAAAGTTCAGCGCGATAAAGATTTCACCAATGATGAAGTGAATAAAGTGGTCGCGTTCTTGAAAACATTAACGGGCAACCACGAATGAAAATTTTGATTACTGGCGGAACAGGTTTAATTGGAAAAAAGTTATGTTCCGCTTTACTTCAAAACGGTCATGATTTAACAATTTTAAGTCGTAGACCTGCTTTTGTGCCGAATGGCTGCAAGGCAATGGCATCGTTAAGTGAATGGCAACCCGAAACAATTTATGATGCCGTAATAAATTTGGCAGGTGAACCGATTGTCGATAAACCGTGGACGGATGAGCGTAAAAAATGTTTATGGGATAGCCGTGTTACGTTGACTGAAGAGTTGGTGAAACATATTGAAATCGCTAATCAGAAACCCAAAGTGTTAATTAGTGGTTCTGCCATTGGTTACTACGGTAATACGGGCGACGTGGTTATAAATGAATCTACATCGGCTGGCTCTGATTTTGGTGCAACGTTGTGTTCAGCTTGGGAAAATGCGGCATTAAAATCGAGCATTCGAGTTTGTATTTTACGAACAAGCTTAGTTTTGGATTCGTCGGGTGGTTTTTTAAAAAAAATGTTGCTGCCATTCAAATTGGGATTGGGTGGGCGCATGGGTGATGGCAAACAATGGATGAGTTGGATTCATATCGATGATTACGTTGCGATTGTAATTAAGTTATTGGACAACGCAGAAGCGGAAGGCGCATATAACATGACTGCTCCAGAACCTGTGACCAACGACCAATTTACAAAAACACTTGCCACGATAATTTCTCGACCTGCATTTTTCAATATGCCTGATTGGTTTTTAAAATTGCTACTTGGTGAACGTGCTGATTTAATTCTTGGAGGACAACGTGTGTCATCTGTCAAAATTAACGAGTTAGGTTATGAGTTTGTTTATCCAGATTTAAAAAATGCTATTCAATCGTTGTTACGGTGAATCTACGGGTTAATTGATACACATCAAAACACATTTTTTGAAACATTCTACTAGATTGTTCAATGTGTTAAAGTTTACCACCGCCCAAAAAATGTCGATGTTTTTCGTCATGGGTGTTTAATCTAAAAATAAAAATGATGTTTCATAAGATTTTAGGAGAGATAAAAATGTTTAAAATTCGTTCATTAGTTACCGCATTAGCATTAGTGGGTTCGATGTCAGTCGCCAATGCGTGGGACGTTTTGCCAACGCAAGCACCAGAACCTGCTGACAATCCAAGTACGCCTGAAAAAATCGAATTGGGGCAAATGCTTTATCACGACCCGCGTTTGTCTTCAACGGGTACGGTGTCTTGTGCATCTTGTCATAACACAATGTTGGGTGGTGAAGACAATCGTTCACATTCAATGGGCGTACAAGCACAATTGGGCGGAAGAAGTGCGCCAACTGTTTGGAATTCGGCATTTAACAAAGTGCAATTTTGGGATGGTCGTGCAGCAACTTTAGAAGCACAAGCCGCAGGTCCTGTGACAAGTCCCGTTGAAATGGGAATGAAAAGTTGGGATGACGTAGTGGCGCGTTTAAAAGCAATTGATGGTTATCAAAAAGCATTTGAAAAAGCGTTTGGTAAAGATACGATTTCTAAAGACACTGCGACTAAGGCGATTGCTGCTTATGAACGCACATTAATTACACCAAATAGTCCTTATGATAAATTTATTGGTGGTGATAAATCAGCTTTATCTGCCCAACAAATTCGTGGCATGGAAAAAGTTGCCGAACTCGGTTGTACCAGTTGCCATAGTGGCGCAGCGTTTAATGGCGCGGGCGTATTCCAAAAATTCCCAATGAATGGTGACGGTTATTTAGAAGCAAAATTCCATTTCACCAAAGACAAAGGCGTTGCTGATGTTTCTAAAAAAGTGGAAGACGAACATTTCTGGAAAGTGCCAACATTGCGAAATGTTGCTTTAACAGCACCTTATTTCCATAACGGTTCAGTCGCGACATTAACTGAAGCAGTCAATGTAATGGCAAAATTGCAGTTAAATAAAGAATTATCAAAAGACGAAACCGCTGACATTGTGGCGTTTTTAAATGGTTTAACGGGTGAATTCCCAAAACAAAAAATGCCAACATTACCTGCAACAGCTGGTAAAACGGTAAACTAAAATCAAACGGTAAGCGCGATAAATTCGCGCTTACCTAGACGATTTCCGACTTTTTTAGTGTAGAATTACACCGTCCGCCTTAAACGGCAGTTTTCAGTCATTTTTATTTTCATCATTGGAGTTTTACATGAGTGTTTTAGTTGGTAAACAAGCCCCAGATTTCACAGTTCCAGCCGTTTTAGGTACAGGTGAAATTGTCGATTCATTTAATTTTGCAGAAAACACAAAAGGCAAATATGCGATTGTCTTTTTCTATCCGTTAGATTTCACATTCGTTTGCCCAAGCGAATTGATTGCATTAGATCACCGCATGGAAGAATTCACGAAACGTAATGTGGAAGTTATTGCAGTGTCTATTGATTCACATTTCACACACAACGCGTGGCGCAACACACCAATCAATCAAGGTGGTATTGGCGCAGTGAAATATACGATGGCAGCAGATTTAAGTCATTCAATTGTAAATGCTTACGATGTTGCTGTTGAAGGCGTGGGCATTGCATATCGTGGCGCGTTCTTAATCGACACCACTGGCAAAGTTCGCGTTCAAATCGTGAATGATTTACCAATTGGTCGTAACATTGACGAGTTAATTCGTTTAGTTGACGCACTTCAATTCCATGAAGAACACGGCGAAGTTTGCCCAGCAGGTTGGAATAAAGGCGATGCAGGTATGAATGCAAATCCAGCAGGTGTTGCAGAATACTTAGCGAGCAACGCAGCTAAATTATAAGTTTGAGTGATAAAACAAAAGGCGCAAGGCTCAACAGTCTTGCGCCTTTTGTGTTTTAGGCGTTTTCGTTTTTGGCATCGAGTAATAATTTTTGACGAATAAACCACGTTGCCGCGAAACCAATAATTGCGGGAACGGTTGCGGCAAATAATCGGTTGCTAGTTACTGAATCCGTAATTAAATGCGCGATTTCCCACGTTATGCCGAAACCAATTAAACCAATAATTGCCCATTTGAATGGTGCTTGCCCGTTTTCTTTTGCGGTGTGAAAAAACCAAACCAAAACTGCTACGGCGGCAAATTTTGCTAATAACATTGTCGTTTCCTTTTTATTATTTTGACGAGTTTAAAATCATAGCATGACGCTAGAAAAAATCCCTGATGAGTTTGATTTTGCCTCGACTTTATTGACGTGGTTCGACACGCATGGGCGAAAAGATTTACCGTGGCAACAAGATAAATCGCCGTATCGCGTGTGGCTGTCTGAAATTATGTTGCAACAAACACAAGTCGCCACCGTAATCCCGTATTTTGAAGCGTTCATTGAAAAATTCCCAACGGTTGAAACATTAGCCGCCGCGCCACTTGACGACGTTTTATTACGTTGGGCGGGGTTAGGTTATTACGCTCGCGCTCGAAATTTACATAAAGCCGCGCAAACGATTATTCAACTCGGTTATTTTCCGAATACGTTGCCCGAATTATTGGCATTATCAGGTATTGGAAAATCAACAGCAGGCGCGATTTTAAGCATTGCATTTCAACAATCACAGCCAATTCTTGATGGAAATGTGAAACGTGTTTTGACGCGATTTTATACAGTTTCAGGTTGGACAGGGCAGGGTGCAATTGAAAAACAGTTGTGGGAATTGAGTGAAAGAATTACGCCTTCTGAACGCGGTGACGATTACACACAAGCTATTATGGATTTAGGGGCAACGCTTTGTACACGCAGCAAACCACGTTGTTTTGATTGTCCAATGTCAAAATTTTGCAACGCATTTCTGACACAAACGGTGGCACTTTATCCGTCGTCGAAACCCGCTAAAAAATCACCGATTAAACAAACGCTTTTTTTAGTGATTCGTAATGAACAGCAACAAATTTGGTTGGAACAACGCCCGACGAAAGGCATTTGGGGCGGATTGTGGAGTTTGCCCGAAGTGTCAACGATCGAAGACGCGCAAACTTGGTGTGATGAACGAAATTTAACGATTCAACATCAGCAATTTTTAACGACACAACGGCACACGTTTTCTCATTATCATTTGGATTACACGCCGTTGTGTCTTGAAGTTCAAGCAGAAGAAAATCTTAATTTTCACACACGCCAACAATGGCAAAATCGCGCTTTACCTGCGCCTATCAATATACTTTTAACCCAACTCACAGAGGATTTTTTATGACACGAATGATTTATTGCGTAAAACTTGGCACAGAGGCAGAAGGTTTAGACGCGCCACCATTTCCAGGTGAACAAGGTTTGGAAATTTTTGAACACATTTCAAAAGGCGCGTGGACATCGTGGTTAGGTCAACAAACGATGTTAATTAACGAAAATCGTTTGGCGAGTTTTGACCCCAAAGCACGAACATTTTTAGCTGCTGAACGACGTAAATTTTTATTTGAAGGCAATAACGAAAAGCCTGAGGGTTATATTGCACCTACAACTTCATAAAGCACGACTGAATTACGAGGGTGGTAAAAATGTGCAAAACATTTAATTTTGTAAATTTTCACCACCATTAATCAAACTTGTTAAATATGATTAACTGTTATTTGTGCGAATGTTCATGCTCGAATATGTCCGTCACCCAACACGATATATTTCAATGATGTTAAACCATTTAATCCAACTGGACCGCGTGCATGTAATTTGTCGGTGCTGATGCCAATTTCTGCACCCAAACCGTATTCAAAACCGTCCGCAAAACGCGTTGACGCATTCACCATCACCGAACTGGAATCGACTTCGCGCAAAAACCGTCGCGCCAAGGTGTAATCTTCCGTCACAATGGATTCGGTGTGTTGCGAGCTGTATTGATGAATGTGATTCATGGCTTCGTCGATGCCACTCACGATTTTTATCGATAAAATCGGCGCAAGATATTCTGTTTGCCAATCTTCTTCTGTGGCGCGAATACAGTTTTTCAGTAACGAACACGTTTTCGCACAACCACGCAATTCCACGCCTTTTGAATGATAAATTTCTGCCAATTGCGGTAACACTTCTGGCGCGATATTTTCAGCAATCAACAAGGTTTCCACCGCATTGCACACGCCGTAACGGTGGGTTTTAGAATTTACCGCCACTCGAATCGCTTTGTCGATGTCCGCTTTGTCGTCGATGTAAACATGGCAAATACCGTCCAAATGTTTAATGACGGGAATCGTCGCTTCTTTGCTGATGCGTTCAATCAAACTTTTACCGCCGCGTGGCACAATCACATCGACAAATTCGTTCATCGTAATCAATTCGCCGACTGCCGCACGGTCGGTAGTTTCAACGATTTGCACGGCGGTTGGTGGCAATTCGGCTTCAATCAAACCTTGAGTGACACACGCGGCAATCGCACGATTTGAATGAATTGCCTCCGAACCACCGCGCAAAATACACGCATTTCCTGATTTTAAACATAACGCCGCCGCGTCAATCGTTACATTCGGACGTGATTCGTAAATAATCCCAATTACCCCCAACGGCACGCGCATTTGTCCCACTTGAATGCCGCTCGGACGATAACTTAAATCGGTAATTTCACCAATCGGGTCGGGCAACGAAGCCACTTGAATCAGCCCGTCAATCATGATTTGAATGCCTTTTGGCGAAAGCGTTAATCTGTCCAACGCCGCGTCGTCTAACCCGTTTTCTTTACCCGCAACTAAATCTTTTTGGTTTTCGGTAATCAAATTAGCTTTACTTTCTTGGAGCGCGTTCGCAATCGCAATCAACGCACGATTTTTTAAATTAGTATCGGTATGACTTAAGATGCGTGCCGCTGCTTTGGCTTGCTGTCCTAATGTTTGCATATAGTTTTGGACGTTAATTTTTTCAGATAAATTCATTTTGTTAATTCCTGTTGTGGTTTAACCAAGTAACGTTTATTTTTGTTGCTAATTGTGTTTCTTGACTCTGCTGGATTCATGTTGAAGTATTCATGCTAATTTCGCAAACTAAATTCAAAATTCCTTAAATTTCATCCCTGATTTCAAATAATACAACAGCTAATGCAGTTTAATTTGATTAGGTGAAAATGACATAACCTGTCGTCGGTGTATGTTATCGTTTTTGTCATTCTTTCAAATCTACTGAAAATCACCATGACAAAAACCACTGAACACGATAAAACTGCCGTTCGCTTAACCGAAATTCTGAAAAAACTGAACGAAGGTGAAAAACTCGACCCCAAAGAACTCGCTCTCGAATTCAACGTTACCGTTCGCACCATTCAACGTGATTTACTTGACCGTTTCGCTTATTTGCCTTTGCGAAAAGACGGCAATTTGTTTTATCTCGAATCGTTTTATTTGGGCAAACTCAATATCAAAGACGTTGAACGTTTCGCCTGTTTATCTGGCATCAAAGCGTTATTTCCAAAATTAAAAGATGACTTTTTGCGTGAGCTTTTCGACTCGCGTATTTCGCAAGCCTATTTGGTCAAAGGGCATCATTACGAAGATTTGTCGAAAAAAAGCCACGAATTTAAACAACTTGAACAGGCGATTTTGCAGCATAGAATCGTGCAATTTGAATACAAAGAAAAAATCTATCGCGCTGAACCCTACAAACTCGTGAATCACAAAGCAATTTGGTATCTCGCCGCCAAAGTCGAAAATATGTTGAAAGCGTTTTGTTTCACGCAAATGAAAGGCATTGTTATCGAATGTGACACGTTCAAGCCCGACGCGGCAACGCATCAAATTATCGAACAAGAAGACAGCATTTGGTTTGCTGAAAATAAACGTGAAGTGGTTTTGAAAATTGATAGTTCTGTGGCGCAGTATTTCAAACGACGCGATTTATTGCCAAATCAACAAATCGACAAAACCTTGGAAGATGGCAGTTTGATTGTGTCGTCGCGGATTGCACACGATCACCAGATTTTGCCACTGATTCGATATTGGTTGCCAAATGTACAAGTGATTAGTCCGAATGAATTACGTCACACGTTGTTTCAAGGGTTACGGGATTATTTAAGTAACGATGAAATGCAGTAATTAAACGGTTTCGAGTTCTGAAATCAGCTCTGGGTGTTTGTCGATGATTTTTAATAAACACAATACCGCGCCTGAAGGTTTAAATCGTCCTTGTTCCCAATCTCGTAACGTTGAAACAGGCGTTTTAATCACTTCGGCAAAACGTTGTTGTGATAATCGAATTTTTGTGCGAACTGTTCGGAGCAAAATTTGCTCTGGCGTATTCACTCGCCCCATGCCATTTTTCATTTCGGCTAAACCCTGCCGTAAATCGTCAAGTTGCATTCCTGCATCGGCTTCAATTGCTTGTGCTATTTTTTCGATGTCCATTTAAGTTGCCTTTTTAATTTCTTTTTTGGTGATGTTGGTTTGTTCTGTTTTTTGATACAAGGTAATTAAAATGACTGTACCTTGTTCTGTAACGTTAAAATAAATCACACGAACTCCGCCGCGCTTGCCACTGTTGGTTGTTGACCATCGCACTTTTCTTGCACCGTCGGCATTAGGGATCACGTCGCCAACCAATGGATTTGCAGCAATCCAATCAATAAACTCGAGACGTTCATCGTCAGTCCAAATTTTGGCGGCTTGCTTTTGAAATGTGGGCGTTTCGATAACGGTTCTCATGGGTGAAAATTATACGGGATTTCGATACTCGAATAATGAAATTATTTTCACCTCCATTTTCAGGATGACACAACCTGTCGTCGGTGTGGTTTATAGTGAAACCTCTTAAATTTAAAGGAGGTTTTTATGAAAAAATTATTGATTCCATTTTTAGCATTTTCAATCAGCGGATTAACAGGTTGTGCCAGTATGTTTCAAGGCACAAGTCAAAACATTACTGTCGCAACTATCAACGATAAAAATGTGACCCAAACACGTTGTAATATCAAAAATGAAGAAGGCGCATGGACTGCTGCGCCAAATTCAGCCGTTAGCGTTCACAGAGACGGCAATAGTATGGAAATTCAATGTGAAAACGACTTACAGAATGGTTTAAGTCATGCCGAACCCGATTTTAACGGTGGTTATTTTGGTTTAGATTTGTTGCTCGACTTGTGTACAATTTCTTGCATTGTGGACGGCGCGAATAACGCTTTTTATCAATATCCCGCGTTTATTACCGTTCCGATGACTGAAAAAAACACTCGCTAACGGTAAAAACGAATTTCTAGCTGGTTTGAAAAACCAAATCAGCTTTTATTTTGTTAAGGAATTTATCAATGCCAGTAATCATTTGGGGAATAGGTGCTGTACTTTCGGCAACTGGATTAGCCTTTGGATTCAAAGAGTTTAACGAACGTTTAGATATGGAAAAAACAATCAGAGCTTCTAAAAAACAAGAGCGTGAAAATTTAATGACAGAAATTACCGATTTAGAAGATTCACTTAATTTCGACTTCAAACACGATTAGGAAAAATTAAAATGAGCATTATTGTGGATATTCCCGAAGCATTTTCAACTGCTCATAAATTGGGAAAAGTAGTGAGGTATGGCACTGTGTTGAAAGATGTCAACACTGGAAAAATTGTGGCGCATTTGGCTGAATCCAAAAATCTAATTGATTTGGTTTCAAAAGTACCCGCAAATCCAACACAAATGGTAACTGGGTTAGTTGAGTCAGCGTCAAGTATGGCATCCCTAGCGGCTGTCAATCCACATTTAGCAGCAACAAAAGCTGTTGTAGATACTGTTTCTAATGTTGTTTCAAATGTTCAGCTTCATAAACAAGGAGTTAAACTCGCCGAACAAGGAAAGCAACTCAGTCAATTAGCCGAACAAGTTACAAGTTTGGCTGGTCTCACAAAAGTTGCAGTTGGGTTAAGTGGTGTTGGTGCAATTGCAAGTGTTGCAACCTTTGCGCTTTGTGCTACTAAATTCAAAGCAATCGATAATCGCTTGAATAATATCGAAACGAAAGTTGACGGCATTATCGACAGACTTGAATCACTAAAAAATGACGATGAAAAAAGAGAAGTTAGAGCTTATTTGTGCGAAATAAAAAGTAGTTTTGATTATTTAATTCCAACAGCAAGCCGTTCTAAAGTCGAGGAAATTCAACGCGATTTAAGCCGTGGATTTTCAGGCATCAACATTTATCTCAAAGACAAAATCCAAACCTCGCCAAAACAAGTTGATATTGACGATGTGATTTTTTTGTACAACACCTTAACGATTACGGCGATGGGTGAATTTAGAGGTTTTGTGATTCTCAACGATGTTCAAGGTGCAAAACACATTTTGCACAAAAGAAAAACGGATTTGAATGATTTAAAAAAATCGTTGGCTCATATTTCACGAGCCATTAAGGCTGATGACAATAAATTAAGCAACGAACAGCTTAAAGACAAAAAAGACCAGTTTGAATTTTTGGTTAATAACGTCATGGCGTGTTATGCGGATTTTGATAGTCAAGGGTTAATCGTTTCTGAATATCTCGATAAAAAGAAAATTCAGTTAAAACATTATTACGAGGATATGGAAAACGATGACACGCAAAATGGAATTATCGTTGTGCCTCACTAATTGAATTTTACAGCGGCGAAATAATGATAGAGATATTGGCTTTTATATTTTCTTTAAAAGGAATAATCGCTTTACTGGCGATTGTGGCGTTTTTGTTTGCACTTATCTTTTTCGTGGACATGGAAGTAATTGTATTTGCCGTTGCCGCCGCCTTTTTGTATGCGATATACCTGCTTTTTAAAATGAAAGTGTTGCTTGTTTTAGCCGCGTTTTCAGTAATTGTGTTTTTAACTTTCTTTTTTGTTAAGCCGAAAATAGCAACTTTCTGGTCGTTATTATTTATGGCAATCGCATTCTCGCAGTTTCCTTCGATAAGAGAGCCTGAAATTATAACGATTGCCATTCTTCTGATATTTGTTCCTTGGTTTATAAAATGGGTATTTTCTAATGAGGACGATTGGCTTAGTAAATTGCTTTTTTCTTCATCTCGCAAAAGAATTGAAATCGAACAAAATGAAATAAGAATTAAACAAGAAGAAAAACTAATTGATGAGCAGATTCAATACATTCAACGCAAAATCAACATAATGAAAAAAAATGGGAACGTTGGTTCTTTTATCGATAATTTAGCAGGCAATAGCATTGCGAATGAGCAGGCTAAAATTGTTGAGTTGGAAAAAAAGAAAAAATTACTCAGACCGCCAGCACTTGGAGCGAAACAGTGAAAATTTTAATCTTCTTTAGCACATTATTTATCTGTCTTGCCGCCCACGCTGACAAACGCATTTATTCAATCGATTCAATCGGCAACCGTCAATACGATAAACCATCTTACACGATTACGGACAATGGGCGAATTTACGAAACCGATTCAATTGGCAACAAACGCTACGATAAACAAAGTTACAAAATCGAAGGCGATAAAATTTTGCCAACGGACTCAATTGGCAATCGCCAGTATGACAAACCACAATTTGAAATGAAGTGAACTGAAAAAGGAAAAACCATGACCACAATCACTATTGATGACGAAATGATTAACGAATTAGTTGCCGTTAGTCATTTTAAAAATGCTCAAGAGGCTGTAATTAAAATTCTTGCAGACACTATTTGCAGCAATTTGACATCCTCCCCGCCCTAAACGGCGGGGTCTTTCGCTACTTTCGGATAAAAAAGTCTTGCATTGCGACAGGCTGAATCATTTTTTACTCGTAATTTGAAATTAAAAACTCACACACTGTGTCGCCTTTTGCCATATTGCGCGTGAGTTCAACGGATTCGCCCAGCGTGGTTTTAATCAACGCTAAATCGAATTGGCAAATTTGCGGATATTTTTGCGCTAAGTCGTGATAAATACAGTTGCACGCTTGCAGACATTTTTTACCTTCTGCATTTTCGGTTTCTTGCACAACAAAACCCAAATCATTCATTGTTTCAACCAGCATCGGCACGCGCTCATTTAAGGTTTTGCCTGCAAATTGATGTAATTGTCCTGCAAGTTTTCCGCCCAATTTCGTCATGTAAATTTCACCGTCTTCACTCGAAATGGTTTCGAGTAAATTTTCCAGCATCAAATCCGCCAAAAACGCATAGTGTTTCGGAAAATGATTGATGCCTTTATCGGTAATGGCGTAACGTGCAAGCGGTCTGCCAGCCGTTTTATCAAACGCATTTTTTTCAATGTAACCGTCATTTTCTAGCGCAATAAAATGTTGTTGAACTGCTGTGCGAGAAATCCCTAAAGACTCTGTGAGTTCATCAATGCTCAAACCTTGTTTATGCGCCAAAAAATGCTCGAGGATTTCGTGTTGTCGTTGACTAATTTTGTTCATGAATAATGACTCAAAAGTTTTAGAATGATTAACTTATAAAAGGATTATATTGTATAAGTCACTTTGTTGCTCTAAACTATTTTTGAGCGATTTAGCTCGAACTAATAACAATAACATTTAGGAGTTTAGAAAATGACTGAAACCACAACAAATGCGACTTTATTTGAACAACTTGGTGGCGAAGCAGCAGTAGATGCAGCTGTTGATATTTTTTATCGCAAAGTTTTAGCTGACCATCGTATCAACCGTTTTTTTGATGGCGTAAATATGGATACGCAAGCAGCAAAACAAAAAGCTTTTTTGACAATGGCATTTGGTGGTCCAAACAATTACAGCGGTCAAGATATGCGTAATGGTCACGCAAAATTAGTCAAAATGGGATTAGATGACAGTCACTTTGATGCAGTTATTGAAAATCTTGCTGCAACATTGACTGAATTGGGTGTTTCAGCAGAATTGATTGGACAAGTAGCTGCAATTGCTGAAACCACTCGTGCTGATGTTTTAGGCAAATAAAAAGGTTAAAAATCATGACGCGCATTAAATTTGGTGAACAAACTTTTGAAACTGAAAACAACGAAACTGTTTTAAACACGTTGTTGCGTAACAATATGCAAGTACCTTACGGTTGCAAAGCGGGCGTTTGCCAATGCTGTTTAATGCGTAGTCTCGATAATGTACCACCTGAAAAATCACAAGTCGGTTTAAAAGATAATCAGCAAAAACAAAATTATTTTTTAGCGTGTCTTTGTGAACCTGAAAACGATATGACGGTGGCATTGCCAAATAATGAAATTTCATGGTTAGAAGCGGAAGTTATCGAAAAAACAGATTTATCCACAAACGTTATTTTACTCAAAATAAAATCCAAAGAACCGCTCGCTTTTTTTGCTGGTCAATTTGTGAATTTGCGTCGGGACGATGGTGTAATTCGCAGTTATTCGATTGCAAATATCCATAATGCAGAACACGAATTAGAGTTTCATATTCGTATTTTGCCAAATGGAAAATTTAGTCGTTGGGTGGCTGATGAATTAACAGTTGGAATGTTGTTGAGTTTTTCACACGCGCAAGGCGATTGTCATTATGTTGAAGGTAAAATCGAACAATCATTATTATTGATTGGAACGGGAACAGGACTTGCTCCGCTTTATGGCATCATTCGTGACGCACTTTCAACGCATAAACATCAAGGTGAAATTCATTTATTTCACGGTAGCCGTGATGCGTCAGGTTTGTATTTAGAAGAAAAATTAACGACTTTAACTCAAAAATATCCTAATTTTCATTACACGCCGTGTTTGTCTGGTGAAGTGAATGATGAAAAATACACGAAAGGTCGTGCCAATGAAATCGCATTGCAAGCCTTTCCAAAATTGGACGGGTGGCGCGTGTATTTATGTGGTCAACCCGAAATGGTTTTGCATTCAAAACGCGCTGCTTATTTACAAGGCGCGTCTCTGAAAGAAATTTATGTAGATGCCTTTACCTCTTAAAAATAAGCGAGATTTTTATCTCGCTTATTTTTTGCCTATTTTCAAACGTTAAAACTTTTCAACGAAATAGATAAATCCCGAGTTTGATCTTCAAGCGATTCAGCGGCAGCAGCGGCTTGTTCAACTAATGCCGCGTTTTGTTGCGTTACATCATCCATTTGACGAATTGCTAGATTAACCTGACCAATCCCCGCTGTTTGTTCTGCTGAAGCCGCCGTAATTTCTGCAATAATCGCTGATACTCCACGAATCGAATTTACAATTTCCGACATCGTTTCTCCTGCATCAGCAACTTGTTTACCGCCACCTGATACACGCTCAACTGAATCACTGATTAAACGTTTAATTTCTCCCGCCGCATCAGCAGCACGTTGTGCTAAATTCCGAACTTCAATCGCCACAACCGCAAAACCTTTACCAGAATCGCCAGCTCGAGCCGCTTCAACAGCAGCATTCAATGCCAAAATGTTCGTTTGAAATGCAATATCGTCAATCACGGAAATAATATCGACAATGTGATGTGACGAATCGTTGATTTCATCCATTGTTGTAACGACTGAATTGACGGCATCAACACCTCGTATTGCAATGTTTGCCGCTTCATTTGCCATACGATTTGCATCTTTTGCGTGCATATTATTTTGCTGAACTGTTTGCGTTAATTCTTGCATCGTTGCAGCAGTTTCTTCCAAACTTGCTGCTTGTTCTTCAGTACGATGTGATAAATCATTATTTCCAGCCGCAATTTCTTTTGCCGCAGAGCTAATCATATCTGCAGCACTGTGAACGTCACCAATTAGGTGTTTTAAATTCTCAGCGGTGTTATTCATGCTTGCAGTCACTTCGCCAAAAATACCAGGATAACTTGTTGAAATAACTTGTGTTAAATCGCCCCGCGACAACGCTTCGGCAACGCGTACAATTTGATTCAAACTTTCCAATGAATCGAGCGTGCTGTTGATATTGTTTTTTAATGTTAATAATTCGCCACGTCCTTCTGCTGTCACACGATGATTGTGATCTAAATCACCTGCCGCTATATATTCCATGATGCGACCAATATCTGTCAGCATGACACGCAACGCTTCTTGTGAATTGATTGCTTTATCAATGATTTGCTTATAATTACCTTTTACGTTTGCAACAATAACTTTAGCAAAGTCGGCGTTATATAATGAATTCATCACATCATTTAACGCAAAAATGGTGATTCGGAGTTGTCCGACTGTTTCATTGACATTAGTTTTTAATTCATTCAAATCGCCATTTAATGTTGTTTCAATTTGAACATTAAACTCACCGTGTGAAATTGCGTTCATTACAGCATTTGTATTTGCCAACGCCATTTGTAATGTCGTCATCATGGCATTAAACGCCGCAGCAGTTTGTCCAATTTCATCTTTTGAATAGTAATCCAGTTTTTTAGAGTAATTGCCTGTTTCATTGATTGTAATCAATGTATTTTTTAATAAATCTAACGGTTGAGAAATTGCCACCGTTACTTTTGAAATCAAAATAATCGTTAATAAAATAACCAGCAACGTCAAAATTAACACGATAATTAACGTCGTCATGGCGATTTGTTTTATGGAATTCGCGCTATTTTGCAAATCCCCCACTAATTTATCTTCCACTATTTTCATTAAATTGATGCGTGCTGTCGCTTGCTCAAACCAATAAGCGTTATCAATTCCTAATGATGTATCTAAATTAGATTCTAGCGCACGTTTTCGCATGGTATCGACTTCAACAATGGATTTTCCCGTGACTGTCTGTTTATGAAATTCGATTTGCTCAGATGTTGCGATTTGATTAAATTGGCTAAAGCTGGCGTTATATTCGCCTAAGTTTCCAGACAATTTTAGTAAATGAGGTAAATCCATTTTATCGAGCGCGAAAATTCCAGCCAAAATAGCGCGTTCACGCCCTGCGCGTTCTTTCATATTCAAATACGCAGAATAAGTATTTGCACTCCGCATAATTTCTGAATTATTTGTCGATTTTGCAACCGTACTTGTCAATTCTAAAAGTGACTGAATAATCGTCGTATATTGTGCAGCACACGCTAAACCATCAATTTGAAATTCTGTTGATTTTTGACGTAAGGTTTTTAGTTTTGATAACGCATCGACGATGCTTTGAAGTGACTCATCACCAGCTACTAAACGTTGATTGATATTTTCATTTAATATCGTGAGAACTTTGTCACTGTCAGCACGCACCGTTGGTAGTTTATCTGCCATTTTCGCGCCTTTGCTACTGACAAAGGCAACGGAAGTACCACGTTCTTTTTGTAAATTATGCGCTGCCGCGCCAATTTCAGCGAAAAATGCAGCATCTTTAGTTAATTGTGTTGATTGGCTAACAGCATGAAAACGATCCAGAATAATCGTACTACTGGCAATAATAAGACAGAGCAATGGCAAAATTAGCATTGACAGTAATTTGCGTCTAATAGACAGATTTTTTAAAAACATAATCGTGTGTTTCCGAAGAATGAAAATTTATTTTGTATGAATGACGGATATTAAATCCGCCATCTATCATGTGATTTTAAAAATTGATGTTGCCTTGAATCCAGATTTTTTGAGTGTCAGTCGTTGTGTAAGCACTTGACGCAGTCCGTGCTGTGTTATCGGCGATGTAATTCGCATATTTCGCCATCACAGAATAATGTTTGCCGAATTTTTTAGTCGCTTGAAAATCCCATTCTTTACCATAAGCAATGTTGCCAGTGTCATCGGTGTAATCATGATAAACACCCGCAATCGTCAAACTGTCGTCCCAAACTTTTGCGCTGACTGTTCCGAAAACATCACGAATACCATCTTTAGGTGTAATTAAAAACAAATCTGCCCAACCTTGAAAAGCGTGATTAGTTCCGAGTGGCGTATTAAATTGTCCCGAACCATTGCCGTTTAGCTGTTCCATTGCACCTTGGAATGTCATGAAATACGCATTAAATCCGCCCATCATATTAAAACGATTGGCTTCATAAGACGTTGTTCTATGTCCATAATCTTGTTGAATGCTCCATTCTGCTGTGTAAAGCAGATTGTAATTGGTATAAATTTTCGGAGTTGCACCGTTCAAACGTAAACCGAATGTTTGGTTTGATTTATTTCTAATCGCTAAATTTTGATCGGTGTAATCCAACCAATAACCGTAACCAATAAGGTTGCCATAATCGCCCAACTTGTAATTTACATTCAAAATCGGCGCATTTATATTTTCAGTTGTCGCGGTGAAGGTTTGTACGTTGCCAATATAACCCGCGTTAATCGTGGTATTCGGTAACGATTTATTCGTAATCAACGCGGAATCAAATGTGGTTTCCAATTGTCGCCAGCCGACGTTTCCAATAAAACGATCATCATCGAATTTAATGCGTTGACGACCACCTTTAATCAAAGTGTCTGGAAGTCCTGAGTAACTTAACCACAATTGGTTTAACTCGTTATACACAGGATCTGCAATGGTTGAAAATCCCGTATTATGCCCACGCGCATCGTTGTAATCCGATTGCATTGCGTGTGTACCTTCATATTCTGCGAAACCTTGAACGCCATGAAAACTTGGTGACAAAATACCGAAGCGTGTGCGAATAGTGTTGGCGTTTGCCGTTTTAGGATTAGCAGGATTTGTTGTTGAAATTACACCTGAAAATTGGTCAACGTTTTCAAAACGATAATTGATGTCAGCTTTAATCCCGCCATCACTACCAATTTTCAAAGCATCCTCAATCGTTTTATTGTAATCAGAAGCAAATGCGGAGTTTGTTGCCACAATTGCCAATGAAAGCAATGTCCGTTTAAAAAAAGTATCCATAAAATAGCCTGTAAAATGTTGTTTAATAAATAAAGTGTCAGCAAATGCCGTACCAATAAAAAAGTTTATTGGAATAAAAAGTTAATTCTTTAACGTCCATAAAAAAACGGCGTAGCAAATGAATTGCTACGCCGTTTTTTTTAGAGAAAATGTGTATCACACATTTCCCATCACTTTTGTCGCCCAATTAATACTTTCCATATACACCTCACCAATTTTAGCTTGATCAACATTTCCAAATGAAATCGAGCCTGTGTCCCAATGTTCATAATTTAAAACACAGTTTAATGCTTCGCCGCCTAAACCTTTGTGATGCAAAATTGCGTCGATAATATCATCGCCTAATGGCAATTGTTCTAAAGCATCTTCCAATGAAATATCCAAAATACTATCTAAAGACGACAACATTCCAATCAAAAAGAAATTAGCCGTTTTTTGCCCCACAATTTGCGCTAATAATTCGCACATTTTTCCACGAATCAACGCATTTTGCATGACGACTGCAGGCTTATCTGACAATGAAGATAACATCAAAATGTTAATCCAACGTTTTAACTCGACCATTCCAAGATAAGTAATCGCCTGACCAATGGATTCAATTTTGGTAGGAATTGAGAAAAATGCGGAGTTAATGTAATGCAATAATTTATAACTTAACCCAATATCTTCCGAAATAACTTTCGTTAATTCGTCGAATTCAACATTAGGATTATTTATTGTCGTCAACAAGCGTACAGCAGCAAGTTGATTTACCCCCATGCGTCGCCCTTCAACTAAATTGGGTTTACTGAAAAAGAAACCTTGAAAATACTCGCATCCTAATTCGCATAAATAAGCATATTCGCTATGTGCTTCAACTTTTTCAGCCAAGATTTTTAAATTATATGGTGCAAGTTGAGCAATCGCATCGCGAGTTTTCATTTCCCCCATTTCTAAAATATCGAGCTTAACAATGTTCGCAAATTCAACTAAAGGTTTTCGTGCTTCTGTAAAAACAAAATTCCCCAACGCAATTAAATAACCTTGTTTTGACATTTCACGCAAATTATCAATTACACGCGAATCGTCAATCTTCACGTTTTCCGAAATTTCGATAACGATACGGTTTTTAGGTAATGAAAACGGAATTTTATCTAAAATGTCTTGCGTCGAAAAATTAATAAAAGCCCTGTGTTTATCAACGATATTATCAATACCAACGTCTAAAATCTTTTCCGTAATAATTTGATTAGTGACATCGTCTTTATTCGTTAAGTCAAAACCCTGACCACGAAATAAAAGCTCATAAGCGAAAATATTCAAATGCTTATCAAGAATTTGCTGCCGTCCAATAATAAAATCCGCCACAGTTTTATCTCTACTTAAAAGGTTATAAAAAATGAAAATGTATTTGTTTGACGAATCAACTATTTAAAAAGCGACAACCTATTGATTCAACAACCACGTTTTAACGCACTCAGACCTACAGCTCTTCCTGTCGCTAAACATGCTGTAAGTAAATAACCGCCCGTTGGTGCTTCCCAATCCAACATTTCTCCCGCATAAAAAACGCCTGTCAATTTTTCACTCATTAAATCGTCATTTAACTCATCAAAACAAACACCGCCCGCGCTACTAATCGCTTCATCAATGGGACGTGGTGAAAGTAAAATCACAGGTAAGTTTTTTAATGTGTGAGCAACTAATTCAGACGAATTTAAATCATCAACCAATAAAACCTCCCGAACCAATCCAGATTTCGTGCCGTCTAAACTTAGTTGTTTACGCCAAAATTGTGCGGTCGATAATTTGCCACGCGGCTTGCTTAGTTTTTTTAATAATTCATCTGCTGTTTTATCAGGAAATAAATCAAGATAAATGGTCGCCGTTTCTGCTTTAAAAATGGTTTCTCGAATGCGTGACGATGCCGCGTAAATCAAACCGCCTTCAATGCCATTTTCAGTCAACATTAGTTCACCTTTTTGCTGGAAATCTTCAAAACGTAAACTCACATTTTTAACTGGCGAACCCGCAAAACGCGCTTTGAAATAATCGCGCCACGCCACATTAAAGCCACAATTACTGGGCTGTAATGTTTCAACTTTTATACCTTTTTCACGCAAAATTGAAACCCAATCACCTGTCGAACCCAATTTCGCCCAACTGCCACCGCCTAACGCCAAAATCACCACATCAGCAGTCGCCATTTGTTCACCATTTGGCGTATCAAAAATCAACGTTTGTGTGTCATCATTTTTCCAGCCCAACCAACGATGACGCATTGAAAATTGAACACCTCGTGAACGCAAACGATGTAACCAAGCGCGTAATAAAGGTGCGGCTTTCATTTCTTTTGGAAAAACTCGTCCCGAAGAACCGACAAACGTTTCAATCCCTAAATCGCTTAACCATGCGCGTAAATCTGTCGGGGTAAAAGCATTCAAATATGGTGCAAGATTTTGTTGGCGTGTGCCATAGCGCGTCATAAAAACAGAAAAGTCTTCGGCGTGAGAAATGTTCATTCCGCCTTTACCCGCCATTAAAAACTTTCGTCCTACTGATGGCATCGCGTCATAAACTATCACGCGAACGTCTTCCTGACTAAGCGTTTCTGCTGCCATTAACCCTGCAGCACCTGCACCAATAATTGCGATTGTTTTCATAATTTATTGGGCAAACTATTCACACGATAAAGGTGTGAATAGTCGCTAAAAATAAACATTTATGCGTGACGGGGCGAAGTCATTGCGGTTGTAATGGCTTCTTGTAACTGACCATGTGTAAATGGCTTTTTCAAAATCGCATTCGCACCAATTATTTTGGCGGAATCCAAATTAAAATCGCTACTCAACATCGCGCCTCTACCACCAGACATGGCGACAATGGGAACTTTTGCATCGATTTCTAAAAGTGCAAGAATGGTTTCAATTCCATCTTGTTTTGGCATAAGTATGTCAGTAATAACCAAATCAAATTTGCGTGATTTATAAGTTTTTACTGCTTCTGCACCATTCTCAGCAGCAACTACCGAATGTTTGTCATGCGTCAGCATAATGGTAAGTAATTCACGCACTTGTACATCATCATCAACAAGTAAGATATTTGACATCGTCGTTCCCTTGAGTAGTTTGGTTTATGCCATCGCCTGTTTAACGGCTTGTTTTAATTGAATGTCTGTAAATGGTTTTTTCAACATCACCTTTGCGCCCACCAATTTCGCAGAATCTAAGTTAAAGTCACTCGACAATGTTCGTCGTCCACCCGACATAGCGATAATCGGCACATCACGATTTAATTGCATCAGTTCACAAATCGTATCGATTCCATCTTTACCTGGCATAAGTATGTCGGTAATAATCAAATCATGGTGGTTCGACTTATAGAGCTTCAACGCTTCAATGCCATCATAAGCAATTTGAACAGAATGCTTTTCAAAGTTAAGCATCGTAGAAATCAATTCACACACTTGTGGATCATCATCAATAATTAGAATTTTAGACATCAAAGTCTCCTAAAAAAGTTTAAAGTTAAGAATTATTAAAAAAGTTTTCTAATGTACTGATAATTTGATCTGTACCAACAGGTTTTCTAAATAAAAATGTATTACCTTGCGGCAAATCTTCAGTTGTTTTCAATTTATCGCTGTAACCCGTACAAATCAAAATCGGTAATTCTGGACGCATCGCAAGAATTTCAGAAGCTAAATCCAGTCCAGTTAAATTTGGCATTCCATAATCTGTAATGACTGCATCAAAATAATCGGGGGCATTTCTAAAGTAATCCAACGCCGAGGTACTAGAAGTAAATGCTTCAACGGCATAACCAAAATTAGTAAGACACTCTTTGAATAACATACAAATAACTTCTTCGTCATCAACGACACAAATTCTTAACTGGCGTTGACAAATTAAAGTATCTTTCTCACCAACACCGTCATCTAATTCGTTATTTGTTTCTTCGTGGGCAAGCGGAAACAACAAATGGAAACTCGTTCCTTCACCGCGTGTTGATTCCACCACAATATGTCCATCGGCGTTATGAAGAATGCCACTCACCACCGATAAACCTAATCCCGTGCCTTCACCTAATTCTTTAGTGGTGAAAAATGGATCAAAAATACGATTAATTTTTTCTGCATCGATACCTTCGCCATTATCACTGACGCTGGCAATTACAAAATCACCGCCTAATTTTTTTGAACAGGCACTACAACGACCGCTGTAATTTTTAACCAGCGACAAATCAATCGTGATAATGCCATGATGATTATTGCTACTTTGAATCGCATCTCTGGCATTGACCACCAAATTGGTGATAACTTGATGTAATTCAATCGGGTGAACCACAATTTTAATCGCTTTATTTTCATTAAAATTGAAGCGTTCGACAAAAGAAATGTTGCTGGTAATCGTTGAATGAAGCAGTTGAACCACTTCTTCCATAATTTTAACGGGAGAAATTGCAATCGTGGCTTTGACAGCACTGCCTTCACGACAAAAAATCAACATTTTATCAACCAAATCCGCCGCCCGATTTGAAGAACGTTCGACATTTTCTAAATAATTGGTGATTTTTTCTTTCACGGGTGAATCTTCATCCTGCTGATTATTGAGCATTAACGCTAATCGCGTAAAACCCAAAATGGACATCAAGATATTATTAAAATCGTGCGCTACACCGCTGGTTAATTGCCCAATGGTTTCCATTTTTTGTGATTGAAATAACTGCTGTTGAAGTTCCGCAGCGGATTCTTCTGCTCTTTTTCGTTCTTCAATCATGCTATCAAGATATTCAATCGCTTCAGCTTGTTGTTTCAGCTTAATGTGATTACGAATACGCGCTCGCACAATTCCGATAACAAATGGCTTGGCAATATAGTCTACAGCCCCTAGATTCAAGCCGAGTTCTTCATCAAATCGGGTGTTTTTCGCCGTTAAAAAAATCACCGTAATTTTATTTGTGTCGGGATTATTTTTGAGTAAACGACACACTTCAAAACCATCAACGTCAGGCATCATAATATCTAACAGAATTAAATCTGGCTGACATTTCTTTGCAATCGCAAGGGTTTCCGTGCCATTTGTTGCAATTTTAATTCGATAATCAAGCTCTAAAAATTCTGCCAAAATTTGCACATTAAGTGCATCATCATCGGCGATTAGAATGACTGGTTTTGTTGTATCGGGCATTTTAATTTTATCCTCGTGCTTCAGATTCTAGTTAAATTCTATAATTCAACTATCTGTTTTAAAATTTTACGGGCTTCATCGTATTTTATATTTCTAATCAATTTATAGAGTTTAGAAAATAGTTGAATTTGATTGGAATTCAAATAGAGTTTCAGTGTATCAAGCAATCTATCCGAAATAAAATCTTTTCCCTCAAGTAATTCGTCCAATTCAGCCATAATTTTATTTAATGCTTCAATTTCATCGGGTGTTCGGCGAGCCGAATCTTTCGATGAACTAGAAGCAGGGAAATTCAACATAGATTTATTAAACTTTTTCGCATCAATCAGTTGGCGTTCCTCTTTCTTCGAGTGAGCAGATTTTTCCACCTGAACATCAAGCGATAATTCAAAACTAAAGCAACAGCCTTCACCCAAAACGCATTGCACCACAAACTCACCGCCCATCATCTGCAATAATTTTTGGCTAATCGATAATCCTAAACCTGTGCCACCAAAACGCCGCGTAATAGAACCATCGGCTTGGCTGAACGGTTGAAATATCGCTTCATATTTATCAGACGATAGCCCAATGCCCGTATCAATCACCGAAAACAACAATCGTGCTTTTTGCTTTTCCATGCGTTGAAGGGTAATTCTGAAAATAATAGTGCCATCTTCTGACGTGAAATTGACCGCATTCCGAATTAAATTGGTAAGAATTTGCTGCAATTTATAACCGTCACCAATTAAATCACGCGGCACATCAGGTGAAATTTCTATTTCAAATTTAATGCCTTTTTCGGCGGCATTGTCTGAAAATAAATTACTCAAACTTTGCAATATGAAATCAAGATTAAACTCGATAAGTTCAATGTGAATGCAGCCTGCCTCTAGTTTAGAAGAATCCAAAATATCGTTCAAAATACACATCAAATTTAACGTACATTGGTTAATTTTTTCTAAATAATGATGCGTTTCTATTACCGTGTCTTTTTGCAATGCTAATTCGGAAAGTCCAAGAATCGCGTGAATCGGTGTGCGGATTTCGTGCGACATATTGGCAAGAAATTCTGTTTTAGCAATCGCAAGCAAATCGGCTTGTTCTTTTGCGTGCAAAATCAGAGCTTCATTTTCTTGTCGATAACGCGCAATATCCAAAAAGACATTCACTTTTGCACGCAAAATATCAGGATTGAATGGTTTCGTTAAAAAATCCACTGCACCACTTTTGTAACCCAACGCAACGTGCCAATCGTCGGTATAAATCGCCGACAGAAAAATGATTGGAATATGTTGTGTGCGCGGGTGTGAACGCATAATTTTGGCTAATTCGTAACCATCCATCATCGGCATTTGGACATCAAGAATAGCAACTTCTGGTAAGACTTCGCTTTTTAGCAAAATCTTTAACGCAGCTTCACCTGAATGGGTTGCGGTAATCGTTAGGTTTAAATCTGTCAGGGTGTTACTTAACGCCAGCAAATTTGCTGCGCTATCATCAACAATTAAAATGTTCATTAAAAATTTATAGACTAAAAATTATGGATTATTTGGCAGTTGTGCCGTTGTTTGATATTGCATCGTTTTTGCTCGATCAATTAACGCATCTGCAATTTTTTTAAGCGGCAAAACACAATCTGCACCCGCTTTACACAATGCTGCATTCGGCATAAATCCAGTATGCGCTGTTTTTGGGTCTTCAATCAACGCCCACCCCCCAGCTTTTCGGATAGCATCTAAACCTTCTGCGCCATCAGCATTCGCACCTGTCAAAACAACACCAATGGCATCTTCACCATAAGCATTGGCTACCGATTCAAACATGATATCAATACTTGGACGCGCATAAGATTTGGGTTCTTCAGAAGATATTGTAATGGTTGCATTTTCTTCGATAACCAAATGATAATCGGATGGTGCAAGATAAACATAACCTTTTTTAATGAAATCACCATTTTCTGCATCTTTGACCGTCAGAACACATGAGCGTTGTAAAACTTCGGCCAAAAACGAATTTTTTGACGGTGAAATATGTTGTGTGATGACAATCGGCAATGGAAAATCAGGCGATAATTTTGACAATATCGCTTGCAACGCTTTTGCACCGCCCATTGAACAACCAATAGCGATAATTCCACCATTTGGGTTTTGACGGGGATTTTGAATAACAACGGGATTATTTTGCTCGAGAAGATTAACTGGATCGACAAAATTAACGGTATTTTTTCTGCACCAAATTTTTTCATTTATGGCTAATGGGATATAGCAATTTTTCACGCCCATAAAAGCCAAGGTTTCTTTGGCACCTAAACATAAAAAGCCACCGCGTGACAAACTAAGGGTAAATAACGTCAATACTTGATTCTGTAAATTAGGCGAAAAATAAATAAGCACGTTACGACACACAATTAAATTCATTTCACCAAAAATACGATCCGTCGTTAAATTATGATTCGCCCACACAACTCGTTTGCCTAATTCGGCATCAAAAACCACTTCACTTCCTTGTGCCGTATAGTATTCAGACAAAGAATGCTGTCCGCCCGCTTTAATATAATTACGGCTGGCAGCTTGCATATTTTTAACAGCGTAAGTGCCTTTTCGTGCTTGATGAAGCGCAGCGTCATTGAAATCTGTAGCATAAATCGTGGCGCGTTCTAATAGCCCCGCTTCTTTAAGCAAAATTGCCATCGACCAAACTTCTTCACCTGTCGCACAGGCGGCGTGCCAAATTTTAAAATAAGGCCAGCTTTTTAAACGCGGTAACACTTCGGTGACGATTTTATTCCACACCTTCGGATCACGAAACATTTCTGTCACGGTAATCGAAAAATCACCAATCATGTCTTGAAAAAAATCGGAATCATGTAAAACAAGCGGAATTAAATCACTAATGTGTTTAATTCGATGTCTGGACATCACATTTTTCACGCGTCGCCCAATAGAACCACGGGCATAATCGCGAAAATCATACCCCCAGCGATATTCAATTACGTTGAGTAATAAATCCAATTCATAATTTTCGCGTTCGTTAATCATTTGTCATTTACCGATATAACCAAACGTGCAACATTGATAATAATCTATCCACATCAACAGGTTTGGTCAGATAATCCGATGCACCAGCTTCTAAACAACGATGACGATCTTCTTTCATTGCTTTTGCTGTCAACGCGATAATCGGTAAAGAAAAATAACAATCTTCGGCACGAATCAGTTTAATCAATTCTAAACCGTCCATACCAGGCATCATGATGTCGGTAATAATCAAATCCACATTATTCACTCGCACCGATTTGAGTTGTTCCAACGCTTCTTGTCCATTGCTGGCAGTCATTACAAACATTCCACGTTCTTCCAAAACCGCTGATAATGAAAAAATATTGCGAATATCATCGTCCACCAATAATACTTTTTTGCCTTGGAACATCGCGTCTTTATCGTGTAACGACAACAACATTTTTTTAGATTTTTCAGGCAAACTCGCCACGGCGCGATGTAAAAATAATCGCGATTCAGCCAATAAACGTTCATCAGATTGCACACTTTTCACAATCACGCTATTGGTGTATTTTTGAATTTCTTCATATTCTTGGCGGGTTAAATCGCGCCCCGTATAAATAATCACAGGGGGCATTTTTACCGATCTATTTTCATTTGCCCGTTTTAATAATTCCAACCCTGTCATATCAGGCAATCCGAAATCTAACACGATTAAATCAAAATAATTGGCTTCAATGGTAGCGAGCGCAAGTTTGCCATTTTCAGCCGTGACGATACTGGTTTTATCTTCACCTAATAACACCGTAATTGACGTGGCTAATTTCGGGTCATCTTCGATAACTAAAATCTTTTTAACTTTATCGACAATAATGTCATTGATAGATTCAAAGGCTTTTTCCAATTCTTCTTCTGTGACGGGTTTTGTTAAGAAACCTAATGCCCCGTGTGAAATGACATCGCTGTAACTCGAATCTGCCGACATAACGTAAATCGGAATATGCGCTTTATCTAAATTTTCTTTGATGTGCGTCAATAAAAATAGACCGTCTTTTTCAGGCAATAACATATCCAAGAAAATGCCGATAATGTTGTAACTCGCCAATAGATTCAACGCTTCTTCAGCCGAAGCCGCCGCGAGATATTGATAGCCATTTTTGTGACATAAACCCGCTAATACTTCGGCAAAAATAGAATCATCTTCGACAATCAATATCACACAATCATCGCTGGCTAATGTTTCGCGGTCATCAGAAATTCTAACCACGGGGCGATTTTGAACCGCTTTTTTCTTTATCTGTTCAAATGCCTCGTTAATCGCTGGAACGACTAATTTTTCAGTGGATATTTCATTTGTGCTGATATTTATGCCATTCAACGGAAGATAAAGTGTGAATCGACTGCCTACATTTAACTCAGATTCCACTTGAATTTCACCACCCAATAAACGAGTTAATTCACGCGAAATGGTTAATCCCAAACCTGTGCCACCGTATTGACGACTAATTGAACCATCGGCTTGTTGAAACGCTTCCCAAATGGCTAATTGTTTATCTTCTGGAATACCCACGCCAGTATCTGCGACGCTAATCGCTAACATATTGGCATATTTATCGGTGAAGGAATCAGGAATCCAAACGCTCAACGAAACTGAACCGCGTTCTGTAAATTTAAACGCATTGGATAACAAATTGCGTAAAATTTGCCCTAATCGTTGACGGTCGGTATACAAATCTTTGGGTGTGTTTTCCGCAACATCAACAATGAATTCCAATCCTTTATCCGCCGCAACGGGGCGATAAAGTCCCTCAGTTTGCGAGATAACCTCATCGAGCGGCACCGTTTCCATAATTGCCAATTCATGACCTGATTCGATTTTAGACAAATCTAAAATATCGTTAATGATGCTCAATAAATCATTACCGCTTTGATAAACCACTCGTGCCGATTGAACCTGTTTTTCGTTTAAATTGCCTTCACGATTGTCAGACAACGAACGCGAAAGCAACAACATCGAATTCAATGGCGTGCGTAATTCATGGCTCATATTGGCTAAGAATTCGCTTTTGTATTTTGACGTAATCGCCAATTCTTCCGCTCTGCGTGTTAAATCATCTTGCGCGGCTTTGAGTAGATTATTTTTTTGCTCTACTTTGTCACGCTGTTGCTCTAACGCTTCGGTGCGCTCAATTAATTCTTCGTTGGTTTGTTGTAATTCTTCTTGTTGCAATTTCAATTGTGCTTCACTGGCTTGCAAGGCTTGCGTTTGCTCTTCTAACGCTTGATTACTTTGCTCCAATTCTTCTTGTTGTTTTATCAACTGCGCTTCGCTGGCTTGCAAGGCTTGTGTTTGTTCTTCTAATTCTTCGTTCGATTGTTGCAATTCTTCTTGCTGAATTTTCAACGCAAGTTCATTTTCTTGTAAGGCTTGTGTTTGCTCTTCTAGCTCTTCGTTATATTGCTGCAATTCTTCTTGTTGTGATTTTAGTTTTTCAGATTGTTCTTGAGCTTGTTTTAACAAAAATTTCGTTGTGACTGCTGATTCTGCCACAACAACCGCCATGCCGATGGTGTCCGAATAAAGGCGCAACAAATCGAGCGTTTCTTTACTAAATTCAGTCAAACTGCCCAATTCCAAAACGCCTTTGATATTGCCTTCGTGCAAAATCGGTACAACGATGGTGCTGCGAGCGGTTACACCGCCAATTCCCGATGTAATGCGAACATAATCATCGGGTAAATCACTGACAACAATTATTTGTTTTTCTAACGCGGCTTGCCCAACCAAACTTTCACCTAGTGCAAAAGATTGAGATAAACTTTTTCGGAATTCGTAAGCGTAACTGCCCGTCAAATGTAGACGTTCATCAGATTCATTCCACAAATACAACGCACCAATTTGTGCATTGGTATAAACCGCAATGTAAGAAGCCACTTGATATGCCAAATCATTTAACGACATATCACCACGAATACGCCCTGATAATTCCGCCAAACCTGTTTTAATCCAATTTTGCGTTTGAACTTCTTGTGTCGATTGATGAACAATGCCCAATATGCGATTCACACCCGCTAAAATGGTATTCCAATCACCGTCATAACCTTCTGTTGTCGCTCGACGTGCAAAATCACCCGCTTCAAAATCTGATAATAACGAATCAAATTCGTGCATCACATTTGCCGCAATATCTGCAATACGATTCACCGCATCTTTAATGCGATTATGTTCACCTTTAAAATTATCCGTGATGTGTGTATTTAATACGCCTTCCGCCATTTTTTGTAAAACGGCTGCTTGCGCGTCAATCGGACGAGTTGCGGCATCTAATAATGTGTTGACGGTTAATGCTATTTGTTTCCAATCGCCTTGATATGTATCCATTTCCAGACGTTGCTGCAATTTTCCATCTCGTGACGCTTGAGCAATGATTTCTAAATCTTGCAGCAGGGCAAACAAAATTTGTGAAATTTTGAAATTCTTTTGCGTAATGACAGCAAATTCATCGTCATCATCGCCATTGATTTCTTGGTCTAACGATTTCAAATTCCCTTGAAGAATAGAATTAGTTTGTTCGGTAACTGCGTTGATGCGTTGCTTTAGCGTGTTAGAAATTGAAAATGCAAAACCAATACCAAACAGCCACGACACGCCTAGCATTCCGAATAACCATGAACGTAAATTATTGGTGTCCAATTGCGATACCGCAATAAACGTTGTCGCAGAACTCATCAGCAACAAAAGAAAAAATGCTGCGAATAATTTAGTTTGAAGGCGTGTGAACATATTTTTTATTCCAAAATTTAGTAAATAATTTTAAAAAGGTGACTTTGATGGTCGTTTACAATTTGCGTGGTGTATTTTAATAGTAATCCGAATAAAAAGTTAGGCTCATTTTCGCTATCTTACTTTTAACATCAAACCCTTATGAGCCTTGTGTTATATTACCGCTATCCACTTCATTTTTATTTTTATTACAAAGAGATTTTACATGAGTTTTGAAGCACTCGGCTTAAACGAAGAATTATTAAAAGCCATCAGTACCCAAGGTTACACCACGCCAACCCCCGTACAAAAACAAGCTATTCCCCATATTCTCGCTGGCAAAGATGTTTTAGCGGGCGCACAAACTGGCACGGGTAAAACCGCTGGTTTCACGTTGCCATTGTTGCAACGCTTAATGGAAAATCATGATCCGCATCAAAAACCACGACGCATTCGCGCATTAGTTATCGTGCCAACTCGTGAACTCGCGGCGCAAGTTTATGAAAGTATTAAAACGTATGGCGCACATTTGCCGTTGGTCACAGAGGTTATTATCGGTGGTGCGAGTATCAATATGCAAATTCGCCAATTACAACGCGGTTGCGATATTGTGGTGGCGACCACTGGACGTTTGTGCGATCACATGCACGAACGCCATATCAATTTGAATAACGTCGAAATGTTGGTTCTCGATGAAGCTGACAGAATGTTGGACATGGGCTTTTTGCCAGACATTAAACGAATTTGTGGCAATTTGCCAAAACAGCGTCAAACATTATTATTTTCAGCCACTTATTCATCAGAAATCAAAGCACTTGCTGCACAGTTATTAAATAATCCTATTGCGGTTGAAGTAGCGAAGCCGAATATCACGTCTGAAAATGTTTCCGAATTAGTTTATGGCATCGCAAAAGAAAATAAACGTGCTTTGCTTTCGTATTTAATTGGCAGTAACAATTGGAAACAAGTGTTGGTTTTTGTTCGTACAAAACATGGCGCGGATCGTTTGGAAAAACAATTGACGATGGACGGTATTCGTTCAGCCGCCTTGCATGGTGATAAATCACAAGGCGCACGCACTAAAGCATTAGATTTTTTCAAAAATGGAAAAGTATCTGTTTTAGTGGCGACAGATATTGCGGCACGCGGTTTGGACATCGATAATTTACCGCACGTTGTGAACTATGATTTGCCGCAAGTACCTGAAGATTATATTCATCGTATTGGGCGCACAGGTCGTGCGGGTTCTAGCGGCGCGGCGATTTCGTTAGTTTCACCTGAAGAATCACAATTATTATTTGAAATTGAAAAATTATTGAAACGTCATTTGCCACAAGTTGCTGATACAGGTTATGAAGTGGTGTCGTTAAAAGTCGCCGATATGCCGAAAAAAGTCGTCGTGAAAGATGGTGCGAAGAAAGATTTACGTCATACAAAACCCTCTGATAAGAAAGGTTACGTTGCTAGAAATCAAGCATCGAATGCGCGTCCTAAAACGCAAGGTTCACGCAGCAGAAGTCGTTAATCTTTCTGCCAACCCATTTTCAAGCAAATAATAATGGCGTGTAATATCCGTATTTTTTGGATTTTAAAGTTTTTAGGATAGAACCTGAACCATTATAATGATGCTTTAACTTGTTTAATCTTTTGAGGACAAAATGGCAGTTTATAGCACCAATGAATTTAGATCTGGCTTGAAAATCATGTTAGATAACGATCCATGCGCGATTATCGAAAACGAATTTGTGAAACCTGGTAAAGGGCAAGCATTTAACCGTGTCAAAATCCGTAATTTAAAAACAGGTCGGGTTATTGAGCGCACATTTAAATCTGGCGAATCGCTGGAAGGTGCCGACGTGATGGATGTTGAAATGCAATATCTTTATAACGACGGTGATTATCGTCATTTTATGGATCAGAATACATTTGAACAATATCAAGCCGATGCGAAAGTGGTTGGCGATGCAGGCTTGTGGTTAAAAGATCAAGATATGTGTACCGTCACATTGTGGAATGATGCGCCATTAGCCGTGACACCAGGAAATTTCGTGGAATTAGAAATTGTTGAAACTGATCCAGGTGTGCGTGGTGATACATCAGGCGGCGGCGGTAAACCAGCCAGATTATCAACAGGCGCAGTCGTTCGTGTTCCGTTATTTGTAGCACAAAATGAAGTAATTAAAGTTGATACTCGCACGGGTGAATATATTTCTCGCGTCAAAGAATAAAATTGCCGTGCAAAATTCAGAAAGTTGTTCGATTGAATTATTGCAATTAAGAGCGCGAATGCTGCAACGTATTCGCGTTTTTTTTGCGGAACGAAATGTGTTGGAAGTAGAAACACCGTTACTTAGTCACGCGAGTGGCACGGATCCACAACTCGCTTTTTTTACGTCAAATTACGAAACACCTCCACATTCACAACTATTATTTTTACAAACGTCGCCTGAATTTGCCATGAAACGATTATTGTCAGCAGGTAGTGGTTCAATTTTTCAAATCTGCAAAGCCTTTCGGAATGGTGAAGCAGGACGTTTTCACAATCCAGAATTTACGATTTTAGAATGGTATCGGGTTGATTTTGATTTGGCAGAATTGATGAATGAAGTGGAATTGTTGTTCGATATTTTATTTGATGGCAGGTTGAAAACGCCACAACGCATCAGTTATCAAACCGTTTTCGAGCAATTTACGGGTTTGAACGCACTCGTTTTTTCGCGTGAGGATTACTCTGCTTTTGCTAAACGAGAACATTTGTCCGATGCAATTTCTATTTGTGGCGAAAATCACGCGCTGTGGTTAGATTTTTTATTTAGTTTTTGTGTTCAACCACATTTGGGTAAAAATGAGCTGTGTTTGGTTTATGGTTATCCCGCGTGTCAATCATCATTAGCGCGTTTAAATGCTAAAAATCCGTTAATCACAGAGCGTGTAGAAGTCTTTATCAACGGCATTGAATTGGGCAATGGCTTTCATGAACTTAGCGATGCAGAAGAACAAAATAGGCGTTTTGATGCTGAAATTGAAATCAGAAAGCAAAATAATTTACCAAAAGCAGAAAAAGATAAACGATTACTCGCTGCGCTGAAAAACGGTTTGCCCGATTGCTCAGGCATTGCGTTGGGTTTGGATAGAATTTTGATGGTGTTGGCGAATTCGCGAACGATTAGCGATGTATTGAGTTTTGATATTTCACACGCTTAATGAGACGCAAAATTTCTGCGTCTCGTCATGATTATTTTTCGTCATCCACTTTAGACAATCCGTCTAATGACCAATTTTCAAAATCTTTACCGCCACTTATATCATCACCATTTTTATAACTAATTCGGCACACATATTTATGTTTTTTAGGGACTGAATTTTCGTGCGTAACGTCTGCTTCTGCGCTAACAACATATTCATAATTTCCTAAACTCCACGCATTCAACGGTTTTTCTGGCAATACCACTGTCGTTTTTGGGTCTAAATCCGCTTTGAGATGTGTGTTGCAATGTTGGAACGCAAACTGTGTCATTTCATTCGATTGCGTAATCATGCTGCCTTGATCTTTGCTTTCGATTAGAAATAAATCAGACTTTGCAGCTTCTTTTGCCATTGGAATCAATAATTCACGTTGAAAAACTACTAAAGCAATTACCGCTGCAAATAATGCAAAAATTTTTTTCTTGCTCATTTTGTTCATAGGTCACAATTTTAAGAAGGTTAAGTGAGGCGCGAATTGTAGCACAATAAAAATTGCACATTAACGCACTGTCATCTGGGTTTATGGACGTGTTAACAACGCACTTTCAATAATTCCAGAATCTGCTATCTTTGCATCATTCTTTATTTTTTACTGGTTACACATGACTTCATTTTCTTCTGTTTCTGTTATCGCACCTGCACGTTTACACATGGGTTTTTTAGATTTGAGTGGCGCGTTAGGACGACATTTTGGCAGCATCGGTGTGGCATTAAATGAACCTGTGACAGAATTAGTCATTACTCCTGCGAAAGAAAAAATTGTCACAAATAAACGAGCCGAAAAATGTTTAATCGCTTTTTGTGAAACCTTTAACGTTTCCACAAATGTTCAAATTGAAATTATCTCTGCAATTCCCGAACACATTGGCTTGGGTTCAGGCACACAAATGGCTTTGGCTGTGGGTGCTGGTTTAAATGCGTTTTACAATTTGGGTTTGAGTGTGCGAGATGTTGCAGCAATTATGGATCGTGGTTTACGTTCTGGTATTGGCATTGGTATTTTTGAACAGGGTGGTTTTGTTGTTGATGGTGGACGTGGTGAAAATACGATTACGCCACCAATGTTGGCACATTTTGATATTCCAGAAACATGGCGATTCATTTTAGTTTTTGACCAACGCGGACAAGGATTACATGGTCAACAAGAAATCCATGCGTTTAAAAATTTACCACCATTTCCACGCTTGGAAGCAGAACGATTGAGTTATTTATTATTGATGCAGGCTTTACCAGCGGTTGCAGAAAATGATTTAGCGCGTTTTGGTAAAGTCATTACAGAATTACAACAGACTGTTGGTGAACATTTTTCACCAGCTCAAGGCGGCGTATTTACCAGCCTTGATGTAGAAAAAGCCATGCAATTTTTAGCAAAATGTGGCGCAGTTGCGATTGGTCAAACGTCGTGGGGACCGACTGGTTTTTGTTTGATTGAAGGTGAAGAAATTGCCGAAGATTTAGTTGAATCCGCTCGTGCTGCTTTTGTCGAAATACCGCTACAATTCAAAATCGTGAGTGCCAGAAATCAAGGCGGAGAAGTGGTGGTTAATTTTTAAACGTGTAATTTTTCAAACCAAGCGACTTCAACCATTTTTCACCATCTTTTTCTTTGAGCATTGCAATGGTTGCTGCACTTCCCGCCACTACACATAAATCCGCTATCACGCTAACTGCCGCTAAATGTCGCACAGGATAACCCGTTTTTGGATTCAAAATATGCCCGTAGCGAACGCCGTCAATCACCATGCAGCGTTCATAATCGCCGCTACTCGCCAACGCTCCTGTTTTTAATTTTAGTGTTTTCCAAATTTTGGTTTTATCACGCGGATGTTGAATACCAACGCACCACGGTTTACCGTCAGGGTGTGCGCCGATGATTTTTATATCGCCACCCAAATTTACAATTCCGTGTGAAATTCCCGCATTTAAACACAACGTTGCGGCTCTATCTGCCGCGTATTCTTTAACAATTCCACCAAAATCGATTTCCATTTCAGCCTGCGAAAAAGTAAGGGTTGAATTTTCCCAGTAAAGTTTTTGCCAACCAATTTTTGCTAATAATGATTGAATTATTTTATCTTCTGGCAGGGCAGGGGAGTCGAATCGCCACGCTTGCCGCAAAATCCCCGACGTAATATCAAACAAACCGTCACTCAATTCGTAACAGGTTTGAGCGTAATTTAATAATCCCGCTGTTTCTTCATCAACGTCAATCGAACCGCCAGACGCGGCAACTTCGTTAATTTTCGATAAAAAACTATCGGCTCGATAACGCGAGTATTTACGTTCTAAACGATGAACATCAGTAATAATTTGTTGCGCGATTTTTTGAGCAAGAAAATCGTTTTCGGCATAAAGCTGTAATTCACATGGTGAACCCATTGCAGAAAAAGAAAATTGATTAAAAAGCATAAGACCACGTCGCAGATAATGCGCCTTCACGGGGTAGTTGATAGCCGTTCACATCATCGTGAACGGGCTGCAACCATTCAAAACTAATTCTATTTCCTTGCAAACTTCCGTCTGGCATTGACGCGGCAACGCCAAAACCCACATCGACAAAGCGTCCGCCATAACTATTTGGAAAATCCATCGCGCCAATTTGATGATAAATACCGTTGTATGAACCGTTTAACGCGCCTTGCAAGGTATAAACACCGCGCACTGATGTTGCTAGCCAATTCATCCAACTGTAACTGCCCCAAACAGTTGCCTGAAAAATATCGCCTAACGCAAAACCTGATTTACTCTGATTTTCTAATCGTTTTGTACCATTCAATTGTGCGCCAAATGACCAATCATCGATATTTGCCGTATAAGTAATTGCAGGTTTGAAATCCCACGTTCCGCTACCAAGCTGCATTCCGTAATGAATAAAGCCTAAATCTTGCTGATGCGTATCGCGCAATTGAATCGCCGAATCGCCCGTTGGTGCGCTAATTCCCAAACTCACATTCAATTGCTGATTTGAAAATTTGAGGATATTAAATAGCGCGTACATCCCCGTATCGCCCACACCGCCTGTTGTGTGTTCATGCCTAGAATGCGTCACCGCCGCGCCCAATGGTGTCAGCATATTTAAATCAGCTGCGCCATTAAGGTCACGCATCGTCATGTGCATATCCATAAATTGCGGCATCAACATCAACGTTAGCCAATCTGTCGGCGCGTACATCAAATCGAGCATGTGCATATTCATGCTCATTTCTTGCGGCGTAACAAAACATTGTTTTAAAACAGGATCACAACTTTGATTTAAAAGCGTTTTATCACCGACTGGATTTGTCCCATTTTGCATTTGCCCCGCTTGATTTGCATACATATAACGATACCCAATCATCACATCGCCTGCATTTGCTAAAACATGATCAAACATCACGCCCGCTGGTGCGCCTGTACCATGATGGTGATGAGCATGATGAGAATGTTCGCTGTGCGCGGAATTTGCCGTTGCTAATGCCGCTAAATCAACATTCAATGCGGCATTCACCAAATAACCGTCAAAATCAGCGTAATTTCCTTCGCCACCACCGCCTAATTTCAAATTTCCCGCGTGTGTGTAATACTCCGCACCCGCTTGAAGTTCCAAGCCTTTGGCGAATTTTTTAGTGACCGTTAAACCGCCACTTAACGCGCCATAACCTGACAAACGGTAATCGCTAGAATAATTTTGGGGGAATAATTTTGGATTGTACGAAGTGCGCGTGATGTTGCCGTTATCATCAAATTTAATCGTACTTGCGGCTTGTTTTGAGAGCAAATAAGGCGTGTAAAAATCTGCCGCATTTTGTGAATAATAACGAACTCGCGGCGTGAGTGACCAACCATCGCCAATCGGTTGAATCCAATCGCTTGAAATCGTATGTGCGTTAATGCCCCAATCATCGTGATAAAAACGATAATCCAAATGTAACGCGGCATCGAGCGCAGCAATATGTTGAACAAAACGTAAATTTTCTGTCCATTGATTTCGCTGCTCTGGACGTTGCTCTAAAAATGGCAACAATTTTGCGTCAATCTTCCCTTCTGAATCCGCTTTTTTAGTGGGGTCAACAAATAAAATTTCGACTACTTTGTAAGGATTCGACATATAACCGTTGCTTGCCGTGTAACTTACACTTCCTTCAATTAACGCCGATTTATTTAACACCTGCGTTAAACCTAAACTCCCTGTCCAATCATCTTTTGAACCCGTGACCAATTTCACGCCATTTTTTAGCGTTTGAACGCGCGTGCCAAATGTCGAGGTTTCAATATACGGTGACGCATCGTGATCAAGCATCGAGTTTGTTTCGCTTGCTGTATAACTCGCACCTAAATTTACGCTGGTTAATTTTTGATTAAAATCAAGCCGCAAACCGACATTACCAAAAACCGATTGGTAATCAGGCTCAACCGATGTTCCAGCACCAGCATCCAAACTTGCTTCGTCCCAATCGTAACCAATTCCAATACCACCTTGTTTTCGTGTTTCAGGCGATGCAGTTGAAAGTGTGTGAACGAGTTGATTATTTGCACTGTATTTTTGAGTTTTTGCGTCAAGTTGCAATGGGTTAAATTGTTTATCTACATAAAGATTGGACGGTTGCAAATAAGGTGATGCACCACTAATCGTTTTTGCGCGGGTGGTACTTTCATGATTGGGATTAAATGCAAGTAGGGCAGTAGTTATTGGCGTTGCGCCACTCCAAGTATCTTGCGTGTAATTGAACGCTAAACGCACGCGATCAGACAGCTTTAAGCGTGCGCCACTTTGCAAACTATCGACTTCAATCGGTTTGAACGCACTTTTGGTCGTAAATAAATTTCTTTCGCCATCTTCATAATGTCCGTATTGAAAATAAGCATCTTCGTCGCTGGCAAAAACCGTTGTTAAAGGCAAAGCAAGCGCAGCGACAGTTAAAAGATGTAACGCTTTTGATTTAGTAACAGCCACAACCACCTCCAGCTGCTTCACCACCACCCGATGCTGCTTCACGACTACCATATTGATGCGAGCGTAAACTACTTTGTAATGGCGATGGCTGTAAATTCATGTGTGCTTTTGCCAATGTACCGCGTTCCCAAGGCGAAACGCTGCTGCATCCTGATAAAAATATCAAACAAAAAAAAGCCCCGATTTTTAAGGGGGCTAAGAATTTTTTTTCAAACATCGTTTTATTTTTCAGCCAATAATTTTGCAATTTGTTGTTTTAATTCTTCCGTTTCACCAACGCGAAAACCTTGATGCGTATAGCGAATAACACCGTGTTTATCGATTAAATAAGATGTTGGCATGGCTTGCACATCAAAACTTTTCGCGCATTGCTCACCGCCATGATTGGCAATCGTAAAATGCGACGGATGATGTCCCAAAAACGCGAGTGCATCATCAACTTGCTCGTCTAAATTCACGCCAACAATGTGCAAACCTTGCTCGCCGAATTCGTGCGTCAGTTGATTTAAAAACGGAAACGATTGCATACAAGAGGTACACCACGATGCCCAAAAATCCACATATAACACTTTGCCTGTGTGTTCATGAAAATGCACGGGCGTGTTATTGAGCGAAGTTAGTACGCAATCGGGCGAATTTTCACCGATTGTAGCGGCATGAACATTTGAAAAAATAAGTGTTGCCACTAAAAATAAAAACTTCTTCATAAATTACAAATCAGCCTGACGATATTCAAAAATTTCAGTGTCCGTATGCTCACCATTATTTTCACAATGGTACACAAACGAATAATCGACTTTACCAATACCATTTTTATTCACGAGAATTCGATAATTACCATTACCTTGAATAATTTCTACGCCGCCACGACTTGGAATGATATTTGTCACAAAATTACCTTTTGAAACTTGTGCGCTAAGTAATGGCGATTTATTTGAAGTTGAAATGCTAAAATACATTCTGTCGGTATCTGCACTGCAAGACACCAAAAAATAATCAACAGCCTTTTCTTCTTCGCCTAACGTACCACCATCATCATGGGCAAAACAGTTCAAAGATAAGCTCATTAACAACAAAATTAAATGTTTCATCTATCAACCTCGCGTTATTGGTCTTGTAAAAGTTGAAAGGGTGATGTTGAAACTTCAACGTTTTTGATATTTAAACAGCTATATTCAAAATGATAAGGCAAGGCTTTATTGGTCGGACTATTTACTAAAACCTCGTATTTGCCATTACCACCTTGAATATCGATTGATTCACTTACAGTATTTTTTGCTGAATAATTACGAACCACTTGCGCCGTTAAATCGCCAGATGGGGCTAAAGCCGAAGAGGCTGTTGAAACCGATTTTGCCACCGCTGTTTTGCTAATGAGTTTCACAACTAAACTATCTGTATTGCCGTTTTTTAAATCTTTCGCACAGTTAATAATATATTTTACTGTTTTACCGTTTGCTAATGTTTTCTTTGCCGATTCAACGCTTTGTTTTGTTAGCGTTGATGAACCTACCGTCACTTTTCCAGTTGCATTTAAACATTGATATTGCACAGAATAAGTTTGCGTTGTTTTTACACTTAAATTTGTGCCAAATGTGTCTAGTGCCAATGTGTATGAACCATTGCCACCTTTTAAGGTAATTTCTTTTGTCGCACCTGCTTCAATTGCTGAAACGGTTGTTGTTAATTTTAATTTGGTTAATGTTGCATTAAAAAGTTGTGATGGAGTGGCTGGCATTTCAACAACAGAATTTGCAGCGCCTTCAAACAATTTAAAATTCAAATGATCCGTATCACCCGCGCAGTTCATTTTAAAATAATCCGTTGCGCCTTCTTTCGATGTTAAATTTTGTGCGCCTGAATCCAACGCAAATGCACTTTCCATTGCACTTAAAGCAATAAACGATAACAACGTTTTTTGAGCTATTTTTTTCATCAGAAAATCCAAGAGAAATAACGGTTGTGCGTATTATCGCGCATTTTGAAAATCTGCACATTTTGAAAAATAAAAATATGCAGATTATTTTACAGCGTAATCAATTGCTGATTACGAAAGACAGGCCCTTATTTTGAAGGCCAATAAACTACGCCGTTTGCACCATGTGGATATTTCGCAGTTGAAATTGGCAAGTATTTGTCAATGTCATTAGCGTTTGGCTCGATATAAACTGTGTCGTAATCAGTTACATCAGCGCAAGACACTTTATCTGATGTCACCGCTGTAACTGCTGCAGTAGTTGCCGTAGCTGCTTTTGCGGGACTTACTTCCCAACCAGCAACTGTGCGATCGATAATACCGTTATTTACAGCAATTTTTGCAGGATCAAAGCCTTTTGTACCTGGTAATGGATTTTTCGCTAAATCACGATTTACAGTAAGACCTGGCCAGTAAATACCATTTGCCACTGTCGGCGCACTTGGCATCACATCGGGGTCATTAAATTTTGGTGTTTGTGAACCAATCCAAACGTCAACTCTTGAATCGTCGGCGGAGTTTGCAGCACCTTTTAAACACCAGTCCGCCACAGCAACACGAACCACTAATTTTTTTGCACAAGAAGTTGGATTAAATTGAATTGCACTAATACCAAATGGAGCTAAACCTTGAGAGGTATTTGTACCTGTCGCAGGATCAAATTTAAGTTCACTTTGTAATAATGCTGGCCCGCTGAAAGGTGAATTACCACTCCACCCTTGAAATCCGCGCACTTTATTTTTTTCATCATAAACAGGAATTGTGTTCGCAAACATCGTTCCGCCTGATGTAATTGCGCTGATTGCTATTGTAGATGCGATAGAATCTGTTGAACCCACGATGTGAGCTGCTAAATTTGGAAGAGTAGCTTCTGCGCCCGTTGTAGTCACAGCACCTTTACTACCTCTAAACGTTACATCTTTAATGTCGCTTGGATTTGGAAAAATGGTACTAATAGCAATAACGTCTTTTTGAAACGCAACACCACCTTCGGGTGTGGCATTTGACGCACAACCGTGAGCAATGGAAACGGCATTCCAAGTTTTTACAGTACCTTCAGTAATTTGATCTTTAAAACCAGCGTGAGCGTGAGCAAGTTGTGCTGTACCGGCCAATAAAGCTAATGAAGTTAAAGTTTTAAGTGCATTGTTCATTTTATATCCTGAAAAATTTTTATTAGTGAAATAACAAACTTAAATTTTAAAAACTTAAATCGTTATTGCTAGTTTGCAGGATACACGCCAATCTATGATTTTTATTTCAATATATTGAAATTATTAACTTAAATTAAAAAACAGGCTTTTTTATAAGCTGTGTAATTACGAAAAGTGTGTGATATGACACAGTAAAAATTAAAAATGTGGGATTTGCCGCAGTTTTATTTCGTCATCAAATAACGCTGTTTTATCGATTGACCTAATTGATGAACTGCCATCGCGTATTTGTTGCTGCTGTTATATTTTTTGATCGTTTTGAAATTTTGACCAATTGCCCAAAACTGATTGCCGCTATCGGTGCCTAAAATGATGTATTCGGCATCAATATCGCCGTTGATAGGCGTGGCGACGAGTTGATTAAATTGCCAACCCGAATTCTTAAAATAATGGGCGACACTTCCAATCGCATCCTCAGAATTCCACAAATCGCGTTTGCCATCGCCGTTAAAATCAACAGCGAGTTTGCGAAAACTTTTCGGCATAAACTGCCCTAAACCTAACGCACCAGCCCAAGAACCAATGATTTTGCGCGGTTCTAAATTTTCTTCTTTCGACATCAACAAAAAGTTTTCGAGTTCTTTACTAAAATACTCAGCTCTGCGAATTGTAAAAAATGACAACGTACTTAACGCATCAAACGTATTAGTTTTGCCCACATTGCGCCCGAAATACGTTTCCACACCAATAATGCCGACGATATATTCAGGATCAACATGATACGTTTGCGCTGCTCGTTGCAACGCGGCTGCATTTTGTCGCCAAAAATTCACGCCGTTATTAATATGTGTGTCATCTAAAAATTGTTTGCGATAACTTGACCAACCAGCTGTGACTTTAGGTTTTGGTGGGACGACAGGTTCAGAAGAAATAGGACCTGTGTATTTCGGTTTTGGCGGCACAAATGGATCAACTTCCAAACGAATGACCGAATCCAATTTGTTTGCTTGCGAAAATAATCCATTCAAATAATCTTCTGAAAAACCGTAATCGTGAACCATGTACTGGATAAATTCCCGTACCCCCGCTTGATTTGCGTAAATGCCAATCAGCGGACGCGGTTCAATGTAATCAGGAACTTTGCCTGTATCAACAGGTGTTGGTTTGCTTGGACGAATCACAGGCTCAGACGCGCAACCTGCCAATAATAGGAGAAGAAATAAAACGAATAATCGGCGGTAAGTAGTCATAAACAAATATCTCAAATAGCAATCGGGGCGGATATGTGCGTATCGGCATCATAGCCAACTAACTCAAAGTCATCGTAAGCGTAATCAAAAATCGAAGCAGGTTTGCGCTTAATGTTCATTGACGGCAATGCACGAGGTGTACGTTGTAATTGCGTTTTTGCTTGTTCTTGATGATTCAAATACAAATGCACATCGCCACCTGTCCACACAAATTCGCCCAATTCTAAATCACATTGTTGAGCAATCATCATCGTCAGCAACGCATAACTGGCAATGTTAAACGGCACGCCGATAAACGTGTCACAGCTACGTTGATAAAGCTGGCAAGAAAGTTTGTTATTCGCGACGTAAAACTGAAAAAACGCATGACACGGCGCGAGAGCCATTTTGCCATTTTTGACGTTTTCTTGAGGGCTGATTTTTTCGTCAGGTAAATCCGCGACATTCCACGCTGAAACGATAATGCGGCGGCTGTTTGGATTGGTTTTTAACTGCTCAATAACTTGTGAAATTTGGTCAATGGTTTCGCCATTGCGACATTCCCACGAACGCCATTGTTTGCCATAAATCGCGCCTAATTCACCGTTTTCATCACTCCATTCGCGCCAAATTGAAACGCCTTTCTCTTCGAGCAAATTGTTATTCGTATCGCCATTCAAAAACCACAACAATTCATGAATAATTGATTTCAAATGCACTTTTTTGGTGGTGATTAACGGAAAACCTACCGCTAAATTAAAACGCATTTGATGCCCGAAAATCGACAACGTGCCGCTTCCTGTTCTATCACCTTTTGGCGTACCGTCAGCGAGTAATTTTTCAAGCAATTCGAGATAATTTTTCATGCTGTTTTTTTATACGCCAAAACCATTAAACCCGCGCCAATCACAATCATCGGCGTGGACAGAATTTGTCCCATCGTGACCCAATCGAAAACCAAGTAGCCTAAATGTGCATCAGGTACTCGGTAAAATTCAACGAAAAACCGAAAACAGCCGTAACACATCACCGCTAAACCTGTTGCTGCCATTGTTGGGCGTTGTTTTTGAGTAAAAATCCACACAATCACAAACAGCACAAAACCTTCTAAAAATGCTTCGTAAAGTTGTGACGGATGACGCGCCACGTCGCCACCATTTGGAAAAATCATTGCCCACGGCACATCGGTCGGTCTGCCCCACAATTCGGAATTGATGAAATTACCGATTCGTCCAGCACCTAAACCAATCGGCGCAATGGGTGCAATTAAATCTGTGAGTTGCCAAAGCGTGCAATTTTGTTTTTTCGCAAACCACGCCATTGCCACAAATACGCCGAGCATTCCGCCATGAAAAGACATTCCGCCTTGCCAAATTTTGAACAAAATCAACGGATTTTCTAAAAATGCACTGAAGTTATAAAACAAAATGTAGCCAATTCGTCCGCCTAAAATCACGCCCATCGCGCCATAAGTCACTAAATCTTCAATCGCTTCGGGTTTTATCGGCGACCACGCTTGTTTTGCTCGGTGTTGTCCAAGCAAATAAACCGCCGCAAAACCAATCAGGTACATAATGCCGTACCAATGAATTTTTACAGCACCAATCGAAATAGCAATAGGGTCAATGGCAGGATAAGCAAGCATTTTTAAACGTCCAAATTCGACACGTCGAGCGCGTGTTTCACAATAAAATCACGGCGCGGTTCAACGACATCGCCCATCAACGTGGTGAAAATTTCGTCCGCCGCAATGGCATCTTCAATGCGAACTTGCAACAAACGACGATTATTGCTATCGAGCGTGGTTTCCCACAATTGCTCAGGATTCATCTCACCTAAACCTTTGTAACGTTGAATGGTTTGCCCTTTTTTAATTTCGCGCATCATCCACTCAAACGCTTGTTTGAAGTTTTCGACAGGTTGTTGACGTTCGCCCATTTGCATGACCGATTCTGCATTAAACATTCCCGCTGTTTCGTTCGCATAAGTCGAAATGCGTTGATAATCCGTGCTGTTAAAAAATGCCATCGGCAATTCAAACACTTTGCTCGTTCCGTGACGGCGTTTTGTGACGGTGATTTTGAAATTATGCGCGTTATGATATTCCAATTCGCTGTTAAATTCCGCTAATCCGCCTGCTTGCGTCAAACGCGCATGAATGTTATCGAGCCACGTTTGCATCGATTCTGCCGATGATTTTGTTTCGTCGTTCAACGGCTGAATGTAGCAAAATTGATCCAAAAACAAATCGTCGTAACGTCGCGCCAAACGTTGAATAATTGCGTTCACGTCTAAAAATGCTTTGGCTAATTTTTCCAGCCCTTGCCCTTGAATTGCAGGTGCAGACGGGTCGGTAATTAACTGAGCTTTTTCGAGCGCGAGTTGAATCAGATAACTGTTCAATTCGGCATCGTCTTTGACGTAATGTTCTTGTTTGCCTTTTTTGACTTTGTAGAGCGGTGGTTGTGCGATGTAAATGTAACCTTTTTCAATAATTTCAGGGAGTTGACGATAGAAAAATGTTAATAACAACGTGCGAATATGCGAGCCGTCAACGTCCGCGTCGGTCATGATGATAATGCGGTGATAACGTAATTTTTCGAGGTTATATTCTTCTTTGCCGATGCCGCAACCTAGTGCAATGATTAGCGTGCCGACTTCTTCGGACGAAATCATTTTGTCGAAACGAGCTTTTTCGACGTTCAAAATTTTACCTTTTAACGGCAAAATCGCTTGTGTGCGACGGTCACGCCCTTGTTTTGCCGAACCGCCAGCCGAATCTCCTTCGACTAAAAATAATTCTGACAACGCAGGGTCTTTTTCTTGGCAATCCGCTAATTTTCCTGGCAATCCTGCAATGTCTAACGTCGTTTTGCGGCGTGTCATTTCACGCGCTCGACGCGCCGCATCACGCGCTCTTGCGGCATCGATAATTTTGCCTGCAATCAATTTTGCGATTTGCGGTTTTTCTAACAAAAATTCTTGTAATTTTTCGTTCATCGTTGATTCAACGAGTGGTTTAACTTCCGATGAAACGAGTTTATCCTTGGTTTGAGAGGAGAATTTGGGGTCTGGCACTTTCACGGATAAAACCGCCGTTAAACCTTCACGCGCATCGTCGCCAGTCGTTGAAACTTTTTCTTTTTTTGCTAAACCACTAGCTTCGATGTATTGGTTGATTGTGCGAGTTAATGCACCACGAAAGCCTGCCAAATGCGAGCCGCCGTCACGTTGTGGAATGTTGTTGGTATAGCAAAAAACGTTTTCTTGATACGAATCGTTCCACTGCATCGCCACTTCAACCGTCACGCCTTCTTTGTCAGCGCTGAAGTAAAAAACTTCGGGGAATAACGGCGTTTTGTTTTTGTTTAAATGCGTGACAAACGCGCTGATGCCCCCTTCAAATTCAAAAACATCTTCTCGCTCGTTCCGCTCATCAAACAAACTAATTCGCACGCCTGAATTCAAAAACGAAAGTTCGCGTAATCTTTTTGCCAAAATGTCGTAATGGAATTCTACGTCCGTGAAGGTCACTTTACTGGGTAAAAATCGAATTGTGGTGCCTGAGCCTTCAAATTCACCAAACGAGGCAAGAGGGGCTACTGGCTCGCCATTTTTGTACGTTTGTTTGTAGAGTAATCCGTTCTTGCGAACTTCGAGGTGTAATTCTTCCGAAAGTGCGTTCACAACCGAAACGCCTACGCCGTGCAAACCGCCTGAAACTTTGTAGGCATTGTCGTCGAATTTTCCGCCTGCGTGTAGCACGGTCATGATGACTTCTGCGGCAGAACGTCCTTCTTCTTCGTGAATATCGACAGGAATCCCGCGTCCATCGTCCGAAACGCTCACAGAACCGTCAGTGTGAATAATCACATTCACGCCTTTGCAATAACCCGCTAACGCTTCGTCAATCGAGTTATCGACAACTTCAAAAACCATGTGATGCAAACCCGAACCATCGTCCGTGTCGCCAATGTACATTCCTGGGCGTTTGCGAACTGCGTCTAGCCCTTTGAGAACTTGAATGTTAGTGCTGTCGTATTGCGTATTTGGATTGCTCATAGCGCGTGGTTTTTCCTGTTGCTGAAAATCTGAAAACACAATGCCCGTAAAATCGGGCATCGTTTTGGTGGCGCATTATAACGCAAATGCGGTTTAGAGGCGCATAGCCATTACAACGTATTTGTATTTTTCGTTGTTTGGTTCGTTGATAAAACAACTGCTCGAATCGTTGGCAACGGTAATAAACGCGGTATCACCGTCTAAATTCGATACGGCTTCAGACAAATACTGTGCATTAAACGCAATCGATAATTCTTCGTCACCGTAGACAATCGCCAATTCTTCTTCGGCTTCGTCATGTTCAGGATTGTGTGCGCTCATTTTCAAACTTTCGGCTGAAATGTCGAAATTTACGCCTTTGAATTTTTCGTTTGAAAGCACAGCAACGCGGGTAAGGGAATTTTTAAGCGCGGTTTTTTCGATTTGAATCGGGTTAAAAAACGATTGTTGGAAAACTTTGCTGAAATCGGGATATTTCGAGTCAACGAGTTTTGCAGAAAAAATCATGTCGTTGATGAAAATGCGAATACTGCTGCTTGAAAATTCAACGCGCAATTCGATTTCGCTGTCGTTGATGAGTTTAGCAAGTTCTAAAACGCCTTTGCGAGGCAAAATAATTCGTGCTTCAAAACCAGTAGCCACCTCAAGTTGATCTTCGTATAACGCTAATCGATGCCCATCTGAGGCAACTAATTCGAGTTTGCTGTTTGAGATATGTAAAAGTAATCCGTTCAAGTAATACCGAACATCTTGATTTGCCATACAGAACGTTGTTTTGTCTAAAGCTCGTTTGAATTGACCAGCATTAATCACGAATTGATGCTCAAAATCGCCTTCAGTAAATTCTGGGTAATTATCTGCTGGCAAACAATTTAACGAGAAACGACTGCGATTTGATGTGATTTTAACTTTATCGTCATTTTGTTCAAATTTGATTTCAGAACCAGCAGGTAATAAACGACAAATATCTAAAAATTTACGCGCAGGAACTGTGATTGAGCCAGATGTCGCATCGGGTAATTCAAATTTAGAAATCAATTGGACTTCCAAATCTGTGCCAGTCATTGTTATGTGTTCATTTTCAATGAATAACAATACGTTAGCCAAAACTGGCATAGTTTGGCGTTTTTCAATAACACTGACAATTTGCTGCAATGGACCAAGTAACGCTTCACGGTTGATAGTGAATTTCATAGTGTTTCCTAATGTAAAAAATGTGAATAATGAAAAATAAAAAATTGCAAGAATAATTTTTATTTCGCCTATATAAAAGACTCAACATAATCAAATTATATATAAA
>CAIPQN010000041.1 GCA_903867225.1 uncultured Pseudomonadota bacterium | reverse complement strand
TGTGGTGGTGCACCTTTATCCGTTCTGAAACAGTATATTGAACAACAGCAACGCCCTACTTAAATTTTAAAGCGGGGCTACGCCGATATTCCTTACATCCCCGACCTGAAGAGACGGGGCTTTGCGGAATTTTTGGTAAACTCACGGCGAATGGACAGGTTTATTTGGTTAATCAAAATGGTTTTGTGTTTGGCAAAGATTCGCAAGTCAATGTGAATTCGTTAGTCGCCTCAACGCTTGGAATTTCAGATGCAGTATTTCAAAAAGGCATTGCCAATGCGTTTAATATCGATGGTTCTGCGGCGTTAGAAGGTGGAAATGTTGTTTTAAAAGATGCGGTGGGAAACACGCTCAAAGATGTAAACGGCAATCCGATTAAAGTTGAAATTTTGGTTGCCAAAGGCGCGAACATTAAAACCAACGCTAACGGCGGGCGTGTCATTCTTGCTGCCCCCGTAATTACCAACGAAGGCGACATTGAAACACCAGACGGTCAAGCAATTCTCGCTGCATCAAAAGATAAAGTCTATTTGCAAGAAGCAGGCGCAGATTCCAGTACGCGCGGTTTAGTCGTTGAAGTCGGCAAAGGCGGTGAAGTCAACAATGTCGGCAAAGTATTAGCTGAACGCGGAAACGCAAGTTTGCTCGGTTTTGCGGTCAATCAAAAAGGCATTGTTTCTGCAACTACGTCGGTGAAATTAAACGGCTCAGTTCGCTTACTTGCGCGTGAAGGCATTCAAGATAAATCCGCAACAGGTGGAAAATTATTACCCGCAACGACAACCCGAACAGAAGACGAAGGCGACGGTTTAGGCAGAAATGCCGCTGTGACATTAAGCGAAAACAGTAAAACGAGCGTTGATTTAGCAACAGATAAAACCGAAACCGCTATCGATGCACAAGCTCAAACGCCGTCAACTGTCGAAATCAGCGCACACGATGTTGATGTGCAAAAAAACGCCACGATTCAAGCCAAGTCGGGCAACGTTAAAATTGAAGCTATCGACAACGTCAATGATCCGCTCGAAAAAGGCACAGCCCGAATTTCGCTAGACGAAAACAGCAACATCGACGTTTCAGGTGTGAAAGATGTTGAATTGCCAGTTTCAAAAAATGTTGTCGTCGTTGAAACGCGCAAAAACGAATTACGCGACGCGCCGTTGCAACGTGATGGAATTTTATACGGCAAAAAAGTGGCTGTAGATTTGCGCGAAGCTACTGTAAAACATGACGCTGACGGCAATGTAACCAGCGCGAGCATTCCTGTTGCTGACATTAAAGGTGCAGTCGATAGAATTGAACGTAATATCGATGAACGTTCAACAACGGGCGGAAAAATCACGCTCAAATCGAGTGGCGATGTAATTGCAAAACAAAATAGCAAAGTCGATTTTTCAGGTGGTTCAATCAACTATCAAGACGGCACAATCGAAACCACGCAACTCACTTCAAACGGTCAAGCGTTTGCGATTGAAAAAGCCGACCCCGATTTGAAATACGACGGTATTTTGACTGAAAAATACGAAGCAAAAGGCTACGTTGAAGGCAAAGCTGGCGGCAGTTTAAACGTCGAAACCTACGAAACGAAATTAGACGGAGCGTTCAAAGGTGAAACCGTTTCAGGCATTTATCAACGTGAAGCGAAAGCTGTGGTGGGTAGTTCTTTAAATATAGATTTAAGCCGTAATAATTTACTTAGCAAACAAGGCGTAAGTTTTGCGGAAAATTCAACAGGTTCAACTAATGAAAAACTGGTTTTATCAACGCAAAATTTAAAAAATTCAGGCATTAGCAACGTTCAAATCAAAACCAATGGCGCAGTTTCACTCGCTAAAGATACAAAAATCAAGCTACCAAATTTTGGCTCTTTAACAATTGCCGCGAAAGATTTTGATATTCAAGGGCAAATCACCACGCCTTCAGGTCACGTCGATTTACATCCTGTAAAAGTTGATGGAATCTTTTTGCCTAGCGCGTTGACACTAGGTGAATCGTCGGCAATTGATGTCGCAGGCTTTTGGGTGAATGATTTAACCGACTTTGAAAGCGGCAAAATGCTCAGTCAGTTAGCGTTAAATGGCGGCACGGTTGCGTTGCAAGCTGAACAAGGAAATTTAACGCTTGGCAAAAATAGCCGCATCGATGTTAGTGGAGGCTCTGCAATTGATGGACACAATCAAATTGTTTCAGGTCACGGCGGCACAATTCATTTAGATGCACAAAGTCACGACGCAAGCGGCAACATTTCAAGTCTTTTGTTAAACGGAAAATTGCAAGGCTACGGAGCAACGCAAGGCGGAACGTTAGATTTAAGTAGCAATGAAGTTGTGATTGATTCAAAAACTGAAAATAAAACAACCACGTCGCTGCTTTTAAATCCTGAATTTTTCAATCAAAACGGCTTTGCCAATTACAGCGCGACCAGTTATCTCAAAGGCGTAACGGTTGCCGATAATTCGCAAATCAAACTGCAACAACAAAATATCCAATTCAAAAGTAACGCTAGTTCTCAGCCAACGGGCGAACGTTTGCAAGATGTTGGCGAAATCGTAACTTTGCCAGATGAAGTGCGAAAACCCACAAATTTAACGCTTTCAGTTTCTCAAACGCTTTTGCAAAACCGCGACAGCGTTTTAACAATTGGCAAAAACGCGCAAATTCAAGGCGAAACTCAAGCGACGATTAACCTCAATTCTGACACTTCAATTTTAGTAAATGGCAAAATTGATGCACCTGCGGGAAATATCAATTTAACGATTGAGCCACCGAGTACAGGCGATAGCGGTTTTTTTGCTACGCAAGGCATTTGGTTAAATGAAGGCTCAGAACTTAGCGCGAAAGGTGTTTTTAAACCTGAATTTAACCCGCTTAATTTAACGCAGGGCGACGTGTTAAAAGGCGGCAACGTCAATTTAATCGCCAAACGCGGCTATGTTGTCACCAATACAAAATCAACAATCGACGTTTCAGGCACGCAAAAAGAATTAGATTTTGTTCAAGTCGAAAATGGACAGCAGCAATTTAGCAAACGCAACATTCCCGCACGCGGCGGCGCAATTTCACTAAAAGCAGGCGAAGGCATTGTTGCTGATGGTCAGTTACTCGCAAACGGTGTCGTCGGCGGCACGCTTAACGTTGAATTAAATAGCGGCTTGCGAAGCAAACCCGATATTGCTATCGACACAGGTTTATTCCCCGACGATGAAAACAGCGCGTTAGAAAAAATTATCGAAATTCGCACTCAAACCGCACCTGTTTTAACCACGCAAAGTGGACGCGCATTTTTTAACAATTCACAATTAAACGATGCGGGATTTTGGGCATTAAATTTCAAAACTGACGTGATTAACGCAAACGGCGATTATGCAGGCGGCGTGTTATTTAACGGTGATGTGACTTTAAACGCACCAGAAAAAATTACCCTCGATACGCCCCAAATTCAAACCATCAATGGCAAAGTTATTTTAAATACCGCTTATGCGGCGTTGGGTTCAACGCAAAGTCGTTTAGATACCGATTTAGGCGATGGCACATTTTCAACCACACTTGCACCTGATTCCATTCGCGGAAATGGACAATTAAGCGTTTTAGCAAAAAATATCGATTTAATTGGCGGTTTGAGTTTCAAAAACTTCGGGCGCGTCAATTTAAACAGTGAAAACGATTTGCGTGTAACAGGCATTCGCGTTCGCTCTGACAGCAAAGATTATTTAGGTGAATTCAAATTAGACGGTGATTTAACGCTTTCAGCAGCACAAATTTATCCAGCTACGTTAAGCGATTATAAATTTTCCATCGCTGGCGAAAATAGCACCGTTCAAATTCAAAACAGCGGCGCGAAAACCACCCCTGTTTATTCAGCGGCAGGGAATTTGACAATTAACGCGGCAAATATCATTCAAAGCGGCACGTTAAAAGCCCCTTTTGGCACGTTAAATTTAAACGCGGCAAATAAATTACAACTTGCCGACGGCAGCGTGACTTCAGTTTCAGGCGATGGCGCAACCGTTTTATTTGGCAAAGGTTTGGGCGGTTTAAATTGGCTTTATCCGTTTGATGAAACAGGAAGTATCGCGCTGGTTATCGATAAGCCATCTGAAAAACGTTTAGCGTTATCGGGCAAAGAAGTGTTACTCGACAAAGGCGCGAAAGTGAATTTAAACGGCGGCGGTGATTTGTACGCCTACGAATTTATTCCAGGCATTGGCGGCAGCAAAGACGTTTTAAATTCACCTGAAAAATTCGCAGTTGTTCCCGAATTAGGTCACGCGCTTACGCCTTATGACCCGCTCGAATCTACGAATGTAAACATCAAAGTTGGTGATAGCGTTTATTTGAATGCAACATCAGATTTAAAAGCAGGTTGGTACACGATTTTGCCCGCGCATTACGCATTGTTGCCAAATGCGTATTTAGTCACACCTGTTGCACATACGAAAGATTGGTCGCCAACGCAAACTGCGAAAAATATCGCAGGTACAACGATTGTTGCAGGGCGTTATGGCAACGCGAATGCCGATATTAAAAATCCACGTTGGCAAGGTTTCGCAGTCGAATCTGGCAAAGTTGCTCGCACTTATTCGGAATATACCGATTATTTTGCAAATGATTTTTTTGCTGAAAAAGCCACAAAAGCTATTGAAAGCGTGTCACAACAATTACCCAAAGATGCAGGAAATTTTGCGCTCAACGCGCAAACTCGTTTGACGCTGAACGCCAATTTATTTGCAACGCCTGAAAACAAAGGCAAAGGCAGTTTTGTTGATATTAGCGCGAATAATTTAGCGATTGTGTCGCGCCGCGAAGACGTTGCCAGTAGCAAATCTGATGTGGTGAGTTTATTTGTTGAGGATTTGAACAATTTAAACGCGCCAAGTTTGTTACTCGGTGGCTCGCGCAGCAAAAATAAAAATGGGCAAGTTATCACCGTCAGTACGCAAAATTTAACGATTGCAAAAGAGGCGAAATTAAAAGGCGAGGACTTACTTTTAGCAGCAACCGACTCGCTCAAAATTTCAGCAAACGCAGAAATCCAAAGCACAGGCAAAAGTGATTCTGCACCGCAAACATTGGAATTAACCACAAACAAACAAATTACCGAAATTATCACCGATGAATTTGGCAGCGAAACTGAAAACGTAGTCAATTCAAGCAATAGTGCGTTTTTGCGTGTCTCGTCACAAGGTCAAACGCAACTTGTTCGTACAGGTAAAAATACGGGCGAAACGGGCATTTTAACTGTTGAAAAAGGCGCAGTTTTACAGTCGGAAAATTCGATGTTGCTTGATGCAAGCAAAGACACGGTTTTTGCAGGCGAGATAAAAATGGACGGCGGCTCACTTGCGTTAAATGCCAACAAAATCAGCCTCGGTAACGCACCCGTAAAAACCGAAGGCTTAGTTTTAAACTCGCCAAAATTCACGCTCGATGAATTGAAATTAAACAGCCGCACCAGCCTTGATATTTATGGTGCGGTGGAATTAAAAACCAAAGAATTATTACTCGACAGTGTGGCAATGCGCGGTTTTGACAATTTGGGTAAAACCGCCACTGTGAGTGCGGATAATTTAACGTTATCGAATTCACATGCGCCTTCTGTTGTAAAAAATGGCAGTGGTTCAGGAACGCTCGTTTTCGACGCAAAAACTATTCAATTCAGTAGCGGCGATTATGGAATTAGCGGATTTTCAACCGTGAATTTCAACGCGAGCGAAAGCATCAAAGGCATCGGGCAAACTTTCGCGCCCAAAACAGGAAACAGCATTTTAAGTGACGCGGCAAACGTTCAAATTGCGGCAAATGTAAATGCTTCTGCGCCGCAATTTATCAGCGGCAACGGTGCAACGACGAAAATTGATGCCTCAGGTTTTGCCGTTAAATTCAATTCTGTAACGGCAAAAAATGAAGCCGCGCAAGTCGCAGGTTTAGGCGGTTTGTGGGAAATTCAAGCCGATAAAATCGACAGCTTGGCAAACTTTGATTTGCCTTCGGGAATCGTCAAACTCAGCGCGAAAAAAGGTGATATTGCCTTAAATAGCGGCGCAATCGATGTCAGCGGACGTGAAATTGAATTTGGTTCATCAAAACAAAATTCTCCTGCTGGAAAAATTGAATTAAATGCGGCAAACAATGTCACGTTTGCAAATTCGGCAACGTTAAACACGGGGACATTAAGCGTTTCAGCACCACAAGGGCAATTTAACTGGGCTGGCAAAATCACCGCACCTCAAGGTTCACTTGAATTAAATGCTAACAATTTGGGTGATTTTTCAACATTGAATACGAAAGTCGCCGCCGCTGGTTTTTCCGACAAAATCGATTTAACTCAAAATGTTGGAAATGTCACGATTTCTACAACAGATAAAATCAAAGCAAACGAATTTAATTTAGCCGTGAATCAAGGCAACGTTGCAGTTAATGGCACAATTGAAGCAAAAAATGTTCGCATTTATGGTGACGACGGTGTATCACTTTCAGGCAAAATTTTAGCGACAGACGGCAATGTCACGTTAGACACAGTGCATCAAAATGATGCTGGTAGTGGTTTGCTAGATTTATCAGCAAAAGGCAGCATCGATGCCACAACTGTTCATTTACGCACAGGCAGAAATGACGATGCAAAAACCATGAATGTCAGCGTAATCAACACCGCAATCAAAAGTGAAAATGTGGTGTTAGAAGCCACCCACGTTTATGAAAATCAAAGTGACATCAACAACGAAACGATTGCTGCAATTCAAACCGACACCACCGCATTCATGAATGCCGCGCCACGTTTGCAAAATAATTCGGGTGCGAAAATTTCACTTTCACCAGGCGTTGAACTTCGTAGCGACGGCGATTTAACACTTTCAACAACGTGGGATTTTGAAAGTAAAACAACCAACGCAGAAACAAGCGTATTAACTGCAAACTGGCGTTTTGACGACGGGCAAGGCAATAAAAATGTAGCAGGCTTTTTAACGCTCAATGCAAAAGGCGACGTGTTAATTAACGCTTCGCTCACCGATGCGTTTGCAAATGGCGCGTTGCTTGGCACAGACCCAGAAAACATTTATCAAGACGTTTTGCAAACAGGCGCGTCATGGAATTACAAAATTGCTGCGGGTAACGATGTCAAATTAGCAAACTCTTATTTCCCACTTGATGAATTTGGCGAACCTGCTTATGACCCTTCGCAAGTCGTTATTAGAACGGGAACAGGCAACATTGCTGTTTCAGCAGGTGGCAATATTGAATTTGTGAAAAATGCAGAAAATGCGAAGGCTTCCGCAGCAATTTACACCGCAGGCAAACCCGCTGAATTTACCAAAACGCAATTGTTAAACGGTGAAATTGCAGGTGTTCCCGCTCAAAAAGCAGGCGAAAGCGAAGCCGATTATTTGAATCGTTTAGATCCAAACCAAATGAACGCGCTTTTACGTTACGGTTATGTCGATGAAAATTTAATCGGTCTGCAATTCCGTGTTGCTGAATATCCAACGCAAGGCGGTTCAGTTTCATTAAACGCAGGCAAAAACATTTCAGGCATCAACACGGGGCAAGAAATCAGCGATTGGCTCGTGCGTAGCGGAGTTATTTCTGAAAATAATCGTCCAACTGCGTGGGGAATCAACCTCCGCGGCGATAGCGCAAATGGCGACAAAGGTGTTCACTTTTTCAATCAAAATATCGGCGCATTAGGTGGTGGCAACGTCACGATTAACGCGGGCGGCGATATTTCAAATTTATCCGCCATGTTGCCAACGACAGGCAAACCGTTTGGCAAACTTAGCAACGAATCTACAAATCAATGGACGCAAACAGGCACCATTATCAATGGCGGTGGCAATTTAACGATTAACGCTGGCAACAACATTCTTGGCGGCGAGTATTTTGTGGCATTGGGGACGGCAAAACTAAATGCAGGCGGCAGTGTTTTAGGTTCTGACAATGCAAATCTAGGTGCGTTGGTGCAACTCGGTGACGCAAACTTCAACATTCAAGCGCGACAAAATGTTGTTATTGGTTCGGTTTTCAATCCAACCGTTTTAAAACAGACCGTGATGCCAAATCGTAGCGGCGATTCGCGCTTTTTCACTTATGGCGAAAATAGCGGCGTTTCACTTTCATCAACGGCTGGAAATATCACCGTGCAAAACGATATTGCCGCGATAAAAACGGCTAAAGGACGTGAAAATGATTCAGAAACAGGTTTTGAATATGCTGTTTATCCCGCTTCGCTAAAAGTTTCTGCGTTGTCAGGTGACGTAAATTTAGACCATTCGATGACTTTATTACCTGCTGCGAATGGGAAATTGGAATTACTTGCTGGCAATAATATCGGTGCCGATGAAACAGCAGGACAGGTCATTTCAATCAACATGTCGGACGCTGACGCAGCATTATTACCATCGGTGCAAAGTCCAACCCAACAAATAGAAGGCAGTTTAAGTGACGGTTTGATTCGCACACGCGAATATCTCGACGCTTCAACGCCGAATCCGCGTTTAATTCACGCTGAAAAATCGTTGTATTTGAATAACGAAAGTACGCCGAAAATTATCGCTAAATCAGGCAATATCGCGTTTTCATCCAATTCTGATGTGACGTTTTTCTTACCAAAAGCCGCTGAATTTAGCGCGGGGCAAGATATTCAAAACTTGAGTTTTGCGGGACAAAATTTAAATGCAAGCGACATCACCAAAGTCAGCGCAGGACGTGATATTACCTTCGATGCGATTGTCGATGAAAACGGCAACGTACAAGCCAATGACAAACAATTTGAACTTGCAGGCGCAGGTGAATTGCAAGTACAAGCAGGGCGAAATATCAGTTTAGGTGGCTCGGCGGGGATTAACACGATTGGTAACACTAAAAACACGGTTTTATCGTCCGAAGGTGCAAGCATTTCGCTGATTGCAGGTTCAACGAACTCCGTTGAAAAATCAGAATTAACGTCACTTTTTGAAACAATCAAAGATTCTGCGGCAAGTGCGGCGGTAGTTTCAGATAAAGACCGCAAAGCCCTTTATCAAAAAGGCTATGACGCAATCGAGTTGTTATTTCCTAAAAAAGCCGAAGCCGCAAGCGGCAATGTGTCACTGGTTTTCAGTCAAGTCAAAACCTTAGCAGGTGGCGACATCAACTTAGCTGTACCAAATGGCGAAGTGAACGTCGGTTTAGCTGGTTCTCTTGGTGGTATCAAAAAAGGTGCGGATAAACTCGGCATCGTGGCGCAACAATCTGGCGATTTAAACGCCTTCACATCTGGAAATTTCAATGTTAATCAATCGCGTGTTTTCACAATGGGCGGAGGTGATATTGCAATTTGGTCATCACAAGGAAATATCGACGCAGGAAAAGGCGCGAAATCAGCCATTTCAGCCCCTGCACCAATTACATCAATTGATTCACAAGGCAACATTGTCACAATTTTCCCGCCTGTCGTTTCGGGTAGCGGGATTCAAACCATCACTCCACAAATTGAAAACGCTAAACAAGGCAACGTTTATCTTGCAGCACCTTCAGGCATCGTCGATGCAGGCGAGGCGGGAATTAGCGGCGGCAAAATTGTGATTGCGGCAAATGCGGTTGTTGGTGCGTCGAACATTTCAGCATCAGGTGGAAGTGTTGGCGTTCCAACAGCTGTGCCTACGCCTTCGGTTTCAGGTGCAGCAAGTAGCGCGGCGGCAAGTGCAGCAAAATCGGCAACGCAAGTCACTGACAACTCACCAAAACAAAATTTTAATGAAAATACCAAGAAAGAGAATGACGATAAAAAGAAGAAAAAACGCACTAAAAGTTCACTAAAAACAGATGTCGTTGGTTACGGAAACTGTAGCATCGGTGATGTAAGGGAACATAAAAAAGGTTGCGGCAGTTAAATTTCAACATACAAAAAATAGATGAAAATAATGAAAAATGTCATTTCAAAATTAGGTTTGCTTTTGTTACTCATGCCGATGGTGGCGTTTGCTTGGTGGAATAACGATTGGTCATCACGCAAAGAAATCACCGTTGATGCTGGTGCAACAGGCGCAGATATTCAAGGCTCACTTTCTGACGTTCCCGTTTTAGTGCGTTTGCACACGGGCAATTTTGGTTTCTTCACAGAATTAGCAGAAAACGGCAAAGATTTACGTTTTGCGCTTGATGATAAAACGCCGTTAAAACATTCGATTGAAAAAGTCGATGCGTTGGCAGAAATTGGTTTTGCGTGGATTAAATTACCAACCGTTCGAGGTGGAATTAGCACCGACACGCTTTCGATGTATTACGGAAATGCCAATGCAGTTGATGATTCGGACAGCAAAGGAATTTATGACGCAAATCAATCGCTAGTTTTCCATTTCAAAGATGGCGAAACCTTGCCACAAGATGCGACAGTAAATGCAAATCATGCCAACGAATCGAAAGCGATTATTTCGCCAGCAGGTTGGATTGGTTCATCGGCGCAATTTAGCAACGGCGGCATTAAAATCAATGCGAATCCTGCGTTAGAAATCAATTCTGAAAATGGTTTTACGTTTAGCACTTGGGCAAAAATTTCACAGCCTCAAAATGCGACAATTTTAGAACTCAGCGGTACGGCAAAATTAGAATTACTCGTACAAGGCGGCGCATTAGTCGCACGTTATCAAAACGTCAGCACTTCTCCCGTCAATTTTACCGCTGACAAATGGCAACATGTCGCGGTTGTTGTAAACAAAGATAAATTAGAACTTTATTTAGATGGACAACTTGCGGCAAATTCATCGATTCAATTAAGCACGTTAAATCCAACTGTGTTTATTGGCAGTTCCGAAAGTGGGCAAAATTTTACGGGCGAACTCGATGAAGTTCAACTTTCAAAACAAGCGCGTAGCGCAGATTGGATTAAATTCGCGCAACGTTCACAAAGTCCTGATTTTACGATTTTAAATTTTGGTGGTGACGAATCGAATTCGTCAGCGAATGAACCAAATTACTTTCTAATCATTTTGCAAAGTTTGACGTTTGACGGCTGGGTGGTGATTGCACTTTGCGGCGTAATGTTTGTGATTAGTACCCTCGTCATCGTGGGCAAAAGTGTGGGATTAAATCGCGCAGCAAAAGACAATGAAGCCTTTTTAAAACAATATCGCAACGCAGATTCAGAAGATATTGGCTCACTTGACCGCGACGAAACGACCGAAGAACAAGAACTCAGTAATTCGGAATTTTTAAGCGCATTGGTTGGCAAACACGACCATTTTCAAGGTTCACCGATTTATCACGTTTATCACGCTGGCGTTCAAGAACTCAAAAAGACGTTTGGCAGTTCAAATAATTTGGTGTTGAGCGATGAAGCATTAAATTTAGTTCGTACTCGTTTAGATGCCGCCGTTGTGCGTGAAAGCCAAAAAATTAACAAAAATATGGTTTTACTAACGATTGCAATTTCGGGAGGTCCTTTTTTGGGATTATTGGGAACGGTAATGGGCGTAATGATTACCTTTGCTGTAATTGCCGCGACAGGCGATGTTAATATCAACTCCATCGCACCAGGTATTTCAGGGGCGTTAGCGGCGACGGTTGCAGGTTTAGCTGTGGCGATTCCTGCGTTATTTGCTTACAACTATTTGCTCACGCGCATCAAAGAAATCACCGCCGATATGCAAGTTTTCACCGATGAATTTTTAGCGGTTATTACAAAACGTGTTGCTGACCGTCAACGCGAAGACGATACGAAATACATCATTTTAACCGACGAATTCATTGCAACGATTAGCAAACGTGTCATCGAACAACAACGAGGATTAGCACAATGAAAGTCGGTGAAGAAGGGAAAGTTTATGACGACATAAACATTACACCGATGCTTGATGTCGCGTATGTGTTGTTGCTCATTTTTATCATTATGACGACAGCGAGCGTGCAAGGCATTACGGTTAATTTACCTAAACCTAGCAACAAACCTGCGCCAGCGTTGTCAAAACCGAAAACAAGAGCCATTTCAATTATGAAAGAAGGCGCGATTTATTTAGATACTTATCCCGTTTCAATCGAAGAACTTGAAACACGTTTAGGACAATACAAAGCCGCAACACCTGATTTGCCTGTAGTTGTGAAAGCAGATGGCGCGGTGGAATATGACAAAGTCGTTTCTGTGCTGGATGTTGTAACACGTTTGGGCATCAATCAATTAGGTTTAGTTACGCAAAAATTGGTGAAATAAACGATGGATAAAAAAACACAATTTCTGCGTCGATTGCCTGTAATTATTGGCGTAATTTGCACGGTAATCATTGGCGTGGGCGTGTATTTTTTGCAAAGTATGTTTGAAAAACCTGCTCAAGCAAAAAAGCAGGTGCAACAAATTACGATGATTCAGCCGCCTCCACCACCACCGCCGCCTCCTCCGCCTCCACCTGAACAAAAGCCACCAGAGCCAGAACCTGAAAAAGTTGTTCAACCTGAAAAACAACGAAAAGAAGATGATGAGCCACCACCCAAAGGCGATAAAAGTACCAATTCAGGAAATGAAAAAGGCGGTGATTCAGGTGAACCTTGCCCACCTGGTGAAAATTGTGAACCTGGCGGAAGTGGTGCAGGCGGTAACGGTAATGCAACGTTGTATTACGGCGGATTAGTCAGAAATGCCGTGCTGGATAATTTAGACAAACTTTTAACAGAAGACAGTAAAGCGCGAGAAACCAGTTACAGCGTGCAAATTAGCATTTGGATTAGCCCAGAAGGACAAATTAAAGAAGCAAGATTGAATGGTTCTAGCGGAGATGGCGAAGTCGATAATGAAATTCGTGAAGCTCTAAAAAAATTACAAATTACGTTAAAAGAAAATCCTCGTGAGGATATGCCACAACCATTAAAAATTCTCCTTACGTCGGAATTGTAAAAGGAACTAAAAGAAATGATAACTAAAAAAACAATCGCGGCGTTGCTTGCCAGTTCGTTGATTACGCCAGTAATGGCGGCTGATGAAAAAGATGAATTGCTCAATTTGAAAAAAGAAATTTCGAGTGAACGCGAAGAATTATTAACGCTCAAAAATACGACGGTAAATTTGATTGATGTCTTTGTGCAGCAAGGTTTGCTCGATAAAGATAAAGCATCGCAATTGGTGAAAGCTGCTGAAACCAAAGCACAAGCGACAACAAAACAAGAATTAGCCAAAGAAGCGTCGCAAGTCGTCGAAGATGCCACAAAAAATCCAAAACGTGTGCGTGTAACTTATGTGCCTGATTTTGTAAAAGAAGAAATTCGCAAACAAGTGATTTTGGATTTAAAAGGTGAAGTCGTTGCCGAAGTCAAAGCTGATGCAAAAGAAGAAGCGTGGGGCGTTCCTGCCGCACTACCTGATTGGATAAATCGCATTAAAATCACAGGTGATGCACGTTTACGAGCGCAAGAGGATTTTTATGCGGATAATAATCCAAATCAAAATGTGTTGAATAATCCGTATTACGATTATTTGGCAATTAACAAAGATGGCGGACATTTAGCCGCGCGTAGTAAAAATGAAGAATTGCAAAATACCTCGGCAGACAGATTGCGTTTTCGTGAGCGTTTTCGTTTAGGCATCGACGCGCAAGTGACTGACGAATTAAAAGCAGGTGTGCGTTTATCGACGACAAATCAATTAAGTCCAGTTTCAAGTAATCAAACGCTGGGAAACACTGGGCAATCGTTTCAAGTTGCCATCGACCGCGCTTATATTCATTATGATTTCTTGGACAAAAATAAAACCGACTGGTTCAGTATTTACGCGGGACGCATCGCAAACCCTTGGATGTCTACGGATTTGCTTTACAGCCCAGACTTGAGTTTTGAAGGCGTTGCTGGAACATTTCGCTGGCGATTTAACCAAAGTGATTTGAACATTAAACATTTTCATGCTTATGACCCATCAGCGCGTTTTGGATTGCAACAAGGTCCACAAACCCCAGACACCATCTTTATGACACTGGGTGCATTTCCATTGCAAGAATCGAATTTTTCAACGGCTGATAAATGGTTGTTCGGTGGTCAAATTGGCGTAGATTGGCTAGTTAGAAATGATGACCGTTTGAAAGTTGCCGCAGCTTATTATGATTATGAAAATGTGAATGCACGAAGCAATAAACGTAACAGCTTCACCAACGATTGGACTGCCCCCCAATTTATGCAAAAAGGTAATTCGTTGGTACCCATTAACGTAAATGATGGCTTTAACAACCGATGCACTGATGCACAAAGTTCGACAGGTCAAGCGTGTTTGTATGGTTTAGCATCAGAATTCAAAATTTTCAACGCGACCGCAATGTATGATTTTTCAGGTTTTGGTGATACGCACGTTTTATTTACTGCCGATTACGCAAAAAATTTAGGCTTTGACCAAGCGCGTATTCTTAAAGAATTCAAACAAAATATCACGCCAAAAACTAACGCTTATCAAGTTCGTTTAGATGTGGGTAATCCTGAAATTAAACGTTTAAATGATTGGAGTACGTTTGTTTCGTATCGTTATTTAGAACGTGATGCGGTTTTTGATGCTTATACCGATTCGATTTTTCATCAAGGTGGCACGAATGCGAAAGGTTGGATTTTGGGAGCAAATTACGGTATTGCAAAAAATACTTGGCTCAATTTACGTTGGTTTAGCACCGAAAGCATTGAAGATGTGCAAAAACAACCGCTTAGTATTGATACGGTTACGCTTGATTTGAACGTGCGTTTGTAAAGGTGAAAATATGAAAAATTCATTTCACTTTTCAGTTTTAATGTTGGCAGTGATATTTTCGTCGCCAACATTTGCGGTGCAACCCAAACAAAGCGATGCCGCGCAACAAGCCTTGAAAAAAGCACAAGGCGTTTTGAAACAATTAAACGAAGAAAAAGCCACAATTGAAGCTGAAAAAAATGCTTTAGTGCAAGAAAAAACAGCATTATCAGCTGACAAAACAGCGTTGCAATCGCAAGTTGAAAAACTCGAAAATACAGTAAAACAGCTTTCACCTTTACAAGCCGAGGTTGCGGCGCAAAAATCGACCGCAGATTCTTTGCGAAATATAAACGGCGCGTTAAATTCGCAACTTTCACGTTTGCAAGCAAACGAACGCGAATTGAATAAAAAATTGCAAGACACAATTGCACAAAACAAATTAACTCAAGCTGATAATCAAATACTCGTTTCAGCCGTGCAAGAACGTGAACGTTGGATTGGCAGTTGTGGTGAAAAAAATCGTGATGTGATTGCGGCGGCAAACGAACTTAGCGCGAAATATCAAAGTAAAAGTGCGTGGGCGACGCTTAGTGAAATCGAACCTTTTACGGGAATTGGCAATGTTGAAACGCAAAATACGCTGCAAAATTACCAATTTAAATTAGACGATTTAAAAGTGACACCATTTGAAAAAGACGTGAATTTGCCGCATTAGTTATGCGGCAGCTCGGCTTTTTGTCGGCGTTGGCAACATTCCGTATAAATTAAGTTTATGTCGTAAAACGTTACGACTAACATCTAAAAGTTTTGCGGTTTGTACTTGGTTTTTTTCACAGAAATTAAATGCGGTACGAATTACCGTTTCTTCAATAATTTCGTGTAATTTTGGTGGTGCTTTTTCAAACAAATTTGCCAACGCATTTTCGAGCGAACTGGTTGAAATAGCGGGACTATTTTGTGAAATGCGAATGCCTGATAATTTAAAATCTTCTGGGCGCAAATGATTTCCAGGGCAAACCAATAACGCGCGATGCACTGCATTTTCTAATTCACGGATATTGCCTGGCCAATCGTAATGCAATAATGCTAATTCAGCCGCTGGCGTAAGCGTGGCATTTTTGTAGCCCAACCTATCTCCGTAAATTTTCAAAAAATGTTGCGCGAGCGGCAAAATATCACCAGGTCTTTCACGCAATGGCGTAAGCTGAATTGTCGCTACGTTGAAACGGTAATACAAATCTGCACGAAAATGGGACGCAGCAACGGCTTCTTCAAGATTAACGTTTGTTGCGGCAATAATTCGTACATCTACAGGAATTGGCTGGCGTGATCCCACTTTTACTACTTCACGTTCTTGTAAAACACGCAAAAGTTTGGCTTGCAAACCTAACGGTAAATCCCCGACTTCATCAAGAAATAAACTGCCTTTATTAGCGGTTTCAAACCAGCCGTCTTTGTTGTTAATTGCTCCTGTGAATGCACCTTTTTCGTGTCCGAATAATTCACTTTCAATTAAATTTTCACTCAATGCCGCGCAATTTAACGCACCAAACGTATTTTTACTGCGGTTACTCAAGGCATGAATATGCCTTGCAACAAGCTCTTTACCTGTTCCAGTTTCACCCATAATTAAAACGGTTGCATCACTTGGCGCAATGCGTTCAATTTGGTCAAGCAACCGTTTTGAAACGGGGTCATCAAAAACTAATGCTGTAGCACGAACCGAAAGCGTTAGAGAACGTGACTGTAATTCGTCAAATGCGAGCAGAGTCATTTTCAATCTCAAGTAGGGTGGCGGGATTATTAAACGGTAAATCAAGGTTAAATGCTTGAGCTACTGCTTGATGTGCCAAAGTATTCAAGCCACGGCATAATGCCCCGTCTTTACGCAAAGCATTTATGCCTTCTTGTGCTAAACGAATTATGAAAGGTGCCGTTTGATTGTTTAACGCAAACGTACTCGTATGCGGCACCGCTCCTGGCATATTCGCCACGCAATAATGCAATACACCATCAATGCTGTAAGTTGGGTCGCTGTGCGTAGTGGCTTTTGTGGTTTCAACGCACCCGCCTTGGTCAACTGCCACATCAACAATCACGCTGCCGTTACGCATAAATGGCAACATTTCTTTAGTAATTAAATAAGGCGCACGCCCCCCAGGAATTAACACTGCACCGATGACTAAATCTGCGGCATAAACCGCTTCTTGAATGTTATAAAGATTGCTTGTTAACGTTTGTAACCGCCCTCGATAAATATCATCTAACTGTTTTAAACGGTCGTGATTTATATCCAAAATAGTGACTTTAGCCCCCATTCCAACAGCGATTTGCGCGGCATTTGCGCCAACAATTCCTGCACCTAAAATCACAACATTCGCAGGTAAAACACCTGGTACTCCACCGAGTAAAATACCTCGCCCACCATTGTTTTTTTGTAAATAATTTGCCCCAATTTGAGTTGCCATGCGTCCTGCAACTTCACTCATCGGTGTAAGCAGTGGCAATGCACCCGTTGCTGTTTGAACCGTTTCATACGCAATGCCTGTCGTTTTCGATTGCAATAGTGCTTCCGTCAACGGTTGATTTGATGCGAGATGTAAATAAGTGAACAACATCAAATCGGAGCGAAGATAGTAGTATTCGCTCGCAATCGGTTCTTTCACTTTGATAACAAGTTCAGCAGACCAGGCTTCTTTTGCAGTTGAAACGATAGTTGCACCTGCTAAAACGTAATCTGCATCGGTAATTGAACTGCCTACACCAGCGTTTGCTTCAATTAAAACTTGATGTCCACTTTGGGTTAAGGTTTTAACAGTGCTTGGAATGATGCCAACGCGATTTTCGTTATCTTTAATTTCTTTTGGAATGCCAATTAACATGATATTTCTCCTACATTCAAATTGTGCAAATTAAAAACGCATTTCTTCGGCGGCAAAAATCAACTCGTCTATAAAATGCTGCCCATAAAGCGGCAAATAATTGTTTTTCAAATAAGCAATTTTGGTTCTTGAACTCGGAATTAAATGCGATAAATCTCTGGCAACAAAATCTGTATCAATTTTTTCGTCATAAGCCATGCCTGCAATGATTCCCACACCTAAACCTAATCGAACGTAGCTTTTAATCACATCCGTATCGGCTGCCGACAAAATAATATCGAGTTCACTCACTGAATTTTTAAACGCCATTTCGATATTTGAACGTCCTGTAAAACCAAAGCTGTAAGTCAAAATCGGAAATGACGCTAATCTATCTAATGAAATTTCACCTTCGGTAAGCGGATGACCTTTAGGTACAACCGCGACGTGATGCCATTCATAACAAGGTTTAACCATCAAATAAGTATCGTCGGCGACTTTTTCAGTGCAAATCGCAATGTCTGCTTTATGCGTGTGCAATTTGTTAATCAATTGCTCAGGCGAGGCTTCGTCCATATAAATTCGCACACCTGGATATTTTTCTCGAAAACGCAAAATCGGTTTTGGCAAAAAATACTTCGCTTGGGTGTGTGTCGTAGCGATATGTAAAACGCCATGTTCACTATCAAGATAATCGGCGGCAAGCGTTTGAATGTTTGTTTTCGCTTGGTTAATTGCATTGACTTCTTCCATGATTCGCAAACCGAGCGAATTCATGGCAACGATTTTTTTGCCTTGACGTTCAAATAATGGTGAGCCAATTTCTGTTTCAAATAATTGCAATTGCCGACTAACTGCTGATTGCACAATGTTCATTTTTTCAGCAGCAAGCGACAAACTAAAGTCTGTTTCCTGCAAAATTCGTAATAATTCAATCTGACTTAAATTCATAATCAATGGAACCAATGTGCATGACGGATTTTCAAATCCACTTTATCGCCGCGACTCAGTTGCAAACGTTTAAATTGTTCATTTGGCATTTCAGCAAACACGGCTTTTGACTTTCCGCTCGGCAAGTTTTTAGTTAGTTCAATCCGAATTAACGCGCCTAAATGTTGCCAATCTTTGAGCGTGACAGGTGTGTCGTTTGTCGTTTTAGTAATCTCAATATCGTGCGGACGAACGTGAGCAATAGAATCTTTTGTGACTTCTTTTGAAATCGACAAACCGACTTTATCAAACCAATCCGTAGAAAAATGTGAAAGTTGAAATTCGTTAGTTTGACCAATAAATTTCGATACAAACGCATTCGCTGGATAATCATAAATGTCAGCGGGTGAGCCTTGTTGCTCAATTCGTCCTTTATTTAACACAACGACTTGACTGGCAACTTCCATCGCTTCTTCTTGGTCATGCGTCACGAAAATACTGGTCACATTTAATTCATGATGCAAATTTCGTAACCATTGGCGCAAATCTTTTCGCACGCTGGCATCTAACGCGCCGAACGGTTCATCAAGCAATAAAACAGAAGGTTCAACGGCTAAAGCTCTTGCCAATGCAATACGCTGACGTTGTCCACCTGAAAGCTGGTCTGGAAAACGATTATGTAACCAATCCAGTTGCACCAGTTCTAACAGTGCGTGCGTTTTTTTAGCAATTTCAGATTCACTTGGACGTACTTTTTTGTCTTTCACACGCATTCCAAATGCCACATTATCGAAAACGGTCATGTGTCGAAATAGTGCGTAATGTTGAAACACAAAACCAATCCCGCGTTGACTGACATGGTGTTGAGTTTTGTCTTCACCGTTTAATAAAATTTGTCCTTTATCGGTTTGTTCAAGCCCTGCAATAATGCGTAAAAGTGTGGTTTTTCCACAGCCAGAAGGTCCTAAAAGTGCAACCAATTCGCCTTCGGGAATTTCCAAATCAATGTCGTGTAACGCGGAAAAATCGCCAAAGTTTTTGCTGATATTTGAAAGTACAATGCTCATATTTTTTTACTCGTTTATTTAAAGTGACGCAGTTGCGCGTTCATTTTTTTGTTTCCATTCTAAAAACGTTTTTAGAATCAATGTCACAACAGCCAGTCCTGCTAAAATTGATGCGCCTGCAAACGCTGAAACGCTGTCGTATTCGTTGTAACTGACTTCAACGTGTAGCGGTAAGGTATTGGTTAAACTACGAATGTGTCCCGAAACTACAGATACTGCGCCAAATTCGCCCATTGCACGAGCATTACAAAGTAATACACCATAAAGCAACGCCCATTTGATGTTTGGCAATGTGATTAAGAAAAACATTCGCCAACCACTAGAACCTAGTGATAAAGCCGCTTCCTCTTCTTCACTTCCCATTTCTTGCATTAACGGAATCAACTGACGTGCGACAAAGGGGAAGGTAATAAACAACGTTGCTAAAACAATTCCAGGCACAGCGAAAATAACTTTAATATCGTGTTCCAAAAACCATTCGCCCATCCAGCCTTGTGTTCCAAATAGCAATACAAAAATTAGCCCTGAAATCACAGGCGACACTGAAAATGGCAAATCAATCAACGTAATCAACAAATTTTTTCCACGAAACTCAAAACGGGTAATTGCCCACGCCGCAGCAACTCCAAAAACGGTATTTAATGGCACAGTAATCAACGCGGTGAGTAATGTCAGACGCATGGCGGCTTGCATATCTGGCTGGCTCAATGCTGATAAATAGGCATCAAATCCTTTTGCAAATGCTTGAATAATCACCAATGCCAACGGCACGCATAAAAATAAAATGATGAATCCGAGCGCGATGGTAATTAAACTCCAGCGCACCCAATTTGCATCATCTAGCGTTGATTGATGCACAGTTCTTGAAATAGCAGCACTCATAAATAATTCCTAAAGTTGTCCAGAACGTTTGCGAACCCAATGTTGCAATAAGTTAATAAACAGCAATAACACAAACGAAATCACAAGCATCGTCAGCGCAATCGCGGTTGCACCTGGCATATCGTATTGTTCTAATTTCGTGATAATCAGTAGCGGTACAATTTCAGATACATAAGGCAAATTGCCTGCGATAAAAATCACCGAACCGTATTCACCGACACCGCGTGCAAACGACAATGCAAAACCTGTTAGTAAGGCGGGAAAAATGTTGGGAAAAATGATTTTTGTGAAAACTTGCCAGCGTGTTGCACCTAAACTTGAAGCGGCTTCTTCCATGCGTGAATCAAATTCTTGCAATACGGGTTCAACGGTTCGCACAACAAAGGGAATACTGATAAAAATTAGCGCAACCACAATACCAGCGGGTTTGAAACCAATTTGTAAATCGAAATTTGTTTTCAAAAATTTACCGAGCATTCCGCTTGGTTGAAAAATAGTCGCCAGCACAATACCCGCGACAGCTGTAGGAAGTGCGAAAGGCAAATCAATCAAAGCGTGAAAAAATCGTTTCCCCGAAAAGGTGTAGCGCGTCAATACCCACGCCACAATGAAACCAAAGAAACTCGCAATTACTGCTGCACCTAATGCTGTACCAAAACTGACTCGAAATGCCGCGACCACACGTTTATTGGTAATGATGTTTAAATAATCATCGAAACTGAGTTGAAAACTTTTAAACACCAGCGTGCTAAGTGGAATCAAAACGACCAAACTTAAATAAAGCAAAGTAAAGCTAATTGTTGGACGAAATGCGGGCATGATGCGACTTTGGCTCATGAGTTTTTATTTCCTTGTGTAAATTGTATTATTTTGAATAATAAAGAAAATTTACATAGAAATGAAACGATGAATTTCGATAGTAGTATCTAAAAATTCGATTTGAAAAATTAAAAAAGCTCGTTTCAAAGCGGGCTTTTTTTGTGCCTAAATTTCAAAAATGATAATTTTCCATAAAAAATTATCACATGATATTTGACAAAGGAAAATTATCATAATAAACTATCGCCACGTTATCGAATTTCACAGGAAAAATATCATGGCACTCAAAAAAGTAGATTTTACTTATGAAGAACTTGTTGAAGAAATTGAGTCTTTCGCAAATATGCTGAACAACGACATTTACGAAAGTTTTGGAGATGACTTTTGTTTGGCAATTAAAGATGATTCTCTAATTTCGCTAAATGGCGAGCCTGTAGAGACCTACAGAAAATTTACCCCTGAAGATATTAAAAATTCAATGCCCGCTACGGATGCTTATTACGCATATCACTATACGAAAGATGGTCAGGTATTACTTGATCCAGGTTGTGGGGCAAGGGAATCTGATAATGGATGGTTTCTTGACGGAATGGAGCAATTTTATGATTTGTTTGAAGATTCAATGAAAAGATTGGATTCTAAATATGGACTAATTCACGATTTAAGCAAAGCTCGTCAAAATTTAGATTTCGGAGAAGATTTAACTATCAAAGAAATTGCACTGCTAGCAAGCGTTGACGAAAGAACCATCAGAAACTCTTCCAGTTCAAAAGACGAAAACAGTTTAACTATCGAAAAATCTGGTGCATCTACGATAATCAAAAATTCCGAAGCAATTCGTTGGTTAAGTCGCCGCCCAGATTTTAAACAAACGCAATATATCGAAAACAAAATTATCAATTCTCCGCGATATTTTACTGACGAATTAGGCTTTGGAAATTTCGTTGCATTCAAAAGAAATGAATTGGAATTAACGCATGAATCTGTTGCAGAAGCGGTTAATGTTGATTTAGAAATAATTGTTGATTTAGAAAAAGGCATTGACCGAATCAATATCAACCAAGTCAAAAAATTAGCTGACATTTTAGAAGAAGACACGACTGTTTTTTTCAAAGATTACATGAGAATTTTTCATTTAGAAGAACTTGCCAATTTATTAGGTGCAAGTACAGATAAATTTCAATTGGCATTTTTCAAATCAAAATTGAATATGGGATCAGAACTTGAAGTTTTTAACTGGCAGCAAAAAAGAACTGCCACCGAACAAAATTTATCAGATTAACTTTTTAAAAACGTTTTTGCTTTATTTTGCCCTGCTAAACGGGGTTGGCTTTTAAAAGCCTTGTAGTTTAGACACTCTCAGCAAGCAGGTAGGGTGTTCATACAAAACAGCTTGCAGTAGACCGATGAGACAGCTCACCCCCGCTATGAAAATAGCAAAAATAGTCAGTCGTGAATCTACCGCCAATTTTGACATTCTAGTAATGGTGCTGGTTTGTTGAATGACGTAATTTTTAACTTGATTGTCGCGCTTTTGTGGCGCGACTAAATTTAATTTCACATAAGAGGTAACAAAGATGTCTGTTTTATTCGATCGTTACAAAAACGAAATCAAAAATTCCAATTTTGCACAACTCTCACAACGGCTCTTGTTAGAAGACGATGGAAAAATCAGAGTTTATTACGCGCCACTTGAATACAGAAACAAAGATGCGAAGTTAGTAATTGTAGGGATTACGCCAGGAAAACAACAGGCTTTAAACGCTCTTAATAAAGCACATGAGTTGTTAAATCACGATGCAACCATGTCAACGGAGGAAATTCTCCGATTAGTCAAATCTAATGCAAGTTTCAGCGGTACGATGCGACCAAAACTTGTTGAAATGCTTGATGCAATTGAAATGAATAAAAAGTTGGGGCTTTCTTCTTGTTCTGAATTGTTTTCAACACAAATTAGACACGCTCATTTTACGTCTATATTGAAAATGCCTGTCCAAATCAAAGACACTAAAACAGGCGATTACAAAGATTACAGCGGTAGCACGCCATCAATGACAAAAAATTCATTGCTTCAAAAACAAATTGAAAATTACTTTTTAGAAGATGTTGAAAAGATGCCAAATGCAATGTTTTTAGCATTAGGTTCCAATGTTGCAAGTGCTTTGAATTGGTTAGTTAATAGTGGAAAAATGGACGCAAAGCGTGTTATCGGTGAAATACCTCACCCTTCTGGTGCAAATGCTGAAAGGGTTGCTTATTTTCTGGGACAAAAACAAAATCCATCTGATAAAGTTGATACGAAAAAGATGGATGCAAATAAAGCGTTGTTGCTTAAAAAATTACAAAGTTTTTGACCATGAAATTTTTAATTTGTCTCATATTTTTGTTTTCCACTCCCGCCTTCGCCGATTTTTCAGATAGGCTCAAACAGCTGGAATTGGAACGAAAAGTTAACGACATTGAACGCAAAGCAGATTGGGAACGACGCGAGCAACGTTCGCGTGAATATCTGCACGATTACGAAGACCGTCGTGAAAAAAATCAGCGTGAAATTGATGACATCATCGACGAATCAAATCAAACTCGCTTTGAGCTTGAGATGCAACATCGGTTGAATGAACTCGATGAATCGAGATAAATGCAAAAAACGAGGTAACAGATTTTAAATCTGCACCTCGTTTGTTTTTTCACAGTTATTTTTAAAATGAAGAACCGCTTTTGATTTTACGAACCGTACTTACTAAATGGTCAACTTCATCGTGCGTGTTATAAAATGCAAGCGAAGGACGAACCGTTGCTTCCAAACCAAAACGACGCAAAATCGGTTGGGCGCAATGATGTCCACTGCGAACCGCAATACCAACTTTATTTAAGGCTTCACCAATTTCAGTTGTGGTATGACCTTTCAACACAAACGACAACACGCTGGTTTTTTCTTTTGCTGTGCCAATTAAGGTTAAACCATCAATACGGCGCAAGGCTTCCATGGCATACGCCAGCAAATCGTGTTCATAAACGGCAATGTTTTGAATGCCAATTTTTTGAACATATTCCAACGCTGCGCCTAAACCCACTGCGTCAGCAATGTTTCCCGTTCCTGCTTCAAATTTTGCAGGTGCTGGTTGATAGCGCGTGTGTTCAAACGTGACATCTTCAATCATATTGCCACCACCTTGCCAAGGTTGTGTGGCTTCAAGCAAATCAGCTTTGCCATAAACCACGCCAATACCTGTTGGTGCAAAAATTTTATGACCTGAAAAAACCAGCCAATCACAATCCAAACTTTGTACATCCGCAGAAATATGAGAGACCGATTGTGCGCCATCGAGTAACACTTTCGCGCCAACACGATGCGCTAAATCAATCATTTCATGCGCTGGCGTAATTGTACCGAGCGCATTTGAAACTTGGGTAAATGACACGAGTTTTGTTTTTGCATTGAGCAATTTTTGGTATTCATCAAGCAAAACCTGACCATTATCATCAACAGGTGCGACCCGTAAAACTGCGCCAGTTACTTCACACAATTGTTGCCAAGGTACAATGTTGGCGTGATGCTCTAGCCAAGTGATAACAATCTCATCATCTTTGCCAATGTTTTGAATGCCCCAACTTTTGGCAATTAAGTTAATCGCTTCGGTTGTGCCACGCACAAAAATGATGTTGTCAGGCGACGGCGCATTGATAAATTTCGCCACTGTTTGACGCGCTTTTTCATAAGCATCAGTTGAACGTGCAGCCAATTCGTGTGCCGCGCGGTGAATGTTGGAGTTTTCGTGTTCGTAAAAATACGAAATTCTATCAATCACAACCTGTGGTTTTTGTGTCGTTGCCGCGTTATCAAACCAAACCAATTGATGCCCATTCACTCGCTCATTCAAAATCGGAAAATCTCGACGTACCGCATGAATATCAAACGCGCTGTGATGCGTTTGTGGCGTGTAAAGCGATTGCGGTTGCTCAAAGGTTTTCACGTCATTCAAAAAATAAAACGGTGAACCTTGCGAACTCAAATTTGAAATGTCCAACGGTAAATTGCGTGGCGTAATCAATTTTTGAATTTGCGCTTCTTGTGGCAAATTAAATTCACTCGGAATCGGCGCACGCGCTGATGACAAACTATTTGGTGTAAAACCTGAAACGCTTTGCGCTCCTGCTAATTTTTGAATATCTGCATCGGCTGGAATATCAAAATGTTGCGGTGGCGTGAAACTGCTAACATTTGGCGTTGCAAATTGTTGCAACGCTTTCGGCAAATCCGCAGAAATTTCCGCTTGCGACGCGGCATTCGTCGCAAGTCCTAAACGCGAACCATCACACGTTGGCAATTCAGAAAAAATCTGATTTGCCAATTGCGTCAATTGCTTTTCCATCGCCGCAATATCGGTTGAATACTCAGGCGTAAGATTATTTATAGTCATAATAGTTGCCTACGTTGACGTTTTCTAACACGCCGAGCGCGTCTTCAGTCAATACGGCGAGTGAACAGTAAAGCGATACTAAATAAGACGCGATAGCTTTATGGTTAATGCCCATGAAACGTACCGACAAGCCCATACTTAATTCGCCTGTTAAATTCGGTTGGTATAAACCAACAACACCTTGACGGCTTTCGCCTGTGCGTAATAACAAGATGCTAGTTTTACCGTTCACGACGCGAACTTTATCGCAAGGAATTAACGGAATGCCGCGCCATGTGATGAATTGTGAACCGAATAAGCTAACAGTTGGCGGAGGTGTTCCACGACGAGTTGCTTCACGACCAAACGCTGCAATCGCTTGTGGGTGCGCTAAAAAAAATGCAGGCTCTTTCCAAACTTTGGCAATCAATTCGTCTAAATCGTCAGGTGTTGGTGAGCCTAATGGATTGCGTGGTTGAATTCTGAAATTTGGCGCAACGTTGTTTAACAAGCCGTATTCAGCGTTGTTAATCAATTCGCTTTCTTGACGCTCTTTAATTGTTTCGATGGTTAAACGTAATTGTTCGTTGGTTTGGTTATGAGGGCTGCTATACAAATCCGCAACGCGCGTGTGAACGTCTAAAACTGTATTCACTGCATTTAAACGGTATTCACGACCCCATTCTTCATAATCAACAAATGTTTGTGGCAAGATTTTTTCATCTAAACTTGAACAATCAACCGCTAAATTTGCTTCGTTTTTAACCTTGTTGACACGGTAAATACCCGCTTCAACAGGCACCCATTGCAACAAGTGAGTCAACCAACGTGGTGTGATGGTTGAAAGCATTGGGACGGTTTTTGTTGCATTTGAAAGTGTACGCGCGGCAACATCGCCTAACGCTGTGTGTGCATCATGAATATCTGACATTTTTTGTTTCCTTTTGAATAGTTAGATTTGAAAAATACTGCTTTTTTACCTTTATAGTTTTCAATAGATTTTAAGAAAACGTCAACTTATAGTCTTTTAAAATCAATCTATTAACTACTGGTGGTAAATTTATATAGGTTTAAAAAAGTGAACATTATCTTTGTTCTTTAGGGGTAATAGGGATGCACAGCGATGCACTGTCATTTTGTATGTCAAACACCAATACAACTTTATGGTTATTTTCAATGTAAGCGTGTAAATCATTTGTTTTGATAACGTTTATTTCAGATGAAGCACGGATAGATTTGATGGTGTCACCATGTTCGTTAATCCATTGTGCGACTGTGACATGACTACATTTAAGTAGTCTTCCAATTGAACGAAACCCCAACCCTGCCAAATACAATTGCAGAGCTTGTCTTCTAATTTGTTTACTTAATCCTCGTTGAAATACGGTGTAGCGATGCTCGCATTCTTTACATTTAAATCGTTGTTTTTCTTTAATAATTCCATCTTTTGTGAACGCTGAAGATTGACATTTTGGACAACGAATGACTTCGGATTGCAACCTATGTTTAGTGACCATTGAATTTCCAATTAAATCAATTCGTTATGTTTATGCAGTTAATTCACTGCGTAGCAACGCTTGCGTAATGTTACTTTCTGGCGGCACGTCATGCGTTAACCAAACATTTCCACCAATGACTGAACCTCGTCCGATAGTGATTCGCCCCAAAATTGTTGCACCCGCATAAATCACGACATCATCTTCAACGTTCGGATGTCGTGCATTTCCTTTAACTAAACTGCCATCAGCAGCTTGTTCAAAGCGTTTTGCACCAAGCGTTACGGCTTGATATAAACGAACCCGATTGCCAATAACGGTGGTTTCACCAATCACAACGCCTGTGCCGTGGTCGATAAAAAAACTTTCTCCGATTTTTGCGCCTGGGTGAATATCAATTCCCGTTGCAGAATGCGCCAATTCAGTAATCATTCGAGCGGTTAAAGGCACACCAAGTTGATATAAAACATGAGCGATTCTTTGATGAATCATGGCGTAAATCCCTGGATAACAAACGAGCGTTTCATCGGGGGTTCTGGCAGCAGGGTCGCCTTGATAAGCGGCTTGAATATCGGTATCTAGCAATTTACGAATGCGCGGTAATTGTGCAGCAAATTTACGAACAATCGTTTTAGCATCATATTCAGTAATTTGAGGCACGCTGTTTTGTTCCGCCATGAAATGTAATTCACGACTAATTTGCTCATGCAAATCGCGTAATGCAGTATCTAAGGTATAGCCAACAAAATAATCAATACCTTCATCGTGTAAATCTGGACGACCTAAACGATTTGGGAACAATGCACCGCTGAAATTTTCTAAAATACTGGCAAGTGTTTTTCGAGAAGGTAATTTTGGTGGTTTGTTAAGTCTTTCGCGTGTTTCAAGCGATTGCACTCGAATGTCACGCAATTGTTTAACGAGAGTTCCAATTCCCCAATTTGCTTTACTGTTCATTTTCTTAATCCATTTTTTGTTATGTCGTAAAGCATCTTAATTAAAATAAAACCCTGTGTGAAACGGTATTATTAGATAGCACCATCTAAAAAAATGATATTTAATTATTTGATATTTATATCTTTTTTTGAGATTTGGGTTGCATAAAAAAACCGCATTACTATTTAAAATAGGATGCGGTTTTAATGTTTAAAAAAAGAAACGACAACAGGCTATGAATTACTTATTAAGTTTTCATAATAACTACCTTGTGCAAATTCAAATCCGCTTTCACGCGCTAAAATTTCCGAGTTCTTACCGTCAATTTGTCTCAAAATCCCTTTGCCAGAGTTTGTTGAAATAATTCGTTTTAGTGAATGCAATTTTGTTAACGAATTTGTGCCATTTACTGTTTCAATCTGTCGTACTGACAGGCTAACGAAGTCAGGTGTTAATTTAAAAATGAGTTCAGCAGCGTGTTTGTCTGAAATCAAATGATCAAAACGCAAGGCAATTTGATAACCACGTTGACGATAATTGCTCAAACCTCGAATTAACGCATCGTTATATTTCACATAGTTGTTAGTAATCGCTAAAACAATCACTGTGTTTTGAGTGATTAACCCGCATTGCTCAATGACAGTTTCAAAATATGCTCCGTGGTCTTTTTTTATGCCTAAAATGTGACGTGGATCGACTTCTAAAAACAGCACTTTGTTAGATTGCGCTAAAGGCAAATAATTCAACATGTGAACCGTTCGTGCTAAACGGTCAAAGTTAATCACCGATTCAAAATGAATAGCGGTTTCGTTTGAATTCAACGTTAAATTGTCCATTTCGTAGCTGTGTAAATAAGGCGATTCATTCGCACACACTTTAATTTTCACTGCGTGTCCAGAGATATTTCTGATGTTTTCAGTTTGTCTTAATGGTGAAAAAACACTGCTGATGTTTAATTGTCCAAAAACGCCTGTCACCCGATTATTTTCTAAGGATAAAGGACGGTAATGCGCCTGATGCTCCCGTTCAAATCGGTCGTTGAAGTATTCAACTAAATCGACTAAAGCCATGATGAGTTCCTTAATTTCTTTGTGTTAGTAATTTTGTTAAATCGTAGTAGGTATTATCCTAAAGAAATTCTTCCACAAAATGAAACGGTATTTTTAGATAGCACTATCTAAAAAAACGATATTTAATCCTTTGATATTTATATCTATTTTTACCATTTCCAAAATTCTAAAAATTCTTTTAATCTTTTTTTCGTGCAGTAGAAATACTGTGAAAATACTTAAATTCACAAGAGGCTTTTAGATTATGAAAACACTTAAAATTGCAAAATCTGTTATCGGATTGGGATTTATAGCGGCTACACTGCCATCTTTTGCCGCTAATGTAGTGAATACATCAGTCATTGCGACAACAGGTAATCGCTACGGTAATCCAACACTTTATTTATCAGAAATCAGTGCAGCTAGAGCATGGATTAACCTAAGCAAAAATAAAGATGAGAATGGTAAAAAACCTGTAATTATCGATGTTCGTCGTGTTGAAGAATATATTACGGGGCATCCAATTGGCGCACTTAGCATTCCATTTCCTCACGTTACAGGAAGTCCAACAAAAGCAAATGACTCGACAAACGGCTACATTGGTTACGATGTTTCTGTTGATGCTGAAGTTGGATTTTTAGCTGCTGATGGTAAAGATGGCACATTGCCAATTGATGAATTTGTTAATCACGTTAAGCGTTTTGTCAAAGATAAAAATCAACCAATTTACCTTTTGTGCAAAACGGGGCATCGTAGCGTACAAGCCGCCAATGCACTGGTAAAATACGGCGATTACACGCAAGTTAAAAACATTTGGGAAGGTTATGAAGGGCAACCAAAATATGCTTACACCAACGCAGTTCCAACAGTTAGCGGGACAGGCGATACCAGTTTGCCTTATAAATTCGTGCAACTTGATTTAAATCACGACGGTGTTTTTGATGTCAATGACAAAGATGGTTGGGCTTATTTTCAAGGTCTACCAATTGAAACAAAACTAGTGAATTCAAAATTATTCAATCCCGCGTTGTACACGGTTAAAAAATAATTTCCACATGCCACAAAAGAACCGTTTCCTGTTTTAAAAAAATGGGAAGCGGTTAAAATATTCAACTAATTAAAAACGATGCGACCAGCCTGCTTGAACTGAAACCTGATACATTTCTACGGCAATTGACTGAGATGGACTTAATGGATTGGTACCTGAAATGGTTTCGCTAGGCGAGAACATCAAACCCACACTCAACTCATCGTGTTTCGTTAATTCATGACTTAAACCCGCTGTGAGATGCCATTGTTGAACCCCTGGTGCGAGAACGTTAAACAACGTTTCAGAACTTGGAATGGGTTGCTGCCCATAGCTAAATCCACCGCGCCACGTCCAATCTTGATTTTGCTTCCATTGCACACCGAATTTGTAAATCGTCATATCCTGCCAGCCAAATCCCGCGCCGCCATTGCTGCCCAATTTGGCAGTTTGTAAATTCGGCAATAATGAGTTACCAACAGATGCCACGGAACTGTAATTGATGTGTTCTACGTCAAACGCGGCGGTTAAATCGTCGTTGACTTGCCACGCGATGCCGCCGTTAAAACTCTCTGGAATATCAAAATCGCCTTGCTCGGCAAACAATCCTTTGTAATAGTTAAAGGGCGACATAAAAATGCGACTTTTGTATGAAAAACCTAATTTCACCCGTGGTAAAACTTCAGCTTGTGCGCCCACACGAACGCCCGCACCATAAGAATAATCGCGTCCCGTGTTGGATAAATTTCCCGCGTCGGTTGAAAAGCCACCAAATGAATTTAAGCCTTTCGCTTTGAACGATTGCAGCGCGAAAATCGGCGCGATGCCGAGTGAAAATTTCTGATTAAAAAAACTTTTTGCGTAGCTGGGAGCAATAAATGCCTGCATTAAATCAATGCCTGTTTTACCCGCGCAAAACGTGCCGCTTCCGCCACCTTGGCAAAGTGGGTTTTCAAAATTACGGTAAGTCGTATTCATGCCGCCATTGCCATAAACCGTCAATCCAACGGTTTGCGATTCGTCTAAACGATGATTCCAGCCGATGGTTGGCACAACAAAATAATCGTCACCACTTTCGCGTGTCCCGTTTTCTAATGGAAATGCACCAGATGCTAACGTGGGCGTGCCACTCACCGTGTATTCACGATGCGGACTAAACATTTCTAATTCGACATCGAGCCGATTATCAACAAATGCCATGCCTGCGGGATTGACCGCTGCCGTGATGGCATCTTGTGATAATGCCGCACCTACGCCGCCCATTGATTTATTCCGAACGCCGTAACCATGTGCAAAATAACCGTTAGTTGCTTGGGCAACCATAGGCGATAAGAGCATAAAAACGGTAAATGTTTTGAGTAAGGGGGATTTCATTATGTTTCCTCTGTTGTTTTAAAATTTTGAACTATAACCGCCAAATTCTACGTTTGTTCTTTTTGTAAAAACGCTGTCAACGTTTCGTAATTCAAAGGGCGGCTAAAATGAAAACCTTGCACCGTATCGCAACCACATTCTGTTAGATAATCCAGTTGTTCAAGCGTTTCCACACCTTCTGCAATCACATTCAAACGCAGACTTTTTGCCATATTCACAATTGCGCTGACTATCGTATTTGCGTCGCTGTGTTTTGAAATTTCCTGAACAAAGGAACGGTCAATTTTTAAGATGTCGAGCAAAGGCAATTTCGTTAAATAACTCAACGACGAATAACCCGTGCCGAAATCATCAATCGAAAAATGAATCCCTAAATCTTTACATTGCGTCATGAAATCCAATGTTTCAGCATGATTTTCCATCATTACACTTTCGGTTAATTCTAATTCCAACCGACTGCCATCAACGCCAGTTTGTTGCAGAATCGCGCTGACTTTCTCAAACAGTTTACCCGCTTGTAATTGACGTAAGGATAGATTTACCGCAACTTTGAAACCTGAAAATCCTGCTCTTTCCCACGTTTTAATGTCATCGCAGGCTTGTTGTAAAACCCATTCGCCTATCGGGTTAATCAAGCCCGCATCTTCAGCAATCGGAATAAAATCGACAGGCGAAATCATGCCTCGTTGTGGATGTTGCCAACGAATCAAAGCTTCTACGCCAATCAATTTTCGCGTCACCAAATCAATTTGTGGTTGGTAATACAGTAAAAATTGTTTTTCATGAATGGCTTCGCGTAAATCACGTTCCATCGCCAAGCGGTATTCGAGATGCGTGTTCATTTTGAAATTAAAAAAGCAGTATTGTCCGCGTCCCGCACTTTTTGCTTGATACATCGCAATATCGGCGTGGCGTGTGAGCATATTACTGTCGCGCCCGTTTTCAGGATAAATGCTGATGCCAATGCTAGTTTGAACCGACAACACTTTGCCTTCGACGTTGAACGGTTCTTTGAAGCTGCTAATAATTTTTCGAGCGACATTTTCTGCGCCATGTGCGGTGGTATTGCTCAAAATCACCACAAATTCGTCACCGCCTAAACGACCCGCCGTATCAACTTCACGCAAGCTATTTTCTAAACGCGCTGCCACTTGACGCAATAATTCGTCGCCGTAGTGATGACCGAGAGAATCATTGACGACTTTGAAATCATCCAAATCTAAAAATAACAACGCGAAATTCCAGTTTTCACGATCTGAAAAAAGAATCGCTTGCTCAATCCGTTCCGTAATTAGCACACGATTCGGCAAATGCGTCAGTGAATCGTAATGCGCGAGATGGTGAATTTTTTCTTGTGATTTAATAAGCGCGTTTTCAGCATGAATCAGCTCCGACATATCTGTCCAGCCACCAATAATTTCAAGCGGTTTGCCCGTCGTTTTATCTGTAATCAATTTAGCGCGGTCGCGTATCCATTTCCATTCGCCGCTTTTAGTTTTAAAACGGTATTTATGAATAATCGGTTCGCCCAATAAAACGCGATGCAAATTAGCAAGAACCTGTTCAATGTCTTCGGGATGCACATTTTCAATCCACAAATTAGCCGAATCCAAAAAATCATCATCGAAGTATCCAAGTAGCTCTTTGACGCTGTTCGATACAAATGTAATTGAAAATGGATTGAATGGACTGCGGGTGTAAATCGTCAACGGGGCGGAGGAAAGCAAATGTTCCAGCCGCGAAATTTTATTTTCTAAATGCGTAAAAAGGTGAGGTTGTGCATAAGTATTTAGCATGATTGTTCCTTTGATTGCTTGCTATAGCCTCATGCTAAAGAAGTTCTTTGAGGAAATGAAACGGTATTTTTAGATAGATCTATGCTCAAATCAGATAAGGAAAAATGGGATAAAAAAAGCTCAACAACCTTTAAATTTTAACGATTGTTGAGCAAACAGGAGAGGTACTTTTAGGAATTAAGGCAATGAAAAATGAATTATTTGTTATTTGCCGTAACGATTTGATCAAAAATGCCATCGTCATTGAAATGTTTCGCCTGAACAGCTGCCCAGCCACCTAAATCTTTAACCGTTACGAGTTCTAATGTTGGAAATTGTTTGGCATATTTCGCTGCTACGTCTTTATCAATCGGACGATAATAATTTTTCGCAATAATATCTTGGGCTTCTTTGGTGTAAAGATAATTCAAATAATCGGTGGCTAAATCGGTTGTGCCATTTTTCTTGGCGACTTTTTCAACAACGGCAACAGGTGTTTCAGCCAAAATACTAAATGGCGGCGTAACTACTTCGTATTTGTCTGCACCAAATTCTTTTAAAACTAAATGCGCCTCGTTTTCCCAAGTAATTAACACGTCACCAATTTCACGTTCAACAAATGTCGTTGTCGAACCGCGTGCGCCTGAATCTAAAACGGGAACATTTTTAAGTAATTTGGTCACAAAATCTTTTGCACCCGTTTCGTTACCTGTTTTCTTTTCAGCAAATCGCCATGCCGCTAAATAGTTGTAACGTGCGCCGCCTGATGTTTTTGGATTCGGTGTGACAACGGAAATGCCATCTTTAACCAAATCGTCCCAATTTTTAATCGCTTTCGGATTGCCTTTACGAACCAAAAACACAATCGTTGAAGTGTAAGGCGTGCTGTTATTCGGTAATTTTGTTTGCCAATCTTTGGGTAATAAATTCGCTTTTTCGTGGATTTGGTCGATGTCGTAAGACAATGCAAGTGTTACCACATCGGCTTGCAAACCTTCAATTACCGCGCGAGTTTGTTTGCCAC
>CAIPQN010000040.1 GCA_903867225.1 uncultured Pseudomonadota bacterium | reverse complement strand
TGTGGTGGTGCACCTTTATCCGTTCTGAAACAGTATATTGAACAACAGCAACGCCCTACTTAAATTTTAAAGCGGGGCTACGCCGATATTCCTTACATCCCCGACCTGAAGAGACGGGGCTTTGCGGAATTTTTGGTAAATGTAATAAACGGTAGTGGACAGAATAAAAATTATCGCTGTCAACGTTACAAATAACCAATCTTTTGATTCAAGAAATTCTTGAATACCGAGAGCTTGAAATGTAGCCATCATAATAAAATTAGTGAGACGAAATTTGAAAATGAAAAGCGTTTTGTCATTGGTTTTATTGCTCCGAAAACTACCTTAAAAAAACACCTATTATGATTGAGTTTAATCGTAAATTGATGACATTGAAATAAATTGAAAGAGATTGAAAGAGATTGAAAGAAAGCGGAATGCTATTAATTCTATTACTATTTTTTCTAAAAACGGAAATTTATTGATAGTGAAAGGTTTTGAAAGGTGAAAGAATTATAAAATATAAGGCATTTGATTTTCAGTAGTAGACAGATTGTCAAAAGATCGTAGACGCAGGGTCAAAAGGAAACGGCAGAATGTGCGATATGATTTAGTTTTGCACAAATCTAAATTTCAAAATCAGACTATTTTGAGACTTTCGTAATGTTATAGTTGAAAGTTGAAAGATTTTTATGTGATTAGAATTCAATCAAAAATTATGACAATAAACACTGAGCGTTTTATGCGCGAACAAGATTTCATCGTGTCGAAAACCGATTTAACGGGACGAATTCAATATGGCAATGAAACATTCATTGAGTTTTCAGGTTACGAAGAAAAAGAATTGCTTGGGCAGCCGCAAAATATCATTCGTCATTCCGATATGCCGCGCCTTATTTTCAAATTACTTTGGGATCACATAACAAGCGACAAAGAAATTTTCGCTTTTGTAAAAAATCGCTCTAAAGATGGCGGGTTTTATTGGGTATTCGCGCAGGTTGTACCTACTTTTAACCGTCAACAACAAAAAATTGGTTACACGTCAGTGCGAAGAATGCCAAATCCAAAAGCCATTCTGAGCATTTCTGAATTGTATGAAAAGATGTTAATGGCAGAAAAACAAGCCAATGCGGGCGAAGAAATAGCCGCTTCAACCGCCGTTTTAAATGAGTTTTTAACAAAAAATAATATCAGCTACGATTTTTTAGTGACTATGTTACAAGCGCGTTAAGTTCTCATAAAAAATTTAAGTCGATGAATTCGTAAATAAAATTATGTGTGAAAATAGGAGATACAAATAATGAAGTATTGTTTTATATGCGGGGAAGTAATGGATGATGAAATTAATCAAAAAGATTCATTTGCTGAAACTAAAAATGATGATGAATCGACTGTTCAAATACAAACTTTGCGAGATGAAAGCATTGTATGTGAATCATGTTCTTGGGGTGGAGGCGTTTGCATGAATGAAAAGTAGGTTGAAATTTTTACGATTGTTAAAGAAAGAAAAACGTAACCATTAACTGATTACTTCACAGGAATAATATGAATACAACAATGAATGTTGAAAAAAAGCACTCAATTCTAATTGTCGATGACAGTGTAATAAACATTCGATTACTTGCAACTATCCTTGATGAATATCACATTTTGTTTGCAACTGATGGCGAAAGCGCGTTAAAACTGGCGTTAGAAAATCAACCCGATTTAATTTTGCTAGATATTGTGATGCCCGATATGAACGGTTATCAAATATGTGAAAAATTAAAAGCCAATTCATTAACGGAGAAAATTTGCGTTATTTTCATCACAGGTTCTTTAATTAATAACCCGTTTGAAATAGGTGCGGTAGATTATATTCGTAGACCATTTGAACCTCCGATTGTTAAAGCGCGAGTAAAAAATCAAATCGATTTGAATATGGCACGCTATGAAAATCTTATGTATGCCGAAAATTTACTCACCATTAATGAAATACTTAATGATAAAAATATCGCACATCAAAAAACATCGACTGCATTGTCGCAGTTAAAAACGGGTTTAGATAATCTTAGTACAGGCGTGACGATTGCGGATAATGACCGCATTGTGACTTATGTTAATGCTTCTGGTGTGCAATTATTCAATAGAGTTGAATCTAAAATTCAACGAGATATACCTGCGTTTAACGTTGAAAGTTTAGTTGGAATGAATATCGATTTATTTCATAAAAACCCTTCGTATCAAAGAGAGTTGTTGGCGACGTTCCAATATACCGTTGAAGTCAATATGCCTTTAGGTGGTCACATTATGAACATCAAAGCGAGTCCGATTTTTGATGAAAATGGCGAACGATTAGGCTCGGTTGCAGAATGGCGCGATATTACCGAAGAAGAAAGTCGAGTGGCTGAATTGGCTAAAACGCACGCTAAAAATGCTCTTTTGAATAGACAAATGAATCACATGCAAAAGCTGGAAAGTATTGGGCGATTAACGTCGGGGCTTGCTCATGATTTCAATAATATTTTGGGTTGTATTATGGGTTATAACGAAATGACGGGTTATGCGAGTGAAGACATTCAAGACGAATCGTTACGAGCTGAAATTGAAAATAACACTAAGCAAGTGAACTTAGCAGGAAATCGGGCAGCGGATTTAATTAACAAAATGCTGACCTATTGCCGTCAAGATACACCAAAAAATCAAATAGACGATATACAGCCAACGAACGTGGTCATTCAAGAAGTGCTGAAGATGTTAAAACCCGCATTAACCAGTCGAATCAAAATCCAAACATCGTTGGACTGTGAAGAGATTATTCAAATTGACGTGACCGATTTACATCAAATTATGACAAATTTAGTCACCAATGCGCGTGATGCGATGCAAGAGCGCGGTGGCATTATTAACGTGTCATTGAGAAAAATAATAAATATTTCGGCACATTGTTTGGCGTGTGCGGGTGTGATTCAAGGCGATTTTATTGAATTGAGTGTCGCGGATAACGGCTCAGGCATTGAACCTGAAATTATTAGCCGCATTTTTGATCCTTTTTTCACCACAAAAGGGCAAGGTGAAGGAACAGGCTTAGGTTTATCGACGGTGAGTGGAATTGTTCACCAATCAAACGGACATATTTTGATTGATTCAAAATTAACAAAAGAACATCACGGCACGACATTTAGAATGTTATTTTCGTGCGATTCGCCCGCTGATTAAAAAATGAAGCGATAACATTTTTCAACGAAAATGTTATCGCCCTAAAATTACGACAAGCTGTGATAACCCGTTTCTTCGTGCAGTGCGATGTCCAAACCTTGAACTTCATCGTCACTCGTGACACGCAATCCAATCCAAGCATCTAAACCTTTTAAAATTCCGTAACTAAACGCTGCGCTCCAAACCGCTGTGACTAAAACTGCCAACGCTTGTACGCCAACTTGCTGTGAAATCGTTACGCCTTCGGGCAAACCCAAACCACCAAATTGTGTTGCTGCAAAAACTCCCGTTAAAATCGAACCAATCACACCACCCACGCCATGAACAGGAAACACATCGAGTGAATCGTCGATTTTAAATTTACGTTTGACGATTTGCGTCGCGTGAAAACACACAAATCCAGCGGTTATACCAATGACTAATGCGCCAAATGTGCCAACATAACCTGACGCGGGTGTGATTGTACCTAAACCTGCCACCATTCCCGTCACGATACCCAAAACGCTAGGTCTACCGTATTTTTGCCATTCGATTGCCATCCATGTTAATGAACCCGCAGCGGCGGCAATGTGTGTGACTAAAATTGCCATGCCAGCCCGCCCGTCTGAGGCTAACGCGCTGCCGCCGTTGAATCCAAACCAGCCAACCCAAAGCATTCCCGCGCCAGTAACAACCATTGTCATGTTGTGCGGAGGCATAGCTATTTGTGGAAAACCTTTTCGTTTACCTAACACGATTGCTGAAACTAATGCGGCAACACCAGCATTAACATGAATGACGATGCCACCTGCAAAATCCATCGCGCCCATTTTCGCTAACCAGCCGCCACCCCAAATCCAATGACAAATCGGCATATAAACAAAAATCAACCATAAGCCGCTAAACCAAAGCATTGCAGAGAATTTCATTCGTTCCGCAAAACCACCCACAATTAACGCAGGCGTAATAATGGCAAACGTCATTTGGAACATGAAATACACAGTTTCGGGAATGTCGCCGATTAAATTTGTGGTCGTAATATCGGGCAAAAATGCTTTCGCAAAACTGCCAATCCACGCTTGTGATTCGCCACCGTCTGCAAAAATCAAACTATAAACCCCCGCCAGCCAAAGCAGCGAAACTAAACAAGTAATCGCAAAACATTGCATCAAAACGGACAGCACGTTTTTACTGCGAACCAAACCGCCGTAAAACAACGAAAGCCCTGGAATTGTCATAAACAAAACCAAGGCTGTTGAAGTCAAAACCCACGCGGTGTTCGCCTGATTTAACTCTGCGGCAAAAACGCTTTGCGGCAGAATAAAAAAAGACGCGGCACAGAGCCACGTCCAAAAATTAACTTTTGAGTGCATCATTTTCTTAAATTGCTTCTTCGCCTGTTTCACCAGTACGGATACGAATAACTTGTTCTAAATTCGACACGAAAATTTTACCGTCACCGATTTTGCCTGTGTTTGCTGCTTTAACGATAGTTTCAACTGCTTTATCAACAATATCGTCAGCGACCGCAATTTCAAGTTTCACTTTTGGTAAGAAATCGACAACATATTCTGCGCCGCGATAAAGTTCAGTGTGTCCTTTTTGACGACCAAACCCTTTAACTTCGGTTGCTGTAACACCCGCAACGCCGATTTCTGATAAGGCTTCACGCACGTCATCCATTTTGAATGGTTTAATAATGGCGGTAATAAGTTTCATAAGTTTTCCAATTTAAAAAAGTAAAAAGAAGTGATTAAAAACTGCGTGGCAATCATAACCACTTCTACACAAAAATTATAGGTGATAAGCAGTTTCACCGTGTTCTGAAACATCCAAACCTTGGCGTTCATATTCTTCGCTAACACGCAAACCAACAATCATGTCTACGATTTTATAAGCGGCATAAGAAACCACAGCTGACCAAATGACGGCAACCGCTACACCCCAAAATTGGCTAATAAATTGTGTGCTGAAATTATATTCCGCTACACCATTTGCGACATAATCCCAAACGCCTGTGCCACCCAATGCAGGATTTGCAACAACGGCGGTTCCCAATGCACCTAAAATTCCACCGACACCGTGAACACCAAATGCGTCGAGCGAATCATCGTATTTCAATTTAGTTTTTAGCATCGTAACTGCCCAGAAACAGACACCACCCGACGCTAAACCTAAGAAAATCGCGCCCATTACACCAGACCAACCACAAGCAGGTGTTATGACAACTAAACCTGCGATTGCGCCTGAAGCTGCACCCAACATACTGGGTTTACCACGCATTAACCATTCTGCGCCCATCCACGATAAAGTTGCTGCTGAAGCTGCAAGCAATGTATTAACGAAAACTAATGTGGCTAAACCATTGGCTTCTAAATTTGAACCAACGTTAAAACCAAACCAACCAACCCAAGCCAGTGACGCGCCAATCATGGTCATGGTTACGCTATGTGGCGCGAGTGATTCACGTCCATAACCCATTCGTTTGCCAATTAACAAACTACCAATCAAACCCGCAACACCTGCGTTAATATGAACAACTGAGCCGCCTGCAAAATCTAATGCACCTTTTTGAAATAAGAAACCCGCTGTGGCAACTGCTATCTTTTCAGCTTCTCTGCTACTGTAAGCATCAGGACCAGCCCAATACCAAACCATGTGTGCGAGTGGTAAATATGAAAACGTAAACCAAATCGCGGTAAATAATAAAACCGCTGAAAATTTAATGCGTTCGGCAAATGAACCAATGATAATCGCTGGTGTAATCGCGGCAAATGTTAATTGAAATGCCACATAAGCAAATTCAGGAATCGCTACTCCTTTGCTGAAAGTTGCTGCTAACGAATCGGGCGTAATGCCTTTCAAGAATATTTTGCTGAAACCACCAAAAAACGGATTGCCTTCGGTGAATGCAATGCTGTAACCGTAAATTGCCCACAAAATCGCAATCATTGAAAAAATGACAAACACTTGCATCAGAATCGACAACATATTTTTGGCGCGAACCATGCCGCCGTAAAACAATGCTAATCCAGGAATAATCATCAAAATAACTAAAATCGTCGAAATCATGACCCAGGCGGTGTCACCTTTATTTACAGTCGGTGCGACAACTTCGTCGGCAAAACTCAATGCACTTGTGCTAAGTAATGATAATGAAATGAAACTACGCAAAAATGTTTTCATATTTCCGCCTTCGTAAATTAGAAAGTGATTGAGAAATCGGTCGAGAATAAAAATTGGTCTTGTTTTGCATTACCAAATGGACGTGAACCATCCGCTACGTCATAACGAATATTCGGACGTAAATTCAACCAAACTGTCGGTTTATAAGTGACACCAGCTGTCACAGCGTAATACGTTGAAGCAACACAGCTTGCTGCAAAGTTTGCTGCGTAACTAACACCTGTGTTGTCAGTGGCTGCACCAACACGACCTGGTGAACAAACACGGAAACCATTTTGATCTCTGAACCATTCACCACGAATACCAGCGGTTACTTTATCAGTTACGTCATAAGTTAAATGCGTGTTAATACCATACCATTCAGCATCAATGGCATTTGCAACGCCATTCGTCCAATCGTAGGTGTTGTTTGCAAAACCATGATCATGTTGCAACATTAAGTGTGTTTTGTCTGTAATGTTGTGTTTTAAAACGATGCTGTAAAGTGCAAATGTGGAATTGTTTTTTTCCGATGCGCCAGCGTAAGTACCGCTTATGTTTGCAGAAGTACCTTTGTCCGTACTTGTCCAAGTTACACCAGCTAAACCACCCCAATTTCCAAGTTGTTTATCAAAACCACCATCCCAACCACCTGTTGCACTGCCTGTTGTCGCGCCACCCATTACTGACCAGTTGGAATTCACTGCATAATTTCCCATTACACCTGTATGTGTAAATGGTTCGCCATATTGCATGGTGTAAGCGTGTGTGTAGAAAAAATTGTCTGGTGCAGGAACAGTTTCATAACCGATTGGCGTATAAAAATGACCCGCTTTGATATTTAAACCATTGCCGATTGGAACATAGGCTTCAGCATAGGCTTGTGGCAATGCTAAATCGTAAAAACGATTATTGTTGCCGCCATTGAGCATTCCTAAATCCCAATGATTACGATTCATTGGAGATGCGCTATTTATGTCAAATGCAGGCACTCCGTAGGCTTGTGTGAAAATCGAATCCGTTCCAAACATCACATCAAAACGCCCACCAAAATCCCAACCTGTACCTTCCGTTGCGACAGCGCGTTGAATGAAAAGATTTAATTGATTCAGTTGCACTTCGCTATCACGGTCGCCAAATGTGACTGGTCCATTAAAACCATTTGCTGGATTTGAGGCATTGTAAGTAATACCTGCATTTGCCCAACCACCTACTGTGATGCCATTTTTTTTGAATAATGAAGTTTCGTTAGCATCGTAACCTGTTAAATCTGCAATCGCGCCAGCGTGAACATTAGTAATTAAACCCGCTACTAATAAACCACCCGCCAATGCTCGATTCATGCGGAATTTATGCGCTTTTTTTCTTGTTTTCATAGTAAAAATCCTCTTTTGTTTAAATATATAAATTTGAATACGCAGATATTGTGCCAGTAATAAAAAACAATAAAAACAATTGGTTAAAATTACCGATGTTCAATTTAGGCGGATGTTCGCACCACAATGACGCAAAAGTGAATGTTTTATGTTTTATTTCAGTGCAAGCCTGACAAAAAACACGTCTTTTCTAACGATATTTTTTTTAGTGGCTACATTTAAAAAAAATGGTATCGTTATCGCGGTTGTGAATAAACGCACCGTTTTTTCAATAAAAATTATTAGGAGAGGCATTAAATGTCTGTAGCAAACGTACTCAAATTGATTAAAGACAACGACGTAAAATTCGTTGATTTCCGTTTTTGCGATACTCGCGGCAAAGAACAACACGTTACTTTCCCCGCACACACTATTGATGAAGATACTTTTGAAGACGGCAATATGTTTGACGGTTCGTCGATTGCTGGTTGGAAACACATCAACGAATCTGACATGGTTTTAATGCCAGATCCAAGCACAGCAGTAATGGATCCTTTCTTTGATGACAACACATTAATTATTCGTTGTGACATCGTCGAACCTAAAGATATGCAAGGTTACGAACGTGACCCACGTTCTTTGGCAAAACGTGCTGAAGCCTATTTGAAATCAACAGGTATCGCGGACACCGCATTCTTTGGTCCAGAAAATGAGTTTTTCATTTTTGATGATGTTCGTTGGGGTGCAGATATGAGCGGCACTTTCTTCAAAATTGATTCTGAAGAAGCAGGTTGGAATGCTGAAAAAGTTTATGCCGATGGCAATACAGGGCATCGTCCAAGTGTAAAAGGGGGTTATTTCCCTGTGCCACCCGTTGATTCATTCCAAGATATGCGTTCATCAATGTGCCAAACATTGGAATCAATGGGTCAAGTCACTGAAGTTCATCATCACGAAGTTGCAACTGCGGGTCAATGTGAAATCGGCGTGCGTTTCAATACCTTAGTGAAAAAAGCGGATGAAGTTTTAGAATTAAAATACGTCATCGCAAACATCGCTCACGCTTATGGCAAAACAGCGACGTTCATGCCAAAACCAATGGTAGGCGACAACGGTAGCGGTATGCACGTTCACCAATCGTTAGCAAAAGACGGCGTGAACTTGTTCACAGGTGATTTGTACGGTGGTTTGTCTGAAACTGCGCTTTATTACATCGGCGGTATCATCAAACACGCGAAAGCCTTAAACGCGTTCACAAACGCTTCAACCAACAGCTATAAACGTTTAGTACCAGGTTTTGAAGCTCCTGTTATGTTGGCTTACTCAGCGCGTAACCGTTCTGCGTCAATTCGTATTCCTTTCGTTCGTAACCCAAAAGGTCGTCGTATCGAAGTGCGTTTCCCTGATTCAACCGCAAACCCATACTTGGCGTTTTCTGCGATGTTGATGGCGGGCTTAGACGGTATTCAAAACAAAATCCATCCAGGTGAAGCGATGGACAAAGATTTGTACGACTTGCCACCAGAAGAAGAAAAAAATATCCCGCAAGTTTGTCATTCTTTCGACCAAGCCTTAGATTCTTTGGACGCAGATCGCGAATTTTTGACTAAAGGTGGCGTATTTACTAACGACGTGATTGACGCTTACATTAAATTGAAAATGGAAGAAGTCACACGCTTGCGTATGAGTACACATCCTGTTGAATACGATATGTATTACAGCTTGTAAAAACTTTCGTTTGTAAGTTTATGTAAAAAAACGCCCCAGAAATGGGGCGTTTTTGTATGCTTTACGCGATAATAGAGCATCATTATTTTTTATTAACCATGAAATACTCATGCCTTTACGCTATATCGAAAAAATTTTACGCGCCAGCGTTTATGACGTTGCCATCGAAACACCTTTAGATTTTGCCAAAACACTTTCCCAGCGAACCCAAAACCAAATTTTTTTGAAACGCGAAGATTTACAATCGGTTTTTTCGTTTAAATTGCGTGGCGCATACAACAAAATGGCATTACTCAGCGACACCGAGAAAAAATGCGGTGTCATTGCGGCATCAGCAGGAAATCACGCGCAAGGCGTTGCATTATCGGCGCAACGTTTGGGAATTAACGCGTTAATCGTGATGCCAACCACCACACCAGAAATCAAAAGCCAATCAGTAAAATCAATGGGCGCAGAAATTGTTTTATTTGGTGATTCTTACAGCGAATCTTATGAACATGCTTACGAATTAGCGAAAAAATCGGGGCGTGTTTTTGTGCATCCTTATGACGACGAAGATGTGATTGCAGGACAGGGAACGGTTGCAATGGAGATTTTGCGTCAACAAACAGGAAAACTAGACGCGATTTTTGTGCCTGTAGGTGGCGGTGGATTGATTGCTGGTGTGGCGGTTTATGCAAAATTTGTCCGTCCCGATATTAAAATTATTGGCGTTGAACCTGAAGATTCTGACTGTCTAAATCAGGCTTTGAAAGCGGGTGAACGGGTTGTTTTAGAACAAGTCGGTTTATTTGCTGACGGCGTGGCAGTAAAACAAATTGGTGCTGAACCATTTGCTCTCGCTCAAAAATATGTTGATGAGATTATCATTGTTTCAACCGATGAAATTTGTGCGGCAATTAAAGATATTTTCGACGACACTCGCTCGATTGCTGAACCCGCTGGCGCATTGGCAACTGCTGGTTTGAAAAAATATGTCGAACGTGAAAATGTAAAAAATCAAACGTTGGTAGCAATTGATAGCGGCGCAAATATCAATTTTGACCGTTTGCGCTATGTCGCTGAACGCGCTCAAGTTGGCGAACATCGAGAAATTTTATTAGCCGTGACGATTCCTGAAATCGCTGGCAGTTTTTTACGTTTTTGCCAATTATTGAACGGGCGAAATATCACCGAATTCAATTATCGTTATTTTGATTCGTCAAACGCACAAGTGTTTGTTGGTATTTCCAGCAGCGGTGAAATCAAAGACCGTGCTGCAATTATTGGCGATTTACAAACACAAGGCTTTAACGTAGTTGATATGACAGCAAATGATTTAGCGAAAGAACATATTCGTTACATGGTTGGCGGACACGCACCTTGCGAGTTAAATGAAGTAATTTACAGCGTGGAATTCCCCGAACGACCAAGTGCGTTATTGAATTTTTTAACTGAATTGGGTGGACGTTGGAATATCAGTTTGTTTCATTATCGTAATCACGGTGCAGCATTTGGCAAAGTGTTAATGGGTTTGCAAATTGAGTCCGCGCAACAAGTAAATTTCCACGCTTGTTTAAATTCGTTAGGTTTTAGCTATTACGAAGAAACAAACAATCCTGCATATCAATTATTTTCAGGTGGAAAAACAAAATAATGTGGCGTAATGTTTTGTTTGTAGTTTTAGTCATTTTATTCAATACCGCAAATGCCAGTAAATACGCTGCCGAAGTGAAACACGCAGAAACTTCTTTGCAACAAGGCAAATATATTTTAGTAGCGGATTTTGAATATCACCTCAGCCCACAAGCAAATGAAGCCTTGCAAAATGGCGTACCGTTGTTTTGGCAAATTAAAATCAAGTTGCAACAACAGCATGATGTTTGGTTTAACAAAACGTTTTCAACATCCGTGTTACGTTATCGATTGCAATATCATGCGCTGTTAAATATGTATCGTGTTAAAAATGAAAACACGGGAGAAACTCGTAATTTTTCAACTTTGACGGCTGCGTTAAATGTTATGGCTACATTGCGTGATTTTCCTTTGACCTTAAAGGAGGATTTATTACCTAACGCACGTTATTTAGTAGCAATAAAAGTGTTTTTTGAAGATGAAGAATTACCATTACCGCTGCAAACTCAAATGATTGCAAACCCACAATGGCAACTTTCAAGTGATTGGACACAATGGGATTTGCCGACACACCGAACCTTTTAAACGTTGAGATTTTTATGAAAAATGAAATTGAATCTGTCCGCGCTGCAGCAGAATTACTACACAGTAAAGCCGAAGTCGAAACTGCTTTAGATTCGATGGCACAACAAATTAATCAATTACTCGCTGACCGAAATCCGTTGGTTTTGTGTGTAATGAATGGCGGTTTAGTTGTTGCGGGACAATTACTGACACGTTTAACGATGCCGCTGACGATTGACACCATTAACGCCAGTCGTTATCACAATAAAACGGTCGGCGAGGATGTGGAGTGGATTACAAAACCGCGCACCTCTTTGAAAAATCGTACCGTTTTGTTGGTCGATGATATTTTGGACGCGGGCATTACGTTGGCAGCGATTTACGATTATTGTGTTGAGCAAGGTGCGAGTTCAGTTTACACCGCAGTTTTGTTAGATAAAGATTTACCACAAGATAAGCCATTGACCGCTGATTTTGTCGGTTTGAAAGTGGTTGACCGTTATGTTTTTGGTTACGGCATGGATTACAAAGGTTATTGGCGAAATGCCGATGGCATTTATGCGTGTGCGGGGTTGTAATGATTCAAAATTTTGGCGCAGTTATGCTCGATATTGCTAGTACATCATTAGCAAATTCAGAGCGCGAAATAATCAATCATCCAAACACAGGCGCGGTGATTTTGTTTGCACGAAATTATGAAAGCCCTGAACAAGTCACCGATTTAATCAAAGAAATTCGGGCAGCTAGAAACGGTGAAATCCTTATTGCAGTTGATCAAGAAGGTGGGCGCGTACAACGTTTTCAAAATGGTTTTACACGTTTATCACCTGCGGCTTTGTACGAAAATGAACCCAAAATCGCCGAAGTTGCTGGCTGGTTAATGGCGGTGGAATTATTAGCAGTTGGTGTCGATTTCAGTTTTGCGCCAGTTTTAGATGTCGATTGTGGCGTGAGTACGATTATTGGAAATCGGGCGTTTTCGCAAAATGCTGAAAAGGTCACGCAATTGGCAAGTGAATTTCGACACGGAATGGTTCGGGCGGGTATGGCGGCAACAGGCAAACATTTTCCAGGTCATGGCGCGGTGGAGTTAGATTCGCATTTGACTTTGCCGATTGATGACCGTGAATTGGACGCGCTTCGTAACAGTGATTTACAACCGTTTCGCCAACTGATTTCCGAAGGTTTGGAAGGCATCATGCCTGCACACGTTTTGTATTCGCAGATTGACGCGCAACCCGCAGGATTTTCAAAATTTTGGATTCAAAAAATTCTGCGTGAAGAGTTGGCTTTTGATGGCGTGGTATTTAGTGACGATTTAAGTATGGAAGGCGCAGCGAGTGTGGGGAGTTTTTCAGAACGCGCCAAAGTCGCATTAAAAGCGGGTTGTGACATGGTTTTGATTTGTAATAATCCAACTGCCGCGATTGAAGTTTTAAACGCATTACCGATTGAAAATAACTCAGAACGTGAACGTCGTTTGCAAAAAATGCGCGGTAAATTTTCGTTAAATCGTGAACAATTACAAGCGAACAGCGCATGGCAACAAGCGGTAATTTCAGTTCAAGATTTTATGCAGCGTCACAGCTAATTTCAAACTCGCGACTTTAGTTTTACGCGAAACTCACGATACAGTGCCATTATTATTTTCTTTCAAGCATCGGATTTTATGGATATTCAAACCTCGTTCAACAGTCAAATTTTGCAAGCCATGAAGACTTTGGTTGAAAATAATTTGAATTTAATCGTTGGACAAAAAATTGCTGTGACTGTAACCGCGATCAATCCGACTGGAATTACACTCAAATGGGGTGGGCAAACGCTCACCGTTGAAAATCAAAATCAACGCGCCACTTTTACGCCGTATCTTGGTCAAAATGTAACGCTTCAAGTCACCAAACTCACGCCAGAATTAGAATTCAAATTGGTTGCGCTTGATACACAGCGTTATGCGAGTACGCCGCCAAGTGCTGAAAAAATGAATGCAATGCGATTAACATTGGCAACCGCGCCATTGGTAAATCGAATTGATGAATCATTGAAAAGTTTTGTGCAACACGCTCAAAATCAGCAGCCGATTGAGGCTAACGTCGTTGGTCTTGTGGGTCATAAAATTCAGCTAGAATTAGTGATTGCCGATTCACAAAATAGTGCAAGTAGTAAAAAAATGCTTATTACCGTCGATCATGCTCAATTGCAGCTGTTACCAGGTGAATCATTAAAAGTAGGTCAAGCATTAACATTGGCAATGACAAAAATTGGTGCTGTGCCAGAATTTAAACAATTGCCATCAACCGTATTACCCGCTCAAATTCAAGAAGAAAAAATTGCTGCATTTATGCGTCAACTTTTGCCGCGCCATGAATCGCCTGCTGTTTTGTTAAATCAACTTCGCAGCGATTTACCACAACTTGAAATAAAAAATGATTCTTTGGCGACGACGTTAAAACAAAATGCGGCTGCGTTATTTGAACATTTGCAACCCAATGAACAGCTTTTTAATCCGTTGAAATTGAAGCATTTAATTTATTCTTCAGGGCTTTTCTTTGATGCAAAAACAGTGGCAAATAATACGTCAAAAGCACCGACAACAATTCCAACACCTGTTCAAACGCCCAAACCACCTGCTGATTTGAAAATGCCGTTACTTAATTTATTGCAACACACCAGCGCGACCAATGAATTAAAACAACTTACTTCAACCTTATTGCAAAATTTGTTGAAGCAAGAATCTGCTCCGAATCCTGAAATCGCAAAATTAGTTGAGCAAAATGAAGGCGAATTGCACACACAATTATTGTTACTTTCACATTCTGAAAACATTCCGCAGTCATTAAAAACACTTGCAGTTGAAATTTTGCCTAATTTGAAAGCCAACAATGATGCAAAAATGATGGCATCTTCGTCAGAAATTATTCTCGCACCACTTCTCGATGAGCCTGTTGCTACCGATTTCAAAAATGATTTGTTCAAATTGATGGACACCCTTAAACAAGGCATCGCACAAAAAACTGAATTATCGTTGAGTGAAACGCAAGTGAATGGTTTGCAACAATTACATACTAAAACTGAAAATGCCTTGGCAAAAGTAGTGATTGATCAGTTGCACTCGTTACCAAAAGAAGATGGTAAACAAGTGTGGGCATTTGAATTACCTTTTTTGATGGGAAATCAGGCAGAAACGTTAAAAATGGAAATTCAACGCGATAAAACAAATCAATCTTCAGCAAATGAACAAGCAAAGAATTGGTCAGTAAATTTAACGCTCACACCACCAAATTTAGGTGAAGTGAATTGTGTCATTTCTTCTCAAAATGGCGTGGTGAATACTTATTTTAAAAATCAACAGCCCCAAACTACAACGTTAATTAGCCAGCATCTTGTGAATTTGAAACAGCAATTACAACACGTTGGATTGATTACAGGGTTGATGAGCGCACACAATGATTTTCAACCCATAAAATCAGCATATTCAACAGATATGCGTTCAATGCTTAATGAAACTGTGTGATTTGCTGAGTGAGTTTTTTAAATTGTTGTTTGATACATCTAAAAGATACAACTATTTGATTTGAAATTTTCATTGACGCACTAACGCACACAAAAAAAGCACGAAAAATTCGCGCTTTTTTTTGTGTGACCATTTTTACGCTGGCACTGGTACTAAATCCAACCACACGGAACTGTTGTCGGGGAGCATATTTAATTCGTGTTGCGGATGAACATTAAGCGATACCAAATACTTATCCACCGCTTCAATGGATTCGGTAAATTTAATGCCGTACAAATTGTTGATTGAGTCTTGACGAACAACGTGCGCTTCGTATTCAAAATGCTGTCCGCTCAACTGCAATTCAATCGTTATATCTTTTTCTAGTGATTTAATCAGCGAATGATGTGGTGTGCTAAATAACGCCCCAGATTTATTGATGCTCACTAACTCAACGTTAATTCCTCCCGTTTTAAACAAACCAATGCGACTAATTGACGCAGAAATATAATGTTTGCTGGAAACAGGAATATGTATTTCCGAATGCTGGCGATTATCATGGATTAACGAATCGAATTGAGCAGATATATTATTGAAACTTGCAAAATGTGGCATCTAATGTCCCATATAAATTTAAAACTAGATAAAAGATTAACTAGGTTCTATTTCAGTTGCGTGTCGATTCGATTACGATACAGCGTCAAGCTCATGTTATTTATTTGATAAATCAAATATCGTTTTGATTTTTAAAGGATTTGATTGAAATAAATCGTGCTATATTTGGCAAAAATAATTGATGTCATTTCATTGTCAAAAATGAATATTACAATCTAAAGACTATGAAAAAAACTAAACATAAAAAACATAAACTTTTACTCCGCAATTTAACGCTAGATGATTACGATAATTTAGCGGTTTTAATGGAACACGTTTACGATAATTTGGGTGGTGCATGGAAAAAAGACCAATACATTTCCCAAATTACACGCTTTGCTCAAGGGCAAATCGTTATTGAAGATAACGGCGTTTTAGTTGCGGCTGCATTAAGTATGGTAGTGGATTATTACCAATTTGGTGACGCTCACACTTACGCGCAAATTACGGGTGATGGCTATTTAACCCATCATAATCCTGATGGTGATACGCTTTACGGTGTGGATATTTTTGTTCACCCAAAATATCGTGGCTTGCGCTTAGGCAGGCGACTTTACGATGCCCGAAAAGAATTGTGTCGTAATTTAAATTTACGCCGATTTATCGCGGGTGGACGCATTCCTGGTTATTCCAAATACGCCGAAAATTTAACGCCTGTGCGTTACATTGAAGAAGTTAAAAATCGTGAAATTTTCGACCCTGTTTTATCGTTTCAATTAGCTAACGGTTTTCATGTTCGTAAATTATTAACGAATTATTTACCTATCGACAAAGAATCGTTTGGGTTTGCGACATTACTGGAATGGGTAAATTTAGATTATAACGACACAGAACCGACTGTTGGCGCGTCTAAAAAAAGTGTAATTCGATTGGGTGTCGTGCAATGGCAAATGCGAACGTTAACCAGCGTTGAAGAATTACTAAAACATGCGGAATTTTTTATTGATGCTGTGGCAGGTTATCACGCTGATTTTGTGTTATTCCCTGAATACATGAGTGCGCCGTTGATGGGATTATTTAACGACAAACATCCACCCGATGCGATTCGGGCATTGGCAGGTTTTAGTAGTGAAATTCGTAATGGCTTACTTGAAATGGCGATGTCTTACAATATCAACATTATTGCGGGTTCATTGCCAGAATACAGTAATCACGAGCTTTACAATGTTTCGTGGTTATTGCGTCGAGATGGTACGTTTGAAGCGCAATATAAAATTCATGTGACGACAGACGAAGTCAGTTGCTGGGGCGTACAAGGTGGCGACGCGCTCAAAGTATTTGACACAGATTGCGGCAAAATTGCGGTGTTGGTCTGTTTCGATTCTGAATTTCCAGAATTGGCGCGATTGGCGACATTGCAAGGCGCACAAATTCTTTTTGTCCCTTTTTGGACAGACACGAAAAATGCGTATTTGCGCGTTCGTTATTGTTCTCAAGCCCGAGCCATTGAAAATGAATGTTTCGTAGCCATTACAGGTAGTGTGGGAAATTTACCGCACGCTGAAAATATGGATATTCAATATGCACAAGCAGCGATTTTTAGTCCAAGTGATTTCTCATTTCCACACGATGCGATTTTGGCAGAAGCAACACCAAATACTGAAATGACGTTAATTGCAGATGTGAATTTAGATTTATTAAAACAAGCAAGAACACGCGGTGCGGCACAAAATTTAGCCAAACGCCGTGAAGATTTATACCGATTAGAATGGCGTTAAGGAAAAGTTTATGAAAGAGTTATGGTTACTTCGACACGCAAAATCAAACCGAAAAATTGATGTTAGCGATATTGATCGCCCGCTTAAAAAACGTGGCAAACGTGATGCAAAAAATATGGGCGCGTGGCTAAAAACACAACATTTAATTCCAGACGCATTACTTAGTTCCCCCGCAAAACGGGCGATTGAAACAGTACGAATTATTTATCAAGAATTAAATGTTGCGGGCTTGGTGATTCAAGAAGATTCGCGCTTATACGCAACAGGCATTGAACAATTAAAAATGGTTTTAGCGAGCTGCCCCGAAACAACGCAACGTGTTTTATTGGTAGGGCATAATCCAGAATTGGAAAATTTATTGATTCATTTGGTCGGGATTTCTGCATTACCCGATACAAAAAAACTTTTGCCAACTGCGGCATTGGTGCGTTTAACTCTAAATACAGCATGGGCAGATTTACATGAAGATTGCGCTCAATTATTATCTATCATTTACGCTAAATCGTTGTTGAGCGAATCAGCGTAACGCAAATAAGTCACCAACCACACGAAAGCTGATAGAAAAATCAATATGTCGCTAATCTTGCTGATTAAAGGTCGCTATGTCATGATTGCGCGTTTTTCAACCATCAAACTATAAGAGAGAAAATCATGGCTGGTCGTAACCACCTCTATATCCCAGGTCCAACCAATGTGCCGAACGAAGTTTTAAACGCAATGCACGTTCCAATGGAAGATCACCGTTCACCTGTGTTTCCAAAATTGTTTGCGCCATTGTTAGAAGATTTGAAAAAAGTTTTCGGTACAACCACAGGACAAGCATTCATTTTTCCTGCAACAGGGACAGCGGGTTGGGAAGTTGCCTTCACTAACGTTTTAAATCAAGGCGATAAAGTTTTAATTTACCGTTTTGGACAATTCGCGCATTTGTGGGCGAATATGGCAACTCGTTTAGGTTTTCAAGTGGAATTGCACGAAGAACCTTGGGGAACAGGCGTTCCACTCGACAAATTAGAAGCGCGTTTAAAAGAAGATACGGCGCACGAAATCAAAGCTGTTTTAATTACGCATAACGAAACTTCAACAGGTGTTACGTCTGATATTGCTGGCGTTCGTAAAGCAATGGACGCAGCAAATCATCCAGCTTTCATGTTTGTTGACGGCGTGAGTTCGGTTGCCAGCATTGAGTTCAAAATGGACGAATGGGGCGTTGACGCGATTATCAGCGGCTCACAAAAAGGTTTCATGTTGCCAGCTGGCGGTGCATTTTTAGGATTCAGCGCGAAAGCCTTGAAAGCCGCAGAAACATCCACTTTCCCACGTTGTTTCTTAGATTTGAAAGATCAAATTACCAACAACGCCACAGGTTACACGCCTTACACACCAAATTTACCGATTTTGTACGGCTTGCGTAAATCATTAGATTTATTATTTGCCGAAGGTTTGGACAATGTTTATGCACGTCATTTCCGTTTAGGCGAAGGTGTGCGTCGCGCTGTTGCAGCGTGGGGGTTAACAACTTGCGCTCAAGACGGTTTCCATTCAAATACTGTCACAGCTGTGGTTGTGCCTGCGGATAAAGATGCGCGTGAAGTGATTGGCACCGCGTTTAATCGTTACAACATTTCACTCGGCGGCGGCTTATCAGAAGTGATGGGCAAAGTGTTCCGTATCGGTCACATGGGCGACATGAATGACGTTTCGATGTTGGGCGCAATTGCTGGGGCTGAAATGGCAATGTTAGATTGTGGATTTAACATCAGAGCAGGTAGCGGTGTTGGTGCGGCGATTGAGTATTATCGTTCGACAGCAGCGAAGTAAGTTTTTTTAAAATCGCTAAATGAAAAAGGCTCAAAGCGTAATGCTTTGAGCCTTTTTGTTTTAAAGCGGTTTAATTCCACTTCATAATCGGTACCGAAGAAATCGAATTTTTCGGTGAACCGTCAATCAATTTATCGCTGTAAACCAAGTAAATCAGCACATTTCGTTTTTTATCTAAGAAACGCACTACTTGCAAGGTTTTGAAAATCAACGAGCGATTTTCTTTAAAAACGACATCGCCATTTTTCAAATTTCCTAGTTTACTAACATCAATCGCACCGATTTGCCGACAGGCAATCGAAGCTTCTGACGGGTCTTCCGCCAAACCAACAGCACCTTTGACACCACCTGTTTTTGCTTTTGAAACATGACACGTTACACCAGCCACTTCGGGATCGTCGAAGGCTTCAATCACAATTTTACTGTTTGGACTAAGGAGATTAAACGTCGTCGAAACTTCGCCAATTTCATCAGCGACGGCGGAAAATGCAAATGTCGCCAACAAACCAGCCGCTAAAATTTTCATTGAACGTTTCATAACAACAAACTAATCGGTTGGAACAAATCGTTAATCGTGCGACCTGTCGCATTTTCACCAATCGCGTGCATTTTCCATTCACCATTATGTCGATACAGTTTCGCCATAATTTGCGCGGTATGTGCGCCTTGTGAAGTTAATGTGTAACGTGCAACTTCATTCTGATTGCCACCATCGAGCAAACGACAATACGCATTTTCAACCAAGTCAAATGTTTGCCCAGTAAATGAATTTACTGTGAACACTAATGCCGTCACAGATTCAGGTACGCGACTTAAATCCACGACAATTTGCTCGTCGTCGCCATCGCCTTTGCCTGTACGATTATCACCACTGTGAGAAACGCTTCCGTCTTTGCTCTTTAGTTGTCCGAAAAAAACCGCATCAACTGGTTTATTGCCTGCAAACATAATGCAAGACGCATCTAAATCAATAGCACTTTCGTTTGCACCGCCACCAAATAAGCCGCCCAATAAACTTTTTTTCTCGCCCGACGATTTTGCGTCCCAGCCTAAACCCATCACAACTTTCGTGAGCGTTTTACCAGATTCTTTTTCGAGCGAAATTTTCTGCCCTTTTTCTAAATTAATTGCCATTTTTAATCCTAAACACTTACACCAAATGAAGTTGCTAAAGGAGCTAATCCGCCTGCAAAACCTTGTCCTACCGCACGAAATTTCCAATCGCCTGCGTTGCGATACAATTCACCGAAAATCATTGCCGTTTCAACTGACGCATCTTCGCTCAAGTCATAACGTGCTAATTCCACGCCGCCGTCTTCGTTAATCACGCGAATGTAAGCGTTTCTAACTTGTCCAAAATTTTGGTGACGCGTTTCGCCTTCGTGAATCGTGACGCAAAACGTGATTCTGTCTACATCCGCTGGCACTTTTGATAATTCAACTTTAACTGTTTCGTCATCGCCCTCACCCGCTCCAGTTTTATTATCACCAGCGTGTTGAACCGCACCGTCAGCGACAATTTTATTGTTATAAAAACAAAAATCGCCATCGTTACGCACTTTACCGTCTGCTTTTAATAAAAAAGCGTTTGCGTCTAAATCGAATGCCGCGCCGTCTGTTGAACGCTCTGCCCAACCTAAACCCACCACGATTTTGTTCAAATTTGGGGCTTCTTTACTTAAATTAACGTTGCCGCCTTTGCTTAATGAAACTGCCATTTTGTATTCTCCGAGATTGTTGTTTATAAAAGAAAACGCAGTTGCGTCGTCCTTATTATGTGGGTAATAAGTTTAAAAACAAGGTGCATTTTTTACTGTGTAATGACGATTTTTTGCCATCTGTCAACGTAGTTTAGCAATGACTTTTCTGCTAAACTTCTGCTCGAATTCACAGAGAAATAAAAAAATTGAAAGATTAACAAAGCGTGGTTTAACGAAGAAACCGCGCTTTTTTTCGCCGTATTGATTTGATTCATTATCCAGAGCAACCATGTCAGAAAGCTATTTACTTGAACGAGATCACACCCTCGATTCTCTAAAATCCCCACCGAATTCTATACATGCTGAACAGTCTGTTTTGGGGTCGTTAATTATTGAAAATGGCGCATGGGATACAGTTGCCGATAAAATTTCGGAAGTCGATTTTTACCTGCGTTCGCACAAACTTATTTTTCGTACCATCGCCCAATTAGCCGAACAACAAATTCCGTTTGATATTATTACGCTGTCAGAATCATTGAAATCGTTAGGACATTTAGACGCGGTTGGTGGTTTGTCTTATTTAATTGTGTTGTCAAAAGATACGCCGTGCGCCACAAATGTTGCTGCTTACGCTAATATCGTGCGTGACAAATCGGTGTTACGCCAATTGATTAGCGCGGGAACGACGATTGCAAATTCGGTTTATCAAACTGAAGGACAATCGACACAAGAGCTACTCGAAAATGCAGAAAAATTAGTTTTTAAAATTGCCGAACAAACGCAGAAATCTGATGAAGGTGGTTTTGTTGGTATTCGGGCATTGGCAAAAAAAACGATTGAAAAAATTGAATTACTCGCAGAACTCGATGGTTCAATGACAGGGGCATCAACGGGTTTCGATGATTTAGATACACTGACTTCTGGTTTGCAACCTGCCGATTTGATTATTGTTGCAGGTAGACCGTCGATGGGTAAATGCTTTGGTAAAGGTACAAAGATTTTGCTCTATTCGGGTGAAATTAAAAATGTCGAAGATATTGAAGTTGGTGATTGTTTAATGGGCGACGATTCAACACCCCGCCATGTTTTATCGTTGGCGCGTGGACGTGAAACGATGTATTGGATTCGCCAAAATAAAGCGATTGATTATCGTGTCAATGAATCACATATTTTATCTTTGAAACGCAGTCGTAGCGATGGCAAACATCAAAATGGCGATGTTTTAAATTTACCTTTATTGGAGTATTTGAACGCTTCTGAAAAATTTAAATCGAATTACAAAGGCTATAAAGTTACCGTCGATTTTGCAGAACAAGCGTTGCCAATAAATCCATATTTTTTGGGTTTATGGTTGGGCGATGGCAATACACAAGATGTTCGCATTAGTTCACAAGATTTAGAAATTGAGCAATTTTTATCACAATATGCTGAAGAGCTTGGTTTGCAATTAACCTCACAAATAGCTCAAGGTAAATGCCCAATGTACGGTGTTACCTCTGGTATTCAAGGTGGTGATTACAAAAAACGGTATTCGTTGACCAGTGTATTAAATGATCTCAATTTAATCGGCAACAAGCATATTCCAGAAGCATTTATTATCAATTCACGCGCCAATCGTTTGGAATTATTAGCAGGGCTGATGGATAGCGACGGGCATTATGATAAAGCCTGTGGCGGGTATGAAATTACGCAAAATAGTTTAGCATTGGCGACACAAATTAAATTTTTGTGCGACAGTTTAGGTTATCGCACCTCGTTGATTGAAAAACAAGCAACGATTGCTGAAATCAATTTTGAAACAACGGTTTATCGCGTGCGTTTCTTTGGCAATGTTGATGAAATTCCAGTAAAAATTGAACGCAAAAAAGCTAAACCATGGACTTGCAATCGCTCATGGAATCAAACTGGTATTAGTGTTGAGATTGACTGCGAAGATGAGTATTTCGGTTTTGAAATTGACGGCAATAAATTATTTCTTCTCGAAGATATGACGGTTGTTCATAACACGACAGTGGCGATGAATATCGCTGAAAACTTTGCGATTAAAAATGAAAAACCCGTCGCGGTATTCAGTATGGAAATGCCAGGCGATGCTATTGTTATGCGAATGATGTCGTCGCTTGGCGGCATTGAGCAACAACGTGTACGTTCAGGTGATTTGGATGATAACGATTGGCCTCGTTTAACGATGGCATTGACGATGCTAAATAGTACCAAGATTTTCATTGATGATAGTGCTGCGCTTACGCCGAGTGAAATTCGGGCAAGAGCGCGACGTTTAGCGCGTGAACACGGACAATTAGGCTTGATTGTCGTCGATTATTTGCAGTTGATGAATTCACCCACCAGCGGTGAAAGTCGAGTACAGCAAATTTCAGATATTTCGCGTGGTTTGAAAGCGTTGGCAAAAGAATTAAATGTACCCGTAATTGCGTTATCGCAACTTAATCGAAATTTAGAACAACGTCCAAACAAACGTCCAGTAATGTCTGATTTGCGTGATTCTGGCGCGATTGAGCAAGACGCAGATTTGATTTTGTTCATTTACCGCGACGAAGTTTATAACGAAAATAGTCCCGATAAAGGCACCGCAGAATTGATTATTGGCAAACAAAGAAATGGTCCACTTGGTACGGTCAGGTTAATGTTCCAAGGTGCATATTCACGTTTTCAAAATTGCGCCAATCCTAGTCATTACAGCTCTTACAGCCAAGATGACTAATTTGCAAATGTTGCGTAAAAAAACGAATCCTTTTATACTTCGCCGCAGCTTAGATTTAGCAAGCTGAAACATATTATAAAAACTTTCAGGGGTCACGATTATGAAATGGGAAACACCACGTTATACCGATTTACGTTTCGGTTTTGAAGTTACAATGTACATTTACAATCGTTAATTTTTTATCGATTTTTGAATGAAAAAAAGGGGCTGATTGCCCCTTTTTTTTCGGGTTTTATTTTTACGAGATTACACAATGAAAATTAGAGTTTTAGGTTCAGGTGCGGGGGGCGGTTTTCCACAATGGAATTGTAATTGTCACAATTGCCATCGTATTCGACGCGGCGAAATGAATGGTACAGCGCGTACACAATCATCAATCGCCATCAGTACAGATGATAAAAATTGGTTATTGTTTAATGCGTCGCCTGATATTCGCGCTCAACTTGAAGCCTTCCCCGCGATTCAACCGCAAAATGGCATTCGTGATACAGGCATCAAAGCGATTATGTTGATTGATAGCCAAATTGACCACACCACAGGTTTATTGATGTTACGCGAAGGGAAACCGCTGGATATTTATTGTACTGAAATGGTGAAACAAGATTTAACAACTGGTTTTCCATTATTCACCATGTTGAAAGATTATTGCACCGTGAATCATCACGACATTCCCGTTGATGGCAGTAGTTTTGAAATTCCACAAATTGCCGATTTACGTTTCTATACGCAAGCCTTGAAAAGCAAAGCTCCGCCCTATTCTCCTCACCGTCACGACCCACACGATGGCGATAATATCGGCGTAATTATTGAGCAAATTTCAACAGGCAAAAAAGTATTTTATTCACCAGGTTTGGGCGAAATCGAACCGCACGTTATGGACGCGCTACAAAGTGTCGATTGTTTGTTGGTTGATGGTACGTTTTGGACTGACGATGAAATGGTCACACAAGGTATTAGTCATAAACACGCGCGTGAAATTGGGCATTTACCACAATCAGGTGCAGGCGGCATGATTGAAGTTTTAAATAACGTAAGCAAAGCCCGAAAAATTTTGATTCACATCAATAATACCAATCCAATTTTAGATAATGATTCACCTGAACGAAAAATACTTGATACGGCTGGCATTGAAGTCGCTTACGATGGACTAGAAATTGAGTTATAGCCAACTTTGAATTGTGGGAGTTTCTAAAATGAGCGCGTCCAAAATTATCGCACCACCTTATCGAAATTATTACCGCCAACGTACCGCGAATCAGTGGCGCAAAATTCCTGCTGAACGTGGCGATCCGAGTGCAATTCGTCCGTTTTTAGCGGGCAACTGGAAAATGAATTTAATTCCGCGTGCGGGTGTGGCATTAGCGGCGCGGCTTTTTGATTTATGCCGTGATGTTAAAGACGTTGATATGGGCTTTGCCCCGCCATTTACGGGTTTATCAACATTAGCCGATTATATTGAACCTGATTTTTTGCGGCGTGAATACGGAATTGGACGCAATGTTTTTTTGCTGGCACAAGATACTTTTTTTGAATCAAAAGGCGCATTTACGGGCGAAATTTCAGCCGATATGTTGGCAGCGATTGGCGTAGATCGTGTCATTGTTGGACATTCAGATCGCCGTGCGAATTTGGGAAAATACTTTGGTTTTAGTTCGAGTGTAGCGCGGCGTTTGTCGAAAAATTTTTTAACTCACACGTTCACACAATTAAAATCGCGTGAACAACAACTCCATCCGCAAGTTTTTGCCGCGATTGAACACTTGTTAGATGAGCAAAATAGCGATGTGTTAGCGGGTTTAGCAACCTTTTTGGAAACCGAATTAAATGAACGCGCTGGCGAAAGTGACGATGCCATTCAACGTAAAGTGCAAGCTGCGTTAGCGAATGGCGTGCAAGTTATTTTTTGTTGTGGTGAAAACAAAGAAGCACGACGCGCTCACGAAACATTTAATTTATTGGAACGACAAATTCGCATCGGATTAGATGGCGTAGCGCGACACACAATGTCAGAAGTTATTATTGCTTATGAACCCATTTGGGCGATTGGCGAAGGCGCACAACCCGCGCCATTAGAACAAATCGCCGAAGTTCACGATTTTATTCGCAATTTATTGATGGATTTATACGGCGAGCAAATTGCGGCACGAGTCCGAATTTTATACGGTGGCAACGTGAAACCAGACAATATCGCCGCCATAATGCAATTAGCGGGGGTTGATGGTGCATTAGTAGGTGGTGCAAGTTTAAATGCTGCTGACTTTGCAAAAATTATTCGCTTTGGTTTACCAGATGCGGTTTAAAACGAACACTTTTTAACAGGAAAATAAGCCATGAAACACAGAAAAAATTTCGGGGAAGAAAAACGATATTTCTTTCGAGTTAACGATGAAATCAATTTATCGTATCGTTTAATTGATGAGCAACAAATCCAAAAGCCTATTCAAACCAAAGCCAGTTTACTCGATAATTGTTCATTGGCTTCGGCATTAGAATTGATTAATGAAGAATCCGCCATAATCCATGAAAAATTAGAACGAATTCATTCTGATTTTGCGGATTATTTGAAATTACTCGATATTAAAATCAATTTAATTGCACAAACAGTCATCGGTTTAAGTGGTGATGAAATCACTGAAAATAAAACGCGGAATGCAAATATCAGTGTGTCAGGGCTTGGTTTTGATTGTGAAGAAAAGCTAGAAGTTGGACAGTATTTAGAAATTAAAATGTTATTAGTCCTTAGTGCGGTTGTCATTGTGACATACGCAAAAGTGATTCATTGTTTTAAACATGAAAATATAAATGATGAAGGTTTCGACTATTTTGTCGGTGTAAATTATATAAATGTAAAAGAAATAGACCGCGATTTATTGAGTGAGCATGTTGCGAAAAAACAATTGCAACAAATTCGTCAACAAAAAGAAATGCAAGATAATGCTGCTCAATAGCAATGAAATCAAAACGCATTTAACTGAAATTGCTCAGTCGTTAATTTGCGATTTAGAAATTTTTTCGAGTATTGATTCGACCAATAGTTATTTAATGGGTCGCGCTCAAAACGATGTATTGTCAGGCAGCGTCTGCTTTTCCGAAGAACAAACTGCTGGCAAAGGAAGACATGGACGACAATGGATTTCACCGCAAGGACAAAACATTTACGGTTCATTTTTGTGGCGATTTAACAATGTCACGAATTTGAGTGGTTTGAGTTTAGCAATTGGCGTGGGCGTGATTCGTGTCTTGCGGCAAAATGGCATTATGAATGTTGGATTAAAATGGCCCAACGATATTTACAGTAATGGAAAAAAATTGGGCGGCATTCTTATTGAAGTCACGTCACACCACGATGGCAGCGCAAATGCAGTTATTGGTTTAGGGCTAAATTTAAATTTACCATCAAACATTGACAGTATTACGCAAGCCTATACGAATTTAAATGAAGTCTCGCCAGATATGGTTTTAGAGCGCAATTTTATAATCGCACAATTACTCAACGAATTATTACCTATTGCCGCCACATTTGAAGATAAAGCCTTGACGGCGTATTTAGATGAATGGCGCAGCTACGATTGCTTATTCGGAAAGCAGGTCAATTTTTTTGTCGGTTCACAGAAACACGCAGGAATCGTACAAGGTATTGATAAAAACGGTTTATTGAAATTAGAACGTGATGACGGCGTAATTCAAACATTCTCATCAGGTGAAGTGAGTTTTAGTGCATGAATTTATTGCTAGATTTAGGCAATAGTCGTTTGAAATGGGCGTGTGCTGAAAATATCGAATTACGCATCATTGGGCAAACGTTAGTTCATTCTGAAATTACGTCGTCTATCTTACGCACATTGTGGCAAGATTTTCTCCCTACAAAAATCTCGGTTTCATCTGTTGGAAAAGCAGCATTATTGAACATAATAACGACGTTGGCGCGAGAATTATGGCGTGATATTCCAATTGATTTTGCAATGACACAAACACAAGCATTTGGTGTCACAAATGGTTATTTACAGCCTGAAAAATTAGGCGTGGATCGTTGGTTAGCGTTGATTGCAGTGCGACAAAAAACGAACTTGCCCGTTTGTGTAGTCGATTGCGGCACCGCAATAACGATAGATGTTTTAAATGCAGAAGGAAAACATCAGGGTGGATTTATTTGTGCGGGATTAACGTTAATGAAAACTGCCCTCGCCTTTAATACCGCTGATTTGCCATTAACAGATTCGTCTCATCATATTGGACTTTCAGTTGAAACAGAAGCAGCAATTTATAACGGAACGCTATTTGCGGTTTGCGGATTGATTGAACGAGTAATGCAAGATTTACCTAAAAATTCAGCATTATTTTTAACGGGGGGGGATGCGGAATTGATTGCTACGCAATTACGGCAATCGTTAACCCTTGAAACAAACTTAGTGTTACAAGGGCTGGCAATCGTATCTCAATAATTACTGTGATTGAGTTGTCGGCGGCATATTGATTTCAACATCCGCTTTGCTTTCCAACGTATTAATCAACGCATTAAATTCGCTGTCACCAATGGCTTTTGCTATGTTTTTCTTCGCCAATTCCATACGTTTTTTATCTTCATCTGTCGCTGCACCGTCATGAACTTTAGACAAACTCACAACCACTTGTTCATGTGACGGTAAAGCGACTGTAAAAATCGTAGCTTTATCTGCAATGGGTTTTGATGCTTTAAAAATTGCTTCATTTAACATCACATTGAAGTCTTTTTGCATACGAGTTAAACCCGCAACTTTTTGTACGGGCAATTTATAATCAGCCGCGATTTTCGCTAAATTTTCACCCGTTAACAATTTCGCTTTCATTGTTGTCGCAGTTTCAATCACTTTTTGTTGTGCTTGCTCAGTTTGAACGGCTTTAATTACGTCAGTTTTAACATCAGCTAATGGTTTATTTTCAGCTGCTTTATGTTCCAACAAACGCAACACAATTAAACGATCATTACTTACTTCAATCGGCGTACTGTTTGCACCTTGCAATACTTCATCGGTAAATGCGATACCGCGAATTTTCTCATCCGCTGCAATGCCATCGCCTTGCATTTTGGTGAACAAACCTGTTTTTTTAATTGTTAAATGAAGCTGATTTGCGGCAACTTGCAAATTGTCGGAATTTTGATAGCTAATTTCTGTCAAAGATTCACCTTGTTGATAAAACAAATCTTCTGCTTGTGCTTTTTGATAAGCCTTTGTGATTTCTGTTTTGACGCTAGCAAAAGGTTTCGTTTCAGCAGGTGTTAATTCCGTGACTTTAATTAAATGATAGCCAAACTGAGATTTAACAGGCGTAGAAATTTCGCCCTGCTTTAAAGACGTAGCCGCTGCATCAAAATCTTTTTCCATCACACCCGCGCTAAATAAACCTAAATCACCGCCTTCTTTGCCTGTTAATTTGTCGTCTGATAATTCTTTGGCTAATACGGTGAAATCTTTGCTCGATAAATCGACTTTAGCTTTATTAGCTTTTTCTAAAGCGGTTTTCTCGTCTTGTTTATCATTGATTTCAAAAAGAATATGGCTAATTTTACGACGTTCTGGCGTGCTGTATTGGGCTTGTTGTTCCTCATAAAAAGCTTTCACTTTTTCATCGGTGACTTCAATGGTTTTCGCCAAATCTTCCAATGTTAATTCAATATATTCCACTGACATTTGTTCTGGAAGCTGATATTGCGTTTGATGCGCCTGATAATAAACGTTAATTTTGTCGTCACTAGGTATTTCAGATGAAGTGATGACAGGAATTGTGACGTATTCAACATCGCGCTGTTGATTTTGGATTTTTAAAACGCGTTCAATATCGTAAGGCGTAGCAAAACTACTATTTAAAACACTTTGTTGAAATTGTTCCATGACTAGCGCATTTTTGATTTGCGCCACAAATTCAGTTGAAATCATACGTTGCGACGATAAAAGTTGTTTGTATTTGGCTTCGTCGAATTTACCATCAGTTTGAAAATAAGGTAGGCTATAAACAAAATCCCGAATAGTATCATCGGTAATCGTCAAACCTTTTTGATGAACGTATTGTAAAAGCACTTCGTCTTTAATGAGTTTGCTCAGAGCTTGGGCTTTGATATTGTTCTCATCAACTGCAAGTCCACCTAAGCTTTGTTGGTATTTTTCGTAAGCTTTATTTATATCACGTTGATAAAAATCTTTTTTACCAACCGAAGCAATAGGAGCTTCTTGTCCATCATTAATATAGTTATTGATTCCCCATAAAACAAATGGGACGCAAATGACAGTGAGAATGACACCTGCAAAAGCACCTTGGGATTTTTCTCTAATTTTTGTCAGCATACACAGCACCTCAAGAAATCATTGTAATAAGCAAAAAAAAACCCCGAACCCAAAGGTTCGAGGTTTTTAAAAATTGGCGGAGCGGACGGGACTCGAACCCGCGACCACCGGCGTGACAGGCCGGTATTCTAACCAACTGAACTACCGCTCCAAAGTCGTGGTGGGTGCTGAGGGGTTCGAACCCCCGACCCTCGCCTTGTAAGGGCGATGCTCTACCAGCTGAGCTAAGCACCCGACTTGATTTGATTAGTTTACAGCATCTTTTAACGATTTACCAGCTTTAAATGTAGGAGTTTTTGCAGCTTTAATTGTAATTTCTTCGCCAGACTGCGGATTACGTCCCTTACGCTCTGCTCTTTCTTTTACAGAATAGGTACCAAAGCCAACTAATGCAACCGCATCACCTGCGCTTAATGCTTTTGTAACCGCCGCGATAAAACCATCTAATGCTCTACCTGCATCTGCTTTAGTCAAATTAGCTGATTCCGCCATTGCACTGATCAATTCCGATTTATTCATTATTTTCCCCTGAGAAAGTTATTTTAAGATTATGGTCTAACAAAATGCTGTTCGCTCATTCACACACATGGCGCGGTAAGCCAAGAAACACCTATATTTATATCAATGCACTTCTACAGTGTCAAGCAATAAACCGTTACAGACTTTGAATTCTGTGGCTTACACAGCTTTTTAATGTGCCGTTATGCGCGACGGATTTTTTTTCACCGATTCAATTTTAGTCGCGTCTGGCAAATCAATTACAATCGGCTCGCGTGGAACGGGTTGATATTGCAACGCAATTTCCAAAACTTCATCAATCCATCGCACAGGTTTAATTATAAGATTTTGCTTAATGTTGTCGGGTATTTCAACCAAATCTTTTTCATTTTCTTTCGGGATAATCACTGTTGTAATACCTCCACGATGCGCCGCGAGTAGCTTCTCTTTTAAGCCTCCAATTGGTAATACTTCACCGCGTAATGTAATTTCACCTGTCATGGCTACATTTGCTCGCACTGGAATTTTAGTCAATGCGGAAATAATCGCTGTACACATTCCAATGCCCGCACTTGGACCATCTTTAGGCGTTGCGCCTTCAGGAACATGAATATGAATATCACGAGTCTGAAACACGTCATCTGGAATACCCAATGTTTCCGCGCGACTACGCACGACAGTCATTGCAGCTGCAATCGATTCCTTCATCACATCCCCCAAAGTTCCCGTCGTTGAAGACTTGCCTTTGCCGTTAATGACCGCAGTTTCAATCGTTAATAACTCACCACCTACCGAAGTCCACGCCAAGCCTGTCACACAGCCAATTTGATCTTTTTCTTCAGCGGAACCGTAGCTATAACGCTGTACCCCTAAATAATCGTTCAAGTTTTTAGTGGTGATTTTCACTTTCGTTTTACGCGGTTTTAGTAACAAATCTTTTACAACTTTACGGCAAATTTTAGAAATATCGCGTTCCAAATTTCGTACGCCTGCTTCTCGTGAATAATAGCGAATCATGTCGCGTACAGTATCATCGGCAATATCGATTTCTTTGGCTTTTAAACCGTTTTCCTTGATTTGTTTTGGGATCAAATAACGCAACGCAATGTTGATTTTTTCGTCTTCGGTATAACCCGCCAAGCGAATGACTTCCATTCTATCCAACAACGCAGGTGGGATATTCATGCTATTTGCCGTCGCTACAAACATCACGTCAGACAAATCAAAATCAACATCTAAATAATGATCAACAAACGCATTGTTTTGTTCAGGATCTAATACTTCCAACAATGCTGAAGCGGGATCGCCGCGCAAATCAGTTGCCATTTTGTCAATTTCATCGAGTAAAAATAGTGGGTTTCTGACTTTCACTTTCGACAAATTTTGAATGATTTTGCCTGGCATAGCACCAATGTAAGTGCGGCGATGCCCACGAATTTCTGCTTCATCCCTCACGCCACCTAACGCCATGCGAACATAAGTTCGATTCGTGGCACGCGCAATCGATTCGCCTAACGATGTTTTTCCAACACCTGGAGGTCCAACCAAACACAAAATTGGCCCTTTTAATTTATCAACTCGTTGTTGAACTGCTAGATATTCCAAAATGCGTTCTTTTACTTTCTCTAAACCATAATGCTCTTCGTTTAAAATAGCCTCAGCTGCCGCTAATTCTTTTTGAACATCCGTTTTTTTATTCCACGGTACATTAACCAGCCATTCAATATAATTACGAACAACTGCCGATTCTGCTGACATTGGCGACATCTGTTTTAATTTCTTCAACTCATCCAATGCCTTCGTTTTTGCTTCTTCAGGCAATTCGGCTTCGTCGATTTTTTTGGTTAACAAATCAATTTCAGTCGCTGCTTCATCCATTTCACCTAATTCTTTGTGAATGGCTTTGATTTGTTCATTCAAATAGTATTCACGTTGATTTTTTTCCATTTGTTCTTTAACGCGAACTCGAATGCGCTTTTCAGTTTCAAGCAAATCGACTTCGCCTTCCATGAAAGCCATCAACGCTTCTAAACGTTTGCCAATATCTAACGTTTCTAAAATCCGTTGTTTATCAGATACTTTCAAATTCATGTGTGCTGCCATCGTATCCGCAAGCCGACTAGCATCATCAATTTCAATAAGTGCATTTAGCACTTCTGGTGGAATTTTATTATTCAGTTTGACGTAATTTTCAAAAGAACTAAACGATGTACGTTCTAAAATTTCTTTTTCTTGGTCAGGCGCGTCATAGGTTTCTTCAACCTCTTCGATTCGCGCACATAAAAAACCGTCTTGCTTTTGATATTTCGACACTAGACAACGTTGTTCGCCTTCCATGAGAACTTTTACCGTACCGTCTGGTAACTTCAACATTTGTAACACATTCGCAAGCGTGCCGAATTCGTACAAATCACTGATTTCGGGCGAATCAATTTCAGCTTCTTTTTGGGCGACTAATAAAACTTGATGATTTTCTTTAATCGCATTGTTAAGCGCGTCAATCGATTTATCGCGTCCGACAAACAAAGGAATCACCATGTTGGGATAAACCACAACATCGCGGAGGGGTAACACTGGAATGAGTGTGTAATCAGGCATGATTTCAGTCATAATTTTTCAATGGAAAGTGAAGTGAAGATGTTTGAGTTATGGGGTGATTGCGTTAAAAAACAAGGTATCTAAATTTTCTACAAAAAAAGGGATGCTTGCAATCAGGCATCCCTTTTTTAACACAAATAGCAGCTAAAAACTAACTTTCTGCTGCGACTTTTTTAGTCATTTTGCGTTCGAGTTTTTCGTTTTTGTAGATTAACGTCGGTTCTGCACTACCTAAAATAACATCTTTATCAACAGTCACCTTACAAATGTTATCGGCTGAAGGAAGTTCATACATGGTATTTAACAATACATTTTCAACAATTGTACGAAGTCCGCGTGCGCCTGTTTTTCGCTCCATTGATTTTTTAGCAATCGCAGATAATGATTCATCGCTAAATTCGAGTTCCGCACCTTCCATTTCAAACAAATGCTTATATTGCTTGATTAAAGCATTTTTTGGCTCGGTTAGAATTTGAATTAATGCAGATTCGTCCAATTCTTCTAATGTTGCGACAACAGGTAAACGTCCGACAAACTCTGGAATTAAGCCATATTTAATTAAATCTTCGGCTTCAACTTCAGCGAATAATTGCCCGATATTTTTACTTTGATCTTTAGTTTTTACTTCTGCTGAAAAACCAATACCACCTGTTTCCGAACGCGCTTGAATTACTTTATCCAAACCAGCAAAAGCTCCACCAACAATGAATAACATATTCTTTGTGTTTACTTGAATAAACTCTTGATTCGGATGTTTGCGTCCACCTTGCGGAGCAATCGAAGCAACGGTGCCTTCAATCAATTTTAATAATGCCTGTTGAACGCCTTCACCAGATACGTCTCGAGTTAGCGAAGTGTTTTCTGATTTTTTGGAAATTTTATCGATTTCATCAATATAAACAATCGCTGATTCAGCTTTTTCAACATCGAATTCACATTTCTGTAGAATCTTTTGAATGATGTTTTCCACGTCTTCCCCCACATAACCTGATTCGGTTAGTGTGGTTGCGTCAGCGATAGCAAAAGGTACATCTAATAAACGTGCTAATGTTTCCGCTAGTAATGTTTTACCTGAACCTGTTGGTCCAATAAGTAGAATGTTACTTTTAGCGAGTTCAATTTGATTTTTTTTAGACTTGTTATTTTTATTGCGTAAACGCTTGTAATGATTATAAACGGCAACAGCTAGAATTTTTTTAGCACGTTCCTGACCAATGACATAACCGTCTAATTCTTCTTTTATTTCTTTGGGTTTTGGCAGTTTGCCTTCGTTCAGTGGTGTTAACTCACTCAATTCTTCTAATAAAATATCATCACAAAGCTCAACACATTCGTCGCAGATATACACTGACGGACCAGCGATCATTTTTCGTATTTCATGCTGACTTTTGTTGCAAAACGAACAATAAGCTAGTTTTTCATCGTCTTTATTTTTGTCTTTGCTGCTCATAACTGTCTTTTTCGCCTAAGTCGTCGATTATTTTTCTGCTTTATCAACCGCAGTCGCACGATCAGTTAATACCTGATCAATCAATCCGTAAGTCACTGCGTCATTCGCACTTAAAAAATTATCACGATCAGTGTCGGCTTGAACCTTTTTCAAAGTTTGCCCTGTGTGATGTGCTAATACTTTGTTTAATTTTTCACGGATCAATAAAATTTCTTTCGCATGAATATCGAAATCCGATGCCTGTCCCGAAAAACCACCCAATGGTTGGTGAATCATCATGCGCGAATGTGGTAAACAATAACGTTTACCTTTTGCGCCACCAGTTAATAAAATTGCACCCATACTTGCTGCTTGACCGATACACATGGTACTAACATCAGGTTTAATAAATTGCATTGTGTCGTAAATCGACATACCTGCTGTCACCGAACCGCCTGGCGAATTGATATACAAATGGATATCTTTGTCTGGATTTTCAGATTCCAAAAACAACAACTGCGCCACGACAAGATTCGCCATGTAATCTTCGACTTGTCCCACCAAAAAAATCACGCGCTCTTTGAGTAAACGTGAATAAATATCGAATGCGCGTTCGCCACGAGCCGTTTGTTCGACAACCATCGGTACTAAACCGCCAGCCGCTTGCGTTGCCATCATTTGTGCGAGTTGTTGTGAGTACATTTTTATATCCAGCTAGATTAAGCGTTCATAACAGTATTGAAATCGGCATTTTCAGTCGTCACAGTCGCTTTCGCAAGTAAAAATTCGGTGACTTGTTCTTCCATTGTCATTTGACGCACATCTTTCAAACGATTTTCATCTTTGTAATACCATTCGACAACTTGCGTTGGATTTTCGTAGCTTTTCGCCATATCTTCGATGCGAGTGCGAACTTTGTCTTCGTCTACTTTCAATTCATTTTGATGAATGATTTCGCCAATAATTAAGCCCAACGCAATACGTTTTTTTGCTTCGATTTCAAACGGTTCACGCGGCAATTGCAATGCACTCAAATCGACTTTGTTTTTCTTCGCCATTTCTTTGTAGGGCTTCAAAAGCTCTTCAACTTCTTCATCGATTAAAGCATTCGGCACGGTCAATTCGATTTTTTCATAAACAGCGGTTAACACAGAATTTTTCAAATTGGCTTTCAATTTATTAGCTAATTCGCGATCCATGTTTTCTTTCACATCGTTACGGAATCCTTCAACTGTCCCGCTTGCTGTGCCGTAGGCTTGCACAAATTCTTCGTCGATTTCAGGTAAAACGCCCGCTTCAACAAGTTTCACTTCAACTTCAAAATCAGCGATTTTGCTTGCCAATTTTTCGTTGGGATAATCTTCTGGGAAGGTGATACTGAAGTTTTTTGTGTCGCCTGCTTTCAAGCCAATTAAATTTTCTTCAAAACCTGGAATCATTTGGTTTTCACCTAATTCAACAACGTAATCAGACACTTTGTCGTTAGTAATGCTTTCGCCTCCCACATTACCTAAAAAATCAATCGTGACGCGATTTTTTTCTTCAACGGCATTTTCAACTACTTCCCATGTTTTACGTTGTTCGCGTAATTTAGCAATCATGTCGTCAACATCACTTTCATGAACGGATGAAGATTGTTGTGTTACCGCTAACGAATCAATACCCCCTAAAGAAACGACAGGATAAATTTCAAAATTCGCGATATAACTAAAACCGTCAGTGTTATTAAGACCGTCAATGTGCGGATAACCAGCAGGATTCAGACCTTGTTCTTTCAATGCGTCAAAGTAACTTGATTGAATTAAATCAGATGTGATTTCTTCACGAACTTGTGTGCCATACATTTTAGCAACCACTGAAGATGGAACTTTTCCACGACGGAAACCATCAATACGCGCTTCTTTGGCTATTTTTTGTAAGCGAGGAATTATTTGCGCTTGGACTGCCGATTCTGGCAAAGTAACGGTCATTTTACGACCTAATTCTGATGTCTGCTCAACAGAAACTTGCATTTATTTTCCCCACCCGTTTTTTAGTTAAAGATTGAAGTTAGATTTTTTGAGCGCCGATTTGACTCAATGATTTGAAAGTTTGAAACAACTTTTATTCGGATATTAGTGGTGCGAATGGAGAGACTCGAACTCTCACGGGGTGACCCACAGGAACCTAAATCCAGCGCGTATACCAATTTCGCCACATTCGCACGTTAATGAGGTTAAGATTATAGCCGTAATAACGTTTCCTCAACAAGTAGTAATTTGTTTTTAATCTGTATAATGTTCATTTTTTATTCTTTTCTACATAAATTACATGTTTAAACACTATTGGCTTCTGGCACGTTTCGACAAACCAATCGGTACTTTAATTCTTTTGTATCCCGCACTTTGGGCATTGTGGATTGCCAGTAATGGAAAACCTAATTTACTCGTTCTAACGGTAATTTCATTAGGTGTAATAATTATGCGAGCAGCGGGCTGTGTGATTAACGATTACGCCGACCGCAATTTTGATCCGCACGTCGAACGCACAAAAAAACGCCCCATTGCCGCTGGAAATGTCACGCCCAAAGCTGCGCTAATTTTTTTCACCGCTTTATGTTTATTAGCCTTTGGTTTAGTTTTACTACTAAATACATTTACGATTTTATTATCATTTGTCGGTGCATTTTTAGCCGCAAGTTACCCATTTATGAAACGCTACACCCATTTACCTCAAGCCTATTTAGGCGTGGCTTTTGGTTGGGCAGTTCCGATGGCATTTGCAGCGCAATTAAACGAAATTCCTGCTGTAGCATGGGTATTATATTTAGCAGTAATTTTATGGGCGTTGGTTTATGACACGATGTACGCGATGGTTGATAAAGATGATGATTTAAAAATTGGCGTAAAATCGACCGCGATTTTATTTGGTGATTACGATCGCCATATTATGGGCGGATTACAAATTGTAATTTTGGCATTACTCATTTTAGTTGGGCAAATGAAAGCGTTGGGCGAAATTTATTATTTGGGTTTAACGTTCGCTGCACTTTTTTCGATTTATCAGCAAAAACTTATTTTTCATCGTGAAAAAAGCGCGTGCTTTAGAGCATTTTTAAATAACAATTGGTTTGGATTAGTTGTTTTTATAGGCTTATTTTTTAACTATGCCATCATCTTTTGACATCCACCCCGACCTGAAGTTACGGGGCTTTACGGGCTAATGGGTAAAAATTAAAAAACACAACCACATATATCCAAATATGAATACAGAACAAAAATCTCTTACTTTTTACGGTTGGTTGTCGATTGCTGCTGCTATTTCAACCATTGTTTTAAAAACTTACGCTTACTTGCTGACTGATTCCGTTGGATTATTGTCCGATGCGTTGGAATCAGTCATCAATTTAGTAGCAGCAGTCATTATGCTCATTGTTTTACACATTGCTGCGTTACCGCCTGATGAAGGGCATCCTTATGGGCATGAAAAAGTCGAATACTTTTCAAGTGGTGCCGAAGGAGTCATGATTTTATTAGCGGCAATTGGCATTGGCATGACTGCGTGGGAGAGATTGTTGAATCCACACACGTTGCAACAGTTGGATATTGGGATTGCGATTTCGATACTTGCATCACTTATAAATTTAGTGGTGGCAAGAATTCTCATTAAAGTCGGTAAGCAGCAACGTTCGATTACATTAGAATCAGATGGTAAACATTTAATGACAGATGTTTGGACAACCGCTGGAATTTTAGTGGGCATCGGCGTTATTTTTGTCGCTAATTATTTTGAAAGTAGTTTGGCAATAGCGAAGCAATTAGGTTTAAACGATTGGGCGATTCTTGATCCGATTATTGCAATTTTGGTGGCGATTAACATTGTGTGGGCAGGATTACAGTTAATTCGTCGCACCGTTTCTGGGTTATTAGATGCGGCATTATCCAACGATGAACAAATTAAAATTATCGAAGTGTTAGATAAATTCGTGAGTTCAGACAACATTGCTTATCACGCATTAAGAACTCGTTATTCGGGTGCGCGGCGTTTTATGTCGGTGCATATTTTGGTTCAAGGTAATTGGACGGTACAACAAGGTCATGATTTGGTGGAATTGATTGAACAAGAAATTATGGCTATTTTTAATAACATCGATATTGACACACATCTTGAACCGATTGAAGACGATGCTTCGTGGCGGCATTTGAAAACAGCGGGACAGTAATCACAATTTTCATCGCGTGTCGGCTTTTGTTTAAGACCATTTTCAGTCACAATGTTATTTTTTTCACCAATGTTGAGTTTGAAATCATGGATTATCCTGAAAAAACCTGTTCTATTGACCGTTTAGTTACCCACGAAAAATTAGTTGCCGCGACCATTGCGGGACGTAAAACCCAACAACGCCGCAATGGTGTTTATGGTTATCCAAATGAAACCTTTGAACTAGAAAATAAAACGTTTGTTATCACTGATTTATATCAACAAAAATTAGGTGAAATGACCGATGCTGATGCACAAGCAGAAGGGTATCCGAGTTTAGAAATGTATCGTGATTTAATTTTGAAAATGCACGGCGGCATGGAATGGAACGACGAGGCTTCTGCGTGGGTACATTGCTTCAAAGTGCAGGATTAAAAACCGCACAAACTTTTTATTGTTACTCCATTTTGCTAAGAAAAATTATTGGTTATGTCTGACTTTCATCCCTTTTTTCATCACGATTATGACGATGATTTATCCGTCCTAGATGCTCAACCAAAGTTAAAGAAACCGCCGTTATATCGAGTGATTTTGCTTAATGACGATTTTACACCGATGGATTTTGTCATTGAAATTTTGGTTAGCTTTTTTGGAATGTCCGAAGAGCAAGCAACAGCCATTATGTTGCAAGTTCATACACGCGGCGTGGGTATTTGCGGAACTTATTCAAAAGATGTTGCCGAAACCAAAGTGTATCTCGTCAATTCCCATGCGTTTGAAAATAACCATCCATTGAAATGCACGATGGAAGAATTGTGAGGAATTATTATGCTAGGTAAAGCCTTAGAAGCCACATTAAATACCGCGTTCAAATCGGCGCGTGAACGGCGACACGAATTTATCACTGTTGAACATTTATTGTTTGGATTACTTGAAAATCCCGATGTTCTTCCTGTCATGAACGCTTGTGATGCTGATATTAAATGGTTGCGCGGACAATTAGCGCGATTTATTGACGATACGATTTCGTATTTGCCTGAAAATACAAACCGCGATACACAGCCAACACTAGGTTTTCAGCGAGTATTGCAACGCTCTGTCCACAATGTTCAAGCGTCAGACAAAGTCGAAGTAACAGGCGCGAATTTATTAGTTGCTCTCTTTAGTGAATCTGAATCGCACGCCGTATATTTGTTAAGTAAACAAGATATTTCGCGTCTCGATGTAGTGAATTTTATCGCTCACGGAATTTCCAAATTTGATGACCCTTACGAAGAACGTGAATCAGAAAGTGGACGTAAAAATTCCGAAAATGACACCAGCAAACCGCTTGAAAAATATGCCACGAATCTAAATGATGAAGCGGCGCGTGGACGAATTGATCCGTTAATTGGACGATCAGCAGAAATTGAACGAACCATTCAAACACTTTGTCGTCGTCGTAAAAATAATCCGTTATTGGTGGGCGAAGCGGGCGTTGGTAAAACTGCAATTGCCGAAGGTTTGGCGAAACGTATCGTTGAAGAAGATGTCCCTGATGTTTTACTCGATTGCGTGATTTATTCACTTGATTTAGGCGCGTTGGTGGCTGGTACAAAATACCGTGGTGATTTTGAAAAACGTTTGAAATCGCTATTGAATCAAATGAAAAAAGAACCACACGCTATTTTATTTATTGATGAAATTCATACGATTATTGGCGCAGGTTCGGCATCTGGCGGTGTGATGGATGCGGCAAATTTAATTAAACCGATGTTGGCAGCAGGACAATTGCGTTGCATTGGTTCGACGACATATCAAGAATATCGTGGCATTTTTGAAAAAGATCATTCATTGGCGCGACGTTTTCAAAAAGTCGATATTTTAGAGCCATCGGTAGATGAAACGGTTTTGATTTTGAAAGGCTTAAAATCACGTTTTGAAGAACATCATGGCGTGCGTTATTCGCCAGAATCTTTACGTTTAGCGGCAGAATTATCGAATCGTTATATTACCGACCGCCATTTGCCCGACAAAGCAATTGATGTCATTGATGAAGCGGGCGCGAAACAACGCATGACAAATACGGAAGATAAAAAAGAACTTATTGAAGCCTTTGAAATTGAAGAAATCGTGGCAAAAATAGCCCGAATTCCTGCTAAATCCGTTTCGAGTAATGACATTGATAAACTGGCGAATTTAGAGAAAAATCTAAAAATGTTGGTTTTTGGTCAAGACGATGCGATTTCAGTTTTAGCGTCAGCGATTAAATTATCGCGTGCGGGTTTGCGAGATTCACAAAAAACGATTGGTTCATTCCTATTTGCAGGTCCAACAGGTGTTGGAAAAACGGAAGTCACCCGCCAATTAGCGAAAGTGTTAGGCATTGAGCTAATTCGTTTTGATATGTCGGAATACATGGAACGGCACACAGTTTCACGTTTAATTGGTGCGCCACCTGGTTATGTCGGTTTTGATCAAGGCGGTTTGTTGACCGAACAAGTGAATAAACATCCGCACGCGGTTTTGTTGCTGGATGAATTGGAAAAAGCGCATCCCGACGTGTTCAATTTGTTGTTGCAAGTCATGGATCACGGCACGTTGACCGATAATAACGGACGTAAAGCCGATTTCAGAAATATCATTTTAGTGATGACGACAAACGCGGGAGCTGAAGAAGGCAGTCGTGCGTCGATGGGTTTTACACAACAGAATCACGCAAGTGACAGTTTGAAAATGGTGGAAAAAGGATTTTCACCTGAATTCCGAAATCGTTTAGATGCGATTATTCAATTTAAACCACTGGATATAAGCATCGTTTGCCATGTGGTGGATAAGTTTATTTTTGAATTAGAGTCGTTGTTAGCAGATAAAAATGTGACATTGCACCTCACACCGAAAGCCCGTTTGTGGTTAGCTGAAAATGGTTGCGATGCAAAAATGGGCGCACGTCCAATGGCGCGATTGATTCAAGAAAGCATTAAAAAACCGTTGGCTAATGATTTGCTTTTTGGAGAACTCGCGCACGGGGGACATGTCAAAATCAGTGTAAAAAATAACGAATTAGCATTTACCATCGAAAGTGCTGATGAAATGCTTTTGACAGATTAACAAGTCGATAATGAGTGTGCGTTAGTAAAAACTAACGCACGCGGAAAGTGATACGACCTTTGGTTAAATCGTAAGGAGTCATTTCAACTTTAACGCTGTCGCCCGTCAAAATACGAATGTAATGCTTACGCATTTTTCCAGAAATATGTGCGGTAACAATGTGACCATTTTCGAGTTGAACGCGAAACATGGTATTCGGTAAGGTGTCGATAACTTTGCCTTCCATTTCAATTTGATCTTCTTTTGCCATTATGTGATTTTCTCTTGTGAATTATAAAGTGTTGAATTGTAGCACATTAGCGTACTAAAAATCGTGTGACATCTTGGTGATTTTCCAGCAATAATGAATTTTCATATCGCGGGCAAAATCTTCAGCGATAGTTTGTACGGTTATTTCAGTGATATTTAGATTTTTAAATTCGCTCACATCAAACTTAAATTTTCTAAAGTTTGTTGAAAAATACAGAATCCCGTCTTTTGTGAGTAGCTTTGTCGAATTTTGAATCAATTGAATATAATCGCGCTGGACATCAAAAACATCATCCATTTTTTTAGAATTTGAAAAAGTCGGTGGGTCTAAGAAAATCAAATCGTATTGACGCGCTGCTGTTTTAGCTTCTTTTTCCAACCATTCCACACAATCCGCTTGAATAAACTCATGTCGCCCTGTTGTTATATTCAATGCCAAATTATTTTTTGCCCATTGCAAATAAGTGTTCGACATATCAACAGTGGTTGTAATTGTCGCGCCACCAACAGCGGCATGAACCGTGGCACTTCCCGTGTAGGCGAACAAATTTAAAAAGCGTTTTCCTTTGGCTTCTTTTTGAATTTTCAAACGAATCGGACGGTGATCTAAAAATAAACCTGTGTCTAAATAATTTTCAAAATTCACCAATAATTTACAACCACCTTCAATGATTTCATGAAAAATTTCAGATTCCGCCTGTTTTTCATATTGGTCTGTATTACGTTGTTTGCGGCGAATTTTTAATAAAACTTGCGATTTCGGAACGTTCAATACGCTTGGAATTTCAGCCAACAACCCCGCCAAACGCGCATCGGCTTTTTCTTGATCAATGCTTTTTGGCGACTGATATTCTTGAACGTTTACCCATGTTTTTTCGCAATGATAAACATCAACGGCGGCTGCATATTCGGGCAAATCTGCATCGTAAATTCGATAAGCAAACACCTGATTTTGCTTTGCCCATTTGGATAATTTTTTCAGATTTTTTTGCAATCGATTTGCAAACATTGGCGCGTCGAATTTTTCGGTATTTTCATCAACAATTTCAGCTTGCGCGATTTCAATAATTTTTTCGATTCGTGGCTTAATCGGTTCTGCAACAGGTTGCTCAATTCGCGGCTCAAAAAGTTTTTCTTGTGGCTTAATCGGTTCTGCAACAGGTTGCTCAATTCGCGGCTCAAAAAGTTTTTCTTTCGGAATAAAAAACGCTTTTTCTTCAATCGACAAACGCAACAATCGACATTCCAACGCGCCGTTAAACAACGTAATCGGTTTATGGGAACGAATTCCCAAACGAAAACCTAATTCGGGATTGCTGATAATTAACGCGGCTTGCCAACCGACAAAATTAGTTTTTAAGGTTTGTCCAAATTGTTCGTACAAAATTGCCGTTTCAGCTTCATCGCCTAATCGTTCACCATAAGGCGGATTACAAACGACCAGCCCTTTTTCCCAGCTTTCGGGCGGTTTTGCGTCTGAAATATCGCGGCGTTCAATGTGAATTTTGCCTTCTAAACCTGCATTCGCAACGTGTTTTAACGCCGTATTTACTGTGTTTTTATTTTTATCGAAACCCACAATCATCGGCAATTTTTTAATACCGACAATTTTGCGCCATTCAGCATCACGTCGCAGATTTTGCCAACATTCCGCGTCGTGTTTTTTCCAACCTAAAAAGCCAAAATACTCACGTCCCAACGCGGGTGCAACATCCGCCGCAATCATCGCGCCTTCTAACAAAAGCGTTCCCGAACCACACATTGGATCTAAAAGTGATTTTCCTTCTGCTGCTACAACGCTCCAACCGCAACGCAATAACATCGCCGCCGCTAAATTTTCTTTCATCGGAGCTTCGATACTGACATCACGATAACCGCGTTTGTGCAAACTTTCGCCCGATAAATCCAAACTCAATTCGGCTTTTTCACCGTTCAAATGCACGTTAATACGAATGTTGGGGCGTTCAATGTTAATGCTCGGACGCACACCAAACTTTGCTCGCATTTGATCAACAATGGCATCTTTAACTTTTAACGCACCAAAATGACTGTTAGTAATTACCGTTGAATTTTTTGAACTAAACGACACCGCAAAACTATCTTCGGCATTGAAATGTTCAAACCAATTGATTTGTTGAATGGCGCGATATAAATCATCTTGGCAGTGGATTTCAAATGAACTTAAAACCAGCAAAACCCGATTGGCGACACGCGACCATAAACACACGCGATATGCCATTTCTAAATCGCCCGAAAAGGCAACGCCAGCGGTGGTAGCTTTAAATTCTGTGATACCTAAAGCGCGTAATTCGTCGGTTAAAATGCCTTCGAGGGCTTTGGGCGTTGTTGCGAAAAAATGGAGTGTCATGAATTTTGATTTCTGAAATAAAAGAATTTCGGAGTTCAAATGCTGAACTCCGAAAAGAGGAGAAATTACATTGTAATAATTTGATCGCCTTTGCTCACCAAAACTACATCTGCTGGACGCGCTGAGAAAATACCCACCATCACAACGCCTGTGATGTTGTTAATTAAATTTTCCAATTTCGTCGGGTCGATAATGCTCAAGTTATGCACGTCTAAAATCACGTTGTGATTATCAGTGATGCAGTTTTCGCGGTAAATCGGTTGACCTCCTAATTTCACCAATTCACGCGCCACATAACTCCGCGCCATCGGCACAACTTCAACAGGTAATGGAAATTTACCCAACACATCAACCAATTTTGATTCATCCGCAATACATACAAATTGACGACTTGCTGCTGCGATAATTTTTTCACGAGTTAATGCCGCACCTCCGCCTTTAATCAATTGTTTATGCGGATTCACTTCGTCTGCACCATCAACATAAATGTCTAAAGTTCCTACGTCGTTTAAATCTAAAACGGGAATTCCTAAATCTTTTAAACGTTTGGTACTGGCTTCAGAACTGGAAACCGCGCCTTCAATATCGTTTTTAAAATCTGCCAATAAATCAATAAAGTGATTCACGGTTGAACCTGTGCCAACGCCGATAATACCAACGCCTTTGATATACGGTAACGCTGCTTCAGCGACTTTGCGTTTTAATTCGTCTTGTGTCATTTGAATTTTCTCCATGTTTAAAATTTAGGTTTAAGTGGTGCGGTTAATCGCTTTGCACTCGCGTGATAATAACGCATCGCAGATTCTAAAAGTTTTTTTATCTGAGTTCACGCGATAAAAATTTACGGCTAATTAAACGGACGATTCCATTTTTCACGCATTTTTTCACGAGTTTGCACATCAAGTCGGGCGTATTTAAGCTGATTATTTGCCATTAAATTCGGTTTAAGATTTTGATACCATTGATGATAAAGCGCGAAATTTTTGGGATTAAAACCTAAAACCCACGGTGCATCGTGTTGCAAAATATGCTGCATTTTTTGAATTATTTCGTAACGTTCTGAACTGTTATCCATGTTTCGCATTTGTTCAAACAATCGATCAAATTCAGGATTTTCATAATTGCTAGCATTTTCACCCCCGAATTTCACTTTTGAATGTGCGCCATAAAGCAGAAAAAAGAAGTTTTCGGGATCAGGATAATCCGCATTCCAACCCAAAAAGAAAAGTTGCGCGTTACCAGTCCGAATTTTTTCTTGAAAGCGGTTGTAATCCGTGGCGCGAACAATCAATTTGATACCCAATTTTTCAAACTGTTTTCGATACCAATTCATGCGTGGTCGGTCGTCTGTACTCGTCGAAGTTGTATCAAAATATAAAATTAACGCTTCTTTCGTTTTTGGATCAATGCCGTTTACATAACCCGCTTCGGCAAGTAATTTTTGTGCAACTGTGATGTTTTTGCGTTGTGGCTTTCCATTCCAATCATAAACTTCGGTATTTATTCCCGATTCACCTTCAGCATAACCATAAATACCTTCGGGCAATACACCTTGCGCTGGAACACCGCGACCATTCATAAAAATCGAAATATATTCTTCATAATCCACTGCAATCGCAATCGCTTGGCGTAATTTTCGCGCGGGTTCAGTTGTGCCACCAACTATTGAATCGAGCATATTAAAGCCTAAGTAATAATCTGAAAGTGTCACGGATGTTTGTAATTGAATGCCTTTTTCTGTCATCGAGGGAGTCAACGCAACGCCACCACTTCCCGTAAATTGCACCGCTTGGTCAAAACTGTCCGATGAAATTCCCGACAAATCGTAATAACCCTGTAAAAACTTCGTCCAATACGGAATCGTTTCTTTTTCGAGCATAAAAACGACTTTATCAATAAACGGCAATGCTTTTCCTGCGTCGATTAACAACCCATTTTTCGAGTCTTCGGATTCACCTTCTGTCGGATACGTTTCACCATGAAAATTCGGGTTTTTCAACAAAATCATGCGCCGATTTGGATTATTTTCGGCTAAAAAATACGCGCCAGTACCAATCGGAAACCAATCGAGCGTGATATTTTTATCGCGCAAACCTGCTTGTCCATAAAACGCATCGGCTTCCCACGGCATTGGCGCAAAAAATGGCATCGCTAACCAAAAAATGAATTGTGGCGATTTACCTTTAATCCGAATTTTATATTGATAACGATTGATAACTTTCGCGCCAAAATCCGATTCGTTAAATTGGTCGAAATTCACGATGTAATTTTTCATCATTTCTGCAATCGGCGATTGTAATTTTGGATTCGCAAGCCGTTTAATTTGATAAACGTAATCATCGGCAGTTAATTCTCGTGTGCCAGTTTGCTTAAAATCCGCCAATGTTTTTACTGCGTCAATTTGAGCAGAAGTTAGCGCATGATAAATAAAATTCCCCGTCGCATCTTTTGCAAAGGCGGGATGCGGCTGAAAATTTATATTTTGTTTAATGTCGATAATGTAATCACTAAAAGCAATTTCGCTGTCTTTAGGTTGATTTAAAACGTCGCCTTTCGCATTCAAATAACGCACTGTCGGCATTTTTGTCGCTGCCAAAGGTGTTAATTCATAAGGACGTTTCAAATAATGATATTGCAACGGTGGTTCGTAAATTTGCCCGATAATTGCGTATTCATTTGAACTGTAAGCCGCAACAGGATCTAAATGTTTTGGGCGTTCACTGAAAGATTCGTATAAAACCGATTGCGTCGTGCTGTTATCGGAATATGGATTATTTAATTGCGAGTCGCACGCGGATAAAAACGCGATGCAAACAGTGAGTATTTTTAGCTTCATTAAGTCCTCTTGATTGATTTAAATTTCGAGTCAGTCATTAAAATTTCACATAGCCGTATTAAGCTGAACGCATTGTTTATTTCTGTCACAACCTGCCGATAAACCAAATGTTATTTAATTTTAATTTTTAAGGAATGCCGTCATGACTTTTGAAACTTTATTGAACGTATTTAATCCCATCACTGATGAGGAAATTTGTGCAAGTTTAACACCGTCTTTTTGTCCTGAAATTATCGATTTGCTAAATTCGGAACGTCGGCAAACAAAACGTGTTTTACCGCGTCTAATGAGCGCGGCAGATTATGGTTTTGATGAACACGCTTATGGGTTGGCATAAATATCGAATTCTGATTTTTGCTGACATTTTTCACACAAAACCTACTTTAGCCTTTATCATATCAGTTCATTTTTTTAATATATTTTTAAAGGTTCCTTTATGCAAGTTAGCAACAACACCGCCGTTTCTATTCATTACACACTTACCAAAGATGACGGTGAAGTTATCGACAGTTCAATTGATCACGAACCGCTTTCTTATTTACACGGCACAGGCAGCATCATTTCGGGCTTAGAAAAAGCATTGAGTGGTAAAAGTGTTGGCGATACATTTACAGCAAACATTCCAGCATCAGATGCTTATGGACTAATTTTTGAAGACCGCATTCAAGTAATTTCACGCGAAATGTTTGACGGTATTGATAACATCGAAGTTGGAATGCAATTTCACGCTGACGTTAGCGAAGGTCCTGGCATTGTGACTGTTATCGCGGTTGATGGTGACAACATTACGATTGATGGTAATCATCCTTTAGCGGGAATGCCATTAAATTTTGACATCGAAGTCATTGAAGTACGCCCTGCGACTGAAGAAGAAATTGAACACGGTCACATTCACGGTGCTGGCGGACATCACCACTAATCGTTTCGATTTTTAGGAGTAACGTTTATGGCTTTTATGCAAGGCAAACGAGTTTTGATTGTTGGCTTAATTAGTAATCGCTCCATTGCATGGGGAATTGCCCAAGCAATGCGTCGTGAAGGTGCAGAACTCGCGTTCACTTATCAAAATGAAAAGTTGCAAGAACGCGTTACAAAAATGGCTGAAGAATGCGGTTCATCTATTGCCATTGAATGCGACGTGAGTAGCGACGAACAAATCGATGCTGTTTTTGTCGAACTCGGTAAACAGTGGGACGGTTTAGATTGCATCGTGCATTCAGTCGCCTTTGCACCGCGTGAAGCATTAGACGGCGATTATGTTGAAGCGACAACGCGGGATAATTTCCGTATCGCGCATGACATTAGTTCTTACAGCTTCACTGCGTTAGCAAAAGCGGGACGTTCAATGATGCAAGGTCGTAACGGTTCGTTGTTGACATTGAGTTATTTAGGCGCAGAACGTGCGATTCCAAATTACAACGTCATGGGCGTTGCGAAAGCGAGTTTAGAAGCGAATGTTCGTTATATGGCGGCAGCGTTAGGCGCAGAAGGTACGCGGGTTAATGCTATTTCAGCGGGTCCAATTAGAACATTGGCAGCTTCAGGTATTAACGATTTCAAAGCGATGTTGGGCAAAGCAGCCGATGCGTCACCACTGAAGAAGAATGTCACCATTGAAGAAGTCGGCAATGCCGCCGCATTTTTATGTTCCGATTTAGCATCGGGCATAACTGGTGAATTAACGTATGTTGATTGCGGTTATAACATCATGGGTTTAGCAGCAGTTTAAGTCATTTAAAAGGCTTTAATCTTTTCGGATTAAAGCCTTTTTGCTTTCAACTCCTTTCCAACACAACTAAAAACTTTATGGCAAAACTCATTGTTAATGTTGGTAGCACGTCCGTCAAAACACAATTATTCGATAACAATTTAAACGTCAAAGCCACGTTAAATGCCGATTACGGTGCAACCGATGGCTTATCAATTAACGGCGTGAATGTACAAGGTGAAAAATTTTCTCACCACGACGCAAGCATTCACGATGCAAAAAACACCCTCGCATTTCTTTATCGTCAATGGCAAAACTGGCTGGCTGAAAATGATTTAAGCCTTTCTGCGATTGGACATCGTGTCGTTCATGGTGGCGCAACTTTTACAAACATCACTCTGATTACACCTGACGTTTTAAATCAAATTGCTCAACTCGATAATTATGCGCCACTTCACAATCCACCAAATCGCTTGGGAATTGAAATGGCGCAAGAATTATTTGCCAATGTGCCACAATTCGCGGTTTTCGATACAGCGTTTCATCGTCAAATTCCCAGCTATGCTGGACGTTATGCCATTCCTGAAAATTTATCCGTGAATGTGGATTTTTACCGTTACGGTTTTCACGGCATTTCTTGCCAACACAGCGTCAATGCGGCCGCGAAGTTATTAAATAAATCGCCCGAAAATCTGAACATCATTATTTTGCATTTAGGCGGTGGTGCAAGTGCGACGGTGGTCAAAAATGGCGTGAGCGTCGATACATCAATGGGATTTTCACCGACAGAAGGTTTAATGATGGCGAGTCGTTGCGGTGATATTGACCCGATGATTGCGATTACGTTGCAACGTGAAGGCAAAACGCTCGACGAAATTAACCGCTTATTTAACAAACAAAGTGGCTTGCTAGGCGTGTGCGGTGAAACCGATATGCGAACAATTTTGAACAAAGCGGAACACGGTGATGAATCTTGTCACATAGCTTTAAACTTGTTCTGCTATCGTGTACAGAAATACGTTGGTGCTTATTTTGCAGTGCTAAATGGTCACGTTGATGCACTGATTTTCACGGGTGGAATTGGTGAAAATGCCCCCGTCATTCGGCAACACATTTTAAATAACTTGAATGGTTTGGGGTTTTTACTGGATTCGGGGTTAAATCATCAGCCATTTAGTAGTAATATCGACACCAGCGACGCTTCCAGTCGTTCGCGTATTTTAGTTATCCACGCTGAAGAAGAACGCGAAATCGCGCAACAGATTCAAACTTTTTTAAATTAACCTTGAGATATTTTATGCAAGAAAGAATATACGACTTTAAACTAGATTCTGCGTTACAAACCAAAATGAACGCTTATTGGAGAGCGGCAAATTATTTGTCTGTCGGTCAAATTTATTTGCTAGGCAATCCGCTTTTAACTGAACCGTTAAACATTTCGCATATTAAACCGCGTTTGTTGGGACATTGGGGAACGACTCCAGGCTTGAATTTTATTCATGTTCACGTCAATCGGTTGATTAAAGAACACGATTTAAACATGATTTTCATCTGTGGTCCTGGTCACGGTGGACCTGCAATGGTTGCGAATTGCTGGTTAGAAGGCACTTACAGCGAGTTTTATCCAAACATTTCGCTTGATAAAGAAGGCATGAAAAACCTATTTCATCAATTCTCTTTTCCAGGCGGTATTCCAAGTCACGTTGCACCTGAAACACCAGGCTCAATCCATGAAGGTGGCGAATTAGGTTACGCAGTTTCACATGCTTACGGTAACGTATTTGATAATCCTGATTTGATTGCTTGCTGCGTCATTGGTGACGGCGAAGCTGAAACAGGTCCAATGGCGGCTTCTTGGCATTCAAACAAATTTTTAAATCCGGCGCGTGATGGCGCGGTGTTACCAATTTTGCATTTGAACGGTTATAAAATCGCAAATCCAACATTGTTAAGTCGTATCAGCGAAGAAGAATTAACCAAATTATTTGAAGGTTATGGCTACGACGTGCATTTTGTCGAAGGCAAAGACCCTGAAATCGTGCATCCAAAAATGGCAGCCGTTTTAGAAGCGTGTATTGCTGACATTAAAGCGATTCAAAAAGAATGGCGCACTGCAGCCGATACGAAAGATTTAAAACGTCCACGTTGGCCAATGATTATTATGCGGACTCCAAAAGGTTGGACGGGTCCTGAAAGTGTTGATGATAAAAAAACCGAAGATTTTTGGCGTTCACATCAAGTGCCATTATCGGGTTTAGCGAATAATCCTGAACATGTTGCGATTTTAGAATCATGGTTAAAAAGCTATAAACCAGAAGAATTATTCGACGCGAATGGTTCGCCATTACAAGAATTAAAAGACCTTGCGCCGAAAGGTCAACGTCGTATCGGTGACAATCCACACGCAAATGGCGGTGTTTTGTTGCACGATTTGCGTATGCCGAATTTCCGTGATTACGCAGTTGAAGTTCCAACACCAGGTTCAGTCGATGCCGAAGCAACTCGTGTGATGGGTTCGTTCTTGCGTGACGTGATGAAAAATAACAAAGCGCAGAAAAACTTCCGCATTTTTGGTCCAGACGAAACTTCATCGAATCGTTGGGATGACGTATTTGAAGAAACGTCACGGGTTTGGATGGAAAAAAGACTGCCTGAAGATACCGATTTGTCACAAGATGGTCGAGTGATGGAAATTTTGAGTGAACACACTTGTCAAGGTTGGCTCGAAGGCTATTTGTTGACAGGTCGTCACGGTTTCTTCTCGTGCTACGAAGCGTTTATTCACCTTATCGATTCGATGTTCAACCAACACGCGAAATGGCTCAAAACCACGAATCGTATTCCATGGCGCAGACCGATTGCCTCGTTAAACTATTTGTTGACCTCACACGTTTGGCGACAAGATCACAACGGTTTTTCACACCAAGATCCAGGTTTTATTGATCACGTTGTAAACAAAAAAGCGGAGGTTATTCGCGTTTATTTACCACCTGATGCGAATACGCTTTTATCTGTGACTGATCACGTTTTGCGTAGTCGTAATTATGTGAACGTTATCGTGGCGGGCAAACAACCTGCACCACAATGGTTATCAATGGATGCAGCGGCGAAACATTGTGAATCTGGTGTGAGCGTTTGGGAATGGGCAAGTAATGATCACGGTACATCACCTGATGTTGTAATGGCGTGTGCTGGCGATGTTCCAACGTTAGAATGTTTAGCGGCGGTTGATATTTTGCGTCGTGAAGTGCCAGACTTAAAAATCCGCGTGATTAACGTGGTGAATTTAATGAAATTGCAACCTGAAACAGAGCATCCAAATGGCTTGTCTGATTCAGATTTCACTGAATTATTCACGCACGATAAACCTGTTGTATTTGCGTATCACGGTTATCCTTGGTTGATTCATCGTTTGACGTATCGCCGCAGTAATCATGCAAATATGCACGTTCGCGGTTATAAAGAAGAAGGTACAACTTCAACGCCATTCGATATGGTTGTGATGAATGAAGTCGATCGTTTCCATTTAGCGATGGATGCCATTGATCGCGTGCCACGTTTGAAAGATCAAGCGGTATATTTGAAACAAGCGTTGCGTAACAAATTGATTGATCACAAACGTTATATTTCACAATTTGGTGAAGATATGCCAGAAATTCAAAACTGGAAGTGGTCAAATCCGACAGGATAATTTTTAACTGTTTCAAAAATTGAAAACCACGCAGAAAAAAATTTTCGCGTGGTTTTTTTATGGGTCAGACGCGCATATAGTTAAAATGAACCGACAAATCAATTAAAACATGGAATTTAATCAAATGAATAGTTATCCAACCCTTGAAAATTTTGTTGGCAATACGCCGTTAGTGCGTTTGCAACGATTACCTCATCATTCGAGTAACATCGTTTTACTCAAACTCGAAGGCAATAATCCAGCGGGTTCGGTCAAAGATAGACCTGCATTAAGCATGATTACTCGTGCGGAAGAACGTGGCGAAATCAAATCAGGCGACCGTTTAATTGAAGCAACCAGCGGAAATACTGGAATTGCGTTAGCGATGGCAGCGGCGATTAAAGGCTATAAAATGACGCTAATCATGCCTGACAATATGACGGCTGAACGGGTTGCTGCAATGCAAGCGTATGGTGCAGAAATTATTTTAACGCCAGCATCAGGAAGCATGGAGGCAGCGATTGATTTGGCGCGTGAAATGGAATTGGCAGGCAAAGGCAAAATTCTCGACCAATTTTCAAATCCCGATAATCCGCGAGCGCATTACGAAACGACAGGCGTTGAAATTTGGCGCGATACAAAAGGAACCATTACACATTTTGTGAGTGCTATGGGAACGACAGGAACAATTATGGGAACGTCGAAATACCTTACTGAACAAAATTCAAACATTCAAATCGTCGGCGTACAACCGCAAGGTGATTCAAAAATTGCTGGGATTCGTCGTTGGACACCTGAGTATTTGCCGAAAATTTATGACCCAACTCGTGTAAATCAAATTATTGAAGTTGACCAATTATCTGCTGAAAATATGACGCGACGATTAGCGAAAGAAGAAGGCGTTTTTGCAGGTGTTTCATCAGGCGGAGCTGTTTTTGCGGCACTAAAATTAGCAAATGAAGTCGAAAATGCGGTGATTGTGACAATTATTTGTGATCGCGGTGATCGCTATTTATCAACAGGATTGTTTAACGAAGTGAATGTGTAAATATAAAAATGCCGACATTCAACGATTGAACGTCGGCAAAAATGCTATTTAATCTTTAATAATTCTACGTCAAAAATTAACGCGGCATTAGGTTGAATATCGCGTCCAATACCGCGTGAGCCATAAGCTAAATCAGATGGAATATAAAAGCGATATTTTGCACCTTCTGTCATCAATTGCACACCTTCTGTCCAACCTGCAATCACGCCTTTCAATGGAAATCCAGCAGGTTCGCCACGTTTGTATGAACTATCAAATTCTTTTCCTTCCAACGTCGTACCTGCGTAATGCACGGTGACAAAATCCGATGCAACAGGATGTTTTGTGCCTGTACCAGCGGTTAATACTTCATATTGCAAACCACTTGCAGTGGTTTTGATGTTTGGTTTTTTTGCATTTTCAGCGAGAAAAGTTGCACCAGCGATTTTGTTTTCTTCCGCTGTGCCTGCATTTGCAGATGATGCCATTGTTAATCCTAAAAAAAGTATTTTAAAAAATGAAAAAATTTTGTTCACAGCATTGAATCCTTAGTTGATGAAAAAGTGACCAGACAAAGCATAATGGATTACAGTTTAATTTCAAAATACTGGATAAAAATATAGAATGAAACTAATCGAGATAATCGACTTTTAATTTAATTGACACAGAAAACCGCTAAACTTTCGTCATCATTTTCTTAATCTTACTTTTTCGGAGTTGTTATGGGACCGCATTATTTAAATCGTTTTTTTACCCCAAAATCTGTTGCAATCGTTGGCGCGTCAGAACGCCCTGAAAGCGTGGGCTATCGGTTGCTACTCAATATGCAAGAAGCTGAATTCAAAGGTGGCTTGTATCCCGTCAACAATAAACGCGAATACATTTTAGGACTGAAAGCCTACCCAGATTTAAATTCTGTTCCTGAAGATTTAGATTTAGTGGTCATTTCAACGCCTGCCCCGACTGTGCCAGCGGTTATGCGTCAATGCGGTGAAAAAGGCGTAAATTCGGTAATTATTATTACGGCTGGATTTGGTGAATTAGGCGAAGAAGGACATCGTTTGCAACAAGAAGTGTTGGACATTGCACACCGTTACAACATTCGTTTAATTGGACCAAACTGTTTAGGTGTGGCACGTCCAAGTGGATTTTTAAACGCGACGTTTGGTGACGGCATCATTCAAGATGGAAATTTAGCTCTGCTTTCACAATCTGGCGCAGTTTGCACCGCGATTTTAGATTGGGCGAAATCGGAAGATATTGGTTTCTCAACCGTTGTTTCAATGGGCGGCGCAGCAGATATTGATTTCGGTGAAGTATTAGATTATTTGGCAACCGACACCAAAACCACTGGTATTTTGATGTATGTCGAAGGCATACGCGATGCGCGTCGTTTTTTAAGTGGTTTAAAAGCGGCGGCACGTTTGAAACCTGTGGTGTTAATTAAATCAGGTCGTCACGAAGCGGGCATTAAAGCCGCGATGTCACACACAGGCGCGATGGTTGGCGGCGATAGCGTTTTTGATGCAGCAATTGAACGCGCTGGTGTGGTGCGTGTTTATAGCATTTCTGAATTATTTTCCGCGACACGCGTGTTGGCGAATAATTACGAAGTCACGCAAGACCGTTTAGCCATTATTACCAACGCAGGCGGACCTGGTGTGATGAGTACCGATCGTGCAGAAGATGTCGGAATCAAAATGGCGGAACTAAGCGAATCAAGTTTGCACGCCTTAAATGAGGTTTTACCAACGCATTGGTCACACGCAAATCCTGTTGATATTTTGGGTGATGCCACGTCAGAACGTTATAAACAATCGCTTGATGTGTGTTTGAAAGATGAAAATATCGACGGCGTATTGGTGATTTTAACGCCGCAAGCGATGACAAACCCAACCGAAGTGGCTGAATTTATTATTGAAGGTGCGAAACACAGCAAAAAACCTGTTTTAGCCGCTTGGACAGGCGGCGCGAAAGTCGAAGAAGGACGCGCTTTATTTGCCAACAGCAACGTCGCGCATTTCAACACGCCAGAAGTTGCCGTTGATGCGTTTGGATTTTTAGCGAATTACGCACAAAACCAAATTCTTTTAAAACAAATTCCATCACCTTCTGATGAACGTGTCGCGCCAGATGCCAAAGGCGCACGATTGATTATTGAACGGGTTTTAGCAGAAGGACGTGACGTTTTAACCGCACAAGAATCAAAAGCGATTCTCGCCGCGTTTCATATTCCCGTGAATCAAACCGTTAAAGTCACCAGCGCAAAAGACGCGATGATTGCCGCCGAAACGTTGCGTTTTCCAGTAGTTTTAAAAATAAATATGCCTGAATTTAGCCACAAATCCGACATCGGCGGCGTGCGTTTGAACATCGGTAGCGTCGAAGACATTGCGCGAAATTTCACAGAAATGGAACATGCGATTAAAAGCAAATATCCTGAAATCAAAGAAGTCGGCATGACTGTCGAAGCGATGTTTAAATCCGACAGCGGACGCGAATTGATGATTGGCGTGGTGCGTGACCCTGTGTTTGGTCCTGCGATTAGCTTCGGTTTAGGTGGCACGATGGTTGAAGTGTTGAAAGATAACGCCGTTGCTTTGCCACCGCTCAATGCTTACATGGTTGAGCAAATGATAGCCAAAACCAAAGCCGCAAAATATCTCAAAGCATTCCGAAATATGCCTGCCGCGAATCAACAAGCGTTAGTTGATGTGTTGTTGAACATTTCAGAAATGGTGAGTGAATTACCTGAAATTTTAGAACTCGACATCAATCCGTTGATTGTTGATGCACATGGCGCGATTGCTGTTGATGCGCGGATTAAAGCGGAAACATCGCACCAATTAAGTCGTTACTCGCACATGGCGATTCATCCATATCCGCATGAATTGACGCAACGTTATTTAACGGCGAACGGCACAAATGTGACGATTCGTCCGATTCGTCCTGAAGATGCGAAAATGGAAAAAGATTTTGTGGCACGTTTATCGGAAAAAACAAAATACTTCCGTTATCACCAAGCATTACAAGAATTAACGCCAGAAATGTTGGTGCGCTTTACTCAAATTGATTACGATCGCGAAATGGCATTTGTTGCCGTCACTGACGATTCAACAATGCCAGATGAATTAGGCGTTGGACGTTATTCGGTCAATCCAGACGGACATTCAGTCGAATTTGCGATTGTGGTAGCTGATGATTGTCAACGTTTAGGAATTGGTTCAAAACTCATGAAAACGCTGATGGAAACTGCGAAAGCTAAAGGTATGCTGTCGTTTGAAGCGGAAGTTTTAAAAGATAACGAACCTACGCTCGAAATGTTAAAAAAACTCGGTTTCAGTGTCGAATTGATTGCAGGCAAAGATGATGTAGTGCGGGCGATTAAAGATTTGCGCCAGTAGTTTTTTGGCAATGTGTAGCGTTTCTGATTGTCAAATAACGCCGTTTCGTTTAGCGATAACGGATAAAACAGTTAAAATATCTCGTCAAAAAATTTATTTTACTTAAACATAGGAAACAAGATGAAACGCTACACAGGCTTAATCGAAAATTACCGTTCACGTTTACCCGTCAGTGAATCGACGCGCATTATCAGTTTAGGCGAAGGCAACACGCCGTTAATCGAACTTCAAAACATTCCGCGTTTAATCGGGAAAGACGTAAAAATTTATGTCAAATTTGAAGGTTTAAATCCAACGGGTTCATTCAAAGATCGCGGCATGACAATGGCAGTCACCAAAGCCGTTGAAGCGGGAAGCCAAGCAATTATTTGTGCGTCAACAGGAAACACATCGGCAGCCGCCGCTGCTTATGCAGTTCGTGCGGGAATTCAGGCGTTCGTGTTAATTCCAGAAGGTAAAATTGCCCTCGGAAAATTAGCGCAAACGTTAATGTACGGCGCAAAAATCATTCAAATCAACGGCAACTTTGACCGTGGCATGGCGTTAGTAAAAGAAGTTGCTGACCACGCCCCCGTTACGATTGTAAATTCCATCAATCCATTCCGTATTGAAGGACAAAAAACCGCTGCATTTGAAATTGTTGATGAACTAGGTTTTGCACCTGATTATCATTGTTTACCCGTCGGTAACGCAGGAAATATCACGGCATATTGGAAAGGTTACAAAGAATACTTTACCGACAGAGTTTGCCGAAATACACCTGTGATGTGTGGTTATCAAGCGGCTGGTGCTGCTCCATTTGTTGAAGGTGCAATGGTTGATAATCCTGAAACAATTGCCACGGCAATTCGCATTGGACATCCACAATCTTGGGATTTAGCGTGGACAGCGCAAAAAGAATCAGGTGGTTGGTTTGATAAATTCACTGACGAACAAATTTTAGCGGCGCAAAAAATGTTGTCGCAATTTGAAGGAATTTTCTGTGAACCTGCTTCGGCAACTTCATTAGCAGGCGCATTACATGACATCAGCACAGGTAAAATTCCTGACGGAAGCACAATTGTTTGTACGTTGACGGGCAATGGAATTAAAGACCCAGATACTGCAATGATGCAATGTGCTGACGCGAAACCTGTCACGATTGATGCAAGTTTGAACGCAGTGAAAAAAGCAATTTTAGACAGTTTGTAATCGCTTTATCGCAGAGCGTTCAGCACGAACGTTCTGCGATTTTTGTTACTTCTTCGACATTAAATCTTTCAAATTAGCAAAAGGATTGTGCGCTCCTAATGGCGCATTATCTGAACTGGCAGCACTTGAACTAAAACGAGTTTCTTCAAAACGTTGATGTTCATTATCGTGACAATACACACACAACAATTCCCAATTACTACCGTCTGCTGGATTATCATCATGATTATGATTGCGATGATGCACCGTCAATTCTGTTAAATTCGCATTCGTAAATTCTCGGGTGCATCGTCCACAAATCCACGGATACATTTTTAATGCTTGCCCGCGATATGATTGCTCACGTTCTGTTTGGTTTTTGCGTGCATCAGTGACGATTTGATTGAGTTTATCTTTGTTTAAAGGCACTTTTTTAATAGTCATAATTCCTCCGTATTAAGTTCAGTTTTAGGTGAATCTAAAGATTCTAAATGTTTCCAACGATTGATAATCATACAAAATAATTCAGCTGTTTTCTCTGCATCGTACAAAGCCGAATGTGCTTTATCACTTTCCCAATGTAATCCTGCGGCTTTTGCTGCTTTCGCTAAAACCGTTTGCTTATAAGCTAATCCGCCTAAAGTTGCCGTGTCGAAAGTGCTGAATGGGTGAAATGGATTTTTTTTGAGTTGTGAGCGATGCGCGGCGGCATTCACAAAAGAAATATCAAATGCTGGATTGTGTCCGACTAAAATGGCTTTAGTACATTTATTTCGTTTAATAGCTTCTTTAATCGGTTTGAAAATTAGCTCTAACGCAGCTTTTTCTTCAATCGCCATACGAAACGGGTGAAATGGATCAATGCCTGTAAATTTCAATGCCGCCGCATCTAGCTCTGAATTTTTGAATGGAATTATATGGGCAGAATAACGTTCAGTTGCCACTAAATTTCCGTCGCTATTTAATTCAACAATTACGGCAGCAATTTCTAATAAGGCATTTTTTTTGGGATTAAAGCCCGCTGTTTCAACATCAATTACGACTGGGAGATAACCGCGAAAGCGTTTTTCTAAAGGAATTATGGACGTTTCCATCGATTAAAAATCTCGTAGTCATGAAATAAAAAAAGCTTGCCACTCGATGCAAGCCACTATCTGTGCTATGTTACGCGAAAAACCCTTAGAATAAAAAATAATAGTAATGACGGAGATTTTATGACACAGCAGCAAAAATTATTCACTCGCTTGATTGGTATAACTTTACTTGGTTCTTTAGCTGGCTGTACTGGTACGGTGAAAGACAATCGCGATCCATTAGAAAATTGGAATCGTGATGTTCATTCTTTTAACGAAGGTGCTGATGAATATGTGATGAAACCTGTGGCGCAAGGTTATCGCTTTGTTATGCCGTCTTTTGCAGATGAAGGTGTGAGCAATGTATTTGACAACATAAATGACCTTGGCGTGACAATTAATGACGCGTTGCAATTCAAATTAGCGCAAGCAGGTTTAGATGGTTCACGTTTTATTGTAAATTCAGTCGCAGGTGTAGGCGGTTTAATTGATGTTGCCGATATGATTGATTTACCAAAACATAAAGAAGATTTTGATCAAACATTAGGGGTTTGGGGAATTCCAGCTGAACCTTATATCGTGTTGCCATTTTTTGGTTCAAGTTCACCACGCGGAATTGTTGGGCGTTTTGGTGATGCCGCGATGAATCCCGTAAATTACGTTAGTTTGGGAACATCAGGCATTGTTTCAAGCGCGATTAGCGGTGGAACAAATGCGTTAAAAACATTAGATGTTCGAGCAGATCATTTAGGTGCAGAAAAAGTTCTCAATGAGGCAGCCGCTGATCGTTATGAATTCTTAAAAAATTCCTATTATCAACAACGTGATTATTTAGTGAATGATGGCGAAGGTGTAGATAAAACGGATCTTATAAATTAATTCGGAATTATTTTTAAACTCTAAGCTCATCGAGACCGCATTATGGGACATTTGTTTACAGAGATATTTGAGATTTTATTTGAAATCATCGAATTTTCAGAACCTTATTTATTAGTCACTACAATTTTTTTTATTCCATTCACAATTATGATTACTTCGCTGCCTAAGCGATTTTTTCAATACGAATTTACGCAACATCTTTTACCTTCGTTATTTGCTAAATATGAAAACAAAAAAACACAGCTAGAACGCCTCAACGCAATGACCCAAAATTTGATGGTGGTTATTTTGATGGTGGACTTGTTTGGTTTGGGACACTTTTTTTTCGGCAGTCACGGCGGACATGAAGCAGGCGCACATCATGAAGGTAGCGCACACGGTGGTGGCGAACATCCAAGTCAACACGGTGCCGAAGCTGTTGGCGAACACGCACCTGCTGAACATTAATCATGCCTGAATTGCCTGAAGTTGAAACCACAAAACGCGGTATTGCACCGCATATTGTAGGTAGAACTATCGAAAAAGTGATTGTGCGTGAAAGACAATTACGTTGGTTAATTCCACCCGATTTTGAAAGAAATTTAGTGGGTGCAACAATTGAAAATGTGCAGCGTCGTGCGAAATATCTGCTTATCAAAACTCAAAACAATACGTTAATCGCGCATTTGGGAATGTCGGGGTATTTACGCATCGTGAATAACGACACACCCGTTGATAGACATGATCACGTCGATTTTATTTTTGACGAAAATACGATATTACGTTTCAACGATCAACGACGATTTGGCTCATTGCTTTTAGCAAATAGTGATGTCATGAAACATCCGTTATTACGAGATTTAGGTGTTGAGCCATTGTCCGATGATTTTACTGCACAGCAATTATTTCAATTATCGCGGCGACGACGTGTGCCAGTAAAAACGTTTTTAATGAATGGAAAAATTGTCGTGGGCGTTGGTAACATTTACGCGAATGAAGCGTTATTTATGGCGAGAATTTTACCCACACGACACGCGGGTGATTTGTCATTAATCGACTGTGAAAAATTAGTAAGTTGTATTCGAGAAGTGTTGGCACGAGCTATTGAAAATGGTGGCACAACATTACGCGATTTCGTCAATGCCGACGGTAAATCGGGATATTTTCAACAACAATTACACGTTTATGGTCGCGATAAACTCCCTTGTACGCAATGCTCTCAACCATTACAAGAAATTCGGCTCGCTAATCGCAGTACCGTTTTTTGCTCACAATGTCAGCGTTAGTATTCAATCATCAAACCCAAATTTAAGGTAAATAAATATGGCTGTTGGACAAAACATATTTCCAATGATGCCGCCAATTTCTGGCGTGCAAATCGGCACTACAAACGCAGGCATCAAACAAACCGTGCGTGATGATTTGTTGGTTTTTCAATTTTCTGAAACGGCGACGTGTGCTGCAGTGTTTACGCAAAATGCGTTTTGCGCTGCGCCTGTTCATATTGCTAAAGCCCATTTAGCGCATTTCCCGCGCTGGTTACTGATTAATTCGGGTAACGCGAATGCTGGAACAGGTGAGCAAGGCATGATTGACGCGCGTCAAACTTGCCAAGATTTAGCGCAAATCACTGGCGGACAAATGCAGCAAGTATTGCCATTTTCAACGGGCGTTATTGGTCAACCATTGCCCGTCGAAAAAATCACATCTGCTCTACCCCATGCGCTCGCGAATTTAGATGAAAATAATTGGGTGCAAGCTGCCAATGCCATTATGACGACAGACACTTTTCCGAAAGGTGTATCGAAAGTTATTACGTTAAATGGCGAAAGCGTCACAATTAACGGCATTTCCAAAGGCGCAGGCATGATTCAACCGAATATGGCGACGATGCTCAGTTTTATCGCCACCGATGCCAAAATTAGCCAACCGTTATTGCAACAATGTTTAGCGATGGCGGCGGAATTGTCGTTTAATCGCATCACGGTTGATGGCGATACGTCTACGAATGATGCGTGTGTGTTAGTGGCAAGTGGTTGTACGCTTGCACCTGAAATTGTGGCAGATTCTGAAAATTATCAAATTTTTGCAGCAGCAATTTTAGAGGTTAGTAAAACGCTCGCTGAATTAATTGTCCGTGACGGCGAAGGCGCAACGAAGTTAATGCGAATTGTCGTTTCTGAAGCAGCCAACGATGCCGAAGCGGTTCAAGTCGCAAAAACTATTGCCCATTCTCCTTTAGTGAAAACCGCATTTTTTGCTAGTGACCCGAATTGGGGTCGTATTTTGGCAGCAGTTGGACGTGCGGGTGTTGAAGCAATGGAACTTGAAAAAATCCGTATTTATTTGGATAACGTTTGTATTGTGCGAGACGGTGGGCGGGCAAATGATTACACCGAAGAAGCAGGGCAAGCCGTTATGAATCAAGCTGAAATTATGATTGGTGTAAAACTCGGACGTGGTGAAGCGGTTCAAACTGTCCTAACCTGCGATTTTTCATACGATTATGTGAAAATTAACGCCGAATATCGAACCTAAATTGCTGACGCAAAAAAAAGCCCCGCTGGTTGAATTCAGTGGGGCTTTTTTTATGCGATGACTAAATTAAAACGGAATATCATCGTCATAAGGTGCATCAACAACTGGCGCACTTTGTCTAGGTTGTTGTGGCTGCGCGTAATTCGGAGCTGGCGGCGGAGCATAATTTTGCGCGGGTTGTGGCGCATAATTTTGAGCTGCTGGTTGTGGATAAGCGGGTGGCTGCTGTTGATATTGCGGCACATAATTTCCTGGAGATGCAGGTGCATTGTAATCACTGGTCGCTCCTGCTTCTGCACGTTTACCGACCAAATCTAAAATAGTTGAATTCAATTCTAAACTGGTTTTCATTGTGCCATCGTTAGCTTTGTATTCGCTCATAGTTAATTCACCAGAAACAAAAACTTGTTGCCCTTTTTTTAAATAATCTTTTAACGTTCCTTCCGCTTTTTTCCCCCAAACAACTACACGAATCCATAAGGTTTGTTGCTTGTCCCCGAAACCAACGTTATTTGCCACTGAAACATTTAATACCGCCTGCCCCGAAGGTAAAAAACGAACAACAGCATCGCTTCCGACTGTTCCAGTAAATGAAAAAACATTACTCATAATTTTATTTCTCGATTTTATTTAATGATTTAAAGATGGCACATTATCGTTTGATTTAACGTGAGTTAATAGTCATTTCACGACGTTCAACTCTAAAAACACTTTTGCCGCGATTTTCTTGTACTTTCAATAATACGCTGTTAATTTTAATTTCAGTACCTGCATAAACACCGCGTTCGGCAATGATTTTAGCATCATCAATAATCGACATATTTGCCGCTAATTCTTTTTGTTCTGCGTGACATAAATCTGCCTCAATCACTAATTTACTCAGCGTGTGATGCAGTTTTTCAATCATTTCAGGATTACTTTTTTCAGGGTGGATACTAATAAATTCTAAAATTTTCTTAATATCTTTTTGTTCTTTTTCATTGGGAACTAATTTATCTCTTAATTCAGCAAGTCGGCGATGCAGATACGGATTTGAACCCACTTCAACGTGAGTTTTAATCCCCGAAGTAGACCCCATAATTGTGCCTTTAACAAGCATCATTGCCCATGTCACGCCACCCATAATGGAAGATTTTTTACCACTATTTTTAGCACCCGCGACAATTTTATTTTCAGCCATTAACTGATTATTCATCGAGTATTTTTCAACAACAATATCTACTCCTGCTTCAATTCTGAAATTTTCAGCAAAACCAACAATCACTGAACCATGCGCGACAATTTTGGCAACTTTTGCATCTGGGTCATCAGATTCTTCTGTTTCTTGGTAGCCTTGTGCGCCACCTTTAATTTCGATATTGCCATTTGCCAGTAATTCGCTGTCACCTGTGACACCACCTTTTATAACTAAATTGCCCATACATTCGATTTTTGCATCAGTGACACTGCCATCAATCGTAATATCTTCAAGCGCATAAATGTGCATACCCTCTTCGACATCACCCTGCACAATCACAGAGCCATCAAAACGGATGTTGCCCGATTTAAAATCGACATTTTTTACTGTTAATACTGGCGTGACAATGATGCCATTCGGTACCAAAATTGGCTGCCCCGTGACTGTCGAAATTAATTGATTGCTGTCTTCAGGACTAACACAAACGCCTTTTTTATCACCCGAAAATGGCGTATCTGCGCCTCCTGTTGGATTAACAATTTCACCTAAAACATTGTATCCCGCTTTACCTTTAATAGGAGGCGTGCGCTGCATTAGCAAATCATCTTTATGCACAATGAGAATATCGCCCAATTCACGATAATCGACTGATCCATCTTCATTTACTAATGGTTTGCGGTCATGTTTTTCAAGGGGAATTAAACTTTCAAATTTTGCATCAATCCCTGCGACAGGTTCTAACCCTTGAGCCACGATAAAATCTGCAGAATTCCCCTTTACTAAAATCGCTTCAATGTCTTCAGGTGGCATTACGCCCCAAGTAATCTTTTTTTCTTGTAGTATTTTTTGCACTTCTTCTAACTGAATGGCTTTACCGCCAAAATTCTGCGTTAACGTCAAACGGACTTTCATTTTGTTTTCTGACACGATGACATCGAACGTTGCATCACGCTGCTCACCAATTTCTAGTTCAAATGACTCATCGTTTGCGTGATTATAGCGATGCACTAAATCAAAAATTAGATGGTCATTGACAAAAAAATTGGCGAGTTCTGCGGCGACTAAACGCTGTTTCACTATTTCGGCATCGAGTTCAACTCTATCTTCACTCGCGCTAGGCTGGACAACTGCTAATAATTTGTGGCTTCGTAAATCTAGTTTAAAACTCAATCCATTTTCTGTTTTTACTTCATCACTCATGACGATTCACCTCGATATTGTGTAATTTTAGCGGGTAGTGACAGACATTTTACGGCGCAAAGCGGTAAAGACACTTTTGCCTCGATTTTCATCTGCTTTCCAAATCGCCTTGTTAATTTTAAGTTCAGCACCTGTATATACATTACGTTCAGCAATAATTTTTGCATTGTCGATGTCCGTCACATTACTAATTAATTCTTGTAATTCCGCTTGATACATTTCTGTATCAATAATCAGTTTGCTCAACGTGTGATGCAATCTAGCCAACATTTCAGGTTCGGTTTTTTCTGGGTGATTTGTCAGCCATGCTAAAATTTTGTAGATATTAACTTGTTCGTCTTTATATTGAGCCAATATATTCTTTATTTCGGTGATTCGTCTTTGAATATAAGGATTTGAACCCGCTTGAACACTTGTTTTAATGCCCGATTTTGAACCAATCGTTATTGCTTTAATGTACATCATTGCCCATGTGATTCCACCCGCAATAGATGATTTTTTTCCAGCACCTTTTCCTTTGCTACCAACGACAATTTTATTTGCCGCCATCAAATTATTATTCATTGAGTATTGATTGATAACGATGTCAATGCCCGCTTCAATATTAAAATGTTCGGCAAAATTCACGCAAACCGAACCTCGTGATGCAATTCTTGTTGGATATCTCACTCGTCTTTCAGTTTTAGGCGCAACTGAAACGACTCGTTGTCTTTTTTCTTCGCCTGTATATACGCCACCCTCAACTTTATCTTTGTAACCTTTAACGCCACCTTTAACAGCAACGCTTTCCCACCCAACTAATTCACTATTACCAATGACACTGCCATCGATAACTAAACTGCCGTTGCATTCAATTTGGGCATTTGTAATATCACCATCAACAGTAACATCTTCGAGTGCGTAGATTTTCATACCCGCTTCAACATTACCTTGTACAACGACTGAGCCATCAAAACGAATATGTCCAGTGGATAAATCGACATTTTTCAATGTGAGAACAGGCGATACCACGATGCCGTTTGGAATAACAATCGGCTGCCCTGTAATGGCTGAAAGTAATTGATTATTATCTTCTGGATTCACATAAATGCCACGTTTATCATCGGAAAATGGAATATCTAAACCGCCATCTGGTGGCACTGTTTCACCTAAGATATTTCGTCCCGCTTCGCCCTCTATCGGAGGAATACGTTGCATTAACACGTCGCCTTTGTGAACAATAAGAATATCGCCCAATTCACGATAATCTACTGAGCCTTCAGCATTTATGAGCGGTTGACGTGCTGGAGAGCTGGGAATTAAACTCAAAAATTTTGCATCTACGCCCGCAACGGGTTCAATTCCTTCTGCAATCAAAAAATCAGTGCAGATTCCTTGTGCCAATACTTCTTGAATCTCTTTAATCGGCGCAATACCAAAAGTAATTCCTTTATTTTCCAATGCTTTTTCTACATCTGCGAACGTCATCGCACAGCCACCAAAATTAGGCGTTAATGAAAAATGTGCTTTCATTTCATCTTCAGAAATAGAAATAATGCAGCTTGCATCACGACGCTCACCGATTTCAAATTCAAATTCTTCGGTTGTTGAGCTGTTATAACGCTCTACTAATTCGCTAATCAAATACGCATTGAGAAACAAATCCGAAAAAGAGGTGATTTTAATACGCTGCCTAATTATTTCGGAGGTAAGTTCAATTTTATCGACACAAGGCACAACCACGGCCAATAATGTATTGCCGTCTACGCTTAATTTAAAACTTAAACCATTTTCCATTGTCATTTTTATTTATAAAACTATTGATTGTTAAACTATTTTTTAATAAAAGTCTTTCGGTTAAAAAACAGCTTGGGGATAAGAACCTAAACGTTTAAACATTGAAACTTGAGTTTTCAATTCATTGATTGCTCGCGCTACATTTTCATTTTCGCTGTGTCCGACAATATCAATAAAAAATACATAATCCCAAAGCCCTTGACGCGATGGGCGGGATTCAATGCTTAACATATCGACGTTTGCTTTTGCAAACGGTTCGAGCATTCGATATAACGCCCCTGCTTGATTATTCGTAGAAACTACAATCGTCGTTTTGTCGTGACCTGTGAGTGTCGCTAATTGTTTCCCAATAATAATAAAGCGTGTGGTGTTGTTAACATCATCTTCGATATTCGCCGCCAAAATGGGCAATTCGTAAATTCCTGCTGCGATGATACCCGCAATCGCGGCTGCGTTGGGATTATTTGTGACTAATCGAGCGGCTTCAGCATTACTACTGACAGGCGTTTGTCTAGCATTTGGTAAATGCGTTTCAAGCCATTGACGGCATTGCGCTAATGATTGCGTGTGCGAATAAATATCGGTAATTTCACTTAACTCTTTAGCGTGAGTGAGCAGATTTTGCTGTACACGAATTTCTACTTCACCACAAATTTGCAGTGTCGAATTCAGTAAACAATCTAATGTTTGACTGATTACGCCTTCGGTAGAATTTTCAATCGGCACCACACCAAATGCACAACTGTCATTTTCGACGGCATGAAATACCGCGTTAATACTGGTGACAGGAACAGATTTCACCGCATGACCGAAGTGTTTAAAAGTTGCTTGTTGTGAAAATGTACCTTCAGGTCCTAAAAATGCCACGTCCAATGGTTTTTCCAATGCTAAACAAGCTGACATCAATTCACGAAAAAAACGCATCGCCGTTTCATTCGATAAAGGTCCCGAGTTTAAATCTTGAATGCGCCGTAACACCAATGATTCACGATCAGGGCGATAAAATGAACCCGATTCACCTTGTGCCATTTTAGTTTTGGCGACTTCTTCGGCGTAGCGAGCGCGTTGATTGATGAGCTGCAAAATTTGCGCGTCAACGGCATCAATTTTTTCTCTTAATTCGGCTAAAGGCGTAATGGAAGGCATGGGTAGGTAATAATCCTTTTTAATAGCGTTTAAATAATGAAAAGATACCACATTTTCTATCACGCGACACATTGTCTCAAAAGTGTAACAGCATATTATTTAAGGTTTTGTGAACTGCATCACAATTTATTTAATAATTTATCGAGTATAATAAAAAAACTAATAGCAGCGGCATTACCTGTTATTCAACTAAAAACAAAAAATCTCAAATGGTTGATATGCCGAATTTTAATTAAAAAATAGGGCATATCAACCTGTTTCGCGCTTAAAATAAAGTGTAATTAACTTGGTTTACGCGATGTTCGACTTTTAAAATTCAACCAAGGTACTGAGATTTAGGGTTTTTCGTCCGAGGAACCGATTTAAAAAGGCGGCAAAGGTATGCGAGAGTATTTTACGGACAAAACGATTGGTTAAATGTACACAATCTCG
>CAIPQN010000039.1 GCA_903867225.1 uncultured Pseudomonadota bacterium | reverse complement strand
CTTGGAATAAGAGAATGGACTTGTGTCGAGTGTGGCACGACGCATGACAGAGATGTTAATGCGGCTAAGAACATTCTCGCGCTTGGACATAAGCGTCTAGCTGTAGGAATCACCGCCTCTTTAGGGCGGTGAGGATGTCAAAAATTCACAGATTATGACAGCGTGAGTCACAAAAAATTAGGATCACAATATGAGCAGTAAACGAGTAACGATGAGTTCCTTTTGTGCGTGGGACGATGAAACATTAGTGCTTAACATTTTGGGCAAACCAAGTGCAAAACAAGATGTCATCGGTAAAGCAAAAGGAAATCAATTAAAAATAAGCGTAACGGCACCCCCTGTTGGCGGCAAGGCAACGGATCACATGGTTCGATTTTTGGCGAAAGAATTTGATGTCACAAATGCGGATATTGAAGTTGTATTTGGGCGACTTAATGTCAACAAACAACTTCGCATTAAATCCCCTAAAAAGTTACCTTCTGTCATCAGCAAACAATTAGCCGATTTATGATTCCTCAACTTTCATTATTGCGGCAGCTAATTCCTGTGATGGGATTCACTGTTTTGTTGTGGCTCAGTTTTTTAGTGTTACGAGAGTTTTTACTGACGCTCATCTGGGCATTTATTGTGGCTTATACTTTCTTTCCGCTTTATCAAAAATGTACGCGCTATTTCAATGGCAATACTGTTTTGAGCGCGTTGATTTTGACAGGCACAATGACCACGCTGATTATTATTTTGGCGTATAGCTTGTTGCATTTATTACAAGAAGAAATCTCTCGCGCTTATTCGTTACTTGTCGTGAATTTTAACCAGCCGACGATTGAATTGCCGCCAATTATTCGTTCATTGCCTTATGTTGGCAAATATCTACAAAATCATTTGAATGAATTGATAGAAGATAGAGACGTTTTAAATGCACAACTTATTGAATGGGCAAAATACAGTTTAGGTGAAATGGCGCAAGTTTTACGCGGGTTTGGGCAGCATTTGATCAAATTATGTTTTGTGTTGATTACGGTATTTTTTTGTTTTCGTGATGGTGAAAAATGCTTGGCACAATTACAGTTAGGCACACGTTACTTTTTGAATGACACACGCAATGTATACTTACAAACCGCTGGAGATACCAGTCGTGCAGTCGTTTATGGTTTAGTTTTGGCTGCCTTTGGGCAGGGAACTATTGCTGGTATTGGATATGCGATGTTTGGCGTGAGTACACCTGTTTTATTGGGTGCATTGACGGCGTTATTAGCGTTAATTCCAATGGGGGCGACGTTAATTTGGTTACCGACAGCGTTAATGTTATTGATTCACGAAGATTTATGGGCGGGTTTAGGTTTATTAGCATGGGGATTTTTAGCTGTTAGCACTGTCGATAATGTGATTCGACCACTCGTTATTTGTGGCACGAGTCAAACACCGTTTTTAATCGTTTTATTCGGGGTTTTTGGTGGTTTAATTGCCTTTGGTGCGATTGGTTTGTTTTTAGGACCTGTCATTTTAGCGGTACTTTTAGCGGTATGGCGTGAAAATATTTCGCACTATTCGTAAATATATTCCATACTTTCAAAATCATATTTATCTGATAACTCACATTGAGCGGCTCACAATTCTCAAAATTATGATTTAAACTCGATGAAAAATTTCCCACAACGCAGATAGAAAATGACCATTACAAATTGCTGGAGGTGTTTCAACTTTGTGGATGGTCTGTAAGGTACGTTAATAAAGGGATAGAAAGAATAATTATCATGTAATTATTTTGAGTTTATTTAATCAGTAAAAAAAAATAACAAAATGATTGATAACAACTTTTTTTGTTTCTTTTGCAAGATTTTTTTGATGCACCAATTTCAATTTTTTTAGTTTGTAGTTGTATCACCGATAACTATGCAAGCATTTTTTATTCTGAAAAATTTTTAACTTTAGGATTCACACCATGGCTACAAAAATAGTTGATAGAAACACCGACATTACTACTTTAACAGCAAGTGATATAAGCAAGCTGTCAACAACTGAAATGGCTGCTTTAACAAAAGATCAGCAAGAAAGTTTTAGTGCCATTCAAGCTACAGGATTGACAGACAAATTACTTGCTGTATTGCAGTTAAAGAATTTATCGCCTGACATTTTTTCTAGCATTCCTATAAAAATCTTAGCGAATTTAGCCGTTGAGAAATTATCCGCCGATCAATTCAATGGTCTTTTACCGTCGCAAATTGCGGCGTTATTGCCGATACAAACGGCAAATTTAACTAAGGCACAACTACAAAATATCGACGAAGATCTTGCAAGTGCATTAACGGCAAAGTAAGCCGCTACATTTAAAACATTAAATAATTTTAATGATGTAGCCGTGCCTTATTTAACTAAGGAGTTTCTGGCGGCGTTACCCCCAAAAGTTTTTGCAACATTAACAACTACGCTAATTAAAGAGCTAGTTCCCGAACAAATGCCAGCCATCAATGCTGCTGATATTGCTGCATTAAACTCAGCTCAAGTCGCGGCTTTTGAATCGGATGATCTTGTCGCGTTACCTGTAAAAGCAATGCAAGGATTTGTAAAAAACATCAGTGGATTAAATATAACAAATTTAGATGTTGGGCAATTTTCGGCACTTTCACCTTCTCAATTTCAGGCGTTATCCACAACGCAAATTCATCAAATTGATGAAGACAAAGCCAGTCATTTATCTGCTGAAATGATTAGTAAATTAAGTTCTTCACAAGTGAAAGGCTTAAATGTTGATGCTGTTGCCGCGATCGATCCAAAAAGTTTTGCAGGTTTTACCTCGAAAAATATCGTCGGATTAGATATGCAAACGGGTTCAAATCAAGTTGCCGCGTTACTTCCAGAGCAAGTTGCCATGTTGAGTTTGGCAACCATAAAACAATTAAAACCTGTTCAAATTCAAGCAATGGAAATCGAAGATTTACTTGCTTTAACACCGCAACAACTCAAATCGCTAACAAATAATGCGGTTGCTGCGTTGAATAGTGGCATTTTTGCAGAGCTGACAACAGAGCAAGTAATAAGTTTTACCTCGGGACAAATCCGCGCATTAAGTCCGCAGCAAATTTCAAAATTAGGCGTTGATCAGATGGAAGCCTTTAAGCCTGAACAAGCTGGAAAATTATTGCCTACACAAGTGGCAGCAATCGGTGCGGAAAAAATTGCTGTGCTTTCTTCTCAAGCCTTTAAAGCTCTTCCCGAAGCAGCCGTTGCACAAATTACACCGAATGCGTTTGCGTTGCTGTCATCCGAACACATTAAAGCGATGAACTCGCAACAAATTAAAGCATTAAGCGGTGAGCAACTCGCTAAATTTGGGAACGAACAAGCTCAAGGTTTGTCTGTTTCACAAATCACCCAATTGTCTGCCGATAAAGTTAAAGAATTGTCTACGGCAGCAATCAATGTGCTAGACGCAAAAGTCGTTGCAAAAATGGATTTAAGCGGCTTCAATGCCACACAACTTCGCGCTTTTAATGATGAACAGCTCAACGTATTGACATCGACGCAGATTAAATCCCTCGTACCCACTGCGCTGCAAGGTCTTAATGATTCACAAAAGACAAATTTAAAAAGTGATGTGTTAACCGTTTTTAACACAATCAATGATATTACCGCGCCAACATTGTTATCTGCTGCAGTAAATGCGAGAACGCTTGTTTTGACTTTTAACGATACGAATTTGTTAAATACAACCACTGCACCGACAAATGCTTTTTCAGTCAAAATTGGCAATGTTGATAATGCCGTGACAGCGGTTGCTGTTGATGCCACAAACAAAAAAGTTACGCTCACCTTAACGAACGCCGTCACAGATACAGATATTGTGACCATTTCTTACACTGACCCGACATCTAGTAATGACGCGCAAGCGATTCAAGATCAAATGGGCAATGATGCCGCCTCATTTAGCAATCATGCTGTTACAAATACGACTCCAGATACAACTGCACCAGCGGCACCAACGTTCGCATTAGCCGTTGATTCGGGGGCGAATAACACTGACAACATTACGAATAACGGCACAATCAACGTTTCTGGACTTGAAACAAACGCAACGTGGCAATATAGCTTAAATGGTGGAACGACTTGGAATACAGGTTCTGGAAGCCGTTTTGTTTTGCCTGCCGCAACGTATGCGGTAAATTCAATTTGGGTAAAACAAGCCGATGCCGCAGGTAATGTGTCGGCAACGATAACAAAAAATGCGGCGGAGATTAGTGTAGTGGCTAATTTTGAAGCGACCGCGCCAACTGTGTATTTGACCAATGATGTAACGCAACTCGACAGCATTACTGCCTTACTCAGCTATAACGGCACGATTCAAAACAATATCAATTACCAAAACATTGAACCAGTTCAATGGCGAACACGTCCAAGTTCTTCTGATTTAGCAACGGATTTAACCAAAGGAAGTGCGACAACCCAAGTACGTTTGCAAGGTGAATTAAATGAAAATTCTCAATCACAAGTCTGGTACAAAATTGATTTAACGCAAACGAGTTCATTGAAAATTCTCGATTCGAGTGACCAATATGATGTTGTAAAAGTAGCCGTTTTTGATAGCACGGTAACAGGTAAAAGTTTTACTAACAGTTTGTACGAACCACACAGTCAATTAAGCAGTTATAGCAATTTGCCCGCAGGTTCTTATTTTGTCCGAATTGACAAAGGTGAGGCGCAAGCAAACGACAGCCGACTTTCTCAAAAAGTGGGTTTTGATGTGAAAATTACGACAAATACCAGCGACGAATTTATTTTGCCGCCGCTTGTTTTTAATTCCACGAATTCAACGCTTGATGCAACCGTGCCAACAACTGGAAAAGTGTTTTATAAATTTAAAGTAGACAGCGAAACAAGTTTTACTCTTGATACAACCAATTTTGCCACTAATTTTGACATCAATATTATTCAACCTACTGCAAATGGTTATTCAAGTGTAAGTTATTCTGCGTATCAAAATACTCCGAATCAACACATCTATACATTGCCGACGGGAACCTATTATTTAATGGCTGCGGCAAAAAATGGTTACACGGTCACTCAAAATACAACATTAAACATTCCCGTTTTAGGTACGCCAACGTTTAATACGACTTTTACCGATAACGCAACGTCAACGCTAAAAGCAGATTTAGCGACAGCTGCGCCAGTGTTGGCTTATGATAACAATGGCGATTTAGTGATGACTTACACGTTTGATGTTAGTCCGAGTATTTCAAATGGTCGTACCGTCACAGAATTAACGTCTGCTCAAAAAGCAATGGACAGACTCGCGTTGCAAGCCATTAGTGATGTGACAAAAATTAAATTTGTTGAAGTTAATTCATCTACTGCAAGCAAAGCTAATTTTGTTTTTGGTAATGTTGCTGATTTAGGTGGTTCCGCTGCACAAGCGGTTACAACGCCTTCATCAACAGGCAGTGAAATTAGCAAAGCGACGGTTGAATTTAGTTTAGCTGCTTCAACTAACGCAGACGGAACCATTGGCAAATATGGCTATACCACCGCATTGCATGAAATTTCACACGCTTTAGGTATCAAACACCCGCGCAGTTATGGCGACGGGGGCGCATCTTCAACGGAGCCTTTTTTACTTGCTGCAAAAGATTCTAATCAATACTCGTTAATGTCTTATAACAAGCATCCTTACACTGAAAATAGCATTGCGTTTTACAGCAACAGTGCAGCGGTTTCACCAAAAACACTTTTACTCTACGATGTAGCTGCGCTTCAACTTCTTTATGGTGCAAATACAACATACAAAACAGGAAATGATACTTACAGTTGGGACGCGGATGTTGATCCCTTTATGACGATTTGGGATGTTGATGGAACCGATACGATTGACGTGAGCAATCAAACACAAGTTCAAACGATAGATTTACGCGCTGGATATTTTAGTTCGTTAGGCGCAGTTAAAATTGGTTATACAGATGGTACAACTACAACACACGCACCAAAAGATAATGTTTCAATTGCTTACGGTACAGTGATTGAAAAAGCAATTGGCAGCAATCAAAACGACACAATTATCGGTAACAGCGTCGCCAATGTTTTAACGGGAAATGCGGGCAATGATAATTTTCTGTTTGCATCCGTATTAGGTACAGACAATATCGATACAATTACTGATTTTAGCAGTGGCGATAAAATCACACTTTCCAAATCTATTTTCACGGCATTAAATAGCGGTAGTGTTTTAACAGCAGATGAATTTTTAGCGGGTTCTGGGAAAACAATTGCTGAAACGTCGTTGCAACGTATTATTTTCGATACGTTGACTAAAAATCTGTATTACGACGCAGATGGTTTAAATGGAAATAATCCTGTGCAGTTTGCAATTTTATCAAATGTTAGCGAGTTAAATGCAGGGCAACTTTTCCTTCAGGCATAATGGCAACGCCTTTCGCACTACTCGTAAATATCTTCCATACTTTCAAAACCATATTTATCTGATAATCGCAGTAATACGAATAATGCACCTGTGCCACCATCTTTCTGACTAGCAGAGCAAAATGCTTGCACATCTTTATGTTGGCGCAACCAGCGATTTAATTCATTTTTAATCACGGGCATATTATCTAACGAACGATAACCTTTACCATGAACAATATGCACGCAGCGACCACCTTCTTCGACGCTATTGTGTAAAAAATGTAGTAATTGTCGTTTTGCATCGTGTGTGTTTAAACCATGTAAATCAATTTCAGCGTCGATACCAAAAAAGCCGCGTCGCAATTTTTTCAAAACATTATTTTGCAAACCTGCTGACAGAAAATTCATCGAATCATAAATACCGACAGTTTCAACATCGTCAGGATTTCGTGAATTTAGATGTGCGTCAAAATTGATTACTAATGGCTTTGGATAAGGTTTGGGTTTCACTTTTCGTTGTTCGTGCAAATCGACTTTATCTTGTTTAACGGTTTGCACTTTACCAATTGTTTGACGAAATAAATCGCTATCGTTTGGGTTAATAATTTTTTTACCATTCATTTAAATCGTTTTTTCTTGTTGATTTAGCCATGATTGCAAAATGAGTTGTGCCGCAAGTTCGTCTTGAACAGACCATAATTTTGTCGCATTGACATGAACGTCATCAAACAACATTTGTTTCGCCTCGAATGTCGTTAGGGTTTCATCTTGTTGGTGAACAGGTAAATTAAAACGCCCATTAAGTTGGCGACAAAATTTTAACATTCGCGGTGTAACAACGTTATCCGTGCCGTCGAGTTGACGTGAAATTCCTACGACAAATCCTGCGGGTTGCCATTCTTTAACGAGTTGTTCAATCGCTTGCCAATTCGGTGTTTGATTGGGTGAACGAATTGTTTGTAAAGAATTTGCCGTTGCCGTTGTTAATTGTCCGACAGCCACGCCGATTTTTTTTGTTCCGAAATCAAAACCCAAATAAGTATCAATAGATTGACGCGCCAAAGGATCTTTACGCATGACCTGCGCCGACTGTGAGTTGATGAATATCAATGCCAATTTGACTTGCCGCCATGCGCCAGCGTAAATCTGTGGGTGTATCGAATAAAATTGGCTCGCCAAACGGTGTATTTAGCCAAGAGTTCGACAACATTTCTTGTTCCAGTTGTCCTTTTCCCCAACCCGCGTAACCAAGTGCAACAAAATAACGTTCGGGACCTTCGCCTTTCGCAATGGCTTCAATAATATCGCGAGAAGTTGTGAGTGACATAGTTTCAGAAATAGGCAAGGTAATTGCCCATTTTTTATCCGTTGTATGTAACACAAAACCACGTTCTTGCTGTATTGGTCCACCCACATAAACGGGGGCATCAGCCGCCGTTAAGGAGCTAATAGAAATATCCATTTGCATGAAAATTTCTTTTAATTTCATATCTGATTTTCGATTGATAACAATCCCCAATGCACCATCAGCGTTGTGCTGACACAAATAAATTGCAGTGCGTGAAAAAGTATTGTCCGTCAAAGTAGGCATGGCGATAATGAACTGATTATCTAAATAGTGGGTTTCAGTCATAGGTTTCATAATGGTTTTAATGTTGATGAGAATAAGAAAATGCTTTTTGTGGCGGATTATAGCACCACACCTTTCAAGGTGTTTTTTATGGATTATCAGAAAGTATTGAATGTAGAAATATATGAATAGATGTTCAACAAATTACTGAAACAGTACGGTGCCTTTTACCGCACCCGTTAAACCTGTATGATAGACGCTAATTTATATCGATTTTTCCCTAAAAGAAGCTGCCTACAAATGCCCTCAAAGTCTAAAACTCCTCTTGATTTCGCGTCAAAAAACGATCCTTTCGCAGAACGTGAAGCCGAAAAATACGACAACCCGATTCCGAGCCGTGAACTGATTTTGCAATTGCTCGAAGATACGGGACGACCATTAGGACGTGAAGATATTGCGTCGGCATTTGTGCTGGAAGACGAAGAACGTTTAGAAGCCTTGCGTCGTCGATTACGCGCAATGGAACGTGATGGACAATTATTATTCAATCGTGGTGGACGTTATTGTTTAGTGAACAATAAAGATTTAATTGTCGGGCGCGTGATTGGTCATGCTGACGGTTTTGGGTTTATCCGACCTGATGATGGTTCAGATGATTTGTATTTGTCGCCGCGCGAAATGAATGTACTTTTACACAATGACCGCGCAATGGTTCGGGTAGTCGGCGTGGACAGAAAAAATCGTCGTGAAGGTGCGGTCGTTGAAATTTTAGAGCGCAACACACATCAAATTGTGGGGCGATTGTATTCTGAAGACGGTTTCACTTACGTCATTCCTGATAACAAAAATATCGCCCAAACCGTTCTCATCGAAAACGGCAAAACAGCGAATGCCGAGCAAGGGCAAATCGTCGTCGCGGAAATTACTCAGCAACCCACAAAATTGCATCAACCACTTGGCAAAGTGGTTGAAGTGCTTGGCGACCATCTCGCACCAGGCATGGAAATTGAGATGGCGATTCGCACTCACGATTTGCCAAACATTTGGTCAGCTGAATTATTGACTGAAATCGCCCCCCTCACTGCTGAAGTTCCAGAATCTGCCAAAGAAGGTCGCACGGATTTACGCGCAACGCCTTTGGTGACGATTGATGGTGAAGATGCGCGTGATTTTGACGACGCGGTTTATTGCAAAAAAACCGCGAAAGGTTGGAAATTATTGGTGGCGATTGCAGACGTTTCGCATTATGTGACGGTCGGTAGTGAACTCGATAACGAAGCTCATAAACGCAGCACATCGGTTTATTTTCCTGAGCAAGTCATTCCAATGTTGCCAGAGATTTTGTCGAATGGTTTGTGTTCGCTCAATCCACACGTTGACCGTTTGTGTATGGTTTGCGAAATGTTGATTGATGGCGATGGTGAAGTCACACGCGCTAAATTTTACGATGCCGTGATGCAATCGCACGCCCGTTTGACTTATAACGACGTGGCGAAAATGTTGGTCGAAGGCGATACGGTTTTAGCTGAAAAACACGCCAAGTTAATGCCTGATTTGCGCGAGTTGTACGCGCTTTATCAAGCGATGCGCGTGGCGCGTGAAAAACGTGGTGCGATGGATTTCGATACGCAAGAAACCAAAATTGTGTTTGGTGAAAATCGCAAAATCGACAAAATTATTCCTGTGGTTCGCAACGACGCACACAAACTGATTGAAGAATTCATGATTGCGGCAAACGGTTCAGCTGCTCGCTATTTGAACAGTAAAAAAATGCCGAAATTGTTGCGCGTTCACGAAGCACCAAGCGAAGAAAAATTGGTTAATTTACGGACATTTTTAGGCGAAATGGGCTTGAAAATGTCAGGCGAAAGTGAACCCACGCCGATTGATTATATGAATTTAATCGAAAGCATTAAAGACCGTCCCGACGCGCATTTGATTCAAACCGTTTTGTTACGTTCGATGTCGCAAGCGGTTTATAGCGCGGAAGAAAAAGGACATTTCGGGCTGGCGTTGGAGGCTTACGCGCATTTCACCTCGCCGATTCGTCGTTATCCTGATTTGCTGATTCATCGGGCGATTCGTCACGTTTTAATTGGTAAAAAAGCCGACAGTTTTGTTTATGGCATTCCTGATATGGTAATTTTGGGCGAACATTGCTCGGCGAATGAACGTCGCGCTGATGATGCGACTCGTGATGTCACAAGTTGGCTCAAATGCGAATACATGATGGACAAAATTGGCGATGATTTCACGGGCGTGATTTCAGCCGTTACGTCGTTTGGATTTTTTGTTGAATTGAATGATATTTATGTCGAAGGTTTGGTACATATCAGCAGTTTAGGTCAGGATTATTTTCATTTTGATCCACTTAGTCACCAGCTTAAAGGTGAACACAGCAACACACGCTATCGTTTGGGCGATACCGTAAACGTGAAAGTGGCGCGAGTGGATTTGGACGAAAAGAAAATGGATTTTGCGTTAGTAGGTGTGGTGGCAAAATCGAAATCAAATTCCGCAATGCCATTTAATAAAGCTGATTCAAAGCCTAAATCCAAACGTAAATCTGCAAAAAAACCAGCGGCGAAAAAAACTGAACTTGCGAAAGTAAAACTTGATTCTGAAAAGGTTGTTGCGCCAGCGAAGAAAAAACGTCGCAGAAGAAATAAAACAGCCAAAAAACCAATTTCAATTGAATCATGAAAAAAATTATTCTCACCATCATTTTGGCATTATTGCTATCGGCGTGCGGGCAAACGGGAAAACTTGTTTTACCAAATTCGCTATCGCACACGTTTAAAAATGCGGATTGATTAAATGTCTACTGAATTTTAATCATAAAAATTGGGCTTTATAGCGTCTGTACATTTTTAGAATGTTAATTTTGAAAAAGAAAGTTGCACTATGGTATCGCGCATTTTTTTGTGGAACAATGTTGCGATTATAGACAACCTGACCACGCTGTTACTCCAGTATTCACGCGATTTCAAATAGCGGGCAGGCAGCAAACCAACAGGTTATTTTTAACATGATAGACTCAAGAGGATACAGACCCAATGTGGGTATCATCCTTTGCAATGACGAGGGTCGTGTGTTTTGGGCGAAACGAGTAGGGGTGAATTCATGGCAATTTCCGCAAGGCGGTATCAATCCGAATGAAGATCCTGAAACCGCGATGTATCGAGAATTGTGGGAAGAAACTGGCTTACAACAACATCACGTTCAAATTTTAGGTCGCACTCGTTATTGGTTGCGGTATCAATTACCCGAGCGGTATGTTCGTAGACATTCGCTACCGTTGTGTATTGGACAAAAACAAATTTGGTTTCTATTGCGATTAGTGACTTCCGAATCGAATGTGCGTTTTGATCATTGTGTTAGTCCAGAATTTGACGGGTGGCGATGGGTGGATTATTGGGAACCCTTAACAGACGTGGTGTATTTCAAACGAAAGGTTTACCACAAAGCAATGGGTGAATTGGGAGAAATTCTAACAATAGACTCTGTTCCAGTAAGTTCAGCGGGTTATTTAACAAAAGCGCGAGAATGGTGGTAATTTTTGTACGCAAATTGCTAGTAAAACTAATATGTCGTTTACAGAACCGTCGAATATAAATGATTTTATGCTAAAATCGGCGGATTTTATTGAATGAACACGGATGTTTTCGTTCTTCATAACTAACTAAAAACAAATACTTAGCCTTGCCAAAGAGCAACGCACAAAAGAAAACAGGCTTAATTTTTATGACAACACAATCTCAAACGAGCAATTCACAACCGTTGCTTTATGACGCGAACCAATCAAAAGATAGTTGCGGCGTTGGTTTTATTACACACAAAAAAAGTATTCAAACCCATGATTTATTAGTTAAATCACACGAAGCCTTGTGTACAATTCCACATCGTGGCGGCATGAGTGCTGAAGGTGTGGGCGATGGTGCAGGCGTGAACATTGATTTGTCATTGAAATTTTTCCGTAGACTTACCAACAATCAAAATTTAGAACTCGGTCAATTTGGCGTAGCAAACTTTTTTTTCCCAGAAGACCACGCGCATTACGATTCAGAAGCAAATGAACTGGTTAAACGCCATTTAGAAGAATTCGATTTGCCGTTGATTGAACGTCGCGTAATTCCTGTTGATAACGCCGTTATTAACGATGCCGCCGTTAAAGCGCAATTACCGATTGAACAATTTATTTTTGGTCGTCCTGAAAGTTTGAAAAATGCGACGCACGACGAATTTGAAAAACATATCCAAAAAGCGTTAGTCACCATTGAAGTTGAAGGTTTCACGCGCCCAGAACTCGCAGGTTTTTATCCGCTTTCAATGAGTTCACGCACCCAAGTTTATAAAGGGCGTTTAAATTCAGGCGAAGTGATTCCGTATTTCAAAGATTTGTACGACACCGATCACGAAATCAGCACCTTATTTTTCCATACCCGTTTTTCAACAAACACCGCGCCTGCAACGATGATGGCGCAACCGTTTCGTTACATGGCGCACAACGGTGAGTTGAATACCGACAAAAAAAATCGTCTCAGTGAAAATGCGATTGCGCGTCAACACAATAAAACCGTCTGTTTTCCAAAAGGACAATCCGATTCAAGTCGTTTAGATCAAACGTTGAATCGTCGCATTAACGAAGATAACTTGAATATCGTTGAGGCTATTTTAGCGATGATGCCACCAGCGTGGGAAAACGACACAACGTTGTCGCCCGAAGTTCGCGCCATGCTGGAATACTTCAGTTTGTACGAAGAAAAAAATGATGGTCCTGCTGCGTTGATTTTCAATGATGGCATTCGTGTTGGTGCGCGTTTAGATCGTTTAGGCTTGCGTCCGTTGCGTTCTGTTGAAACGACTGATTATTTAGCCGTGATGTCCGAAGCGGGACAAATTGATTTTCCTCCGCAAGATGTTTTAAAACGTGGGCGGATTGAAGCGGGTGGAATGCTGTATTTCGACCACAGCACAGGCGAGAGCTACGATTCGCACCAAGTTTTGGCGCGTTTGGCAAAAGAAAAAGATTACACCGCGTTATTGAAACAACGTGCTGTGAATTTATCAGATTTGCCAAAAGTTGATTTGAGCGAAATCAGCAATGAACACGCATTAAATGTTGATCAACGCGCAACGGCGTATTCGTTGAATCAAGAAAGTTTCCGTTTTTTGCTTGATCCGATTTTAGCGACTGGCATGGAACGTATTTCAGCGATGGGTTATGGGCTTGCACCGAACGCGCTTTGTGGTGCTGAAGGTGGGATGTCGCGCTATTTCAGTCAACGTTTCGCGCAAGTGACCAATCCACCGCTCGATTCAATTCGTGAAAGTGACGGGATGACGTTGCGCGTAGCATTAGGTGCAAAACCGACTTTTTCAGAAAACAGCAAACAACTCGTTATCGAAACTCCGATTTTGCAACGCACGCAACTTGAACAAATTCGTCGTCAAACAGCGGTTTCAACTATCACGATTGACGCGCTTTACACGCCAAATTTTGAAAATGTGGCAGCCAATGAAACTGCCTTAACATCTGCAATTAACGCAGTTTGCGATCAAGTTGAAAAAGCGGCGTTGAATAACATCGGAATCATTATTTTAAGCGATGCAAAAATCACGAAAACGCAAGCAGCAATTCCTGCGTTATTGACAATTTCAGCGGCAAATCAACGTTTAGTTCAACAAGGTTTGCGTTTTAATTCGTCGTTGATTTCTGAAACAGGACAAGCTGCAAGTCCGCATGACGTCGCAACGATTTTAGGTTTTGGCGCGTCGGCAATTTGTTCGTTAAGCGTTCATAACCGTGCAATAACACTGTATTCAGTTGCAGACCAACAAAAAGCTCTCGATAAATTTTCAAAAGGCACTGAAAAATCCTTGATGAAAACAATGGGCAAATTCGGTTTATGTACTGCTGAAAGCTATATTGGTGGTGAATTTTTTGAATCGAATTATTTAGACACTGACGAACCCAAATTAAGCCCGTATTTCCCGAACATTCATTCGTCAGTTGGCGGCGTGCAATATGCTGATATTGCAGCAAGTGCGACCGAATGGCATAAAAAATCCCTTTCTGTTGAAACCGAAAAAGACATTCCATTCTTAGGCTTATTCAAAGAACGTCAAGATGGTGCGGGACATTCTTACGGCAACACAGCCGTGCGCGAATATATCAACATGACCGACGAAGCGATTTTGTATGTTGAAAAATCGCCCGAAGCCAGTGATTTAGCGTATTTAGATTTGGGTTACGAAAAACGCACGCCTGCACAAATTGATAATTTTGGCATTACGCCAGCCTATCGCAGTTTTACTAAAAATTTGTATGCTGAACGTGATACTCGACCAGCCGCGTTGCGTGATGTTTTGGCATTGAAACTTGCTGAAAAACCATTGCCGTTGTCAGAAATTCAACCCGCACACGAAATTACTGCAACTTTAGCATCAGGCGCGATGAGTCACGGAGCGTTGCTTGCTGAAGCCCATGAAGCGGTTGCACAAGGCACAAACATTGTCGGTGCTTTAAGTAATTCTGGCGAAGGTGGCGAACATTCCAGCCGTTTCAACAGTATTCGTTCCAGCAAAATCAAACAATTTGCGTCAGGACGTTTTGGCGTTTGGGTAGGTTATTTAGCTGATCCAACAATTGAAGAAATTGAAATCAAAATCGCGCAAGGTGCAAAACCTGGTGAAGGCGGACAATTGCCTGCGATGAAAGTATCAGTTGAAATCGCGGCATTGCGTGGCGGTACACCGAAAGTCGAACTCGTCAGTCCGCCGCCGCATCATGATACTTATTCAATTGAAGATTTAGGGCAGTTAATTCACGATGCTAAAGCTGCGCGTGTAAAAGTCGGTGTAAAACTCGTTTCATCTGAAGGGATTGGTACGATTGCGGTCGGTGTTGCAAAAGCAGGCGCAGACGTAATTAACGTTGCAGGTAACACAGGCGGCACAGGTGCGGCGGCAGTGACCAGTTTGAAACACGCAGGACGTTCGCCCGAAATCGGGATTGCCGAAGTGCATCAGGCTCTTTCGGTCAACGGTTTGCGTGACAAAGTGATTTTGCGTTGTTCGGGCGCACATCAAAGCGGTTTGGACGTGGTGAAATCAGCGATTTTAGGCGCAGATTCTTTCGAGTTCGGTACGACGGCATTGATGATGTTACGTTGCGTGATGGCAAAGAATTGCAATATCAAATGCCCCGCAGGTTTGACTACTGCACACGAAGAGTTCAAAGGCGACCCGCGTGTTTTAGCGCAGTATTTTATGAACGTCGCGCACGAAGTTCGGGAATTACTTGCCACGCTTGGCTATAAATCGTTGCGTGACATTCGCGGCAAAACCGATTTGCTTGAGTTGATCAATCATCCTTGCATGGTTGGAAAATTGAATTTGAGCAAAATGTTGCGTCAAGTTGAAGAAATCAAAATCGAAAAACCGATTTATTTGGAAGCCGATTTTAAAACTGACGACAAAATTTTAGAGCGCGTGAAAGCCTTTTTAGCAGACGGCAAAGCTGAAAAACTCGTGATTGAAGGCGCAGAATTCAAACTCAACAACAACGACAAAACCGTTGCAGGACAGTTAGCAATTGATGTTGAACGTATTTTAAATTATGAATTCAAAGGCGACGCGACATTCATTTATAAAGCTGAAAATGGTCGTCGTTATTTAGCACCAGAAACGATTGTGATTAAAACAATCGGCAGTGCTGGGCAAAGTTATGGCGCGTTTTTAAATGACGGTATGCAATTACATCATTTAGGCACGGCAAACGATGGCGTTGGCAAATCAATGAGCGGCGGCGTTTTAGTTGTCGAATCACCAGGTGGCGGCATCAAAACGCAAGGCAATAATGTCTTAATTGGTAACTTCGCGTTATTTGGCGCGACAGGCGGCAAAACGTTTATCAACGGCGAAGCAGGCGACCGTTTTGCAGTGCGTAATTCTGGTGCGATGGCAGTCGTTGAAGGCGTGGGCGATTTCGGTTGCGAATACATGACCAATGGTGCAGTGCTTAACATCGGCGGCTTTGGTAAAGGTTTTTGCAATGGGATGTCAGGCGGTAACGCTTACCAATATGATCCTGAAAATAAACTTGCCGCGTTGTACGATAAAACGTCTGTGGAATTGTGTGATTTAATCGAAGACGATGCACACGAAAAAATCGTGTTGCATTTGCTTGAACAACACGCTGAATACGCAAATTCCAGCAAAGCGCGTAACTTGCTCGCAAATTGGAAAAATGAACGCAAACATTTCAAATTTGCAATGCCGCTTTGGCTCTATAAAACGCAAACTGCCAGCTATTTAAAAGCGTCGATGGATGCGAAAGAAATGGTGGAAGAATTGGCGGTTGATTTGGCGCAACAACAAATCGCACAAGTCAAAAAAGCCTATCAATCAGGTCAGCCATTGTTTAACGGCACGATTCCTGCGTTTGGCGAAATCGACAGCGCGTTGGCGTTTAACTTGATTAACAGTTTTGCAGTCTTCGATAAAGCACAAACGGTAGCGGCAGAAATGCTAAAAATTGCACCCGAATCACAATGCACGCCAACTCACATTGAAAAAGCGACGAAAAAACTGATTTTGGAACGTCCACGCAAATTGCAAGATGCGTTAGTCAAAACCACTCGTGAAGCTTACAGCAGTTATAACGATGATGAAATCGCGGCGTTGCTCGCAAATAAACGTTTGAATGATTACAAAACTGCGTTAATCAATCGCTCGGTGCAAAGCATTAACTCGATGGGTTCAACGGTTTGGATTATTGAGCAAAGCCACGCAAATCGCGTTGCACTGGCAAACATTACGCCTGTTGAAAAACATTTGGCGAGTTTGGTTGGGCTGGAATTGGCACAAGATGGACTTTTGGCTTAATTGTTATGACAAAACGAATCGAAAAGGCTTTAAAAGCCGCGTTGCTTGAAAATGGCGAAATGAGTCATGGGCTTTATGAGTTTGATTTAGAAGATGGCTTAGATTATTGGCGTGATTCTCTTCGAGAAGATAATGACGATTATTTGTTTGCCGTAACAGAAAATAGTGGTGATGTGGCAATGGTACTATTTGAAAAATCGGGCAAAATGCATATCAATGAACAAGCAAGAGAAAAGTTGCATTCTTATTGGGCTGGCAATATCTACGAAAAAAATATGAAAAATCTTATTCCTATGTTTGCTATGGAGTTAAATGCGGGAATTATTCCTAATACAGGCTTTAAAGTTGCTTTAGTAGCCTAATCAACAACTGGAAATCATAGACTTAATAAAATGAAAACACATAAACTTCCAAATGACGCACCTTACAGCGACAACCAACGTGCATGGCTCGGTGGATTTTTCGCAGGCTTGCATTCGCAACTTGTGCAAAACAGCTCAAGCACGCAAACCGCTCGCACAATCCATATTTTGTACGGTTCGCAAACTGGCACAGCCGAATCGGTTGCGCGTGATGCCGTAAAAGTCGCCAAAGCACACGGTTTAAATCCTGTCATCAAAAGCATGGACGAAGTCGATGCCGATGCGCTGGCAAAAATGGAAACCTTGCTCATCGTCACCAGCACTTATGGCGAAGGCGAAATGCCTGACAATGCCCAAGTGTTATGGTCTGCGGTAAAAGCCGATTCGATGGCAAACACGAAAAACCTTAAATATGCCGTTCTTTCACTTGGCGATACCAGTTACGATTTATTCTGCCAAGCGGGAATTGATTGGGACAACCGTTTAGCCGAATTGGGCGCAACTCGTTTGCAAACGCGCGTCGATTGTGATGTCGAATATGAAGAACCTGCCGAAGAATGGATGCACTCAGTAATTCCAGCGTTAGCAGGTAGCGACGCAACTACAGCAATCGTTTCTGAAGACAGCAACGACAAATCGCAATACAACCGCAAAAATCCATTCCCAGCAAAATTACTCGTGAATCGATTGTTGACGGCTGAAAATTCGTCAAAAGAAACCCGTCATTATGAAATTTCAATCGCAGGTTCAGGTTTGAATTATGAAGCAGGCGACGCGCTTTGCGTTGTGCCAACGAATTGCCCAGATTTAGTTGCTGATATTTTGAAAGAACTTAACTTTTTCGGCACAGAACCAGAAGATAAATTGCTCAATCAATTTGAAATCAAAACGCCTAGCAAAGAACTTTTACAAGAAATTGCTACCCGTTCAGGCAATGCAGAATTAAATAATGTACTAAATGATAAAGACGCATTGAGTAAGTATTTGTGGGGACGCGATATATTGGATTTATTACGTCAAAATCCAAATCTTGAATTTACTGTAGACGAATTTTTTAGCTTGCTTAAACCTTTGCAACATCGCGCCTATTCAATTTCATCGAGCGGCAAAGCAAATCCTGAAACAGTGCATTTGACCGTTGCCAGCGTGCGTTACAACGCTTTCGACCGTCAACACAAAGGCGTTTGCTCAACATTCCTTGCAGATTTGACCAACGATGCGACCGAAATTCGTTGCTTCTTCACACCAAATAAGGTTTTCCGTGTGCCAGACAACAACGATTTGCCAATGATTATGGTCGGGCCTGGAACGGGAATTGCGCCATTCCGCGCGTTTTTACAAGAACGCGAAACTCGTGGCGCGAAAGGTAAAAACTGGTTATTTTTCGGCGACAGAAATGCCGCAACCGATTTTATTTACCGTGACGAATTAGAACAAATAGGCAACAGCGGTTTGCTTACACGTTTGGATTTAGCCTTTTCGCGTGACCAAGAAGAAAAAATTTACGTTCAAGATAAAATGCGCGAACACGGCGCAGAACTGTTTGAATGGTTAGAATTAGGTGGTTATTTCTTTGTTTGTGGTGATGCGTATCGCATGGCGAAAGATGTTGATAAAGCCTTGCACGATGTCATTGCTACGCACGGAAATAAAACCGAACAACAAGCGATTGATTACGTTAATCAGCTCAAAAAAGATAAACGTTACGTTCGTGACGTGTACTAAATGACCGTTGATTATTTTGATTTGAGCTGCCAAAAATGTCCGCGTCTCGCGGCATTTTTGTGTGAAGTGAAAGAAAAAAATCCGACGTATCACTGCAAACCTGTCGCGCCATTTGGCGATAAAAATGCAAAGTTATTGATTGTCGGACTTGCCCCAGGAATGCACGGTGCAAATGCGTCGGGACGACCTTTTACGGGCGATTATGCGGGAATTTTTCTCTATGAGGCGTTGCATGAATTTGGATTTAGTAACGCGCCAATTTCAGAATCCTCAACAGACGGTTTGATTTTGAAAAATGCGCGAATTACCAATGCGGTCAAATGTTTGCCGCCCAAAAATAAACCAACAGGCGAGGAAATTAACGTTTGTAATGCGTTTTTAGCTAAAGAATTAAAAACCTTGCCCAAAAATTCGGTGATTTTGGCGTTAGGGCTAATCGCGCATCAAGCTATTTTGAAAGCCTACGCTTTGAAAGTTAGTAGCGCGAAATTCGCTCACAACGCAAAACATGAATTACCAAATGGACATTTTTTAATCGATTCGTACCATACTAGCCGTTATAACGTGAATACCAAACGCCTCACAAAAGAAAGTTTTAACGCAGTTTTTGAAACGATTATGCCGCTGTTAAATCCATAATAATTCCGCCTAAAGTTTGCCCGCAAACAATGTTATGATAACGCTAATTTCTTAACTCGAAACCCGCGTAATTCACCATGGCACTAGCATTAAATATCCCAATTTATTTAACTCTGTTACGCATTGCGTTAATTCCTTTGTTGACGATTGTGTTCTATTTACCTTGGGCAAATGCAAACGTCGCCTGTATGTTTATTTTCCTGCTTGCTGGTTTTACCGATTGGCTCGACGGTTATTTAGCACGGAAAATGCAGCTCGAAACGCAATTTGGTGCATTTTTGGATCCCGTCGCAGACAAATTGATGGTTGCCGTCGTTTTGATTTTATTAGTGCAAAAAATCCCAGATGTTTATTTGGCGATTCCCGCAGCAATTATTATCGGGCGTGAAATAACCATTGCTTCATTACGCGAATGGATGGCGGAAATAGGACAACGCGCACACGTCAAAGTTTCATCACTTGGCAAATGGAAAACTAGCGCACAAATGCTCTCCATTGGTTTCTTGCTTTATCACGATGATTTGCTAGGTTTGCCTATTTTAAAACTTGGCTATGGCTTGCTTTATATCGCCGCTATTTTAACGTTATGGTCGATGATTCAGTATCTACACGCGGCTTTTACCGCTATTAACACTCACGAAAGTCCCGAATAAACGGACACACAAAATATAAAAAATAGGACAATATGTTGAATCCAAAAAATAATGAAACACAAAATGAAATTCTTCTGGCTGCGTTGAGTTTGTTTGTGCGTAAAGGTTATTTCAATACCTCGCTAACAGAAATCGCATTAGCCGCGCAGTTGTCACAAACTCAAGAAATTTTTCTTTATTTTGAAAGCAAACAACAGCTTGCCGCTGAGTTGCACGCCACCATTATGGACAGTTTAAGTATTTCAATTGACGAAATTCGTCGTCGAAATAAAAAAGCGTCTGAGCAATTACACAGTTTGGTGGATTTACTTTTTAAATTGACCGATGAAGCTCCAGAAGCCTTGCGATTCTTATTTGAAATCAATGTTCACGAATTTTTACCTGCTGACACTAAGCCGTATTTGCAAACGCCAGTCGTGAATAAAATGTTGAAAATGATTCAACTCGGCATCAATAACGGTGAAATTCGTAGTCTTGCGCCCATGCTGATTTATAGCTACTTTTTTGGCATTATTAACACCACTTTGAAATTGATGTTGAATGGCACGTTAGATAAAAAAACCGAATCTTATCAATCGCAAGTTTGGCTTGTTGCGTGGAATTCAATTGCGAAAAAATAATCTCCAATAATCGTTTTAAAATTTGGATTGTTCGTCTTATGCAAAAAAAACAATTTAAACAGGGTACAAAGTTTTATTTGTTCATCGTATTGGGCATTGTGTGGATTTGTATTTTGGCTGGATTAATGGTGTTGCAAAATATCCCACCTGAAATCAAAGATGATCCAACGCTTAAAACGCTTGCATGGATTCCGCGTGACATAAACAATCAAGAACCGATTACGCCATTACCTAATCCAAGTGGTTTGGATTCTGACAAAATTGCACTCGGTTTCAAGTTATTTAAGGATCCCATTTTGTCACACGATAACAGTATCGCGTGTACTGATTGCCACGATTTACAACACGGTGGCGCAGATCATGTGAAATTCTCTTTCGGCATCAATCATGCCGTTGGTCGCAGAAATACGCCCACTGTTTTCAATAGCGGTTTTAATTATCGTCAATTTTGGGACGGACGCGCATCCACATTAGAAGAACAAATTGATGGACCTATTTTAAATCCATTAGAAATGGGCAGTTCTTGGGAAGAAATGTTAATTAAACTCAATGCTTCAAAATACTATGCTGAACAGTTTCAACGTATTTATGGTTCAAAAAAAGTGACTGCTGACAATGTACGCGATGCCATTGCTACGTTTGAAAGATCGTTAGTAATGACAAATTCAAGATTTGATAAGTGGTTAAAAGGCGATAGCAATGCGTTAAGCACTCGCGAAAAAGAAGGTTACAGATTATTCAAATCGTACGGTTGTTCAAGTTGCCATCAAGGCGTAAATATCGGTGGAAATATGTTTGAACGCATTGGTGTTTTTCGTGATTATTATGAAGAGAAATCCGAAAATGTGAGTGATATGGGACGATTTGAAATAACGGGATTAGAAGATTCACGTCATGAATTTAAAGTACCATCGTTACGAAATGTCACACTAACGAAACCTTATTTTCATGATGGGTCAGTAGAAACATTACATGATGCCATTGATATAATGGCGATCCATCAGCTGGGTGTGAAATTGTCGAATTCGGAAATTGAAACTATTGAAGATTTTTTAAATTCGTTGGTAGGTGAAATGCCAGAGGCGTTGAAATGAAATTAGTTAAAAATCTTTCAATTGCTGCAACCATCGGACTAACTTCATGGGTAGGATTGCATATAGAACCTGAACACCGTGTTGCTTATGAATCTATTGACTCAAATATATCGTCTTTGAAAATTATAGAATTTCAATTAGATTACGATTTTTTGAAAACACAGTTGCACTTTGCCAATCTTAATTATGACGAGCTAAATTTCCATTTACGAGAGCAGCAGGTTTATCAGGAAAAATTATTAGAAACTACTTTAAACTTAAATAAATCTGGAACGCATGGTGAAATTGAAACCGCCGTTAATCATTACCTAGAACTCGCTAAACAGAAGACAGAGAATTTTGAAGTATTCAAATCTGAAACGGCAGTTTTAACGAATTCTTTGCTTTATTTACGAGGCATAAATAACCAAATTAATTTTGGTCAAAATAGTATGTATATAATCAATCGAACGATTAGTAATTTGATTTTATACAGCTTAAATCCAAGCAATAAGGTACTGAAAAATGATTTGTTGCGGTCTGTAGATTATTTTAATGAAAAAAAAGAAACAGAAACTCAAATAGATAAAATTTTATTTTTTGAAAAAATTTTAAGACACGCGAATATCGTTTTAGAAAATACGGAATTGTTAAATAATTCTACAGATGAATTAGAGCGATTAAATTTATTTAAAGCGTTAAAAGAAATTGAGCAAGCAAATAAGGCAATGTTAGATCACGACACTCATATTGCTGATTTTTATAAGGCTTTGTTAGCTGTTATTTTGTTTCTTTTACTTATAGCGATTATTCATACGGCACGACGTTATGATAAATCATCACAATTACTTAATGATTCATTACATGAACTTGAATTGAATCAATTTGCTCTTGATCAACACGCCATTGTCAGTATGGCTGACAAATTAGGTAACATTACTTATGTTAATCAGAAATTTTGTGACATTAGTGGCTACAGTTCTGAAGAATTATTAGGTCAGAATCATCGGTTGCTTAATTCGGGTTATCATCCGAAAGATTATTTTATTGATATGTGGCAAACCATTAGCAGTGGCAATGTGTGGCAAGGCAGTGTTTGTAATCAATCTAAATCGGGTGATTTATATTGGGTGCAATCAACTATTGTTCCATTTATGGATGCTGATGGTGACGTTGATCATTACATTTCGATGCGAACGGATATTACCGCGCAAAAAGCAATGGAAACGGCGGCAATTAAATCCGAAGAATGGCAAAGAACCATTTTAAATAATTTAGGCGATGGCGTTTATACGTTAGATGCTGATGGTAATGTGACTTATCTAAATTCGGGGGCTGAACATATCTTAGGTTGGAAACTTTCTGAATTGGAAGGAAAACCCATTCACCCGATTATTCATCATTCTCGTCCCGATGGATCGGCGATGCCATTTTCAGATTGTCCGATTTTTTTGAGCATGAAAAATAAGCAAACGTATCGCTCAGATGATGAAGTTTTTTTCCATAAAGATGGTCGTCCTGTTCCTGTGAGCATGGTCGGTATGCCGATTATTGATTGCAATAGAGTGATTGGCTCGGTGGCGTGTTTTCGTGATGTGAGTTCACAAAAAATTATTCAAGATCAACTCATGCAAGCAAAAGACGCGGCTGAAAAAGCCTCGCGATTAAAATCTGATTTTCTTTCGACAATGAGTCACGAAATTCGGACACCAATGAATGGCATTATTGGTATGACGGATTTGTTATTTGATACGTCACTTGATAGGGATCAATTGGAATTCACGGATATTATCAATACTTCGTCACAAGCGTTGCTGAGTATCATCAATGATATTTTGGATTTTTCTAAGATTGAAGCGGGGCAGTTAAATGTCGAATGGATTGAATTTTCGTTACAGCAAGTTTTTGAGGGTTGTGCTGATATTGTCGCGATGAACGTGCAAGAAAAATCGTTGTCGTTAATGACATTCGTTGAACCCTTGATTCCAGAACGATTGATTGGCGATCCATTGCGATTGCGTCAGATTTTGCTTAATTTTTTAAGTAATGCTGTGAAATTTACTTCAAAAGGGGCTGTTATTGCGCGTGCTAATTTGCTGAATAAAACAGATGAAATCGCCTTGATTCGTCTTGAAGTGAGCGATCACGGCATTGGTATTTCACCCGAACAGCAGTTGAATTTATTTCAACCATTTTCACAAGCCGATAGTTCTACCACACGAAAATATGGGGGGACAGGATTGGGATTATCTATTTCAAAACGTCTTATTGAATTGATGGGCGGAAATATCGGCGTGGAAAGTACGACAGGCAAAGGTTCAACTTTTTGGGTTGAGATTCCATTAAAAATAGCATCACAACAACCGCTGGTAGCTATTGATCGTTCACGCGGAAAACAAATAATCGTCAGTGGTAAAAATACGGAATGCCGTGAAATATATTTAGCGTATTTGAAAGCGTGGGGAATTTTGGTCGGTACCGCAAACGGCAATGATGAGTTGCTCGAATTTCTTAACGATGCAGAATCGGAAGGAAAGAATTACGACGCGATTTTGTTAGTTGAAATGCCAGACGATGAACTTTTAGCCGTTGTTGATGTTGTGAAATCGAAAGATTATTTTAAAAATGTTCCGATTATTGCCTGCCAAGAATCGAATACGTTGAATGTCAAACAAGAATTACTTGAAGTTGGCGTGGCAAGTGTTTTGGTTAAGCCAGTCAAACAATCGACTTTATTTGATACGATTGCCAACATTTTTCATCCAAAAGAATCAATGCAGGTGGTTGAATTAGAACCGCTGAATCCACTTGGCGTTGTAAAGAAAAAGCAGTCTGAATTACAACGTGAACAATTGATTTTGCTTGTCGAAGATAACTTGGTAAATCAGCAAGTCGCTAAACACGTTTTAAGCAAATTAGGTTACAGCATTCACATTGCGAATAATGGGCAAGAAGCAATTAACATATTGCAAACACAATCTTATGCGTTAGTGCTGATGGATTGTCAGATGCCAATTATGGATGGTTTTGAAGCCTCTCGTCTGATTCGTAGCAACGAAATAGCTGCAAATCAAAAACGTGTTCCAATTATCGCGATGACAGCCAACGCGATACAAGGCGACAGAGAACTTTGTTTGGATGCAGGAATGGACGATTATGTAACCAAGCCTATTGACGTAGAAATACTTTTTTCTGTTTTACAAAAATGGTTACATAACACAGATACTTCCATTGAAGCACCATCAAGTCAACACACGGAACATAATTTATCGAGTCCAATTGATATGAGTCGCGTGATGGATTTGTTTGACGGCGACGAAGAAATTATAAAAGAATTATTAGAAGTATTTTGTCATTCACTTCCAGATTTAACGGCTAATTTAATCTCAGCGGTAACTAATCGCACGATGGATATTAAATCTGTTGCTCATAACATTAAAGGTTCCGCTTATAATATCGGTGCGATTATTTTGGCGACTTTGGCTGAAAAACTTGAAGGTTCTGTTTCTCAGCAAAATTGGGCCGAAATTGACAATTTATCGGCGCAAATTCAAACAGAGTTAGATCGTATCAAACTGTTTATTGAAAATAGAGAATAAGAATATGCAATATCGAGTACTTATTGTTGATGACAACGCAACGAACTTAACGCTTTTTCGTCATTTGTTGAAAAATATAAATGGCACGTCAAGTGAGTGCTTTGCTGATGCTAAAAAAGCGATGGAATGGTGTCAAACAAATGAACCTGATTTGGTATTGCTTGATTATATGATGCCAGAAATGGACGGCTTAGAATTTATCAAGCTATTTCGCGCCATTGAAGGCTATAAAGATATTCCGTTAATTATGGTAACAGCGGATGTTGAAAGTCAGGTGCGACATCAAGCGTTGGAATTGGGCGCACATGATTTTCTAACAAAACCTGTTGATAAAACAGAGTTTTTAGCTCGCACGCGCAATTTGCTTTCGTTGCGTAAAAGTCAAATTGAGCTAGTTGATAGAGCTGCGTGGTTGGCAATTGAAATTAAATCAGCAACCAAAGAATTATTAGCAAGCGAAAAAGAAATGGTGTTGCGCCTTTCAAAAGCCGCAGAACATCGTGATCCAGAAACAGGTTATCATTTGTCACGGATGGCAAATTATTCCAGATTGATTGCGCGTGAGTTGAATTTATGTGAAGCAGAGCAGGAATTAATTTTAGATGCGGCTCCGATGCACGATATTGGAAAAGTGGCTACACCTGATGTAATTTTATTAAAACAAGGCAAATTAACCGACGCTGAATTTGCCATTATGAAACAACATGCGAGTGTTGGTTACAACATCTTATGCGACAGTGATTCGTTGTTAATTCGCACGGCAGCTTCTATGGCACTTAGTCATCATGAGAAATTTGATGGCAGTGGTTATCCAAATAATTTGAAAGGTGAAGAAATTCCATTATTTGGGCGAATTATTGCAGTCGGTGATGTATTCGATGCACTTACGTCAGCACGTCCTTATAAAAAAGCATGGGCATTAGAAGATGCAAAACAATTTTTAATCAATCAATCGGGTACGCATTTTGATCCACAATGTGTTCAAGCGTTTATTCGTGCTTGGGATGACGTATTAGTCATTCATGCCCGCTATCAAGATAAAGAAGATTCAATAAACATTGAACAATTACAGTGATAAACGAACCTTTGAAAATTTGCATTAGTGCGGGAGAAAGTTCTGGCGATGCTCACGCAGCAAATCTTTATTTAGAACTCAAAAAAAAATGTCAAAAATTGCATGCAAGTGGAATGGGTGGCGCGAAAATGGCGCAAGCGGGAATTTCACTTGGTTATGATTCAAGTCAAATCGCGGTTATTGGCGTTGTTGAAGTTGCTAAACATTATTTTGAAATTCGTCGCGCACTTAAAATCATGCAGGAATTGTTGCTTAATGAACGTCCTGATTTGTTGATTTGCGTTGATTACAAAGAATTCAATTATCAACTCGCTAAATTTGCAAAACAAAACGGCATTAAAGTTTTGTTTTATGTGAGTCCTCAGGTTTGGGCGTGGCGTAAGGAGCGCGTAAAAAAATATGGTGCGGTGATTGATATGATGGCGGTGATTTTTCCCTTTGAAACCGCTTATTATGAAACCGAAAATGTGCCAGTGCGTTATGTCGGGCATCCGTCCGTCGATAAAGTAATTCCGCGTTTCACCAAAGCCGAAGCCTTAAAAAACTTTTCATTAAATTCTGATGCGCCAATTATTGGATTGGTTGCAGGCAGTCGTGCCAATGAGATTAAACGCTTGTTGCCTGTAATGTTAGCAGCGGCGGAGCAGTTGAAAATTGATTTTCCAAATGCCCAATTTATTTTTCCTCAAGCCGATTCGCTGCCAGATGATTTAATTCAACGTTATTTGAATCGCGCCAACGTTAGTGTAATCGTAGTTAAAAATCAGCCTTATGATGTGATGCAATGTTGTGATGCGATTATGTCGTGTTCAGGAACTGCGACGTTGGAAATTGCGTTGCTCGGCATTCCGATGGTGATTTGTTATCGTTTAAATTCGTTGACGTATTGGCTTGGAAAACAGTTGGTAAAAACGCGCTTTATTGGCTTACCGAATATCATTTTTGGTGAACAAATTGTGCGCGAGTTGATTCAAAATGATGCGACTGCAGAAAATTTAGCAACTGAAATTAGGCGATTATTAACGGATTCGGAAGCTGCCCAAAATTGTCGTGCTGATTTAGAAATCGTGCGGGAAAAATTAGGGCAGGGCGGAGGTATTCAAAATATGGCAGCGTTAGTTTTGAAAATGCTACAAAGCTGATTTTAACGCCTGTAAAAATGCCTGATTTTCGTCAGGTGTTCCAACGGTTACACGCAAACAATCTGTTAATAAATTGCCTTGCGGATGCACATTTTTAATCAATACACCTTGTGCTTTTATAGCTTCAAAAATTGGGGTAGCTTGATTTTCAGGCGTCTTAAATAAAATAAAATTCGCAGCACTTTCGTAGGCAGTAATTCCATTTAACGAATTTAAAGCATTGAACATTAAAGCCCGTTCGTTACAAATCGCTGTTGTTTGTTCATCAAAAATTTCTTTGTGTTTAAGCGCGAATTGCACTGTCGTTTGTGTTAATACGTTGATGTTATAAGGCAAACGTATTTTGTGTAGTTGTTCAATAATCTTATGTTCACCTGCGATATAACCTAAACGCAAACCTGCCAAACCTAATTTTGAAACGGTTCGCATCACTAAAACATTGTTCATAACGTTGTGCATAAAACTCGCATTATTCGCAAATGGTTCATAGGCTTCATCGATAATCACTAAACCATTTGCTGCATCGATAATGGCGTTTATTGAATCAACGTTAAACAAATTTCCTGTTGGATTATTCGGATACGCGAGAAAAATAATTGCAGGGTTATATTGTTCAATCGCTGCCAACATCGCAGATAAATCTAACTCGAAATTACTTGTTAACGAAACGCCATGATAATTTAAGCCTAAATAATCGCTGATTTGTTTGTACATTACAAAACTGGGCGTGGTACTTAAAACGTGCGAATTTGAGGGCAATGCCATTAACAATAATTGAATAATCTCGTCTGAACCGTTACCAAGTAATAAATCAATTTCATTAGGAAGTTGATTTAGGTTTTTCAACGTTTCGACCAATTGACGCGCTTCTGGATCAGGATAACGATTTAACGCACAATCTTTAAGTTCTGCTAACCATGTTTGTTTTATTTCGTCTGACCAAGTATAGGGATTTTCCATTGCATCGAGTTTAATGAAGCCTTGCGCCTCCGCAACGTGATACGCGGATAATGCTAAAACTTCAGAACGAAAAAGTGTTTGTAAATTGAATTTTGACATCGAATTTTTAAAAGTGAGAATAAGAATGAGCGATATTTTAACAGACGAAAGCTGGATGCGTTACGCCATTCGATTAGCCCAACGAGCTGAAGAATTTGGTGAAGTCCCTGTTGGTGCTGTTCTGGTGAAAAATGAACAAGTGATTGCAGAAGGTTGGAACGCCGTTATTGAAACGCATGATTCAAGCGCACACGCAGAAATTGTAGCGATTCGACGTACTGGCAAAGTAATTGAAAATTATCGCCTCATTGACACCACGCTTTATGTGACGTTAGAACCCTGCGTGATGTGCATGGGCGCGATTAGTCATGCACGAGTAAAACGCTTGGTATTTGGTGCGTTTGACGAAAAACGTGGTGCAGTTTGCAATGCGTTGAATTTAACAGACGCGCCATTTTTAAATCATCGTGTTGAATGGCAAGGTGGAATTCTGGAAGAAACCTGTTCGCAATTATTGAAAGATTTTTTTGCTACACGGCGAAAATCACAACGCCAAAACTAATTCCGCTACATTTAAACCCAATGCCTTTTCAATTCCAACAAATGAAGTGGTTAAACGTGGATTGATTTCGAGAACAAAATAAGCATTTTCGGTTTCAATCAAGTCCACACCGACATAACCAAATAAATCAGGAAAGGCTAATGCAATTTGTGACGCGAGTTTTTGATAACGCCCATCATCTAGTTTGAAATTCACTTCGATATTTTTCAAAACATATTGCTGACTTTTCACCTCAAAAATTTGCAAGTTTACGCACAACAAACGTGCTTCACCATTTTTGAAAATACACGATAAACTCGTTTTTTCGCCGTTTAAATGAGGTTGAATAATGCAATTTTTTTCGAGTAAGGGCAGGACAGACCAATCATTTTTTGACGTAAGCAAAAATGTATTTTCTGCTCCCACGCCGTCAATTGGTTTGATAATCCATTCTTTCGTTTGATCATAATTTTGCGTCGAATTAAAAATTTCAGTCGGAACAGTTGGAATTTTCGCTGTTTGTAAAATCTGAAAAGTCGTTAATTTATTTGCCGTTAATGCAACGGCTTTCGACGGTGAAGTGAGTAAACGTTTATTAGCATTTTCAACGTAGCGACAAAGACATTCCAAAATTCCGTCAAATTCGGGTGCTATCACCCAAACCGCATCGACGGTTTTTATTTGATGTTGAAATGCGTTTTTATCTGCAATCACGATTTCAACATTCGATAATTTTGCGAAATTTTCTAACAACGCATCAAGCATCATTTGACCTTCTCGCGCCAAACTTTCTGATGCTTCACCGTTCGCCGTAATATATTCAAAAATTAAGATTTTCATTTCAATAACGGTTTCAATTTCTTGACGGTTTTTATTGTCAAATGATTGGCTTCTTTATTACTTTTATTACTATTATTTTTAGTATATTTCATTGTTATTGCTTATATTTTAATATGTTGGCTTCTATTGTGCTTTTGGCTTGGTAACTGATTTTATGCAGTGTTTTTTTTATAACGGTTAATTTGTTTTCCGAGAGGCAAATTGCTATCTAAAAATACTGCGTATTATCAGAATTTTACTCATAGTAACACTTACTTTTTGGTTAGCACTTTTTGGAGGCAGTATCATGGCACTTATAATTAACACCAATTTAGGTTCAATTAACGGACAACGTAATTTAACTGGTTCAGCAACAGCGCAATCTACGGCAATGCAACGATTGTCATCAGGTTTGCGGGTCAATAATGCGAAAGACGATGCAGCGGGTTTAGCTATTGCTGATCGAATGACATCTCAAGTACGCGGTATGACCGTCGCAGTTAGAAATGCAAATGACGGTATTTCGCTCACTCAAACCGCTGAAGGCGCGTTAGGTTCATTAACTGATACGTTGCAACGTATGCGTGATTTGGCAGTTCAATCATCAAGCAATGCAGGCGTTTCTGCGGCAGATCGCGCTAAGATGAATACAGAATTCAAAGCGTTAAATGATGAATTATTGCGTGTAGTTGGAAATAGTGAATTTAACGGTAAAAAGATTTTGAATGGTGATTTAGCGGGTGGTTTAAACATTCAAGTCGGTGCAACAACGGATACAAACAGCCGTATTAGTGTGGCTGTTTCGGATATGAGTAAATTATTAGCTCCCGTCACGCAAACAACGTTAAGTCCAGCAACTCAAAAAATTGATTCGACTCTTGCGGCTACTATTTCTGCTAAAGCGGTTGAAGCAGCAGCAAATCCATTTTTAAGTTCTGCAAATAAAGCAGCTGATTTGGCAAATAAAGCGGTTGTTGCGGCAGAAAAAGCAGCCGCAGCTCCTACTGATTTAGCGTTAGCCGTTGCAGCATCAGCAGCAAATGCCGCAGCAGCACAAGAAATTGCAGCATCATCAACTAACACGCTTTCGAGTACAGGGACTAATTTTGCAGCAACACTTGTTTCTCAAGCCTTTTCGGACACGGTAGCAGCATCTGATTCTAAAAATCAAGCGACTAATCTTTCGGTTGCTGCAAGTAACGTTGATGTTCAAGCTAAATTAGCCACTGGTGGTACAACAGATGCTAATCAAGCAGCATCGTTATTAACAACAGCAAAGCAGCTTGCAGAATCTGCAACAACTAATGTGGCAGCATCTAGTCAAAATGTTTATGTAAGTATCATGAACCAATTAACAGGTGACGCGATTGATCGTCCCGCTTCAGCAATAAATAGTGCAGGTTTATTGACGACTGATAATGTATTAAATGCCGCTGTAAATAGATCTTATCAGGCTGGCGATTCTTTTGGTGCAGACAGAGAAGCCCAAAAAACGTTGGCAGGTTTTGCACTTGCAAAAGCATTAGCAGGCGCAGCGTTTGTTGAAAATCCATTACAAACAGCTGCTTCAAATGAAACTGACAAAGCTTCGTTTATTGCCAATAATAAATTAGTTGCTGAAACATCAATAAAAGCTGATGGGGTTGCAGCGGATTATGCTTTGTCATCAATCAACTATATTGATGCGGCGATTGCGGCGATTGATACTGAACGTTCAAATTTAGGTTCAACTCAAAATCGTTTCACCACCACGATTTCTAATTTGCAAAACGGTATCGAAAACCAGTCCGCTGCGAAGTCCAGAATTATGGATGCTGATTTTGCTCAGGAAACAGCGGCATTAAGTCGTTCACAGATTCTGCAGCAAGCTGGCACAGCAATGCTCGCGCAAGCAAATCAGTCGGGACAAACTGTGATGACGTTATTACGATAATCTCAGTATTCCAATGTAGCCTTTCCATTTTACTTTCATATAGCATGGTAAATAATGGGAAGGCTTTTTTTTATGATGTGAAAAAATCATAAAGAAAAAATTAAAGTAACCCAAAAATGCGCCGATAACCCGCGTGAGTTTCAGATTCACAAACTTTTTTGCAATACTTAAAAAACTTTTTGTTGTTTTAATTTTAATTTACTTTTTTGAGCAATTCCGCTCAAAAGGCTTTTGGAGATATATCATGGCACTTGTAATTAACACCAACCTTGGCTCAATCAACGGTCAACGTAACTTAAACTCTTCTGCAGCTTCACTTTCTACTTCAATGCAACGTTTATCATCTGGCGTTCGCGTTAACAGTGCAAAAGACGACGCTGCTGGTTTAGCAATCGCTGACAGAATGAGTTCACAAGTTCGCGGTATGACAGTTGCAGTAAGAAATGCAAACGACGGCGTTTCATTAACTCAAACTGCTGAGGGCGCATTAGGTTCATTAACAGATACTTTACAACGTATGCGTGATTTAGCGGTTCAATCATCAAGCAACGCTGGTGTATCAGCTTCTGACCGTGCAAAAATGGACACAGAATTCAAAGCATTAAACGACGAGTTAATGCGTGTTGTTCAAAACAGCGAATTCAACGGCAAAAAAATCTTAAATGGTGATTTAGCGGGTGGCTTAAACATTCAAGTTGGCGCAACAACTGATACTAACAGCCGTATCAGCGTTAACGTTTCAAACATGAGCCAATTATTGACTCCTGTGACAAAAGCAACATTAAGCCCTGCGAATCAAATCATTGATTCAACTTTAGCAGCGACAGTTTCTGCTAAGTCAGTTGATGCAGCAGCTAATCCAATTTTAAAAGCTGCAAATGATGCTGCTGGTTTGGCAAATAAAGCGGTTGTAGCAGCACAAAAAGCTGCCGCTGCGCCAACTGACGTAGCGTTAGCGACAGCAGCAGCAGCAGCAAACACTTTGGCTGCAACTGCAATCGCGTCATCATCACTAACTACTCTTGCATCAACGACAGCAAACAGAGGCTTAAATTTAGTTTCTCAAGCATTTACTGATACTGTTACAGCTGCGGATGCTAAAAATCAAGCAACTGCAACTCAAGTTGCAAGTGTAGTAGTTGGTGGTACAACAGATTCAAGTCAAGCAGCTTCTTTGTTGACAACTGCAACTCAATTAGCAGCATCAGCAGCAGCAGATGTTTCAGCTTCTGGTCAAAACCTTTATGTTCAAGTGATGAACAATTTGACAGGTGATGCGATTGATACACCTGCTTCAGCAAAAGATGGCAGTGGGTTGTTAACAACTACTAACGTATTAAACGATGCTGTTAACAGATCATACAAAGAAGGCAACGCATTTGGTGCAGATAGAGAAGCACAAAAAACGTTAGCTGGTTTGTCTATCGCAAAAGCAATTTCTGGTGCTTCTTTTGTTGAAGATCCATTGAAAACAGCGATGTCAAACCAAACTGATAAAGCGTCTTTCATCAACAACAACAAATTAGTTACTGATGTTTCAACAAAAGCTGATGCTGTTGCGGCTGATTATGCGTTATCTGCAATCAACAATATCGATGCGGCAATTGCGTCAATCGATACTGAACGTTCTAACTTGGGTTCTACCCAAAACCGTTTCACAACAACTATTGCTAACTTGCAAAGTGGTATTGAAAACCAATCTGCTGCTAGATCACGCATTATGGATGCTGATTTCGCAACAGAAACAGCTAACTTGAGCAGAAGCCAAATTTTACAACAAGCTGGAACTGCAATGCTTGCACAAGCAAATCAGTCTGGTCAAAGTGTAATGACTTTGTTGAGATAAGGTTTTATACTCAAATCATGAACTGGTGGATGTTATGTCCACCAGTTGATGGGTGATGAGATAGATGAATTCCTAATCAATAACTGGTGTGATGACTTAGATTCTTCCACACTAGCTGCAAAATAGAGGGTGTCATGAGCGAAATATCAAATATAACGCCTGCTGCTATTCCAGTCCAAAGAAGTCAGACGTTTAATGCAAGCGAATCAAGCCGCGTAGCGGTTTCGATTGCTAAACCAGAGTCGGCTCCACTTTTAACAATTGCAAGTACAACAAGTGCAAGTGCATTGAATAAAGTGAATGAGACGAAAAAACTGAATGCTGAAGATGTAAAAGCGGCGGTGGTTGAGGGTAATACCTTACTTAAAGCGGCAAACAACAATTTACAGTTTCAAGTGGATGAAACAACCAAACAAGTTGTGATAAAAATTGTTGATAACAAAACGGGTGAACTCGTTCGCCAAATTCCGACAGTTGAAATGCTCGATTTTATTCGTGCAATGAAGCAGCAGGAAGCCAATATTGGTAAATTGTACAAAAACGTAGCGTAATTTAATTTTGAGAGCGGAGGCGAGAAATGGCTGTAACAACTTCATTAGGTATCGGTAGTGGTATCGATATTGCGGGAACCGTCAGTCAATTAACGGCAGCTGAGGGCAAACCTCAACTGGATGCAATTGCAGCTAAACAAACTATCTCGCAAACCAAACTCAGTGGATTAGGCACTTTAAAAGGTGCCTTATCAACGTTTCAAAACGCAGTTGCAATGCTAGACAAAAGCACTACCTTTCAATCACAGGTGATTACATCGAGTGATGAAAAAGTGTTAAAAGTGTCTGTTGACCCTAGTGCAATAGCGGCGGCTCACACAGTTAAAGTGAATACTTTAGCGACACCACAAAGATCAGTTTCCACTTCAGAATTTAAAAGCACAGACGTTGTTAATGAAGGAGTCTTAATTTTTAATGACAATACTGGCGCACCTAAATTTTCAGCCATTATTACAAAAGGTACTAACGATACATTGGCAGGCGTGCGTGACGCAATTAACAATGCCAAAGGCAATAATAGCGTTGTTGCTAGTCTTGTTAATGTCGATTCTAAAACGACACCAGGTACAACTGTTTCTAAATTAGTGCTAACTGCAAAAACAGCAGGAACCGCAAATGCGTTCAGCGTGGATACCTCCTTGGGTGACGTGCGTTTTAATTTAAATTCAGTTGATACACCAGCCAATTTTAATACAACGGTAGCGACAGATACCAACGTTACTATTGATGCTCAACCGATTGCAGCTACATCACAGCGGTCTGTTGCGAATAAAGAATTTACATCCACCGATGTGGTTGCACCTGGCGTAATTTCTTTTAAGGATACGTCTGGCGTTGAGAAATTCTCGGTTAATATCATTAAAGGCAACAACGATAAAATTTTTGCTGCAATGGATGCAATCAATAATAATCCAGCAAATACTATTGTAACGGCCAGTGTTGTTAATGTTGCATCGACAACAACTCCAGGTACAAGTATTTCAAAATTAGTTTTTACATCTAAGCAACCTGGTATAGAAAACAAATTTAGTATAGATGCTTCAAAAGGCGATCCGTTATTTACTTTGGATTCGTCACCTGCAAATGCTCAACAATCTATCACTACCACAGCTTTTAGTAATACAGATCAAGTAGCACCAGGTGTGTTGACAATCAACGATGCCGCTGGAAATGCTAAATTTTCGGTTACTATTGCAGCCGATACAACGACAACTCTTAATGCCGATGGTACACCATTAGCAATCGGGACAGATGGCAATCCAGTTTTGACCGATGCTTCTGGAAATCCGATTCCAACGATTACAAGCACAACAAAAGGCAATAACACATTGGCAGATTTACGCGATGCCATCAATTACAATCCAGAAAATAAATTAGTGATTGCGAGTATTGCTACCACTACGATTGATGCAGTTATGGCAGATTCTGGAACGGTTGACGCAAATGGAAAACCCGTTATGACCGTTGTTACGCCTGCTAGTACAACATCTAAACTCGTTTTGACTGCTTTAGCAGCTGGGACAGATAAAGGCTTTGCGATTGATGCGACCGCTGGAGATACACGTTTTGCGTTAAATCCTAAAGCAGTGGTTGACCCCACAGTGCCATCAACATTTGTTTCAAGTACAACAGCGGCAACATTTGATACAACCGCAGCAACCGCTGCGAGTGATGGTGGACAATCAGTAACACGCACATCGAATACTATTAGCGATGCAATTCCAGGCGTAACATTAACTTTATTAACAACCGGTACTGCAACGATTGATTCACATTTAGACACTCCCACTATCGCTCAACCTATTAGTGCTTTTGTTGATGCTTATAACAAGTTAAATACTACATTAAAACAACTTACTAATTACGTTGGACCAGGCGATGCTAATAATGGTGCATTATTAGGTGATTCAACACTTCAAAGTATCACTTCTCAAATTAAATCGACCATCAATAGTACGGTTAGTTCTGCTACAGGCGATTACAATTCGTTGAATCAATTAGGCGTTAGCTTTGATAAAACAGGCGTGATGTCTTTGGATAGTACGAAATTAAATGCCGCATTAGCAGGAAATTTAACGTCAGTGGCGAATGTGTTTTCATCAACAAACGGTGTTGCAACGCAGTTAAATACTAAAATTACTCAATACTTAGATTCAAAAGGTGCAATTAGTACGCAACAAGACAGTCTGAATAAAACACTTACACAGCTTACAACAGATACAGCTGCAGTAAATACACGGTTGGCTGCGACCCAAAAAACATTACAAGCACAATATATTGCGATGGATACAGCCGTATCACAGTTTAAAAATACGGGTACTTATTTAACCCAAGCTTTGACACCTAAAACCACCGCTTAGTATCCGAACTTAACAAATTAAGAGCAAATTTTATGGCACCAGTAATGAACAATAGACGATATGCAAATCAATATGCCGCTGTGCATACTGAAAGCATTGTCGAAGAATCAACACCTCATGCGTTAATTCAAATGTTGATGGGGGGATTCTTAATGCAGGTGAATGCCGCGAAAGGCGCAATAGCTCGTGGTAGCTTTGAAGATAAAAGTACACATATTTCACGCGCCATTTCGATTGTAGGTGGTTTAATCGATGGTATTGATATGGAACGTGGCGGTTCAATTGCTGAAAATTTGAATCGTTTGTATGAATACATCAACGCAAAATTGTTTCAAGCTAGTGCAGAAAATAGTCTTGAAATGTTAGATGAAGTCGGTGATTTGATGCGTTCTGTCAAAGAAGCTTGGGATGCTATCCCAGAAGCACACCGTTAATATGAGTATGTTGTTGCATGAATTAAGTGGCTTTTCAGTAAAAATAACAAAAGCCATTGAACTGAACGATTGGGAAAACCTTTCGGAAATTTTGATGCAGCGTCAAGCGCGTTTAGAAGAGTTATTGAATACAAATTCATCTGAAGATGATCAACGTACCATTCAAGGTGTGTTGGAATCCATTCAAGTCATGGACAAATTATTTGTTGATACAGTTTTGTTGAAAAAAACAGAATTACTCAAAGATTTTCAATCGGTAGCGCAGGGAAAAAAAGGCGTTAAAGCCTACTACGCTACCGCCATCAATTAAACCGACGGTTTAATCTCAGCTTTATCTTCTTTATTTTCAACTGGTTCAACGGGTAAAACCAACGATTTTGGTTGCAACCAATTGTTCACTTCTTGAATGTTCTGCTCCGTAATCATTCCTACTGAACGCATAAAACGCGCACGATTTTTGATATAAGCGTATTTCGATTGCGATAATTCACGTTTCGCTTTGAACTCTTCTTGTTGAGCGTTCAAAATGTCTGTGACTGTTTTTACACCCAATTTAAATCCATGTTCATTGGCTTCGCGTGATTTTGCTGCCGAAGCAACTGCTTTCCGTGATGCTTCAATTCGACGCACACTCGCATTTGAACTTAAAAATGAATCACTGGTTTCTTTAATCAACGCCCGAACTTTGGCTTCATTTTCATTTTTTGCCAATTCTAATTTGTGTTGTGATTCAAATAATTGGTGAATGCTCACACCACCATCAAAAATTGGCACAGAAACGTTAATTGAACCAGTTTGCATAGCATACTGAGAAGTCTGCATATTTTGATAACTCGTGTTCGTATTGTAATAGTTCAATTGCAAATCAACTTCTGGCAAAAACTTCGATTTCTGTACTGTGACTCCATCATGTGCCGCTTCAATCGCTTTTAGTTGTGCAGCTAAGGTTGGATTTTCACTTTTAGCCACTTCTAACCATTGTTCTAATTGACCGTCCAGCGGTTTATAGTCAACGTTATCTCGAAGTTTATACAACTCTGAAAAAGGAATATTTGTTAATTCTTTTAAACTTTCTTTTGCTGTGACAACAATAGTTTCAGCTTCAATCTCCGAGGCTTTTAATTGATCTAAACGTGCTTCCACTTCATAAACATCGGTTACTTTTACCAACTGCTTGGCGAATTGTTTTTGAGTTTGCTCTAAACGCTTTGCCATTGCATTTCTTTCTGTTTGATAAAAATATAACTGATCTTCTGCTTCCAAAACACCGAAGTATTTATCGATAACGTTGTGCATTAAAGCGTGTTGAGCAGCGATATTTTGTGCGCTGTATTGCTCTTCAACCGTATTCGCACGTCGCCAATTCCAAAATTTCGAGAAATCAAATAACGTTTGATTGATAGAAGCAGAATAGCGCGTACCAGGATAAGTTCTACTTGATGCTGGGGTCTTACCAGAAGCATCTGTGCTTTGCTTATTTTGCGACCAGTTAGCACTGCCGCTGACTTGCGGCAACATTTGACCAAGAGCTTCTTGTGTTTGCTCTTTGGTGATTTCCATATTTATCAAAGCCGCTTTCGATTCAGGATCAGCTTCTAAAGCTTGCTGATAAATTGCCATCAAATCTTCAGAATAAGCATTTGGAGCTTGTGCCAAAATCATACAAGCGACTAACTGTTTTAATTTAAATTTTCTCATAATTTAGTCGTCAATCATGGCGTGCGCCCACGCATTAGTTAATGGTTGCATCAAGTATTCAAACACTGTGCGTTCGCCTGTATTAATTAAAACGTCTGCGGGCATACCAGGTAACAATTCCAAACTGCCCAATTTAACGTAGCTTTCTGGTGATAGTTCAATTTTGGCACTGTAATAAGGTTGCCCAGTCCGTTCATCCGTAATTTTATCTGCTGATAAGCCAATCAAAGTACCGACTGTTTTTGGTGCAACTGCCTGTTTAAATGAGCTAAAGCGCACTTCAGCAACCAATCCAGTATGAACGCGATCAATATCCATGGGTGAAACACGCGCTTCAACTACTAATTCTTCACCTTGTGGAACGATGTCTAAAATCGGGCGACCAGGTGTAATTACACCGCCAACGGTATAAATCGACATTCCCATCACACGACCATCAGCAGGTGATTTAATTTGAATGCGGTTCACTTTATCCGTAGTCGCAGCTAAACGCTGATTAACGTCATAAAGTTGGGCTTGTACTTCACCAAATTTGTCAGCGACTTCTTCTTGAAATTGCTTTTGAATCTGCATAATTTGCAAACGTGTTTCGCCGATTTGCATTTCACTGCTGGCGATTTCAGAACTTAATGACGCGATTTCGCCTGTGTTTGCAGTTATGCTACGTTCCATATCGCGCAAACGTTGTTTATCTGCAAAACCTTCGGCAAGTAGTTCTTTTAAATCTTTGGCTTCTTCAGTGTAAGACACGTTTAAATGTTGCTTACTCGTTTTTTGACCTTGTAAACCTTGAATACGCGAATTTAACTGGCTAATTCTTTGATTTAAAACTGATACTTCACCGTCATGAGCATTTTTGCGAGCATTGAAAATTTGGTTTTCACCTTGTCGTGCTTCAATCACGCGGGCATCGTTCAAATTTTGCACTTCTTTTGGATAAACGACTGAACCCAAACGATCTCGCTCTGCACTTAAACGCGCTACCTGCGCGGCAAGTGTGATTTGTTGACCGCGTAAAATTTCAGCTTGAGCCTTAATATCTGTGCCATCTAAAACGAGTAATAAATCGCCTTCTTTTACGATGTCACCGTCTTTCGCAATCAATTCTTTAACGATACCACCATCTAAATGCTGAACGGTTTTACTGTGTGATTTAACTGTTACAAAACCTGGAGCCGCCGCTGAACTCGCAATCGGTGCTAAATAACTCCACGTTCCTAAAACACCAATAGTGCTAACTAAAACTGCCATACCAATGGCACGAATCGGCATATCGTTAGTAACAAGAGATACATCAACTTCTTTTTGCGGTTCGACTTTTTTTAACTGATCAGGATGAATTTTTGCTGTTTCTACTTTCATAATTTTGCCGCCTTAGTTAGCAAGTGTAGCCGATTGAGCGGCTTGAGCTTGAGCTTGCTGTTGTTGCAAGTGCGCGATAACTTGTTCTTTTGGTCCATAAACGGACACCAAACCATCATTTAAAATGAGCAGTTTATCGACATTTGCCAAAACGTTATTTCTGTGAGTAATTACAATTACTGTGGCACCTTTTTGTTTTAAGCGTTGAATGGCATTACCTAAAGCAGCTTCACCGATTTCGTCCAAATTTGAGTTTGGTTCATCTAAAACAACAATTTGAGGATCTCCATACAGCGCACGCGCTAAACCAACACGTTGACGTTGACCGCCTGATAAATTGCCACCTGTTGCGCCAATCATCGTGTCGTAACCTTCGGGTAAATGCAAAATCAAATCGTGAACATCTGCCATTTTTGCGGCATTGACTACTTTTTCAGGATCAATCTCACCAAAACGCGCGATGTTTTCACTGATTGTGCCTTCAAATAATTCGATGTCTTGTGGCAAATAACCAATGTGAGGACCCAAATCATTGCGATCCCAGGTGAAAACGTCTGCACCATCCAAACGAATTTTGCCTTGATTACAAGGCCAAATGCCAAGTAACGCTCGAGCGAATGTTGATTTACCCGCGCCACTAGGACCAATTACGCCAACCACATCACCTCGACCAATAGTTAAAGTTAAACCTTTTAAAACTGCTGATTTAGCACCAGGTGGAGCAACGACCGCTGATTCAAATTGAAATGTGCCTTCTGGTGTTGGTAATTTCATGCGTTCTGGATCCGCTGGAATTTGACGCAAGATGTCATTCAAGCGTGAATACTGACCACGAGCAGAGATAAATCCTTTCCATGAACCAATTACGATGTCAATTGGTGCCAATGCTCTACCTAATAAAACCGAACCACCAATCATCATTCCTGATGAAATTTCGTTTTCAACAACTAAATACGCACCAACTGCAAGAATTAAGGATTGTGAAGATAATCGAATAAGTTTTGAAACGGCGTTAATTAAACCAGCTCTTGAACTTGCAGTCGCTTGTAAAACAAGAACTTGATTTGTGCCTTTTAACCAACGTTTTTGGATGCTGTTGAGCATTCCCATTGATTCAATAACTTCAGCGTTGCGAAGATTTTTATTAACAAGTCCACGTCCTGCCATTGCTAAATTATTGGCTTCACCCAACATTTTGCTGGTTGCTTTTTCCTGAACGATCGCAACGATAATAAGCAAAATCGCGGTAAATACTGCCATCCAACCGTACATCGAATGAAAAACAAACATCAACGCAATATAAATAGGCAACCAAGGCGCATCGAAAAATGCGAATAAACCGTTGCCAGTCATAAACTGACGTAGCGCAGTCAAGTCATCAAGAGGCTGAGAAGAAGCGCGTTGCCCACCCGTGTAAAGTGATTGTTTGTAAGCTACTTTGAATAAGCGTTCATTGAGTAATGTCTCCAACCGAGTAGAAACACGCACAAGAATCTGAGATCGTACCCATTCGAGCGTTCCCATTGTGATGAAAAGAATCATCATAATTGAAGTTAAAAACCATAGCGTTGAGTAACTAGCAGTTGGAACGACGCGATCGTAAAGTTGCAACATATAAATCGTTGGAACGAGTTGCAAAATGTTGATGACTAAACTGAAACCTGCGGCGGAGACAAACGCGCCTTTACATAATTTTAGGGCTTCTTCTAAATCAGACTTGTTGAGTGTTTTCATATTGTACAAAGTTAGAATTTACTTATAGAAGTGGTCATTATGGCATATTTTATAAGCACTTTCTATCAAGTGGTTGCTTATAAAATTGCCGTATCATTATCAATAATGGTGTGAGTTGCAATTAAAACAAGGGCATTATTTGGTAAGCTAAAACCGATTGCCTCACTAATTTCCAATGAAAACGTTTCATCTGCTTCAGTAATTTTATCGCCCAAAATTGTAACTGGAATAGCAACGTGATTTTCACCAGTATGTATTGTCATTTGCCCTTGTGTTGCAATGTAATCTTTATCAGCAATCGCCGTGCCATTTATTGTGCGAAAATGAAACGAAATATCCTGCATCAATGGTTCATCGAATGCCGCAAGAAAATAATTTAATACCGAACCAAAATTCGGTTCTAGTACATTTTTTATGACATCTGACGCGAGTGTTGGCGGGGTATAAACAGGATTACCTTGTGTAACGAAATCAATCCAATCGGCGTGTGTTGAAATGCGTGTATCAGAACCCATTTCACCAACTGATGAATCCGTCACGCTATTTACGTCTGTCAAAGCAGAACTAAAAATAAAACTGCCAATGCCTGCAATTTTGCCATCAATAAAAGTTCCTCCACCTGATAAACCACTTTGTGACATGGTTTCGTCGCTGCCTAAACCTAAATTGGGTAAATTAAATAACCCACCAAGTGCGTCATGTTGGGTTGTGCCATCGTCATAGTCGTAAAGTAATTGCGAGCCTGCTTCAATACGACTTTCAAATAAATTATTTATGATGTCAGTTAGTGCGTCATAAGTATTTTTACCAGCTACTAAATCGCTTCCTGAAAAACCTACACGAGTGAAGGTTTGCCCAATTTCTGTTTTAGTGCGATAAAGCTCGTAACCCGACGTTTGTGCAAAGGGTTTCGAGAGTTTGATAATAGCTAAATCGTGATTGTAATCAGCGGGATTATTATCCCATTGTGGATGAATATAAATATCTTCTACAGCGCTCACGTTTTGCCCAGCAGCATTCAAAATATGAACATTCGAGAATGCTGGATTTTCAGAAAATAAATGCGCGGCAGTTAAAACATATTGTCCACCTGCAAGTAAAACGCCCGAACCATAACTATGATTTTCGCCGACTTGCTCGGTGATTTTAAAAACGTCCGTGTAAAATGGTTGTCCAAAGTAAACTTTTGTCAGCATAAAAACTTAGGCAAGTTTTAAGGCTTCATTTTCAAATGTAATTCCTGCCCAACCGTGCTGCATAAATTGGCGAATGTTCTGATGGTCGATTCCGTCAGGGTTTTGCAAAATTTCAATTCGATAATAATCGCCAAACATCGATAACGTCTGTTGTTCAGTTAAGTTGTTCAATTTTCCGAAAGCGAAAATTTTGCATGAACCTTCGTTTTGACCTGCTGCATTTGCAACGGAACTATTACGAAATGCGGTCGGTTGATAAATGTAGTTTTCAGAAATAACGGCAATGGATTCAGTAAAACTCACGGGGGCATTTGCTTGAATTTTCGCTAAAAAATCATTCAATTCCATCATTAAATCTCAACTCAATAATTGGGAAATTGTTTTAAAATCAGGATGTGCAGCATCACGCAGCCATTCGAATAACACAGATTCATAATTTGTAATCACCACATTTTGAGCTTGTAAACGTTGAAGAGCATAAAATTTATGTTCCGCTTTACGCGCACAAATCGCATCTTCCACAACATGAACTTGATAACCAAGCGTCATTAAATCCAACGCCGTCTGCATAATACAAACGTGCGCTTCTTGCCCGACCAAAATAACTTGTTTGCTTTTCATTTGTTCTAAAGCGGGCATAAAACCACTCGCGCCCGTACAAGAAAAAGAGGTCTTCTCAAAAATTTGAGTCGTATCGGGACACGCGGCTCGTACCGATGCTTCCGTTTGCCCCAATCCTTGAGGATATTGTTCTGTGACTAAAACAGGAATCGCTAAATTTTTCGCAGCTTCCAAAAGACTAATGGTGTTTTCGTGCATTAATGCGGCATCTATTTCAGGCATCACTGCAGATAATTTACCTTGCATATCAACGATAACCAAAACGCTGTCTAACGTGTTTAAAAGGGTAGGGTGTGTATTCATAAATTTTCAAAAGTTTAGTTATAAAAAAACCGCCCGTCATTCATATTCGGGGCGGTTTTGGAGAGATTTTTACATTTAAGCTTTAGCAGCTTCAATAAGTTTATTAAATGCTTCGATTCGAGCTTTGCCAGTATTAACCAAATCCATGCCGATTTCGATAAGTAATTGGCTTAAACCAGACATTTGATAAACCATCATGCCTAAATAGCCAACAACTGGCACTGCGATAATCGCACCGATAACGCCACCTAAACCGACTAATGATAATAGTTTAATTAACATTACAATCGCATCTAATGGCAATAAAATCATGACAAATGTGTATGCCATAACCATAAATGTGAATAAAACGAAAACTGAAAATTGAAACAGGCGGATTAAAGCGACGTTAATTTTAACTTTGTTCATGTATTTCTGATCCTAATGAGCATTGAAGCGATTTTTATTGTTAATTATGAGTATTTAAAAAGCCACGAAATCAACAGTGGCTTTATGTGACAAGTTTAATTCATTTCACTTTTAAATGGTACAACGCGGAAATATCACACTCTCCAAAACCATCTTTAATTAACTGCTCATAATGCAAACGGGTTTGTGTGGCTAGTGGCAAATTTACACCAACGTTTTCGCTCATGCGTTCACAAATTTCCAAATCTTTATGATGCAAAGCCACTTTAAAACCTGCTGGATAATTGCCTTCAGTCATACTTAAACCACGATGTTGCAAAAACCAATTGCCTGACGCGCCACTCGAAATGACATCGATAATTTTATCCATTGGCAAATTTTGTGCTTTTGCAAAAGCCAAGGCTTCCGTCACCGCTTGATTGATACCTGCACCCATAATTTGATTCACGGCTTTTGTGGCTTGTCCTGTTCCTGTTTCACCAATATGAACAATTCGGTTTGCCATTGCCTCCAAAACAGGACGCACTTTTTCTAAAACAGCTGCGTTGCCGCCCACCATCATTGCCAATTTCCCAGAATTTGCACCTTCAACACCGCCTGAAACAGGTGCATCAAGAAAATCTATGTCATGACACGCCAAAATGGCGGCGGCTTGTTTCGCTGTATGACTACTGACGGTGGACATATCGACCACAATAGTATTTGGACGACTGGTTTTGGCGAGCGCGTTGACGACTTCTAAAACATCTTCGTCACGCGAAACACACAAACAAATTACATCGACTTGCGTGGCGAGTTCTTCGGGTGAAAGTGCGATTTTCACGTTTAATTTTTGTGCGAGTAATTTCGCTTTTTCAGTGGTTCGATTGTAAACAGTGTTTAAAAAACCTGCGTTGGCTAAATTTGTTGCCATACCGATTCCCATTGAGCCTAAACCTATCATGCCGACATTGAACATAAATTCCTTCTTTTCGATGATGGATAAAATTTATACTTTTACTCGAAAAAAAAGCCGCGAAACCTGATGGTTTGCGGCTTTTAATACTTTTTGGCGAAGAGAGAGGGGTTCGAACCCTCGATACGTTACCGTATACACGCTTTCCAAGCGTGCGCTTTCGACCACTCAGCCATCTCTCCAAATATCTTTTATTTTACTGCTTGAAAGGGCGCAAAGAATAATCGACTTCGTACCGTATTACAAGGTCATCCAGCGTTTTCTTCCAATTCATCCCATCGCGCATAACAACCAACCAATTCATTTTCAATGTTTTTTAATTCATCTAATGCTTCGTTTACCACGGATTGTTCGTGTTTATAAAAATTCGGTTCGTTTATTTTTGCTGTTAATTCGACTTGTTCAGCTTCCAACTTGCTAATCAATGCGGGGAGTTTTTCCAGTTCTTGCTGTTCTTTGAATGACAATTTTTTCTTTTTGGGTGCAGTCGAAACAGGTGCAATTTTTTCAACTTTTGGCGTAGCTTTTTTTGATACTAAAGCCGCTGCTTCTAAAGTTTTATTGTATTCGAGCCAATCTGTATAACCACCGAAAAACTCTTGAACATTACTTGAACCATCTAAGACAAAAATGTTGGTGACGACGTTATCCAAAAATGCACGGTCGTGGCTTACTAACAATAACGTGCCGTCAAATTCCAATAATTTCGCTTCCAACAATTCCAACGTTTCCAAATCTAAATCATTGGTTGGTTCGTCCATCACGATTAAATTCGCGGGTTTCGTAAATAATCGCGCCAATAATAAGCGGTTTTTTTCACCCCCCGATAAACTTTTTACAGGTGAACGAGCGCGAGCAGGGGCGAATAAAAAGTCGCCTAAATACGAAATAACGTGGCGTTGCTGACCACCGATTTCGACAAAATCGTTGCCATAAGCAATCGTATCGACAACACTCATTTCAGGATCTAATTGATCGCGCAACTGATCAAAATAAGCAATTTCTAATTTTGTACCTTGTTCAATCGTGCCGCTGGTTGGTTCGATTTGTTTGAGTAATAATTTCAACAAGGTCGATTTACCCGCGCCATTCGCACCCACTAAACCAATTTTGTCGCCGCGTTGAATCAGCGTTGAAAAATCTTTGATAATTGTTCGGTCGTCATATTTGAAGCTGATATTTTCAACTTCGAGGACTTTTTTGCCTGATTTTTCACCCGTATCTAAGCCGATTTTTGCTTTACCTTGAACATTTCGACGCTCAGAACGTTCTGCGCGTAATCGCTCTAAAGCTCGCACACGTCCTTCATTTCGTGTTCGCCGCGCTTTCACGCCTTGGCGAATCCAAACTTCTTCATCAGCCAATTTTTTATCAAATTCCGCATTTTGATTCGCTTCATCTTCCAATGCCGCCGCTTTACGAACTAAATAATCGTCGTAAGTTCCTTGCCATGAAACTAAATTACCGCGATCTAAATCCACAATTCGCGTCGCCAATTTTTGCAAAAATGCCCGATCATGCGTGACGAATAATACCGCGCCTTGAAACGCTAAAACTTGTTCTTCGAGCCACGCAATACTTTCAAAATCCAAATGGTTGGTTGGTTCGTCTAACAATAACACTTCAGGATCCATGACCAACGCACGCGCTAAATCGACACGCCGCTTCCAACCGCCCGACAAACCTTGAATTTTTAATTCTGGTGGCAAATTCAATTTGCTTAATGTCGCTTCGACGCGCTGTTGAAATGCCCAACCGTCACGCGCTTCGAGTTCATGTTGCAAGTTGCCCAATTCGTTCAAGGCTTTTTCGTCTTCATAATCCATCGTCAACGACAAATCGTGATAACGCGCAATGATTTCACCCAAATCGCCCAAACCGCTCGCGACGGCATCATAAATGGTCGCTTCTTCGGGTAATTCGGGCGATTGTGCCAACCACGCTAATTTGAGTTCAGGTTGTCGCCAAATATCGCCTTCATCGGGCAACGTGTCGCCCGCGATAATTTTCATCAGCGTCGATTTACCTTCGCCGTTGCGACCCAATAAACCGACGCGCTCACCTGCATCGAGTTGAAAATCTGCGTGTTTGAGCAGGGCGTGTGTGCCATAGGCAATTGAAACATTGGATAAACGTAATAAGGGCATTTTTAATCGGGAGTAAGTGTTTAAAGTTCGACAAAGCCATGCGTGCCGCGTTTGGATTTCACAGCGAGCCAGTCTTTTAAGTGTTTGAGTTCTTCTGTTTCGGACAAATGTTCGAGCGATTGGCGTGTTCGCAATAAACGAAACGCTTTCGATAATACGTCGTAACGTTCGCCTGTAATGCCTGCACGGCGTAAACCGACGCTATTTAAACGGTAATGTCGAGCGGGTCGTCCGCCAATTAATGTGAACGGAATTACGTCCATATTTAAACCTGTCGTACCTTGGACAATCGCAAATGAACCGACGCGGCAAAATTGATGCACGACAACTGCACCGCCCATAAAGACATTGTTACCGATTTCGACGTGACCGCCGATGGCGACGTTGTTCGCGAAAATCGTTTTGTTGCCGACGTTGCAATCATGAGCGACATGGCTATTGTTCATAAAATAACAATCCGAACCGATGCGTGTTGCGGCGTTTTCTTTGGTTGCACGATGGGCGGTGAAACCTTCACGGAATGTATTGTTATTACCAATTTCTAACCACGTTACAGTTTCAGACTTGAAATGAATATCTTGTGGCAAATCGCCTAAAACAACGTGCGGGTGAATAACATTTCCATCGCCCATTTTTGTGAAAGGTTGAATAACCGCATGGGCTTGAATTTTACAATTCGCGCCGATTTCAACATGGCTTTCAATCACGGCAAATGCGCCAATGGTTACGTTATCGCCAATTTTGGCATTAGGGGAAATGAATGCGGAAGGATGAATGTTTTGTGTCATAAAAAATTAACCTCGTGGGTGAAATTGAGCATGAAGTTTTTGTAAACGTTGACTCGCGACATGAGTATAAATTTGGGTAGTGGATAAATCGACGTGACCAAGTAGCAACTGAACGACTCGTAAATCTGCCCCATGATTTAATAAATGCGTAGCAAAAGCGTGACGTAATGTGTGTGGTGATAGCGGTTTAATAATTTCTGCATGGAACGCATAGCGTTTGATAATATGCCAAAAGGCTTGGCGCGTCATGTTACTACCTCGATGAGTCACAAAAATATAATCACTTTGCCGACCGCTCAACAGTAATTCACGTCCAGCATTTAAATACGTTCCAAGACAAATCAAGGCTTCTTCGCCAACAGGCACCAACCGTTCTCGCCCGCCTTTGCCGACGATTTGCACAACGCCTTGGCGTAAATTTATTTGTTCAAATTTCAAATCGACTAATTCCGAAACGCGTAAACCAGTCGCGTATAACATTTCGAGCATCGCTTTATCACGTTGTCCACGCGGTACAGCGATTTGTGGCGCGGCGAGTAACAATTCAATATCGTGTTCAGTTAAAGATTGCGGCAAAACACGGGCTGTTTTTTGCGCAGAAATCAACGCTGTCGGGTCGATTACAATCACACTTTCGCGCAAAAAATACCCGTAAAAACGACGCAAACTTGATAGAATTCTTGCTGTAGTTCGACTACTTATACCGAGGTAATAACGATTTGCCAAAAATTCCGTGATATTTCCCGCTTCAACCGTCAGTAAATCTTTTTTCAACCACGCGCTAAAGATCTTTAAATCGCTGCGATACGCAGACAACGTATTTTTGCTCAATCCTTGCTCTGCCCACGCTGCATCTAAAAATTGATCGATATATTTTTCCGATGTTGCTGTCATCATTATCTGCCACCAATAAAAAAGGCAGCTTAACGCTGCCTTTTCTACAAATCACGACTTGTCGATTATGCTGCTGCTTTAACCGCCAATTTTTCTTTGATACGCGCTTTTCTACCAGTCAAATCACGCAAATAATATAATTTTGCACGACGAACGGCACCACGACGTTTCACAATAATTTCGCTAATAATGTTGCTGTGTGTTTGGAAAACACGTTCAACACCTGTACCGTGTGAAATTTTACGCACAGTAAATGCAGAATTTAAACCACGGTTACGAATCGCAATGACAACGCCTTCAAATGCTTGAATACGTTCACGTTCGCCTTCTTTTACTCGGACTTGCACGATTACGGTGTCACCTGATTTAAAATCAGGAATTTGTTTCATTTGCGCTTGGTTGATTTCATCAATAATGTTCATTTTTATACCTTGTCCACTTCAACTTTGAATTGTGCCAATAAGCGTTCTTGCTCGGCACTTAATGTTTTCTTTTTTAATAAATCGGGGCGTTTTTGCCACGTTCGTCCTACAGATTGCTTCATTCGCCAGCGTGCAATATCGGCATGATGACCACTCAATAACACATCAGGAACAGCATTATCGGCAATCACTTCAGGACGAGTAAACTGTGGATAATCGAGTAATCCGTCGCTGTGTGAATCTTCTTGTGCCGATTGTACATTGCCTAACACATTTGGTAATAAGCGCGTAATCGCATCAATCACAATCAATGCGGCGAGTTCTCCACCGCTGATCACATAATCGCCCAGCGACCACTCTTCGTCACAATCGCGTTGAATAAATCGTTCATCAATGCCTTCGTAACGTCCCGCCACTAAAATAAGTTGCGATAATTTACTAGCTTTGCTGAGTAATGCTTGGGTTAGTGGTTTGCCTTGCGGACTTAAATACACTACTTTGCAATCGTTTTTCGCGTTAACTTTTGAAGCTGTCACGGCATCATGTAAAGGTTGGTATTTCATGACCATCCCTTGTCCACCACCGAATGGTCTATCATCAACCGTTTTGTGGCGGTCGTATGTATAATCGCGAGGATTCCAAACATTAAGCGTCACAATGGTATTTTCAATCGCCTTACCCGTTACGCCGATTTGAGCTGCTTGTGACACCATTTCGGGAAAGAGAGTGATAACATCAAAACGCATTTAAAAATCTGCGTCCCAATCCACGCGCATTTTCCGAGCTGCTAAATCAATTTCTAATACCACTTGCGGCTGAATAAATGGAATCGCGTGTTGACGCTCTTTGTCCTGCACAATGATGACATCGTTTGCGCCCGTTTCAAGTAGGCTATCAATTACACCTAAAATTACGCCTTCAGTATTTTCAACCTGCAAACCAATCAAATCTGACCAGTAGTATTCATCAGCTTTAGCGGGTGGTAACTTCGCGTGATCAATAAAAATATCCCAGCCAATTAACGCTTCTGCGTCATTTCGATCAGTAATACCTTTTAATTGTGCGACCACGCCTTTACTTTGTAATTGCCCGACAATAACTTCAGCGGATTGTGTAGCGTCATTTTTTCTTAATAACCATGGTGAATACTTCAAAATATCTTCACGATGATTGGTAAATGAAAAAATTTTTACCCAACCTTTAATGCCAAAAACGCCAGATATTTTTCCGACGTGTAATAATTTTTCTTCGCTCAAGAGCAATTACGCAGTAGCTTTTAACGAGTCTTTAATCAATTTTGCAACGCGTTCAGAAGGTTGTGCGCCGTTTGCTTTCCAATGATTAACGCGCTCATTGTCTAAGCGTAAACGTTCTTCGTTGCCGCGAGCTAACGGATTGAAAAAACCAATACGTTCAATGTAGCGACCATCACGACTGTTACGGCTGTCAGTGACTACGATTTGATAAAACGGGCGATTTTTTGAACCACCTCTGGAAAGACGAATAGTTACCATCTCATATCCTTAAATAATTGTTGAAATAAATTGGGTTATTCTACGCATTTTTGTTGATAAAACAATATAAAACATCAATCCTATCGACGTAATCCACGCATTTGACTCTTCATACCGCGTACCATGTTTGTCATATTGCCAGATTTCAATTTTTTCATCATTTTTTGCATCATAAGAAATTGCTTCAACATCCGATTTACATCACTCAATTCTTGCCCACAGCCATCAGCAATTCGTTTTTTACGATTTCCTTTGATTAAATCTGGAAATTGTCGCTCTTTCATTGTCATTGAATTGATGACACCAATTTGACGTGCTAGCAATTTATCATTCATTTTTTCTTTTACTTCTGCTGGCATGGCATTCATGCCAGGCATTTTGTCCATCATTGAACCAATGCCGCCCATTTTTTGCATTTCCACCAGCTGTTCTTTGAAATCCTCTAAATCAAAACCTTTACCTTTTTTGATTTTTTGAACTAACTTTTCAGCTTTTTCTTTGTCAACGGATTGTTCGATTTGCTCGATTAAACTGAGCATATCACCCATGTCTAAAATCCGTGATGCCATGCGGTCTGGATGGAACGGCTCTAACGCATTGGTTTTCTCACCCATACCGATAAACTTAATCGGTTTGCCCGTAATGTGACGAATCGATAACGCCGCACCACCACGCGCATCACCGTCTGCTTTGGTTAAAATAATACCTGTTAATGGCAAAGCATCATTAAACGCTTTCGCGGTATTCGCCGCATCTTGCCCTGTCATACTATCAACTACGAACAGTGTTTCGATAGGTTTAATGGCGGCGTGCAATGCTTTAATTTCGCCCATCATTTCGTCATCAATGTGTAATCGACCTGCCGTATCGACAATAATAACGTCTAAGAATTTACGTTTTGCGGCATCAATGGCGTTAAGGGCAATATCAATGGGTTTTTGCGTAATATCGCTGTCGAAAAAGACCAAATCGACTTCATTTGCCAACATTTCTAGTTGTTTAATGGCGGCGGGACGATAAACGTCAGCACTGACGACACCGACTTTTTTCTTGTTATTTTCTTGAAGCCAACGCCCTAATTTTGCAACAGTGGTTGTTTTTCCTGCGCCTTGTAAACCTGCCATTAAAATGATGGCGGGTGGTTGCGCGTTGAGATTTAAACTTTCGTTTTTCTCGCCCATCACTTTGATCAATTCGGCTTGCACCAACTTAATCATTGATTGACCAGGCGTTAAACTACTTTGGACTTCTTGTCCTAACGCGCCCGTTTTTAGATTTTCCAGAAAATCCGTCACTACAGGTAATGCCACATCCGCTTCTAATAAAGCAATACGCACTTCTTGCAACGTATCTTTGATGTTGCTTTCTGTGAGGCGCGACTGTCCTTTGAGTTTTTTGAGGGTGCTGTTTAAGCGTTCGGTTAAATTATCAAACATAATGTGACTCGAAAAAATGAAATCGCTATCTATAAAAAGAGCTGACAAATACTGCCTGCTCGACGTTCAGTGGTATAGTAACACAACGTCAAATATGGCAAAAGGCGCAGATTCAAAGGCGTACAGCATTAACAAAAATAGAGATGGGTTATGGTGAAATTTATTGCAATAAGCGCGATGCTTGCTTACGGTATAAGTACAGGGTGGTTAGTCTGGCAGTTGCGCGAACAGACCCAGTCGAAAAAATCATTACGATTTGCGTGGTTAGCAGCTGCTCTACACACACTATATATTGGTTTACTTTGTCAGCAGCAAAATGGCTTTAGTTTTGGTGTACTAAGTGTAGCGTCTTTTACTATTTTGAGCGTGGTGTTAGTTTTATTGTTAACTGCATTGACGAAACCCGTGGAAAAGTTAGGCGTGATATTGTTTCCATTCGCAGCCATTATTTTGGGATTAGATGTGATTATTGATCCGTCACCTCATTTATTGCCTGTGCATACAGGCGCAATGGCGGGGCATATTTTGACTTCTGTTTTAGCGTTTAGTTTGTTGATGGTGGCAGCATTACAAGCGATATTGTTAACCATTCAAAATACACAATTAAAACGTCACCCTCCTTCACGATTTGTTTTGTTATTACCTTCATTGCAAACGATGGAAACACTATTATTCCAAATGATTACGGCGGGTGTATTATTATTGACTGTATCATTGGGAACAGGTTTCTTATTCCTTCATGATTTATTTGCTCAACATTTAGTCCATAAAACGGTGTTGTCTTTATTGGCATGGGCGATTTTTTGTGGAATCTTAATAGGGCGAAAACGTTACGGATGGCGCGGGCGTATCGCTGTAAATTGGATATTGGCAGGATTCGTGCTTTTGTTATTGAGTTATTTTGGTAGTAAATTTGTTTTAGAGTTGATTTTGACAAAAGTTTAGAAATGCACTTTTTGTGTTTTTTAGATTATTCGTTGTGAATTGATGACGCAATATATACTGCTAATGGCGTTATTATATTAAAAACTGTGACCTAGTTCACATATCTCATGTACTACTGTAAATTTTAATCATTTTACTGTAAACGAGTTTGACAAATAGAGTTGGGATGTTTAGCATTGTGTCGTAACAAGTCACGACCTTGTCAGATTTCTCCAATAAATTAAACTTCACAATTACCTTTTTAGGACGCTTAAAAATGGCAAAAATAACTTATTCTCCAATCAAACAGGATGCAGAGGGTAATAGCTTTTCTGATTTAATCTTAACTGGCGACACTTTTTACGATGACGCGATTGTCACTCTAGCTGATGGTGAACGCGCTTCATTGTATGTAAATGCAACTACACCTAATCGCGCCACATTGGTATTTGATTCAGTTGTTACAGGTAATGTAGCTGTTTCGTTATCTGCTGATGTTTTTGATTCTGGCGAATTACCTACTGGCGCGACTGCAACATTGTCTGCTACTGCGACAGTACCTGTTGACAATGGTAATACAACACCTGTTGACAATGGTAATACAACACCTGTTGACAATGGTAATACAACACCTGTTGACAATGGTAATACAACACCTATTACTGAACCAGAAGCAAATCAAGGTACCCTTTCATATTCAGCTACTGAATTAACCGAAGCCACTGTAAATGATGGTAGCGTTACTGAAGCCGTTACATTAACTTTGGCTGGCGATACTTTCTATAGCGAATTAGCTGGAGCTGATTTAAATGATCCTGCTTCTGATTTTTACTTAGGTGATGTTGTTACAGGTGTACCAGCAGGTTTAACTGCTCATTTAATCGTTAGCGCAGATTTAAAAAGTGCAGAGCTAACATTTGATGGCAAAGCAGAGAAAAATGAAGAAGCTGATTCTGCTACGCTAGATTCGTCACCTGTACAAGTTTCATTGCCATCTTCGTATTTTGAATCAAACATTGCAGCAGTTAGTGCAGATCAAGATTTATCAATTACGTTCCAAGATGCTGCTACCCTGACAGCCGAAGGTTCTTTTGTTGAAAGTGCAAAAAACAACAGCACCATCACAGGCAAAGTCACCATCACTTTGCAAAATTCAAGTTTTACAGCTGATTTAATTGGCACAGACTTAAATGTGGATAGCACTTATGTTGAAAATGTACCTGCTGGTTTAACTGCACACTTAACAGTTATTGACGCGACATCAGCAGAATTAACCTTAACGGGTACTGCAACGAGCAGTAATCATGCAGACAGCATCAACGATTTGACCTACAGCTTCCAAGCAACTGATTTTGAAACAGGTATTTTGCCAGAAAATTCAGAATTACTTACAACAGACGTTACTTTTATCGAACCAAGTTTGGTATGGGATGAAACTTCAATCAATGATGCTGAACTTGACGGTTTTACTGAGCAAACTGCGACATTCAAATTAGTTGACGGCGCACAATTCGTTAAAGCAAATTTGAACTTATCTAAATTTGTTCAAGGTTTGCCAGAAGGTGTAACAGCTACATTGATTGCAGATAGCGAAACAGAAGCTACTTTGACAGTGAATGGTGCGCCAGCGAATTTCGATGTGGCAACATTGACACTTGCGTTGCCTAAATTGGCATTCGTAGGTCGTATGGATGTGGCAGGTCGTGATAGCACACTTGATTTAACATTTATCGATACTACTGCACCTGATGCACCGACATTCGGTGAAGTGGCAGGCGATAATGTTATCGATGATCAAGAACGTGCTGACGGCGTGACCATTTCAGGTAAAGCAGAAGCAAATTCAACTGTCACATTAACTTTTAGTGCAGACGCTACATCGTCAAGTAGCGCGGCTGTCATTGTTGATCAAGCGGCGTTAGATTCAGCAAATACAGACTTAACAACGGCTCGTGAAACGTTAGCCGCTGATCAAGCAGCGTTATTAGCAGCTCAAGATCCAGCACAAAATGGTATTAAAGACGCAGAAGATTCTGCTGCAAGTTCGTTAACAGATGCTCAAACTGCATTAACAGACGCTCAACAAATGTTAGTTGATGACACGAAAGCAGATCCAACAGGTACGGCAGTAATTGCAGCCGACAAAGTTGCTATCACAGATGCTCAAACGGTATTAACAGATGCTCAAGATCCTGCTAAAAATGGTGTTAAAGATGCTCAAGATTCAGCGGCAAGTTCAATAAAAGACGCGCAAGCCACTGTTGATACAGATACACAAGCGGTTAAAGATGCAGAAAAAGCCGTGGTTGATGCAGGTGGCACAGTGACTGATGCACCAAGCACAACTGTAATTCCTGTTGATTTACCTGTACCTGTTGACGCGGTTCCTGTTACCACTAGCGTGCCACCAACAACTGCAAGCGGCGATGGAATCACAGTTACAACTGACGCTGAAGGCAACTGGTCTTACACACTCGCTGAAAGTGATTACCCAGCAGATTACCAAGCATTGATTGTTACTGCCGTAGCAGCTGACGCAGCGGGTAACAAAAGTGAGGCGGCATCAATTACGATTAACTTAGAAGACACCACAGCACCTGTTATCGAATTAACTGGCGAAACAGATGGTGTAATTTCAGGGACGGTTGATGATTCAACTGCAACCGTGACGTTAACTGTTGGTGGTAATGAAAGAGTCGCGGATGTTGCTGACGGTGTTTGGTCATACACATTAGGCGATGAAGATTACAGTTCAGTTGAATTTGTAGATTATGCAGCTACTGCAACATTAGCAGTGACCATTTCTGCAAAAGACGCATTGGGCAATGAAAGTGAAGTATTAAATAACGACATCATTATCAATGACACGACGGCTCCTGATGCAGTTTCAGTTGCATTAGCGGTTGATTCAGGTGCTGATAATGCGGATAACGTAACGAATAAAGGTGAGCTAGTCGTTTCAGATACAGAACCACACGCTACCGTTGAATTCAGTTTAGATGACAAAACGTGGTCAACAACACAGCCTACGCTTGTTCAAGGTGAAAACACTGTGTTAGTTCGTCAAACCGATCTTGCGGGTAACGTTTCTGATAATGCTGAACTTAGTTTCGTATTTGATACCGAAGTATCACCTGTAAAAGTTGATATTAGTGGCATTGATGCAACACATTCAGTGACTGCATCAGCTGATTTGACTGTCATGGATTTTGAATCAACAGGCGCTGTTATTGAATACAGCACGGATAGCAAAGATGGTGTAGACGGCAACTGGTCACAAATTGAGCCTACATTTGTTGACGGTGAAAATGTTGGTTATGTCCGTCAAACAGACGAAGCGGGTAACATTTCTGTTGGTACAAAATACGACTTCACATTATCGACAGGTCCAACACAAGTGGCTGTTTCAGCAGCAAACACCACACCGTTTGATGCGAGCAAAGTGGCAAACATATTTAACGTAGCGGAAGGCGATTACACCTACAACATCACAGGTTTTAGTGATGATGATGCGGTTTATTTCCCAGCAGCAAATACAGCAAGCGTTAAAAACAGTGATTTCGCTGATGGCAATGTTGATTTGCAATATGCGAATAATGGTAAAGTGGCATTGATTCATTTATCTGGTTTAACGCCAGCACAAGATGCTGCGTTGTATTCAACAAGCGCGTTTAATACGTTGTTTGGTACAGATACCATTGGTATTGTAGGTGTTACAACACCTGCGGCGACAACGCCTGTGACACCAGTAACGCCTGTAACACCAGCGGCAACATCAACAAAAGCAGTTAACGCTGCAGGTAATGGTGATGCGGTAACTGGCGACGTACAGTTTGATTTAACAGCCGGTGATTACACTTATACCATTGCAAATTTTGCTAAAGGTGACGTGCTTAAATTCCCAGCAGGTCAAACACCAACCGTTAAAAATAACGATTTTGCTGACGGTAGCGTTGATGTGCAATACGCGTCTAATGGTACGGTGACACACGTTATTTTAACGGGTTTGACTGCCGCCACTGATTCAGCGATTTACTCAACTAATTCGTTTATCTCAACGTTTGGTGCAGGCTCAATCATTTAAAGAAAATCCCCCAGCCTTTCAGGCTGCCCTCTTCAAAAAGGGGGCGAAAGAGTAAATGGTTTCTCCCCCTTTTTGAAGGGGGAAGCCTGAAAGGCAGGGGATTTGCTCTAATGTTCCAAGTTTTAGTTTTATTTTTTTCTGTAACCCAAAGTGAATCGTTCACTTAATTTTTTTATCTCTCTCGGAGTTTTTTACAATGGCAAAATTATTTTTAGAATCAACGGATACCGCTTACAAAGTAAGTAGTAACAACACTACCGTTTTTGGTGCAACTGGCGATCAAGCCGTGACTATTGATACGGGCTTAACAGGTATTTCTTTAGATGCTAACGTTGAACGTGTTCAATTCACAGGCGCAACCACTGATTACAAATATGTACAAGCGGGTACAGATTTAAAAGTTTATAACTCTGCTGGCGCATTAGTCACCACTGTTGGTCTACAAGACGATGCCACTGGCACACAATTAACCTTTGCAAACGGTACGGTTAAAGCTGCTATCGTAGCAACAGCAGGCGCAGCTCCTACATTGTCTGTGGGTGGTTCAGCTGTTACAGCGATTGGCGCAACGGCTACACCAGTTGCTGTTGTTCCTGCAACAATTGATGTGTCTGTTGCATCAGCTCCAACCCCAGTATTTTCAGTAACTGGCGCAGCATCTGCGACTGAAGGCGGCACTGCATTATTCACAGTCACATTAGCGAATCCATCAGCGACCACCGCAACGACTGTTAAATACGCGCTTTCTAACTTGGCAACGACAACTACTGCAGATTACGGCACAGCAGTAACCGCTGGCACAAACGTTACTGATGCAGCGGGTACTTTGACTTTCGCAGCAGGCGCAACGACCGCAACAATTTCTGTTCCTGTGACATTTGATGCACTTGCTGAAACTGGCGAAGGCGTTACATTAACATTGTCAAATCCAAGTGCGGGCGCAGTGAGTTCAACAGGCGCAGCGGTAACGACTGCATTTGCTGACGCACCTGCACCAACTTTCGTGATGACTTCAAGTGCGACAGCTGGTGTATCTTCACAAGAAGGCAAAACCATTACTTTCACAGTAACGCCAAGTGTTCAAGTAGTTACTGACACTGTCTTCAACTTGAACATTACAGGTCAAGCATTAGGTGCGATTTCTGCAACGACTTCACCTGCTGACTTCACAGCAGCTTCACCAGTTGTATTCAAATCAGGCAGCACAGCAGCTCAAACTATAACAGTTACTGTTGTAAACGATAATGTTGTTGAAGGTATCGAAGCATACAAAGCACAATTGTTAGATAGCAACTTTGCATTGGTTGGAACAGCACTTACTGGCACAATTAACGACGCTACTCCAAACATCACTTTAACTTCAAATGCAGCTGCTACAGGCATTAACGAAGGAACATCTGTTGTTTATACCGCAACATCTGATATGGTTGCTCCAGTAGGCGGTTTGGTTATTCCTATTACTTTCGGTGGTGCAGCTACTACAGCTGACTATACAACATCTGCGGCTAGCATCACTATCGCAGCTGGCGCAACGACAGGTACATTAACTTTAAACGTAATTGCTGATAACTTAACTGAAGGTGCAGAAACTATTACTGCAGCTTTAGGTAGCATTAACGGTGCAACAGCTATAACTACGCCTATCACTGCGTCTATCAATGATACAAGTCTTTCACCTGCAGCGGGTTCTGTAAACTTAACAGCTGCAACAGCTACTGTTAATGAAGGTAGCACAGACATTTTCACTGTTACTTTAGGAACTGCAGCTCCAGCAGCTGGTTTGACTATTCCTTACACATTGTCTGGAACAGCATCAAATGTATCAACTAACTATACTGTTAGCCCAACAGGTAACTTTACCTTTGCAGCTGGTGCTACCACAGCAACTGTAATTTTGAGTGCCGTTGCAGATACGACAACTGAAGGCTCGCAAACTGTTGCTTTGACATTAGGTACGTTGCCAACAGGTTATTCATTAGCAACAGGTACTACTGCAACAAACAGTGTTACCATCAATGACACAAGTCTTTCAGCGCAAGGTCAAACATTTGCTTTGACTTCTGGTGTAGATACTTCTGGTGCATTAGTTGGTTCAGCAACAACGACAAGCACAGCGGGCGATGATACATTTAATGCGACACTTGCAGCGACAGGTTCTACTTTAAATTCATTTGATAACATCAACGGTGGAACGGGTAGAGATACATTAAACATTGTAAGCACTGTAACTACAGGTTTTGCATTGCCTTCTGCTGCAACGCTTTCTGGTTTTGAAGTAATCAATTTGAACAACGTAGGTACTAATGCTGGTACTAATGCAATTGATATTACTGACACAACTTTTGGTACAGGTGTTAAATCTCTTAGTGTGGCAGAAGCAGGTGCAGGTACAACCAGCACAGCTAGTGTCATTTTAAACAGTGCAACTGATGTTTCATTGGTTTCAACTGGTGTTGCTTGGACAACTGTGGCTGTTACTGATACTTCGACCGTTACTACATCAACAGGAAGTACGTTGGCTACGGTATCTGTGACGAAAGCAACAGGTGCAGCGACTCTAACAGGTAACGGTATCACAACTGTTAACTTGAATGCTGTTGGTGGCTTAACCACTATTACAGCTGCAGCTGCTACTCGTGCGTTGACTGTTAACACAAGCGGAACAACAACGTTTGGTGGTTTAACAGATGCGACAGCAACTACCTTGTCAATTAACAACACAGGCATTGCTGCTTTAGGAACATTCACAACAGCAAAAGCAACGACTGTTAACTACACATCTAGCGCGGCAAATACTTCAGCAACACTTACAGCTGCAGCAGCAACAACATTAAATGTTAGTGGCTCTAAAGTTGCTACATTGACGATGACTGGAAATACTGCATTAACTACTGTTAACGTTACTGGTACAGCGGGTCTGACAACTGATTTCACTGCGGGTGCAACATCTGTTGTCTTGTTAGACACAACAGGAACAACAGGTAAATCGATTGTTACGATTAACACAGCTACTGCTGTAAATGGTGGTGCTGGTGCAGATTTCATCACAGTTGGGGCTACAACTAAAGCAGTTAACCTTGGTGCAGGTGCCGATCAAGTAACATTATCTGGCACAGCATTGGCGACTGGTGGTTCAATCAACGGTGGTGATGGTTCAGACATTTTGGCGTTATCAAACGCGGATGCAGTCACATTATCAACTGCTGGTACAGTACAAACTGCATTTAAAGCGGCTGTGACTAACTTTGAACAACTTTCAACTACAACTACTGCGACGAGCATTGACGTAAAAGGTTTTGGTAATTTCACACAAGTTAATTTGACAGGTGCAGGTGTTACACAAACACTTTCAAACTTAGCTTCAGGCGACACCATTAACATTATCGGAGCTAACACCGGTGTGACAACCGCAGGTTCTTCAGGTGCAGGTGTTGATACATTAAATGTTAAATTAACCAATAATAGTACAGCTGCTGCTTTGGCTTTCGGTACAGTGACTGCTGCGAATACTGATATTGTGAGTGTGACTTCATCAGACACACAAACGGTTCCAGTAGGTTATTTGAACACGTTGACCGTTGTGGATACATCTTTGTCTACAATTAACGTATTAGGTAACAGCGGTTTAGCGTTGACATTTGCAGGTACCGCTTTAACTTCGTTCGATGCGAGTGCGCTTGCTTTACCAAGCACCAACACAACAGTTGGCGTTACATTTACTTCAGGTGCATTGCAATATGCGTCAACAGTAAAAGGTTCTACCAACGGTCACGATATTCTTAATTTCGGTGCTGCTCTAGCTTCAGTGACACTTACTGAAACTGCGGGTGCAAATACTGTACAAGGTGGTAATGTAGCGGATACGTTCAATCTTGCTGGTTCAACAGGTGATTCAATCATTACGCCAGTGTTTGTTTCTGGAAACAATACACAAGTCAGTGGATCAATTTCAACTGCTGCTGATACTATCAACGGTTTTACCTATTCACAAGGTTCAAGCGACGTATTGAAATTAGTTGATAGCGACTTTACTATCGGTACAACACCTGTCACAACAGCTAGCACGATAGCGACACCTGCAGCGACAGGTCTTATCACATTTACAGGCACTGCACCTGCTACACTTACAGCAGCTATTACAGCGGCTGAAGGTGCTATTGGTGCGAATGCTAAAGTTGGCTTCTTTGTTTATGGCGGTGACACCTACGTTGTAGATAACGTTGATGCCTCTGCTACTGTTGCTACGAAAGACATCGTTGTTAAATTAGCGGGTGTGACATCGGCAACAACACTTGGAACGTCTGCTGGTACAACGACTATTCAGATTGCAGGTGGCACTCAATACTACGGCACAGCTAATGCTGATACGATTACTGCTGGAGCAGGTGCTGATACTATCATTGGCGGTGGCGGTGCTGATACGATTAATGCTGCCGCAGGTGCTAACGTTGTTAAATATACTGCAGTTGGTGATTTTCAAGCAGCGGCTGCCTATAACGCAGCAGCGACTATTGTAGGTACGAATTCAGACACAGTTGGTACTCTTGCTACTGCTACGGATAAAGTTGATGTCAGTGCGCTTGTTAGTAGTCATGTAGCGGCGACCTTTACTCAAGGTATCTGGAATGCTGGTACAAATGCTGTTGGTATTTTGACGGGAACTTATGTAACAGGTAGTGTTGCATCAGGTAATATTTTAACAGTTGCAAACATTTCAGCTGCTTTAGGTAATATGACAATACCAGCTAGCACTAATGCTGTTGTTGCAATCGAAACAGCTTCTGCTTCAGGCATATATAACTTGATTGAAATTAGTTCTAATGCAAGTGGCGCGATTTCTGGTGCGGCACTTTCAACAGGTGCTGCCAATGTTACCTTAGCAATTATTGGTACATTCACAAGTGATACTGCGGATTGGACAACGGCTAACTTCGTTGCATAAGCAGTAATCAAGCAAAGCGGGTTAGCCATTATCCGCTTTGCCTAAAAAGCTCCTGGAACCCTCATCGTGCGAAAGTGCGGTGGGGGTTTTTCATGTTGGAGGGTGTGGTAGAATTTGGGCTGGTTTAAAGATGGAATCAGTGATGAAATTTGAATGGGATAACGTTAAAGCAGCAAGTAATTTGGACAAGCATGGACTTGATTTTGAATTGGCATATCTTGTATTTGCAGGCGATACGTTCACTTTTGAAGATAATCGTATGGCTTACAGTGAACAGCGTTTTGTCACATTAGGTTTGCTTGATGGCACAGTTGTTGTTTTGGTGCATACTGAAACCAATGACGAAATTCGTGTTATTTCTTTACGGAAGGCGGTAAAAAATGAACAGAAACTCTATTTCACAAACATCTGATGATTTTGATGAGTACCCAGAAATTAGTCAGTCAGATTTAAACAGAGCGGTTAAACGTCGGAACTTTGTAGCAAAGCAGAATGTGAATTTAGCTTTAGATGCTGACATCGTATCTTGGCTGAAACGTAAGGCAGGGGAGGTTGATTATCAAGCCTTTGTCAATTCAACGCTTAGAGAAGCAATGACCAGAACCGTTTAAACTCAACAAAGGAACCAACAAAGATGACAACGATCAAAATAGACGACAAAGACTACGACTTAGAATCCCTATCAGACGAGGCAAAGAACCAACTCGTCAGCCTACAATTCGTCGATGCAGAACTACAACGCCTTAATGCTCAAGCAGCGGTACTCCAAACAGCACGTCTTGCTTATGCCAATGCGTTAAAGGATGCGTTGCCGTCTGTGCATTAGAATTAAAGCCCTACTTCGGTGGGGCTTTTTAGTGTGTGCTGGTGTGTGATTTAGCAAAATTGGTTGATATTTTGATTTCTACATGGGAGAAAAAACGATGAATGAAGCATTTGAAAGAATTAGTCAGGGCTTAAAAGAAGCCATTGCCCATGCGTCTGATGAAGGAATTACAGGCGTTGTGGTTCACACGTTAAAACCTGAAAAAAGTGCAACAAGAGAGCAGGTTGCGCCAATCATTCAACGAGTTACTTCACGCTTTGTCGCTGAAAATAACAGTGTTCTCACGCACTAAATGTAAAAACAAAGCCCTCATCATGCTTCGGCAGGGTGGGGGCTTTTTGTGTTGGAGGGTGTGGTAGAATTTGGGCTGGAGGAAATGATGATAAAATTGGTTAGTTCACGTTTTAAAGGTGCCATACACATTACGGCACACGCTAGAAAGCGAATGATTGAACGCTCAATTGATGATGAATTACTTTTTGATTTGATTGAAACGGGTGAATTAAAGTACAAAGATGACAAACACGCTTGGATTGCCAAATTTTATGAAGGTCGGAACGACAATTTAATTTGTGTGGCGGTTGTGATTGACCAAGCCGTTATTGTTAAGACAGTGATGTTTCACTTTAGTTTTGAGGGGTGATGATGAAAACGCTTTATTATTCAGATGATGATATTTTAGAGCTTCATTTTAGTGACAATCCTATCGTCAAGGAAACGGCGCAGGATTGGAACATTGTGTTGTCTTACGATGTAAATAATCACATTGTTCAAATGGTCGTGTTAGATGCGAGCCAAAGTGGCTTATTGCCATTGCAAGAAAAGAAAGTAGCTTAACGCCCTCATCATGCTTCGGCAGGGTGGGGGTTTTCCATGTTGGAGGGCGTGGTAAAATTCATCTGCTATTTGATTTGGAGAATTTATGGCAAAAATTGATGAAGTAAAAGAAACATTGAATACGTTTCGGGTCTTATTTTCGTTAGGTATTGGTACGATAATCGCACTCGCTGGTGCTGTTTCGGTACTTTATGACAGTGAAAATTTCGGACTTAAATTTTATTTGGCAATTGTCGGAATTAACATTTTAATTGTGTTACAAATTTTTATTTTAAGATTTGTGTTTAAGAAAACAAAATTGTTACCAACGGCTGAATTTTGACCCCTTTTTAACAAAAAACATCGTTTTTAATTGACCCCCTATTGAAGTGTGGTTTATGACTTCAATCCATTGTCGTTATTGATTTCTACGATATTCTATTTTTCGTTAAATGGAT
>CAIPQN010000038.1 GCA_903867225.1 uncultured Pseudomonadota bacterium | reverse complement strand
TTTTTAATTGACCCCCTATTGAAGTGTGGTTTATGACTTCAATCCATTGTCGTTATTGATTTCTACGATATTCTATTTTTCGTTAAATGGATTAGCTTATTCCGTTGCTAAGGGGTCAAATTTAAAGCGTTGGTAACACCCCCCCTCCAAAGGGGGCAAAACCATTAAAAATCAAAAGCCGTTGCTTTTTAATCTTTTTCCCCCCTTTGGAGGGGGGAGCGGCGATAGCCGCAGGGGGAGGTGCTTTAAATTCTAACTTTCACTTCTTCATAAATTACAGCCAACACACTTTCCAATTCGTTAAAAACTTGTAAATTGTCAAATCGAATCACTTTCAAACCTTGCGTTTCTAAAAATTTTGTTCGCTCAAAATCATACGCAACCGCATCAGGCTCAAAATGTTGCGAGCCATCAAGTTCAATCACCAGTTTTGCTTCAACTCCGTAAAAATCCACAATGTAACGCCCAATCGGTCTTTGACGTTTGAATTGCACGCCTAAAATTTGTTTTCGACGAATCCGCGACCACAATAATTCCTCCGCTCCAGTTTGGTTTTTTCGTAGTTCCCGCGCTAACGGTTTTGTATTTCTTGAATATGGCAACATTTTTCTTCCTCAGCTTTTAAAGCACCTCCCCCGCGCTATCGCGCCGCCCCCTCCAAAGGGGGAAAAAGATTAAAAAGCGTGCTTTTGATTTTTTCTTTTGATTTTTACTGGTTTCGCCCCCTTTGGAGGGGGCAGCCTGAAAGGCTGGGGGAGGTGCTTTAAATTCCCCACAACAAAAAAGCCCCACTCACCAACGGCAAGCAGGGCTTTTTCTCAACCAAGCAAAACGGGCGAAACTGCCACCCGCTTTACGAGATTACAACTTCAAATTAAGCAATCAAGAAGTCGCTCGCCGCGATTGTCACTGTACCAACTGTACCGATTTGGTACGAGTTTGCTGTCCAGTTACCGTCAGCATCATAGAAAATTGCGCCAGTATCAGAAGCTACAGCGTAGTGAACAACATTAGTGTGCGAGCTAGTATCAGCAAGTGTCACACCTAACGCACCTAAATGTGCAATAGTATCAAACGCGATTTCATGAGTATGTCCCACTGTATCCCCAGCAATAGCTGCAACATCATATCCGCCAGCTGTAGATGAACCACCAGCTAAACTAATATGGTCAACAGTGGTGAGGAAGTTAGTAATAGTATCCGCATCAGTTGAAGCAGACACTGTTGTACTACCAGCACCAACACCACCATCAAGCTGAACAGTAACACCACCAGTGTGAGCAGCACCTAAAACAATGGTATCTAAACCAACACCACCGTGAATAGTCGCTACGTTAGAAACACCGCCTGCTAAGGTAATAACGTCTGCACCTGCTGCACCATCAATTGTTGTTGCAGTCAACGCTGAAGTGAAAGTTAATGTATCAATGTCTGCATTACCAGTAACCTTAATACCATCAGCATCTGAGATAGTTAATGTGTTAGCAAAGTTACCCAAAGTAACTACGTCAACACCAGTACCACCTTCAATGGTTGCACCAGCAACTGCAGCAGCAAATGCAATTGTGTCATCACCTGCGCCAGCATCAATACTGTCACCTGTTGCACCATTGATTGTGTCATTACCAGCCAAACCACTGATTGTGTCAGCTCCATCGTTGCCAGTAATAACGTCAGAACCTGCACTGCCAGTAATAACGTCAGCAGCTGAACCACCTAAAATAGTATGACCAGCACCAGAAATAGTACCTGCTGAAGTGATAGTTAATGATTCTGATTGTGTGCTGAAATCAACAGACAATGCAGTGTTTCCAGTAATGCTAATAGTTTCAACATTGATAAGTTTTGCATCAACAGATGACGCAACAGTTGCACCAACGCTCAATGTATCAGTACCATCACCACCGTCAATTGAATCATTTACGGAGTTAAATGTAATGGTGTCATTACCTGTACCAGCATTGATACTGTCTGTGCCGCCATTACCGTTAATAACGTCATCTTTCAAACTACCAACGATAGTATCGCCCGCTGTTGAACCAGTAATAGTCACAGCTACTTTGCCAGCGGTGATTGTTGAACCTGAAGTTGGCGCACTTAAAGTTGTTGACGTTTTGATACCTATAGTGGCTACATCAGTGCTGTTAGAAACAGTAATATAACCTTTTACATCAGTCGCCCAAGTTGTAACATCGGAATTCAATGCAGCCACTTGTTTAGGTGATAATGCTTCTAACTGTGTAGTTGACAATGCAGCAACTTGTGCAGAAGTAATTGCGTTGATTGCAGCGGTAGCTACAGCGGCACCTGTAGTGTGACCAATATCATCAATGTTTGTAGACAAAATACCTTTGAAAGTCGCAGGTTTCATGTTTGCGATAACGTCAGCAGTCAAACCACCAATTTGTGTATCGCCTGTCAAAGAAGTCATTTGAGCTGCAGTCAAGAACGGAGCTTGATCAGCAGTCAATGCAGCAACATCAGTAGATTCAAAAGAAGAAATTACCAAACCTTTAACAGCAGAAGGGTTAAGTGCTGCAATCGCACCAACTGTTAATTGAGTCGCATGAGCTGCATCTAATTTAGCAACCGCTGCTGGTGTTAATGCTGCAGCTTGGTCAACTCCTAAGGTTTTGATTTGGTCAGAAGTCAACACAGCCGCTTGTGCTGCTGAAATCATCGCAATTTGTTCAGCTGACATTGAAGCGAATGCAGTTGATACAATCGAAGGCATTGCTGTAGCAGTAATTGCTTTAATTGCAGCTGGTGCTAATGCATCAACAGTCGCTGATTGCATTGCAGCTGCTTGAGCAGCAGTCATTACTTTAGTTTGAGCAGGATTAACACCTACAGCTTGGTCAGCCGTTAAGTTATAAACTTGACCAGCTGTAGATACAGTTGTTGTCAATACAGCGAATTGAGCAGGTTTAATTGCAGCAATTTGTTCTGGTGTGAATGCAGCAAAAGCCAATGGATCAATCGAAGGTGCAGCAGCAACTGTGATTGCTTGAAGTGCCATTGGACTCATTGCAATAACGTCAGCAGAAGGCAATGCGTCAACTTGTGCAGCACTTAAAACTTTAGCTTGTGCAGGAGTTAATTCAGCAGCTTGTTCTGGTGTGAAGTTCGCTAATTGACCAGATGTTGCAGTTGAAGTTAAACCTGCAATAGCTTTCGCTGTAATAGCTGCGATTGCTTTAGGCTCAACGGCTACTAATGCTGCTGTTGGGATTGCTGCAATTTGAGTTGAACTTAACGCGCTTAAAACAGCAGGTGTTAATGCTGGAGCTGAATCAGCAGTTAATGTGCCGATTTGAGCAACTGTTAATAAAGCAACTTGAGCAGGTTTGAAAGCCAACAATTGTGCTGGATCCATTGAAGCCAACGCTAAACCAGCGATGTTTGCTTTACCGAATGCGCCTAATTCAGCAGGTGTTAACGCTAAAAGTTGATCACCTGTTAATTTAGATACAGAAGTAGAACTCATTGCTGCGATTTGAGCAGGGTTCAACTGTGGAATTTGGTCAACAGTGATAGCTTGCAATTGTGCTTGAGTTAAGCCAGCAAAAATCTTTGGTGCAACAGCAGCAATGAATTTTGGTGACAAACTTGGAATCACGTCAGCTGAGAATAAAGCTAAAGATTTGAACGCGCCTGCTTGAGTAGGTGTTAATGCCGCTGCTTGGTCAGCCGTTAATGCGCCAATTTGAGTTGAAGTCAAAGTTGCTAATTGACCTGGGTTTAAAGCTGCTACTTGAGTTGGTAATAAAGCAGCGAATCCATCAGCAGACAAGTTTTTAACAGCTAACGAATCTAATTGAGCTGGTTTAGCTGCAGTGCCTGTTGCTAAAGCCGCTAATTGATCACCACTTGTGACAGCCAATTGTGCTTTGCTTAATTGACCTACTTGAGCAGGTGTGAAAGCTTTGAATTGATCAGGTGTCAAAGCAGCGATGTCATCAGTTGTTAAGCTGCCAACAGGTAATACTGCTACTGCAAGTTTCGTGAAACTTGAGAAAAGACCAGCATCGATGTTTTTCAACATGCCAAAAATACCAGGAGCTGTTTTATCGGTTAATGCACCGATTTGTGCGCCTGATAATGCTGCTGCTTGAACTTTGTCGATTGAACCTAGTTCAGCAACGGTTAATTTTCCAAAATCAGCTGCGCTGATTGTTGAAATGTCTGTGGTTGCTGTGATTTTTGGTGCTGCTACTGTTGCTGTTGCCATTTTTGCATCCTCGGAATATAGAAAGAAAAAATTAAGTTGGTTCATTCCAACCTTAACATGACGCTTAAAGTGCAAATCCTGAGTTTTGATTAGCAAGTAAGTCCATGCTTGAGTTATCGACACATCAAATTAAAACTTTAAATAAACTTAAATTTTTTTTAGTTTTTGATGTGAATTTAATACCAATCCACCGCTTTTTCTATGCCCTGCCCTTTTTGAGTGATGGCAACGGTGGATTCAGACAAAGTATATCGGAAAACAAACATCGAAATTGTGACGAAGTTGGCAAAACGCATTTTTAGCGAAACAATTTGATAGTTTTTTAGTCGCGGCGGTGTGGTAGCATTTGCGCTAACGCAGAACGTTCAGGACACAAACACTATATGATTAGTAAATACTTCAACCCATACACTGACTTTAATTAACTCAACCTTTTAATTTTATGAATCTCATCACAACACCGATTTCTGATTTACTTATTTTTGAACCCAAAATTTTTGGTGATTCACGCGGTTTTTTCTTAGAAAGTTTCAATCAAAAAACCTTTCAAACGCTTACCAATTTAGATGTAACTTTTGTGCAAGACAATCATTCGCGCTCATCTAAAAACGTGTTGCGTGGGCTGCATTATCAAATTCAACAACCGCAAGGAAAATTGGTGCGTGTGGTTAGCGGCAGTGTTTTCGATGTCGCGGTGGATTTACGAAAATCATCACCAACCTTTGGGAAATGGCACGGCGTGGAATTGAGCGGCGAAAATCATCGTCAATTTTGGGTTCCCGCTGGATTTGCTCACGGCTTTTTGGTGTTATCCGAAACCGCTGATTTTCTCTACAAAACCACCGATTATTACGCGCCACAATTTGAACGTTGCGTGCGTTGGAATGACGCAGAAATCGGCATTGATTGGGGAATATCCGAGCCACTTTTGTCTGCCAAAGATGCTGAAGGTTTAGCGTTGCGTGACGCAGAGGTTTTCGCATGAAAATTTTGTTAATCGGCAGCAACGGACAAGTCGGTTGGGAATTGGCGCGAACACTTTTACCGTTGGGCGAAGTCGTGGCATTGAATCGTGACCAAGCCGATTTAACCGATTTAGAAAAATTACGCCAAATCGTTCAAACGATTCGCCCCGATGTGATTGTCAATGCGGCGGCTTACACGGCGGTGGATAAAGCAGAAACCGAACGTGATTTGGCGTTTTTAATTAACGCGCAAGCCGTTGAGGTATTAGCGCAAGAAGCGAAAAATTTGAATGCGTTGTTGATTCATTATTCGACGGATTATGTGTTTGATGGCACGAAAGACGCGCCTTATTTTGAGAATGATACGACCAATCCGCTGAATATTTACGGTGAAAGTAAGCTCGCGGGCGAGTTGGCAATTCAAGCGAGTGACGCGGATTATTTGATTTTACGGACAACGTGGGTGTTTGCGGCGCGGGGCAATAATTTTGTGAAAAGCATTTTGCGCTTGGCGGCAGAACGTGACGAACTCAACATTGTTGCTGACCAAATCGGTGCGCCAACGTGGGCGCGTTTGATTGCTGAAACCACCGCGCATATTTTGCGACAAGCCCACCAAGAACGTGGTGCGAAAACGTTTGAATCGGGGATTTTCAATTTAACCAGCGCGGGGGAAACGTCGTGGCACGGTTTCGCGGAGAAGATTGTTGAATTAGCGCAAATCCCCCCAGCCCCCCTTCAAATGGGGGAGGCAAATAAAAATTCTTTAGCCCCCTTTGAGGGGGGCGGCGCGATAGCGCGGGGGGTGTGCTTTAAAGATGAGGACATTCGTTGCGTCATCAATCCAATTCCAACGTTCGACTATCCAACGCCTGCGAAACGTCCCGCGAATTCACGTCTTTCAACCGAACGATTAACACAACGTTTTGGTTTGACGATGCCAACGTGGGAAACGACACTTAAACTTTGTTTGGAAGAAATAAAATGAAAATTTTAATCACAGGCGGCGCAGGTTTTATCGGCTCTGCGTTGATTCGTTATTTGATGAACGACACGGAACACAGCGTTTTAAACGTCGATAAATTAACGTATGCAGGCAATTTGGAATCGCTCGTTTCAATTGCTGAAAATCCACGTTATGCGTTTTCAGAAACTGATATTTGTCACGGCGAAAAAATCAGTCAACTTTTTGCAGATTTTCAGCCCGATGCGGTGATGCACCTCGCCGCAGAATCACACGTTGACCGTTCCATTGATAAACCTGCTGCGTTTATTGAAACCAACATTGTCGGCACTTACACGTTGCTCGAAGCGGCACGTCATTATTGGGCAAGTTTAGAAACAGCGAAAAAAGCGGCGTTTCGTTTTCATCATATTTCGACCGACGAAGTGTTTGGTGATTTACATGGCACAGATGATTTATTCACCGAAACAACCCCTTATGCACCGAGTTCGCCGTATTCTGCCTCGAAAGCGAGTTCGGATCATTTGGTTCGTGCGTGGCATCGGACTTACGGTTTGCCAATAATTGTCACGAATTGCTCGAACAATTACGGGCATTTTCAATTCCCCGAAAAACTGATTCCCGTGGTGATTTTGAATGCGCTTGAAGGAAAACCGTTGCCCGTTTATGGCAATGGGCAACAAATTCGCGATTGGCTTTATGTCGATGACCACGCGCGGGCGTTATTGACGGTGTTGGAAAAAGGCACGATTGGCGAAACCTACAACATTGGCGGGCATAACGAAAAAGCGAATCTCACCGTCGTGCAAACCTTGTGTGACATTCTTGACGAATTGAAACCCGATAAACCGAATGGCATTAAACATTACGCCGATTTGATTACTTACGTCACCGACCGACCTGGTCACGATTTACGTTACGCGATTGATGCCAGCAAAATCGAACGCGAATTAGGTTGGACTCCGCAAGAAACCTTTGAAACGGGTTTGCGTAAAACCGTGCAATGGTATTTGGACAATTTGACATGGTGTCAGCATATTCAAGATGGCAGTTATCAACGCGAGCGTTTTGGTTTGACGCAATTAAATTCGCTCGATTTTTAAGAATTCGTAAGGCAATAAAATATGAACTGGAAAGGCATAATTTTAGCGGGTGGCGCGGGAACACGGCTGCACCCAATTACCAAAGCGGTGTCGAAACAACTTTTGCCCGTGTACGACAAACCGATGATTTATTACCCGTTGTCGGTGTTGATGTTGGCGGGCATTCGAGACATTTTGATTATCACCACGCCCGAAGATCAACCCAATTTTAAAAACTTACTCGGCGACGGTTCCGATTTTGGCGTGCGGCTGGAATACGCAGTGCAACCAAAACCCGACGGTTTAGCACAAGCGTTTTTAATCGGCGAAGAATTCATTGGTGACAGTCACACTTGTTTGGTGTTGGGTGACAACATTTTTTTTGGGCAAGGTTTTTCTGGCAGTTTAAAACAAGCGTTGCAACGTGAAAGTGGCGCGACGGTGTTTGGTTATCAAGTGAAAGACGCGGAACGGTTTGGCGTGGTGGAATTCGACGAAAATAACAAAGTGCTTTCAATTGAAGAAAAACCTGTAAAACCTAAATCAAATTTTGCAATTACAGGTTTGTATTTTTACGACAATCGCGTGATTGAAATTGCCAAAAACATTAAACCTTCGTCGCGTGGTGAACTCGAAATCACTGAAGTGAATCAAACGTATTTGAACGACGGCGAATTAAACGTTGAAATTTTCGGACGTGGGTTTGCGTGGCTTGATACGGGAACACACGACAGTTTGTTGGAAGCGGGGCAATTTGTGCAAACAATTGAACATCGTCAAGGCTTGAAAGTCGCGTGCTTAGAAGAAATTGCGTTTAATAACGGTTGGCTGACAGCGGAAGATTTAAAAATGAGAGGCAATGAAATGTCGAAAACCGCTTATGGCGCGTATTTGTTGGAATTGAGTGGTTTGTAAAAACTGCATCACGTTTATTTTTAAAGGTTTTCACATTTTATGACTTCTCCGCTGATTCTTGTTGATGGTTCATCGTTTTTATATCGTGCTTATCATGCCGTTCCACCTTTAAATAATGAAAAAGGTGAACCCACCAACGCAATTTTAGGCGTGTCAAATATGCTTAGAAAATTGCTTAATGAATACAATCCAACGTTTATGGCGGTAGTTTTCGACAGTTCGGGAAAAACGTTTCGTCATGAATTATCAGCCGATTACAAAGCGAATCGAACGCAAATGCCCGACGATTTGCGTAGTCAGATTAAACCGTTGCACGCGCTGATTCGTGCAATGGGTATTCCGTTAATTTCTGCATCGGGCGTTGAAGCCGATGATGTGTTGGGCGTTTTGGCGTGTTACGGAGAGCGTGAAGGTTACGACGTGATTATTGCCACAGGTGATAAAGATATGGCGCAACTCGTCAATGATAAAATCACGCTTGAAGACACCATGAGTAAAACCAAACTCAATCCCGAAGGTGTTTTTGAAAAATTCGGCGTGCGACCAAATCAAATCGCCGATTATTTAGCATTGGTTGGCGACAGTTCCGACAACATTGCAGGCGTGCCAAAAGTCGGTGCAAAAACCGCCGCAAAATGGCTTTCAGAATATGAAACGCTTGATAATTTAGTGGCAAATGCGGACAAGATCACAGGCAAAGTCGGCGAAAATTTGCGTGAACATTTACCAAAATTGGAGCTTGCGAAAAAATTAACCGTAATTCGTTGTGATTTGGATTTGCCTTACAACATGGCAGATTTAACGCGCCGACCGATTCATGATGAACAGTTACGCGAATTTTTGAGTGAACTTGGATTTTTGTCGTGGTTAAATTCACTGAATAAAAATTCTCCTCACATCGACACAAAGCCTTTTTTAAAAAATGTTGAAATACCTGAAGCTACCGAAAATACTTCGACGGCGCATTACGACACAATTTTAACCATGCCGCAGCTTGAAGCGTGGCTTTCGCGTTTAGAAAAATCAGCCTTAATTGCTTTTGATACTGAAACCACGAGTTTGGATTATATGAAGGCGGAAATTGTCGGTTTGTCGTTTGCCGTGCAAACAGGCGAAGCGGCTTATTTACCACTCGCGCACAATTACCCAGATGCACCAACGCAATTAAATCGTGAATTAGTTTTAGAAAAACTGCGTCCACTTTTGGAAAGTCCAACCGTTTTAAAAGTGGGGCAAAATTTGAAATACGATTATCACGTTTTAGCCAATCATGGCGTAATGTTACGCGGCATTGCTCACGACACGATGCTTGCGTCTTACGTTTTGAACAGCACAGGCAAACACAATTTAGATTTTCTCGCACAAAAACACCTGAATTTAAAAACCATTCGATTTGAAGATGTAGCTGGCAAAAAAGGTGTCAAACAGCTTAATTTTTCAGAAGTTGAAATTGACGCTGCCGCACGTTATGCCGCCGAAGATGCGGATGTTTGCGTGCGTTTGCATCATGCGTTGCAAGCAAAATTGCAAGCCGAGCCGAATTTACTCGCGCTTTATAATGAATTGGAAATGCCGCTTTCTTCGGTGTTGGCGCGAATTGAACGTAACGGTGTTTTGATTGATGACGATTTATTAGTGGCACAAAGTTTTGAGCTTGAACAGCAAATCATGTCACTCGAACAACAAGCGCATAATTTAGTCGGACACAGTTTTAATTTAGGTTCACCGAAACAAATTCAAACGATTTTGTATGAACAATTAAATTTACCTGTTTTAAAACGTACCCCAAAAGGTCAACCGTCAACCGATGAATCGGTGCTGCAAGAATTAGCGGAAGATTACGAATTACCAAAATTGCTGATTGAACATCGCAGTTTGAGCAAATTAAAATCAACGTATATTGATAAATTACCACAACAAATTAACGTCAAAACGGGGCGGGTTCATACGTCGTACAACCAAGTCGTAACAGTGACGGGGCGTTTATCGTCTTCTGACCCAAATTTACAAAATATCCCAATTCGTAGCGCGGAAGGTCGCAAAATCCGTCAAGCGTTTATCGCGCCAAAGGGTTATAAAATTGTCGCGGCGGATTATTCGCAAATTGAATTGCGAATTATGGCGCATTTGGCAAACGATGACGGATTGATTACCGCGTTTAAAAATGGCGAAGATATTCACCGCGCCACCGCGTCGGAAGTTTTCAATGTGCCGTTAGATGAAGTCACAAACGAACTACGTCGCAACGCCAAAGCGATTAACTTTGGCTTGATTTATGGAATGTCGGCATTTGGTTTGGCAAAACAACTCGATATTTCTCGAACAGACGCGCAAAGTTATATCAATTTGTATTTCGAGCGTTATCCAAACGTGAAAAAATACATGAACGAAACAAAAATTTTGGCAAAAGAACAAGGTTTTGTGGAAACACTTTTTGGACGGCGTTTATATTTGCCAGAAATTAACTCAAAAAATGCGATTTTGCGCCAATATGCCGAACGCACCGCGATTAACGCGCCCATGCAAGGCACCGCAGCAGATATTATCAAACATGCAATGTTAAAAGTTGATGCGTGGTTGGCGACTGAAAATATCGATGCAAAAATGATTATGCAGGTTCACGACGAATTGGTTTTTGAAGTGAAAACAGAGCAACTCGACAGCACGATTGAAATGATTAAAACGCTAATGAATAGTGCGGCAGAATTAACCGTGCCGCTAATTGTGGATGTTGGTGTGGGTAATAATTGGGACGAGGCACATTAAATTTACCAAAAATTCCGCAAAGCCCCGTCTCTTCAGGTCGGGGATGTAAGGAATATCGGCGTAGCCCCGCTTTAAAATTTAAGTAGGGCGTTGCTGTTGTTCAATATACTGTTTCAGAACGGATAAAGGCGCACCACCA
>CAIPQN010000037.1 GCA_903867225.1 uncultured Pseudomonadota bacterium | reverse complement strand
TTTTTAATTGACCCCCTATTGAAGTGTGGTTTATGACTTCAATCCATTGTCGTTATTGATTTCTACGATATTCTATTTTTCGTTAAATGGATTAGCTTATTCCGTTGCTAAGGGGTCAAATTTAAAGCGTTGGTAACAGCGTTTAATTCCGCTAATGTATTGATATTTTCAAAGCCAATCGCATCAGCCCCAAAATCGACAAAGTACGTTTTATGCTGTCCAAACCATAAACGTACTTTGTGATTATCTGCCGCTAAAAAGGATTCTAAACTCGTCTGTAAACTTGTTTTTACTACTAAAAATACCGAATGAATTTGCTCACCAGTCCGCGCCACTGTAATTTCTGAGCCACTTTTTTCGTGTTCCGAAAGTAAATACTGTAATTGTTTTGTCGAAATAAAAGGCGCGTCACACGGTACGACTATAAGCAAATCAGCGGACGAATAATTCATTGCGGCTAAAATTCCCGCCAACGCCCCTGAAAAATCTTGCGTTAAATCTGAAATGATTGGCACACCAAAATTTTCATACAACGCGATATTTTGATTCGCGTTAATAATCAATTCATCAACCAACGGACGGAGCGCATTAAATGAATACGAAATTAATGGTTGCCCCCGAAAAAGTTGCAAGCCTTTATCTTGATAATTCATACGCCGCGACTGTCCACCTGCGAGAATCACGCCTGTTACTTTTGTTTGCAAAGTCATAATGTTAAGCTGTAACCCTTATTTTTACTTGAGTTGAAGGAATTTGTGAAATGAAAAAAACATTAAAAACATTATTTTTAACCGCATCACTTTCGCTGATTATTGCAGGTTGTGCGACTAATCCTGAAAAAGAAGTCGAAGCAACTGTCGCCCCTACTGTTTTAGCCAACGATTATCCGACTCGTGATCGCGTTGAATTTGTTTTAAATTGTGTCGCCCAACACGGTGGTTTGAGTTACATCAATCAATATGCGTGCGGCTGTAAGCTGGACAAAATTGCTGAAAAATTGAGTTTTAATGATTTTGAAGCGGCAAAAACATTTTCATATCTCAAATCAATGGCGGGCGATAACGGTGGCATGGCGCGTGATCCAAAACAAAGTAAAGATTTACGAAAACAACTGAAAGAAGTGGAAGAATCTGCTGAAAAAAGCTGTTTTGTGAAATAAAAATTGAGCGCGTAAAAAAGCCCGCGATGAAAGCGGGCTTTTTCATTCTTCAAATTTTTTATTTTTTTAATAATCGTTGTACTTTTTCAACCAACGATTCAATCAGCGAATTGGTCAAATCAAACAAATACGACATAACATCTGTCGCCGTCATACCTTTAAATTTACGCGCCAACATCGGTGCAATCAAAATACCTAACGCCAAACCAATCACTGTCACGCCTGAAAAACTACTTTCTTCTGTAATGACAACGGGGGCGGCTTTTGCAGGTGCAACTTCAACGGCGACAGGTTCTGGTAAATTAGCTTCTTCGTGCGCTTTGGCAAGTAATTCGGGCAATGTGATTTTGTAATCGTCTTGCACAATGTTCGCTGTTACGTTCGGAATACTTGGCAAATCACCATCACCTTTGCCCACTTTAAGCTGGGCTTTCATGCCCTTTTCCATGTGTTGTGCGATGTCGCAATGTACCAAATAGGTTTTATCCCCTGGCGGTAAAATCAACGTGCCAGAAATTTTCGCAGGCCCTGAAACTTCTAAATGAAACATTCCTTTCGGATATAAATACTTCGGCAAACCGTGCATCATCCATTGATGACGCACACTGTCATCGTTAATGAAATGTACCGTCAGTTTTGTGCAAGGCTTAAATTGAAATTCCTGTGTATCAAACGCGAACATTCGACCTGGAAATTTCTCTGCATATTTATGCCCCGCATGAACGGTGATTTCTTTGGTTTCAGCCACTTTTTCACAGCCACCTGGAAGTGTGTCTGGATTATTCCCCATCACCATGCCGCCTGCCATGTCCATCAAATGCCCATCACCGTGATTCATAAGCATTCCTGCATCGTGATCCACTAATTCTTGAGCAAATGCTGGTAGCGAAATCAACGCCGTAAATACACCCGCCGATACAAATTTCATCATTGTTTTATTGCCTCGTAATAAAAAAACGTCCCTGTTTAAAATGCCGATTTAGTCTTTAAATTTACCTAACATACCATCAACAGTACGTTTAAAACCTGCGCTTGATAAGTACGCAATGTACAACCCTGCAAACACAAAGAATCCGTATAAGAAGATTTCGTTGCGTGTAGCTGATTGACCTTTACCAGCTTGGAAACTCATGTGTGCATCTAAACGTTGTTCTGATGAACCTTCTTCTGGCAAAAGCGTAATGTGAATCAAGTATTTACCAACTTCTTCAACGCCTTCTGGCAAGGACAGCATAACCGTTCCTGATTTATGTTTCGCTGCTTCTTGGAAGAAAATGCGTTTTCCTTCAGGTTCTTTAGTGACTTCAAATTCTACCGCTCTGTTGCGATATTTCATGTCTTGATAATCGAAAACCAATTGAATCAATGAATCTGTGCCTGGAATGTTGCCGCAAAAATCTTCTGCTGGAAACGCTTTTGGCTGATACGCAGTGTAATGAATCCAGTGATCTTTTTCTAATTCAAATTTGCATTGATCAGTATCCGTACCCGCTGCTCCACCGTGCGCCCACAAAGCCGACGAAAAAAGTAATGCAGTTAAACCGAGTGATGTTTTTTTAATAAACTGCTTCATGTTCATAAAATCCTCTCTATTTGTTTAATAATTATTATTGTTGCCAATCAACTGTATATTAACTATACAGCAAGGGCTAACTTTAACACGCTGATTTACACAAATAAAGCGGTGTAAGGCGATAATAGAACCATAAGTTAAATGGCATGAATCGCGCCGTGTATTATTGCTATCTGCCCTTAATTTTCGTAGACTTGCGGCAATTTTTCTTTTATCGGAGTTCTACCGCATGGCATCGTTGACCGCTACGCCCGCTTGGGCAGATTTACAAAATCATTATGAACACATTCTCAATCAAAATTTAGTCGAAAGTTTTAAAAATGATCCACATCGTTATGAAAAATTCTCGCTCTCGTTGCGCGATATTTTATTTGATTATTCTAAAAATCGTATCGACGACGACACAATTCCGTTATTGATTAACTTAGCCAAACAAGCAAATTTGGAAACGAAAATTAACGCGATGTTTTCTGGCGAAAAAATAAATGTAACGGAACATCGTGCCGTTTTGCATACCGCGTTACGCAATCGTTCTAATACACCCATTTTTGTTGATGGCAAAGATGTCATGCCCGATATAAATGCGTCTCTTCAAAAAATGCGTGTTTTTTGTGAACGTGTACGTTCAGGCGAATGGAAAGGTTACACAGGCAAAGCAATTACAGATATTGTAAATATCGGAATTGGCGGCTCAGATTTAGGACCCAAAATGGTCACAGCGGCATTACATCCTTATGCCAAAGCGGATTTGCGGGTTCATTTCGTATCAAACGTAGATCAAACTGACATAATCGAAACATTAGAAAATCTGTCACCAGAAACTACGTTATTTTTAATTGGTTCAAAAACTTTCACCACGCAAGAAACCATTACGAATGCAAATTCTGCTCGTGCTTGGTTGCTAAAAACAGCACCTGATGCCTCTGCTATCGCGAAACATTTCGTCGCGTTATCAACCAATGCTGAAGAAGTCGCCGCCTTCGGAATTGATACCGATAATATGTTTGAATTTTGGGATTGGGTCGGCGGACGTTATTCGCTTTGGTCAGCCATTGGTTTGTCGATTGCGCTTTATGTCGGCATGGATAATTTTGAAGAATTATTAGATGGCGCATACGACGTAGATAATCATTTCAGAAACACACCTTTTGAAAAAAATATTCCCGTCATCATGGGATTATTAGGCGTTTGGTATAACAATTTCTTCAAATCTGAAACTCATGCGATGCTTGCGTATGATCAATCAATGCGTTATTTCGCCGATTATTTCCAACAAGGCGACATGGAAAGTAACGGTAAAAGTGTCACCGTTACAGGTAAAAAAGTTGATTACAGCACAGGACCGATTATTTGGGGTCATCCAGGTACAAACGGACAACACGCTTTTTATCAGTTGATTCACCAAGGTACAAAACTGATTCCGTGTGATTTTCTTACGCCCGCGATTAGTTATTATGATTTGCCAGAACATCACAAAATTCTGATTTCCAATTTCCTCGCTCAACCCGAAGCGTTAATGCACGGAAAATCCATCGAAGAAGTAAAACGTGATTTGACGGAAGAAGAATGCAAAGACAGTGTTTTGGTTGCTTCAAAAGTGTTTGATGGCAACAAACCATCGAATGCGTTTTTGTTTAAAAAATTAACACCTAAAACATTGGGTTCGTTGATTGCACTTTATGAACACAAAATTTTCGTTCAAGGCGTGATTTGGAATATCAATTCTTACGACCAAATGGGCGTACAGTTAGGCAAAGTATTGGCGAAAGTGATTTTGCCAGAACTGGATAACGATGATGAAATTACCAGTCACGATTGCTCCACCAATGCGTTGATTAACACTTATAAAAAAATGGCTCGCGAAGGATAATTTTGAATATTAAAAAAGCCCTGCAACTCTCAAGTTGCAGGGCTTTTTAGTACCAAAAAATCGGTGGAATTAGATTAGGCTTTTTGATTCAAGCATTGCTTTGTGAGCATCACGCAATTTTGTTTCAGCTTGTTGTGAATTGCCATCTTGAATATCTTTACGCGCTGCTTTAACAACGTTGATTGCTTTTGCTACTGAACGTGCAACACGGTCATTAGCGTTAACTTCTTTTGAAAAATCAGACGCATCTTTAATCAATTTAGCAACGTTTTCTGAATCTGAACCAGAAGTTAGTGCATCGATAGCTGTTTGGATTTTAGCAGCAACCATGTCGATAGATTGAGCAGGTGGATAAGAAATACGACCTGGATCGCTTTCAGCGAATGAAGTTGTAGAAACTGCACCTAAAGAAGCGGCAACGATTACAGCCAAAGCGATTTTTTTTAATGTTTTCATCAATATCATCCTCAAATTGTTATTATTTTTTGGGTTATAGAAAAATAGCCATCGCCAACCGATGAGCTAACCGCAATTCTAAACACATTTGCGAATTTTTCAACAAATCTGCACGTTTTGTAAGCTTTTTCACCTTAATTGACAGACCATTCCACGATACCTGTGTAAGCGGTAATCAAAACAATCGCGCCAAAAACCAATCGATACCACGCAAAAATTAAAAAATCGTGCTGACTGATATAACGTAATAACGCTTTTATCGCTAACAATGCACTGAAAAATGCAGCAATCATACCCAAAACAAAAACAGGCGCATCAGCAGCTATATCAAGCAATTCACGATGTTTATATAAATCATAAACGCTCGCAGCAACTAACGTGGGAATAGCTAAAAAGAAGGAGAATTCCGTCGCAGCTTGGCGCGATAAACCAAATAACAAACCACCGATAATTGTTGCTCCCGAACGTGAAGTACCTGGAATTAAAGCGAACGCTTGTGCAAACCCTAATTTCAATGCGTCTAATTTCGTTAATTCATCGACGGCAGTGATGCGAATTGTATGCTCGCGTTTTTCAGCCCAAATAATAATTAACGCGCCAACAATAAATGCCGTGGCAACAGGAACAGGTTTAAATAAAACAGCTTTGATATATTTGCTAAATAGAAAACCCAAAATAGCGGCGGGTAAAAAGGCAATGATTAAATTCAGGGTGAAATTTTGGGCTGTTTTTTCTTTCCGAAATAAACCGCTAAATGTGCCGCCAATTCTGCGTCGATATTCCCAACATACCGCTAAAATCGCACCGACTTGAATCACGAGTTCAAATAATTTTCCTTTATCATCGTTAAAATTGAGTAAATCACCGACTAAAATTAAATGTCCTGTGCTAGAAATTGGCAAGAATTCGGTCAGCCCTTCGACTACACCTAAAATTAATACTTTTGCTGCGAGTAATAAATCCATAATTCCTATTGAATGTAAGAGTTTTAAGGTTTGATATTGATGGCAAACCCTGCCCCATCAAATGATTTTATTTTGTCTTTTTCTGGTTCGATAGACATGATGGCTTGTGTTTCGAGTTCGATTTCACGTTGAATTTTTTTGGGTTTTTCAATTTTTATTTGCGTCACGGGCGCATCAGTTTTTTCTTCAATTTTCAATGGTAACGACAAATCCAGCGTTTTCGGTTTAGCCATTTCAGTCGTTGGTTCAGCTGTACTATTTTTTTTATGATGATGCGAACGCCAGCCCGTTAATATCGACATGGCGACAATCAAAAAACTAACTAAAAATAAACGACGTGTTTTCATTTCGTTATTATCTCAATAGGAATTTTACTGATTTTTGCCTGCCATTCTTTTGGTGCTGTTTGATGAATAGAAATACCTTGCGAATCGACCGCAACGGTTACAGGCATATCTTCTACGACAAATTCATGAATAGCTTCCATACCTAAATCGGGAAACGCCAAAATTCTTGATTTTTTTATCGCTTTTGAAACCAAATACGCCGCGCCACCAACGGCGATTAAATAAACGGCACAATGTTTTTTAATTTCAGCAACGGCAGATTCCCCACGTTCAGACTTTCCAATCATGCCAAGCAAACCTGTTTTTTCAAGCAACGGCGCGGTGAATTTATCCATTCGTGTGGCAGTTGTTGGTCCCGCCGAACCCACCACTTCATCACGCACTGCATCAACTGGCCCGACGTAATAAATGAATTTGTGGGTGAAATCTACGCCGTCTGGTAACGCTTCGCCACGTTCTAACATTTCACACAACCGTTTATGCGCCGCGTCACGCCCCGTTAAAAGTGTGCCGCTTAATAACAATGTTTCGCCGACTTTCCACGTTGTCACGTCTTCGGGTTTTAGCGTGTCTAAATTTACCCGTCTTGCCTCGCCAACGTCCCAAGTAATTTGCGGATAATCTTCTAAATGTGGCGGTGTAAATTCGGCGATTCCATTTCCGTCCAACACAAAATGAACGTGGCGAGTCGCCGCACAATTTGGGATTATCGCAATCGGTAAATTTGCAGCGTGCGTCGGATAATCCAAAATCTTCACATCTAAAACCGTTGTTAAACCACCTAAACCTTGTGCGCCAATTCCCAACGCATTTATTTTTTCATAAAGTTCTAGCCGTAATTCATCCAAACGATTCGACGCGCCACGCGCTTGCAACTTTTGAATATCAATTGAACCCATGCACGCTTGTTTGGCGAGCAACATTGCTTTTTCAGCCGTACCACCAATACCAATACCTAAAATTCCAGGTGGACACCACCCTGCTCCCATCGTTGGCACAGTTTTTAAAATCCATTCCACAATATCATCGGACGGATTCAACATGGCAAATTTCGCTTTGGCTTCTGAACCGCCACCTTTTGCGGCAATGTCGATTTCGACTTTATCACCTAACACCATTTCGGTATGAATCACGGCTGGCGTGTTATCTTTAGTGTTTAATCGTTTGCCTGCGGGGTCACTCAAAATCGAGGCTCGTAATGGATTATCAACGTTTTGATAAGCACGTCGCACACCTTCATTAATCATGTCAGCTAAACTCAAATCACTTTGCCATTGCACATTCATACCGATTTTCACAAACACCGTCACGATTCCCGTGTCTTGGCAAATTGGACGTTTTCCTTCAGCACACAAACGCGAATTGATTAAAATCTGCGCCATTGCATCTTTGGCGGCTAGACTTTCTTCACGCAAATACGCGGCGTTCAAGGCTTGAATAAAATCTTGCGGGTGATAATACGAAATGAATTGCAAGGCTTGCGCGATGCTTTCAATCACATCTTCTTGGCGAATTAGCGTCATAAAATTCAATTTTTAGAGTTTAGAAATTGCTTCATAACAGCAATCATCGCGCCATGATCAAAAACACCCGCGCTTTCACGACAACTGTGCATCGCCCACATAGGATTGCCAACATCTACGCCACGAATACCTAATTTTGCCGACACCATTGCGCCAATCGTGCTGCCACACGGCAAATCATTTCGATGTGAGTACATTTGGTAAGGCACTTGGGCTTGTTCGCACCAACGTATAAACATCGCTTCCGACACGCCATCGGACGTGTAACGCTGATTCACATTAACTTTAATGACCACGCCTTGATTGACATGAACCGTATGTGCTACATCGTAAACTTGTGGGAAATTCGGGTGATAAGCGTGCGCCATATCTGCGCTAATCAAAAAACTTCGCGCCAACGCTCTGGCGAAATTTTGTGAATTTTGCGAAGTCGCGTCACTAATCCGTTGCAATGTGTCCGTCAAAAAACTGCCCGATGCGCCACAATAACTTTCGCTGCCGACTTCTTCATGGTCGAAAAACGCGCAAACCAACGTGCTGTCATTTTTCAAAATTGACTCATCAAGCAGCGCGTTTATCGCTGCATGACACGAAGCTAAATTATCGATTTGTCCATTGGCAAAAAACTCTTTATTCGCCCCCCAAAAACTGCCTTTTTGCGTGTCAAACACATTTAAATCCCACGATAAAATTTTCTCAGCATCGGGTAATTGTGATTTTAATAATGTTAAAAATTGCGACACAGGCAATTGTTCCGCAACATTCGCAAACAACAAACCCAATTCATTTTGCTTTTGAAATTTCAAACCGTCTTCGTTGACATTGCGATTGAGATGAATCGCTAAATTCGGCAAACGTAAAAGCGGTTGCGAAAAATTTACCAAACTTTGCGCCAATTCACCGTTCGCAGTTTGATAATTCACCCTCCCTGCAACACTTAATTCTCGGTCTGCAAATGTGGCGATAATTGCCCCGCCGTAAATCTCAACATTTAAACGTTCAAGATTTGCTGTTGTCGTCGTTGGATTCGGTTTAATTCGTAAACTAGGCGAATCAGTATGTGCGCCAATAATTTTAAATCCTGTTTCTGCAACGGATTTTTCACCGTGAACAAACACGATAATCGATGAATCACCGCGCACGACATAATAACGCCCGCCGTTTTCCAATTGCCACGTTTCAGTTTCGTAAAGTCGTTGAAATTGAAATGCCGCGAGTTGTGTTTCAAGTGTTTTGACAACATGCCACGGACTGGGACTTTCGTCGATAAAATCGAGTAAATGTTGGGCAGATTGTTGAGCATTCATGCGCGTTCTCGCAAAAGTAAGGAAGCCGAATTAACACAATAACGTAAGCCCGTCGGCTCAATGCCGTCGGTGAAAACGTGACCTAAATGCGCGGCACATTGTTCACAAACAATTTCCACACGCCGCATTCCGTGTGTCGTATCGATATTTTCAACAACGCGATTTTCTAAGGCTTGCCAAAAACTGGGCCAGCCAGAACCTGAATCGTATTTCGCTTGGGAATCGAAAAGTGGTGCGTCGCAGCACACACAATGATAAATTCCGTCTTCTTTGCAATCGACATATTTGCCAGTAAACGGCGGTTCGGTAGATTTCAAACGGCAAATACTAAATTGTTCGGGGGTAAGTTGGTCATCACTAATCATGTTTTAATTCCTGTGCCGCGTTGTAACATCCATAACGCAAAAAATGTCATCAATAAAATAAATCCGCCTGTCATCAAAAATGCCAACGAAATATCGACATCTGACACACCAAGCACGCTAAAACGAAACGCATTAACCATATATAAAATCGGATTTCCAAGCGAAATGTGTTGCCAAATTTCTGGCAACATATCGACTGAATAAAATACGCCGCCCAAATAACTCAACGGCGTTAAAACAAAATTCGGAATAATTGAAATATCATCAAAACTTTCTGCCAAAATTGCATTAATAAAACCCGCCAATGCAAATAGCGTCGAAGTTAAAAGGACAACCACGATTGCCATTGCAGGGTTTTGAATGGTCAGCGGTGCAAAAAACAGCGAAATGACGGCGACAACCACGCCAACTAAAACGCCACGCAAAATCCCACCACTGATATAACCCGCCAAAATTACCCAATTTGGCACAGGTGCGACCAGTAATTCTTCGATATTTCGTTGAAACTTGGTTGAATAAAACGATGAAACAACATTGGCGTAAGAATGCGTAATCACTGACATCAAAATAATGCCTGGCACGATGTAATCCATATAACTCGTGCCGTGAATCGTGCCGATGCGGTCGCCAATCAGTTTGCCGAAAATCAGAAAATATAACGCCGTCGTAATTGCTGGCGGCAACAATGTTTGAGGCCAAATCCGAATGAATCGATAAATTTCTTTTCGCACAATCGTATTAAACGCAATAAATAGACTCATGATTCCCTCGCATTTTTACTGTCGATTAAGTCGATAAATAATTGTTCTAAACGATTACTTTTGTTTTTCATGCTGATGACTTGGATATTTGCCGAGCTGAGTTGGGCGAATAAATCGTTCAAATGTCGTTCTTTCGGCACGCCAACTTCTAACACTTTTTCGCTGATTTTTTTGAGTGAAAAACCATTTAACGTCGGCAATATCGTCACAGGTTGCGCCAAATCTAAAATGAAATAATCAACGTGCAAGCGCGTCAACAAACTCGCCATGTCAGAATGTTCAATGATTTTTCCATTGTCGATAATGGCGATATTTCGACACAAACTTTCAGCTTCTTCAAGATAATGCGTCGTTAAAATAATCGTTGTGCCTTGTGCGTTCACCGCTTTCATCATTTCCCACATCGAACGACGAATTTCAATATCTACACCCGCCGTGGGTTCGTCGAGAATTAACAATTTTGGTGCGTGAACCATTGCTCGTGCAATCATCACACGGCGTTTCATTCCACCCGATAAACGTCGCGAAATCGTATCGCGTTTATCCCACAAATCGACTTGTTTCAAACAGGTTTCTGTTCGTTGCAACGCCAATTTTCGAGGGATTCCATAATATCCCGCTTGATTCAGAACAATGTTTTTAGCGGTGTCGAATTGATTAAAATTGATTTCTTGCGGCACTAAACCCAAACAGCTTTTGGCTAAATCACGTTGCGTTTTTACATCGTGACCAAAAATTTTTACTGTGCCGCTAGTGGCATTTACCAACGAACTAATAATGCCAATTGCGGTGGATTTACCCGCACCATTCGCACCGAGTAAAGCGAAAAAATCGCCTTGTTCGACTTCTAAATCAATGCCTTTGAGAGCCTCAAAGCCATTTTGATAAGTTTTGCGGAGATTTTGAATTGAAAGTGCATTCATGCGTTTAGTTTAGCAGTTTTGAGCAAGAAAAATTGACGAAAAAAAACCGTGCTAGTTCACCAGCACGGCTCTTTTCCAACTCACGAAACGGAGAATTTCGATGACTTATTTACTTTTAATGTAAGCATATAATGCGTTAACTGCTTGATCTTCGCCGTAACCCGCTTTTTTCACAGGACCAACTTCCATGATTGCTGCAATAGCTTTTGGCATTCCACCTTTGCCATCTTTCAATGTTTGTTCAAAACTAGCTTGTGTCAATTTGCCAGATTTTACTAAATCAAATAATTGTGGGTTTGACGCGATGTCATGGCAAGTGCCACAACCACGACCAAATGAACGTTCATAAATTTTTGCGCCGATTTCTGTTTGTTCATCAGCGAAAACTGAACCACTTAAACCGATTACTGCAACAGTTGCTAAAGCTAAAATTGATTTTTTCATAATATCCCTCAAAGGTAATTTAAAAAGCTGTTTTTCTTGTTATTCAATGAATTTGAACGGGCAAAGGATAAGGATTTTAGGGCGAAAATTCAACGAATTTATTAAAACTCTCGCTTTAATTTGTCTTATTTGCAAACCAACTCAATTTTTCATGCAAACTTACCACTGTACCAATAATAATCAGCGACGGTGGCTTAATGGTTTCGTGTTTCACAATTTCTGGCAATGTACTTAGCGTTCCCGTAATCACACGCTGTTGGCTCGTTGTTCCTTTTTCAATCAATGCGATAGGTAAATCTGCAGCACTGCCATGTGAAATTAACGATTCACAAATTTTTTCTAGCCCAATTAAACCCATATAAATCACGACCGTTTGATTCGGTGCTGCCAATTGCGTCCAATTCAAATGAATCGAATCATCTTTCAAATGTCCCGTCACAAAAATACACGATTGCGCGTGATCTCGATGCGTTAGTGGAATACCTGCATAACTTGCACAACCTGTTGCCGCTGTAATTCCTGGAACGACTTGGAACGCAATGTTATGTTCAACGAGCATCTCAATTTCTTCGCCACCACGACCAAAAATAAATGGATCACCGCCTTTTAATCGTGCTACGCGCTTGCCTTCTTTGGCGAGTTTGACCAACAGCGCGTTAATTTCTTCTTGAGGTAAAGCGTGTTGACTACGCTCTTTTCCAACGTAAATTTTTTCAGAATCGCGTCGCGCCATTTCCAAAATATCAGGCGACACCAATCGGTCATAAACCACCACGTCGGCTTGCTGCATCAACCGCAACGCACGAAATGTCAACAAATCCGCTGCACCAGGTCCCGCGCCAATTAAATACACTTCACCATTATTTTCAGGCAAAGATGTTTGATTGATGACATCGTTTAAAGCACTTTCTGCGGCTTCCATTTGCCCCGAAAAAACCAATTCTGCCACACGTCCTTGCAACACATTTTCCCAAAAAATACGGCGATTAGATGGCGGGTGAATTTTTTGTTTCACTGTTTCGCGGAATTTCTCGGCTAATTTACCCAAAATTCCGTAAGTCGGTGGAATCAACGTTTCAATTTTAGCGCGTAACAATCGCGCTAAAACAGGCGACGAACCACCCGAAGAAATCGCAATGGTAATCGGCGCACGGTCAACAATGGCAGGAAAAATAAAATCGCACAACGCGGGGCTATCAACAACATTCACCCAAACATTTTGTTGATTCGCACATTCGCTGACATATTGATTCGTTGCCGCATCATTTGTTGCTGAAATCACTAATTTAAAACCGTACAAGTCATCGCGTTCAAATTCTTGTTCGTGAATTGTTAATTCGTGTGTGCTTTGCATGGCTGCCACTTGCGGACTAATTTCACGCGCCACGACAGTGATTTTTGCACCCGCACGCGACAGCAATTCGATTTTTCGTGCTGCACAACTTCCTGCGCCAACAACTAAACACGGTAAGTTTTTGAGTTTAAGACAAATTGGAAAATAATCCATGAATGTAACCTGATTTAATGGCTTGATTAGCATGATATTATAAACATTTTGAAATCACGCTCTAACTTAAAACCTTATGATTAACTTTACGCTCGAAGTCGATGCCGCTGGTTTGAACTGCCCAATGCCACTTTTAAAACTCAAGAAAGCCTTAAATAGTTTAAATTCTGCTGATGTTGTAAAAATTTCTGTCACAGATGCCGCTGCACATTTAGATTTTGGTGTGTTTTGTCAGCAAGTTGGACATGAAATTTTAACCATTCATAAAGCCGAAAACTCTCAGATATTTTTTATTAAAAAAGCCTAAATTATGAAAAAAAACACGCCATTCAAACCAACAAAAAAAATAATTGCCGCACCCACTTCAACTGAAATTAACACGCTCGCCGCGCTTTACAATCAACGCCAATTTGTCGAAGCAGAAACATCAGCACGAGAATTGATTCAACGTTTTCCGAAACACGGTTTTGGTTGGAAGGTATTAGGCGCGGTTTTACAAGCCGTTGGCAGAATTGATGAATCACTAGCAGCAAAACAAAAAGCCGCTGATTTATCACCAAATGATGCTGAAGCGTGGAGTAATTTAGGCAATACTTACCAAGAACAAAATCGTTTTGATGAAGCTGAAAAATGTTTGCGACAAGCGATTAAAATTTCACCGACTCTTGCTGTCGCACATAACAATTTAGGCATTACGCTAGAAAAATTGAAACGTTTAAATGAAGCCGAATTAAGTTATCAACAAGCAATTTCATTGCGACCTGATTATGCCGAAGCGCATTATAATTACGCGATTACATTGCAAAAATTAGAGCGTTTTGACGAAGCAGAAAAAAGTTATCGTCAAGCCATTTCACTTTCACCCAACCATGCCAAAGCACACAGCAATTTAGGATTAGTATTAAAAAATAAATCGCAATTTCTCGAATCCGAACAGCATTTTGTCACCGCCTTACAACTCGACCCGCAATTTATTGACGCGCATTATAATTTCGGATTATTGCTGATGTTATTAGGACGATTAAAAGAAGGTTGGGCGCAATATCAATGGTTTTATCATCCGCAAAATACCAATCCGAGCAAACCAAATCAGCCAAATTTAACCGCGCCACAATGGCAAGGCGAACCATTGCAAGGCAAAACAATTTTGATTCATTCAGAACAAGGTTTTGGCGATTTGATTCAATTTGTACGCTATGCCGAACTTTTGAAAGCGCATGGCGCGACAGTTTGGATTTTAGTTACGAAACCGTTAGTTGAATTATTTAAAACCATTCCATGGATTGACCGTGTTTTAGATAACGGTGAACAGCATCTCACAACGTTTGATTTTTGGGTGTTTCCGTTAGCGTTGCCTCATTGGTTTCAAACGACGCTTGAAACTGTACCGTTGAATGTGCCGTATTTATTTGCTGACGAAACAAAAATTATTTGGTGGCGCGGCTGGTTAAATGAACAAATTCCAGCTGAAAATAAACGGGTTGGTTTGGTTTGGGCGGGAAATCCTGTGCATTCAAACGATGCAAATCGGTCGATTGATTTTGCTGAATTGGCGGCATTTTCAAATGTTAAAAATGTTTCGTTTGTGAGTTTGCAATTGGGCGAGAAAGCTCAAAAAGAATTAGAGAACTGCCCTAACGGTGTCACGATTTTAGATGCTGCGCCACACATTAACGATTTCACCGACACGGCAGCATTATTAAGCGCGTTGGATTTATTGATTACGGTGGATTCTGCTCCTGCACATTTAGCAGGCGCGTTGAATTTACCCGTTTGGACTTTAGTAACAAAAGTTCCTGATTGGCGTTGGTTGCTCGAACGCGATGATTCGATTTGGTACAAAAGCACGCGCTTGTTTCGTCAAACCGAAACAGGCAATTGGTCGAGCGTGTTAGCCGATGTGAAAATAGCGTTAGAACAGTTGTGATGAAAAATAACTTTGCTCACTGGTTTCGTAGTTCAACGCCCTATATTCAAGCACATCGAAATAAAACGTTTGTCATCAATTTCGGTGGTGAAGCGTTACAAGATGATTCATTTCAAAATCTGATTCATGATTTCGCTTTGTTAAACAGTTTAGGTATTCGTTTAGTTTTGGTTCATGGGATTCGTCCACAAATCGATGCCCGTTTACAAAAATTAAATCATCCCGCTCGATTTCATAATCGTTTGCGAATCACGGACGACGTAGCGTTGCAATGTGTCAAAGAAGCCGCTGGTTTGGTGCGTGTTGAAATTGAAGCATTACTTTCGATGGGACTTGCAAATTCACCCATGGCAAATGCTGAACTCAAAGTTACCTCAGGAAATTTTATTGTTGCAAAACCGATTGGTGTAATTGATGGCGTTGATTATGCAAATACGGGTGCGGTGCGACGAATAAACAGCACAGCAATTCACGCCCAACTTGAACAAAATAATCTGGTGTTAATTTCACCCATCGGTTATTCGCCGAGTGGTGACGTATTTAATTTGTCAGCAGAACAAGTTGCAACATCTGTAGCTATTGCGTTGAATGCAGAGAAATTGATTTTTTTAACCGAAGAAAGTTGTGTCGATGAAAATGGTAATTTGATTGCTCAATTAACCACCGACGAATTAAAGCAAATGCCGCCCGAATTTGCGTTAAATGCCGCGATGGAAAGTTGTGACGCGGGCATTGCGCGAGTGCATTTATTGAATCGTCACATTGATGGCGCATTGTTACAAGAACTTTTTACTCGTGACGGCGTGGGAACGTTAATCAGTTCTGCACCGTATGAAATTTGCCGCGCCGCGACTTTAAATGACATTGGCGGCATTTTGGAATTGATTAAACCGTTGGAACAACAAGGCATTTTGGCGAAACGGTCACGCGAAAAAATTGAAATGGAAATTGCCGATTATGTCGTGATTGAACGCGACGGCTTGATTATTGGTTGTTCGGCGTTACACGTTAACGCGCTGGAACGTTGTGCGGTTTTAGCGTGCTTGGCGGTGCATTCAGATTATCGCGGTGGCGCACGCGGACAACGTTTATTTTCAACCGCGTTAATGTTGGCAAAAATACAAAGCGCGGAAACCGTTTTTGTATTGTCTACGCAAACGGCGCAATGGTTTATTGAGCGAGGATTTGTAGCGTGTGAATGGACGAATGTTCCTGATTTTTTGAAAGCCCTTTATAATCCACAAAGAAACTCTAAAATTCTTTTTAAACCCCTTGAGTAATTATTAAATGAAATCACCTTCTCTGTCGTTATTGCAACTCACGGATTTACACGTTTTACCCACTTTTGAAAGTACATTATTAGGTGTTAAAACTGAACATTATTTCCACGCTGTTTTGGCACACGCTTTTGCACAAAAATCGGATTATGATTTAATTTTATTAACAGGTGATTTAGCGCAATCACCTTGCACAGCGAGTTATGAGCGAATTTTACAAAAAATTGAAACCTATAAAATTTCTACTCTCTGTTTGCCTGGAAATCACGATGACTTTCCATTAATGCAAAAAATTCTAAATACGTCGCAAGTGAGCTGTCATAAACAAACGATTCTTGGAAAGTGGCAAATAATCATGCTCAACAGCCAAATTATCGGTAGTGAAGCTGGGCGATTAGAACCATCGGAATTAGAATTTTTAGAAAAATGCTTACAAGAAAAAAGCGATTTATTTACTTTAATCGCAGTGCATCACAATTGCTTACCAACAGGTAGCACATGGTTAGACACGATGACGATTGAAAACAGCCAAGCATTTTTGGATATTGTGGCACGTTATCCAAATATGCACGTCATTACCAATGGTCATATTCATCAAGAAATGGACAAAAAATTTGGCGACGTTTCCATATTTGGTACGCCATCAACGTGCTTTCAATTTGCTTTGAATAGCGCAGATTTTGCAATGGACAGAACACCGCCTGGTTGTCGAACGATTGATTTATATGACGATGGTTCAGTGAAAACAAAGGTATATCGAATTGATACGCCGTTAAACGAGCTGGAATTGCATGCAGAAGGTTACTGAGTTGATACTGGCAAAAACACAGCGACCGTCTTATATTTTTCTGATATTCACTTAGAAAAATATCCCATTCATGTCCCGCCTTTACACGCTAAAAGATAATTCGGTCGAAAATCAAGTTTTCGTTAATCGTATCATCGCTGCTTTTTGCATTGTCGTTTTGTTGACGATTGGATTAGGCGTTCGTTTGATTTATTTACAAATTGTTGGTCACGAACATTACGCTACGCTCGCCAAAGAAAATAGCGTAAAAATTCAGCCGCTTGTTCCAACACGCGGCATGATTTACGACCGCAACGGAAAAATTCTTGCTGAAAATACTCAATCCTTTAGCCTTGAACTTATTCCCGAACAAATTGAAGATTTAGACGGAACATTAACGAAGTTACAAGAATTACTGAACATTCCAAATGAAAAAATAGAGCAATTTCAAAAACAACGAAAACGTCAAAAACGTTTTATCAGTACACCGTTATTACTCAGTATGACCGATGAAGAAATTGCAAAATTTGCGGTGGTACGTCCTTATTTTCCAGGTGTGGATATTCAATCGCGTCTTGTGCGTCATTATCCTTACGCTGATTTGGCAGCTCATGTGGTTGGCTATGTCAGTCGAATCAATGAAGCAGAAATGAAAACGCTGTCGTTATCCGAATATCGCGGTTCAAGTCACGTTGGAAAATTGGGTATTGAAAGTTTTTATGAATCACAATTACACGGTAAAACGGGTTACGCAGAAATTGAAACCAATGTGCAATCTCGCGCCATCAATACATTTAATACCGTTTCACCTGTGACAGGTGCGAATTTATATTTAACGCTGGATATTGATTTACAAAAAACAGCTTACGACGCACTGGACGGTTATAATGGCGCAGTGGTCGCTCTCGATGTCAAAACAGGTGGTGTGTTAGTGTTTTCAAGTCGTCCAGGATTTGATCCTAATCCATTTGTCGTCGGCATTGATTACGACGCGTATCAAGCATTGCAATCGTCTGAAAATCAGCCACTTTATAATCGTGCGTTGCGTGGTTTATATCCACCAGGGTCAACATTAAAGCCATTTGTAGCATTAGCAGGATTGGAATATAACGCGGTTAGTTTTGAACAAAAACATTATTGCCCTGGTTATTATCAATTGCCGAACGTACCGCATAAATATCGTGATTGGAAACACGGTGGTCATGGTGCGGTGAACATGAGTGAAGCGATTACCGAATCATGTGACGTGTATTTTTACAGTTTGGCATCGGTTTTAGGTATTGATAATATGCACACGTTTTTGCAGCAATTTGGTTTTGGTGAAAAAACAGGCATTGATTTGGTAGGTGAAAAAACAGGCTTATTACCATCGCGTGAATGGAAACAACAACAGAAAAAACAAACTTGGTATCCAGGTGAAACATTGATTACAGGCATTGGACAAGGTTTTTTGCAGGTAACGCCTATTCAATTAGCGCGAGCCACAGCAACGTTAGCAAATGGTGGAACGGTGGTCACACCATTTTTAGTTGATAAAATTGTTTCGACAACCGAAACCAATGCAGGAACTGAAAATCATGGCAAAGTCATTCCATTGAATTCTGTCAATATCCAGCACATTACCGATGCGATGGTGAATGTGGTGCATGATTCACAAGGGACAGCAAAAAATATCGGCAAACATATTACTTATCACATCGCAGGAAAAACAGGAACTGCACAGGTTTTTAACATTAAACAAGAAGCGCGATACAACGAAAATACCATTGATTTTAAATTGCACGACCACGCACTTTTCATTGCATTTGCACCTGCTGAAAATCCTAAAATTGCCGTGGCAGTGGTGGTTGAAAATGGAGGTCACGGTGGTTCAGTTGCCGCGCCGATTGCAGGAAAAGTTATTGCTCAATACTTGAAAAGCCTTGAAATACAGTGAATACGCTAAACAAAAAATAATTAACTTATTGAGGAACTTATGAACCACTACGAACAAAGTAAAACCGAACGTCGCGTTGCTGCCGTCGTATATTTAATTTTTATGGCGTTTATTTTGGGTGGCACTTATTTATCACAACACGGTTTTTAAACTTATCGTGGCAGACGTTTAACGGACATTGAAAATCACAAATCGCCTGTTCGCGCTTGTTATCGATATTTTAGTAACCGCAAAACCAACTCGATTACCAAGGTGCAATAGAAAAAGGTTTGCAGATTGGTTCAGGTGAGATTGAGAGCGCACACCGCTATGTGATTCAGAAACGCTTATAGCGCTGGGGCTTGGTGGATTTCGGCATGTTGAGTCAATGCTAGCATTGCGAGTTATGAGAGCCAATGACGATTGGGGAAAATACTGGACGAATTCAGCTACTGCGTAAATTTCTATGAAATTCGCCTCACTTTTAATCACACCCGGGCGTACTTTATAAAGTGGATAAGCAACCGAAAAATGGACGATGCCAATTCAAAACTGGCAACTCGCTTTGAATAAATTTATAATTTTCTTCGATTTTTTGAGAACGGTTTACACGAAATTTTTACAACTTCAAAAAACTCATTTCGATGATTGAAAAAATGACAAACGGTATACTAGGTGTAGAACTAGGAGTTTTTCAGTTACCGTCTTTGTTGATTCGACACGCTTTAAAATGGTGCCTTGGGCCGGAGTCGAACCGGCACGTCCTTTCGAACGAGGGATTTTAAGTCCCTTGCGTCTACCAATTTCGCCACCAAGGCAAATTTGCCTAACAGGTTTCAATTATATAGTAAAAATTAAATTTGGCTATATTTTTGTAATTTTAATTCAACTTATTGTCAGATCGAAAAACAATGTGGACACAAGCAATAAGCACAATAGCACTAAATATCTGGTTTTTAGGTTAGTTAACGCCGTAATATTTTTTCATGAATGTAATTACATAGTTGATAATTTGTCGCATACATTGCGACATTCTACCAGCAGAATGATTGACAGTTTTATGCTCAAAGCCACCCGATTACACAAAATCACTATCATCCATCATTTTTGAAATTGTGGCTAATCGGGTGGGTCAAGCTAAAGCGGATTAAGCAATAATGTCAGCAGCTGCAATTGTTGTAACGCCTGTCAATACAACTGAAAACTCTACCGTTGCAAGGTTTGCATCGGTGTTTCCCTCTAACGTTTTTGTTACTGCGTTGTAACGTAACTGACCAGCTGCTGTGAAAGCTGCGCCGCGAGCAAGAATAACGTCAGAGAATTTGTCATTCACAAATGTTGCAGGCACTGCATCAGCAGCCGTAACTTTTGCATCAATAGCAGACAAATCAATTTTATCGCCATCGGTTGTTTTGAAATCAGCGATTGTATCTTTTTGCGTTGTAGTTGAATCACTGATGGATGTGTACTTAAATACATCAGCACCAGCACCACCAGTCAATACGTCAGCACCAGTGTTACCAACGGCTGAATTTTGACCCCTTTTTAACAAAAAACATCGTTTTTAATTGACCCCCTATTGAAGTGTGGTTTATGACTTCAATCCATTGTCGTTATTGATTTCTACGATATTCTATTTTTCGTTAAATGGAT
>CAIPQN010000036.1 GCA_903867225.1 uncultured Pseudomonadota bacterium | reverse complement strand
GTTTTTAATTGACCCCCTATTGAAGTGTGGTTTATGACTTCAATCCATTGTCGTTATTGATTTCTACGATATTCTATTTTTCGTTAAATGGATTAGCTTATTCCGTTGCTAAGGGGTCAAATTTAAAGCGTTGGTAACAAGATTTAAACCGTCAGAATCGGAGTATTCGCCTAATTGTGTACAAATACGCAATGTTTGGGCGTTACCTTCAAATCCACCATGATTTCTCATGACGTAATTAAGGGCGACTTCTCCACCATGTCCAAATGGAGAATGACCAATGTCGTGAGCCAATCCAATGGCTTCAATCAGGTTTTGTGACGGAATAAATTGAGCGCATTCATCATGCTGATATTTTCCGTATAAATGCTCTGCAATTCCAGCTGCTATTTGAGCGACTTCTAATGAGTGAGTTAGGCGGGTTCGGTAAAAATCGCTTTCTCCCAATCCTAAAACTTGGGTTTTGCCTTGTAATCTGCGAAATGATGCTGAGTGAATAATACGCGCCCTATCACGAGCGTAATTATCTCGATTATGGTCTGATGTTTTGTATTTTCGTTCTTGCCAGTTATCCATTATTTTTTAATTTCTTTAATGCAATCTTTTAGTACAGCTAAAGCATTATGCAGCGACAGTTCTTTAATATCCAAAAGAACAACCTGCTTAAATGTTTCAAGGTCTTCAGGAGGCATCAATTCTGGCTCACTACTGCTTTCATTTACACTTTCTGGTAACAGCCCTTTAGCTTTAGCAATTTCAACCTTAATTTGGGCAACAGAGAGGTTTTTACCTAGTGCGGCTTGGTAGACCTTATCTGCTATGTCTGCGTTGATGGGTGCGCTGATTTCATAGCAAGCTGTTAATGATATTCCAATGATTTCTCTATTTTCAAAAAATCTTGCTAAGTTCATCAAACGAGTACGATGTTGTGGTGTATCCGAACATAATGTTCGCATGGAATCTACCCACTGACTGAATTCTAAATTAGAAACAAATCTTTTTCGTGCTTCAACTAAAATAGCACCTTTCATCAGTTGAGCTTGCTGGTCAATATCTCCATAACGAGCAGCTAATTCTTCTAGGGATAAATTACTTAAATTTTCTCTGCCTTCAATGTAATCGACAGATTTAATTTCAGTTGATGGTGTTTTTTTAAGTTTAGGAGTTTTTATCAGAGCCATGTTAAAAAACCTCATTCATAAACATATTAAATTCACTAATTGCTTGAGAATTATTTGATTCTGTAATTCCTTTTCCTTCTGCAACAATATCAATCCAAACCTTTCTTGATGTAATTTGAGTTTTTGCTAATTTGAAATTTGGCACATCTTCAATTGATTCTAAAATTGTATCTCGCGCCTCCTGACTGTCTTTGACTAGACGATTAGAATGACAATTTGTTAATACAATAATCACTTGTAATTTAGGATTTAATGCTTGTGCATCAATACAACTGTTTAATGTAGTTTCAATGGTAAAGAGTGATAACGAAGAAGGTAATACTGGAACTATTGCCAAATCCGATACCGTTAATGCACTTCTACCGTTGATGTCTGCATGACCAGCACAATCAGCAATTACATAAGGGTAGTTAGTTTCTAGTTCAAGTAATTCTTTTGCTACATATTTACCTGACTTTTGAATACATGGGATTCTTATTAACCTTTCATTATCATCACGACAATCAAGCCATTGTGACGCAGAACCTTGAGTTGTATCTAAATCAGCAAAAACAATTTTTTCATTTCTATTCGCTAGGTAAATAGCTGTACTAACCGCAATAGATGTTTTAGTAGAACTTTTAGTTGAATAAAGCGTAACAATCATAGAAATCAAATTTTCAAATAATTAGGAGATGGCATGGTAGCACAAAAGGTAGGTCGGTAGTGACTGCGGGTTGTTATCGGGTGTGTTTTTTTATTTTGACTAAAAAATGTTCTTTATAGTTTTTTCTTTTTTCTTTTTTTCTTTTTTATGACAGCCTGAAGACCGCGAATATACTAGGATTTTTTGACCATTCCCCTACAAAAAGGGCGCGAACTCCCTACAAAAAGGGCTAATTATACTACAGCTATGTGATATAGTAGGAAGTTATTTTTTTGATTAAAATCTAAATATATGGTAACTGGAAAAAATGATAAATTAGTTGTCGTTAAGCATAATGATTTAGTTCGGGCAGCTTATCGATTATCAACAATAGAAAGCAGGATAGTGTTAGCTTGCGTTGCAAAAATAAATTCAAAAGCACAGCTTCCTGCAAACCACAAAATATCAATTTGCGCTTCTGAAATACAAGACCTATTAAGTAAAGACGACTTAAAAGGAGGCGGGTCTTTTTACACCCACTTAAAAGAGGCTGTTGATAAATTAGCTGAAAGATGGGTTTATTTTCTTGAGCCTTCAAAAAGATCAAGTGAAAAAAAAACACGTTGGGTATATACAGTTGAGTATGTGCAATCAGAGGCTAAAATAAATCTAAGTTTTTCCCCAGACATATTGCCATTTCTATGTGAATTAACTGACAATTTTACTCAATATCAGTTGTCAAATGTTTTACAATTCAAGGTGACATATAGCTCTCGTTTTTACGAACTGTTTAAAAGCTGGCAAAGCGCAGAAAAAACATTAACAGTTGAATGGCTAAAAGAACACTTAGAATTAGAAGATTCTTATGACAGGATAGATAACCTTCAAAATAGGGTGATAAAACCAGCACTGGCAGAAATAAATGCACAGACCGATATTCGAGTGGATTATTCACCAGTAAAAGAAGGGCGTAGGGTTGTTGCATTCAAATTTACTTTTGTTTGTATTGAAGATAAAAAAATAAAATCAAAGCCAAAACCTAAGTTCAGCCAAGACAGAATTGATGGGGTATTAAAAACCGATGTAGAAAAATATGCAAAGGTAGGTGAGAGTTACCAACAAGCTGCTACCAGAATCAAAGCAGAACAATTGATGCTAGAAAAAAACGGCAAACCTAAAACCGTTGATGTTGTTTGGTAATAATTCTGAGGCGTTACTGATATTTGATTTAGTCATTCTTTATTTTATAACTCATTGATTTATAAGTAATTTTTATATTTATGAATTTTTATTTTATCTGGTATGATGCACAGTAATTTTTGAGGGCGCATGCGCCCCAACTTTTCAGATGAGTAATATGACAGAAGAAAATAAAGCGAAAAGATTTAACACCAAAGATTACCTTGACGAGATTTCACTAATCAATGCTGAAATTAAAACATTCAAAGAATCAGGCGATAAAGCGGATGAATCATTTTTGAAGGTTGGTGAACTATTAGTTCAAACCAAAAAAGAAAAACAATTAACCGACAAACATTTTGCG
>CAIPQN010000035.1 GCA_903867225.1 uncultured Pseudomonadota bacterium | reverse complement strand
TTCTTCTACACAGCAATACACATAAATGATAAAGTCTTCAAGCGGCATGGCTCTTCTCCTGATTTGAGTTGCTTTTGGTAGAACAACTTTGCAGGAAAATGGGTCATGCTTTCAACTAAAAAAGTCGAACATCGCGTAACGGGAGTAATTTCTAAATGAACAATGCCATCAGAGCCGATGTGTGAAAAAGGAACAACAGGATTTGCATCTTGGAAGGGAACATCATTTACAAAACCGCGTGGGTCAGCGGTTGTTGCAAAAATTCCTGTTTTTCCCCAAGGCTGATTTGTGTTTACTGAATTTGCAACAGTTGGACTGCCTAAATCATCTGCTAATGTTTTGAGTAATTTAGTTTTAGATTCCCATAATCCATCTTTCGCATTCTTTTTAAGATAAATAAACGTACCTTCAGCCCAAAGTGGGTAATTTCCTGCTGCGACATTTGTTAACGTTGGAGCATAACCATCTACTTTAATGTAACGCCACGCATCGCCGCCTGTTCCATCTGCTTTCACAGAGTTATTACGATCTGCGCTGTTAAATGCAAGTCCCCAAATACGCGCATTTCCAGCCCCTTCAACCACGTTGTTGTAACCTGAAACGTTAGTGCCTGCTTGCCAATCTTTAAGTAAATTGCCTGTATCTGAGGTGCCTGTTGGTGATTTTACAATTGGCAAAGCAACAGATTCATCAGTCGCTTTGTTAGCTGTTGGTCGTGCAGGGGGAATTGAATTTGCTGAACCTGGATAATTTAATAATTTTGCATACGCAACACCACCAATTGCAGCTCCATTGTTACGACGACCAACACCAACTGGTGTTAATTTATCCGCATTTTTTGAAGGTTTAGCAACACCTGCTTCAGTTAAAACATCTTCATCAAGCAATGATTTAGTTTTACCTGTTGCTTGGTCAACAAAAGTAAATTGTTCCCAGTTTCCAATTTTTCCAGCAAAAAAAGAACCTAAAACATTACGATTCAATGTTGGTAAATCGGATTCACTATAACCTCCAACTTTTACAGTGCTTGGTAAAATCCCCGCCCTTTTTTGTGCAACTTGTAACACTTGATATAAATCTTGCGTTACACCCACACCATAAACCAGTCCGCCAGTTGGAATAACGTTGAATTGACTTGGAACCGATTTGATATTTGTAGGCCATTTTAATTCAGGTTTGCCTGTAATCACTTCATTAACAGGCGTTGGATAATTTTCAGTACCTGGTTTTAACAATGAGTTTGGATCAATACCTAAAAATCCAGCGTCAGACACTTTTTTGGTTAAAAATTTAGTGCCATTAATATTAGAAATTTCAGCTTTCCACAAATTAGGAGCGTTAGCGACAAGGGTTGCTGGATTATTACTTTGCCAATCAGCGGCTTTTGTCGCTGTAATATTTAGATGCTCAATGGCGACAGGGACGGGGGCAACCAATGGAACTACGCCATACCCTGCTGCACCAGCAATACGTTTTTCTAACAAGATTTTTTTATCTGCTAAACCCTCGCCTAAATTTTTATTTCCAATAAAAAAATAAGATGTCCAACGTGAACCCACGTTGCCATTTTTAGGATTTACATCATCAAAAATATCTAATGTTCCTGAAGATGCGAGAGTTTTTTTAACCACCTCTCCATAAGCTTTATCTTGTGCTGCACCACCTGATGTGTAAATGATGATTTCAGGCGCACCGTCTTGCCACGGCGTTAGTGCGTAAGAGGCTTGCGAACCCAATAGAAATGAAATTGCAAAAGCAAGGGATGTTGACCGTTTCATATAAACCTTCTTTGTCATAAATTAAAACTAAGTGAAATTAACGAGTGTTATTCATTAGTGATAATTGCACCAAGTATGCCAACATCTATGTCATTGATTATATGTAAATATTTTAAATATGTGCGTATTTAGTGCTGTTTTACCAACAGTAATTGTTGATTAGGTGTTGTTTTTAAAGCAATTCAAGATTAATTAGTCAGAAAATTTTGATGACAAAAATTAAGTTAAAAAGGTTGTACTTGGAATTAAAAACAGTGTGTGTGGATGACGGTCACACGTCGTTAAGAAGACGTATTTAGGCTGTGGGGACTTTCCGCACCAGCTTTTAGCTGGTGCGTTGTTTAGTTGAAAATCTATATATGGATTCCAATGTCTTTTAAATTTTTTATCTTCCTATTCCTCCTAAATACTTATTGCTAATAAATTCAGACTTAAAGCCAAAATAGGGAACTGAATTGATATTACCAGCCCATGTGTTACCAACGCTTTAAATTTGACCCCTTAGCAACGGAATAAGCTAATCCATTTAACGAAAAATAGAATATCGTAGAAATCAATAACGACAATGGATTGAAGTCATAAACCACACTTCAATAGGGGGTCAATTAAAAAC
>CAIPQN010000034.1 GCA_903867225.1 uncultured Pseudomonadota bacterium | reverse complement strand
TTTTGATCGTTTGCTAATTGCACAGGCGCACAATAATCATTGCTACTTAATGACGGTTGACGAGAAAATTGAACAATATGAAATGCCATACGTTATGGTTGTGTGAATAAAAATTACTCAACACAAAATAAGAGAAAAACCCTATTTGAAAACTTACCCAACACCTTTAAAACGTTTCATAACTATGTACTTTTTCATTTGATTCACAGCGAAGAAACGGTTTGGTATTGCAAAGTTTAGGAAGGCGCAAAAGAACATTTGAATGTCTTTAAGTTGAAAACTAACCGTATGGAGGAAACAAATTATGATAGCCGTTCAAATTGATGATGTTTTATACAATCAAGCCAAGATGTATGCAAAAGCAGAGCATCGTACAATTTCAGGGCAAATCGGTTTTTGGGCTTTAGTTGGTCGAACCGCTTTAGATAATCCTGACTTACCGATTGATTTTGTGCGTGATTTACTGATTGCCGATGCAGAAGACTTGTCACTTGCAACACCTTTTATTCCAGAAGGAAAACGAAGCTAATGCAAGAAATTCAGGTTTTACAAAGTGCCATGTTTAGGCGTGCTTATAAACGATTGCATGCCAATCAAAAAGCGGATGTCGATGATGCCGTGACAGAAATTGTGCATAACCCAATCATCGGTGAACCTAAAATTGGCGATTTAGCAGGTATTTTCGTTTATAAGTTCAAATGTAACGGACAGCTCACTTTGTTGGCTTATAAATATGATGAAGCAACTAGATTTTTAAAATTACTCGATTCACATGAAAATTTTTATCGAGACTTAAAACGCAGTGATTAAATTCTACATACACCATTCCACGCGAAGAAACGGTTTTGTATTTGCAAAGTTTAGGAGGATTTGGAAATGTCTTACACAGAATGTATGCCTTTAGTAAAACAGCTTAATTACAGTGAAAAATTAAAATTAGCGCAGTGGCTGATTCAATTGATTGCACAAGAAGAAGGCGTTGATTCGGATGAAACAGATTTTGTATTAAAAAATTCAGTGCTGATGTCACAAATCGAACTTTCCAAACAAACACATCAAAATCGGCAAGGATATAAACCAACTGTTGAGCAATTAAATGAAATCCTTAGTTTTTGAAGGTAAAACGTGGGAAGTTTATGAAACGTTGCGACAACAAGATAAAGAACAACATAAACAACTTTGCAAAATCATAAAAGAAATGATGCGTAATGATCCGCGTGTTGGAATTGGAAAACCAGAACCTTTAAAGCATAGCCTAACGGGTTATTGGTCAAGGCATTTATCAAAAAAAGACCGCGTAATTTATCGTTTTGATGACGAAGCAATCTATATTTTCGCTATCGGTGGACATTATGACGATGAATAGAATGGATTTGAAAACCTACCCAACACCTTTAAAACGTTTCACGATTCTGTACTTTTTAATTTTATTCACAGCGAAGAAACGGTTTTGTATTGCGTGGCGTGAAAAACACAATGTTTAACAACAGACACGGAGTTAAAAAATGTTACAAACAGTAGAAGCGATTTATGACCCACAAAAAGGCTTGGCATTTTCTGAAGAAATGAACATCACCACGCCAATTAAAGTTTTGGTCACATTTGTTGAGTCGAGTTCATTTTTTTCACCGATTCCAAAAGCCCCCACATTAGATGATTTGCTCGCAGGTAGCCCCAAAGAAGCATTGATTTTAACTGACGAGGATAGAGAGTGGTTAAATTCTCCCGCAATCGGTAAAGAAATTCTATGAGCTATATTCCCGAACGTGGCGACATTATTTGGCTAAATTTTGATCCTAGCAGTGGTCGATAAATTATTAAGCGTCGCCCTGCTTATGTCATTTCAAGAAAAGCATTTAACCAGCACACGGGATTGGCATTTGTTGCCCCGATTACCAGCACTATTCGAGGAATTAAATTAGAAGTGGTGTTAGATGAAACGCTAAAAACACACGGTGCCATTTTGGTTCATCAAATTAAGTCGTTTGATTTTGCGGAACGAGAAGCTGTTTTTATAGAGCCTGTTTCTGGGCAGATTATTGAGCAGGTTAAAACGGTACTGAAAGCAATTATTGATTGATATTACACAAAATCAGAGAAAAACCCTATTTGAAAACTTACCCAACACCTTTAAAACTTTTCACGATTCTGTGCTTTTTAATTTCATTCACAGCGAAGAAACAGTTTTGTATTGCAAAATTTAGGAGGATTTAAAAATGACAAATAAGATGCGTCCATCTGTTGCTTTGCAAAATCATCGAGAAGCGATTCGTGAAATTACACTACGTCATCGAGTGAATAATGTCCGTGTTTTTGGTTCAGTGCTACACGGTGACGATACCGACGAAAGCGATTTAGATTTACTTGTTGACCCGACACCTGAAACCACGTTGTTTGATATTGCAAAAATTCAAGTTGAGCTGAAAAATTTATTAGGAATTGCTGTAGATGTTTTAACGCCGCGTGCTTTGCCCGATAAATTTCGTGAATTTGTGATAAAGGAAGCGCAGCCTGTATGAGTAAAAAAGATATTCAACGCATTCCAGATTATTTAGAGCATATTCTTGAAGCAATAGAGCGAATTCATCTTTACGTTGAAGATACGACAGAAGTAGCATTTTTAGAGGATAAGAAAACGCAGGATGCTGTTATTAGAAACTTTGAAATAATGGGGGAAGCGGCTCACAATATCGAAAGTTATCATTCGGATTATGCGAACGCACATTTTGAAGTACCTTGGTCAATCATGTATGCAATGCGTAATCGCGTTTCACACGGTTATTTCAAGGTTGATTATGAATTGATTTGGACAACGATTCATAACGATTTACTTGAATTACATCAGCAAATTAAACAATTACTTGACACAAAATAGAGAAAAACCCTATTTGAAAACTTACCCAACACCTTTAAAATGTTGCACGATTCTGTGCTTTTTCATTTCATTCACAGCGAAGAAACGGTTTTGTATTGCAAAGTTTAGGAGTGGTTTTCACAACAACTCAATAATTGCGTTCAAAGGTAAAACCAAACGATTTTTTGTTGCAGAAAGTCGTTTGAAACCAAATCCTTCATAAAACATAGCTACTTTGTCGTCTTTTGCTTCGACGATTATCCCTAGAATGCCTATTTTTTCAGCTGTTTCTACCGTCATTTTCAAAGCATGAAAAATGAGCGCATCACCATAACCATTTCCTTGATATTGTTTATCCACGGCTAAACGCCCTAATAGTAAAAATGGAATCTGTTGATAACTCCGAAATTTAATATCCGTTGGCAATGTATCCCTAGATACAGAATGACCACTAATCGAATAATAACCAATAATTTGTTTTTCTTCGGCTAAAACATAAACGCGGGTAAGGTTGCGCCGTTGATCTTGATTTGCAATTTGTTTTAAATACACGTTAAGTTCTTCTACGCCACAATCAAAATCTTTGCGGTTATGTTTAGCAACATCTAATTTTTCAAAGTTCATTTCATATTCCGATTTTAATGTGGGTATGTTTAAGGGTACAATAAAAAAAACAGTTTATATCATAGGGGCATGATGATGATTGCACAAACTCAAAAAACAGATGTTTTAAAAATTCGCATGGATTCTGCAACATTGCAATTACTTGAAAAAGCAAGGCATTACGTTGAACTCGACAAAAGCAAGTTCATTCGGCAAAGTATTCAAGAAAAAGCACAAGCAATTATTGCAGAACATGACCACACACAGTTCAATGCCGATGATTGGCTAATGTTTTTTGAAATGTTAGATAACCCATTGCAGCCTACTGAACGCATGAAAAAAGCGGCGAAAACGTATCAAAAGTTATCGACATCGATTATTTAAACTTTCAGGTCGATAGTGTTTGAAAACTTACCCAACACCTTTAAAACGTTTCAGGATTCTGTGCTTTTTAATTTCATTCACCGCGCAGAAACGGTTTTGTATTGCGTGGCTTGAAAGTAGAATGTTCAAAAGCAAAATCACGTTTGGGTTGGCAACCAACTTGGCGGTTGGCACAAACGCTTGAAAGAATTATTTTGTGGCATCAAGCATGGCTTGCAGGTGAGAATATGAAGGCTGTTTGCTTGCAAGAAATTAAATCCTATGAACATGATTTTAGTAAATGTAGTAGCCCCAAAATAATAATGCCAAGGAGAAAAATTAAATGATTACGTTATCAGCACCCATTGAACAAACCGCCGTAGAACTGGCAGCCATAAATAATATGCCAGTAGAAAGTTGGTTATCCGAATTGGTAGAACAGGCTTATGAAGATTATCAGGACTTGCAAGCCGTCAGGCAGTATGAATCGGATAAAGCGAATGGAACACTCGTATTGATAAGCCTTACAGAATTTAACAAACACATGGAAGAGTTAAATGCGTTGGAAGATTAGTTTTTCAAAGGAGGCGGATAAAACCATTGCTAAATTTGATAAGGTGACTCGTGAGCGAATATCCGAATTTGTAAATAACATATTGCCGACAATGGAAAATCCTCGTTCACTGGGAAAACCTTTACACCCTGGATTTAGTGGATTCTGGCGTTACACGGTAGGCAATTATCGTGTCATTGTGGATATTCAGGACAAAGACATTGTGATTGTTGTCGTTGATGTAGGTCATCGTTCAAAAATTTACAAATCACACTGATGCGTTTATCACAACATGAATGCGCGGAAACGGATACGCTTCGCGGCGCACAACAAAGCATTGAACGCTTCAAACCAAAACTTGCGATTTCGCTGTATCACAAGCCTGATGATTTGTTTGAAATTATTTTGCACATTAAAGAAAAATTCCCGTTTTATTCGTGCTACGTTGAACATTACACCATTCACAGCGAAGAAACGGCTTTGTATTGCGTAGTTTAAGAACGCATTTGAATTGAAGAAAAATTAACAATTTGTAAAACAGAGGAATAGTCAATGTCAGCAAGTATTTCAATACAAATAAATCAAAATTTATATGAACACGCAAAACAAGATGCAGTGATAGAGCATCGCACGATTGACGGACAAATTGAGTATTGGGCAGAAATTGGGCGTGCGGCAATTGATAATCCTGATTTACCGATTAGTTTCATCGCAGAATCATTAGCTTCAATGCGAGAACCGCGTGAAAATGCCTTACCCTTCATTCCCAGAAGCCGCAGCAAATGATGTGGGACATTAAACAAACTAAGCGATTTGCTCGGCTGTATAAAAAACTGCATGACAATATAGTTGTCGATGTTGATGAGGCAATTGAAAAAATACAACAAAATCCTGAAATCGGTGATCGTAAAATGGGGGATTTAGCCGCGTTGCGTGTTTTAAAATTTCGTAGCAACGGACAATTATATTTGTTGGGTTATACACTCGATGAAACTATTCGTTTGATTTATCTTGAATCAGTCGGTTCGCACGAAAATTTTTATCGAGATTTGAAACGCAGTGATTAAATTTTACATACACCATTCACAGCGAAGAAACGGTTTTGTATTACAGCGTTTAGGAGGATTTAGAAATGCCCGAAATAAGTAGATTTTTAGGAATTGTGATTTACATGTATTTCAATGAACACAATCTGCCACATTTTCACGCTGAATATAACGAATTCAAAGTAGCAATTTCAATTGAAACACTAGGAATTATGGGAGGCAAAATGCCTTCAAAAGCACTGAGTTTAGTCATTGAATGGGCGCAAGAACATCAACAAGAATTGCTTGATGACTGGAATAGCATCAAAGCAACAGGGCAATATCGCACAATTCAACCGCTTGTATGATGCTCAGTGTTATTGATGCCAGTTATTTGGGTGATTACAAAATTGCCTTGATGTTCAATGATAAAAACACGGGCATTGCAAACTTGCATGACGTAATTTTTGACGAAAACCGTGTGCCATTTTCAGAATTACGCGATGAGAACGAATTTAAAAAATTCAAAATTGAGCATGACACGCTAGTTTGGGAAAGTGGTTTGGATTTAGCACCCGAATTTTTGTTTTTTGTGACATTTAAAGAATCACCAGAATTTCAAAATCAATTTAAAGCGTGGGGATACGAATAAATGGTGCTTATATTGTTTGAAAACTTACCCAACACCTTTAAAACCTTTCACGACGACATACTTAAAAATACTTATGCAAATCATCACAGAACCCGATTTCTCAGGCGTAGATAAAAATCACCGCTGGGCAGAACAATTTCAAATTTTGAACTATTCGCAAGGTGGTTCAAGCTCAATTCCACACGGTTTTTTTCGCAATTGGCTCGACTGTTACCAACGCTTTAAATTTGACCCCTTAGCAACGGAATAAGCTAATCCATTTAACGAAAAATAGAATATCGTAGAAATCAATAACGACAATGGATTGAAGTCATAAACCACACTTCAATAGGGGGTCAATTAAAAACG